>NZ_AMGM01000005.1 GCF_000298295.1 Cecembia lonarensis LW9
AGTACTCTGAACATAACCCTCACTCTTGTATCCCGCATATCCGGGATTGATATGAAGACCGTTGAACATGTACTGGCTGAACTGGGGCAGCTGCTGCCCCTCAGACAGATTCGGAATTGCCAAAAACAACACCGAAATAAACAAAATACTAAAAATCTTTCCCATCTCTTTCTATCGGTTTATTTGATGAATCAAGACCAGGCAGCATTTCAAATTTGTTTGCCTAAAAGCAGGATAGTTTTACTTGAATTTTGGATTGTTAAGCAGTCAGTAAAAATTCTCCTATTCTTCTTTTTCGGTCTATTCTCTCTAAGTATTTGAAAACCAAAGTTAACAAATGCTTATTTTTGCTGTAAACATACACTTTTTTGATTTTCATGTCAAGCATATTTGAAAAAATATTTTTTATTAAATGCATTTTTTATGTTTTGAAATGCTTTTTAATGGATTTTATTGGGTTTTTACAGCTAAAAAATGACCTGGCGGAGTGTTTTGCTAAATGATTGAATTAAAAAAGGGCATAAAAAAAGGAGCGTTTAGCTCCTCTTCGTTTTACTTAATTTTTCTGTTTTGATTTTTTTGAGGTATTCTTTAACCAACCTCATCCTTTGATTATCTCCCAAAATTCCTTGGGGAATAATCCTTTCCAAACTCCACTGCATAATCTTATTTGTTAGGGTGATGGTAAAATAACGAGTGTTAACACCAAATGGTTTTAAAATTAGGACAATCAAACTAAACAAAAATTTCAAGCTAACAAAATTTGTACTAAATTGAAAGGACAGAATTTTAAAGCATTATCACATATGGAGCAAGTCAGTCAAGAGGTCAAACACACAGGAATCGATGAAGTATTCAATTTGCAAAAGACACAATCCTTGAAAATGCGGCAAAGTCCAGCTATCCAGAGGATTGCCCTATTAAAAAAACTGCAAAACTGGATCAATGAACATCAGGAAGATATAAGGAGAGCCATCTTTGCTGATTTCAAAAAACCCTATCCTGAAATTGATATCAGCGAAATTTTTGTGGTCAGCTCGGAAATCAAACATGCCATCAAAAATCTTGAAACCTGGATGAAACCCAAAAAGGTAAGCACGCCATTGACCATGCTGGGCAGTAATTCCTATATACATTACGAACCTAAAGGGGTTTGCCTGATTATCTCACCATGGAATTATCCCTTTAACCTGGCAATGGGGCCTTTGGTATCTGCTTTGGCTGCGGGCTGTACGGCCATCATCAAACCCTCTGAATTGACCCCGCACACTGCTGCCCTGATCAGAAGGTTGGTGGAAGAAACATTCGACAAAGCCCAAGTGGCGGTCTTTGAAGGTGAAGTGGAAGTTGCCCAACAATTACTTGCCAAACCATTTGATCATATCTTTTTTACAGGTAGCCCATCGGTAGGAAAAATCATCATGAAAGCGGCGGCAGAAAACCTGAGCTCAGTTACACTGGAACTTGGGGGTAAATCTCCAGCTATCATTGACAGGGAAGCTGATATTCAAGATGCTGCAGAAAAAATTGTTTGGGGGAAATTTGTAAATTGTGGCCAAACCTGCATTGCTCCAGACTACATCTTGGTCCAACGGTCAATTCAGCCTGCATTTGCAGAAGCACTAAAAGTTCAGGTTGCAAAAATGTATGACCCCTCTGGCAAGGGTGTAGAAAAGTCGAAAGATTATGCCAGAATTGTCAGCGTCAAACACTTGAAAAGGCTCAAGCATCTCTTGGCAGATGCAGAGCGTAAAGGGGCTCAAATATATTGTGGCGGCTATGTGGATGAGAATGAATGTTTTTTTGAGCCGACCATATTGACTACTGTAGAAGACAATATGGAAGTAATGCAGGAAGAAATCTTTGGTCCCATCCTTCCCATAGTGACCTTTGATGAGTTGGCTGAAGCCATTACATATATCAATGCCAGGCCCAAACCACTGGCGCTTTATGCATTTTCCAAAAACAGTGACACAATCAAGCATATATTTAAGACCACTTCTTCGGGTGGGGCAGTTTCCAATGACTGTGTCCTGCATTTCCTTCAAAATGAACTGCCTTTCGGAGGTGTAAATAACAGTGGGCTGGGTAAGGCGCACGGGCATTTTGGCTTTTTAGCTTTCAGCAATGAAAAAGCGGTCCTACAACAAAGAATAGGTTTTACAGCTTCAAAACCCTTATTCCCCCCATATGGATTTACGGGCAAAAAAATAATTCAAAGCCTCATCAAGTGGTTTTGATGTGAAAATCGAAAAAAAATGGTTCTAAAATTCATTATTCCTTCTCTTCTTCTCTTGACCATGATGCAAGCTAAGGCCCAAAATAGAGCCCGCGATTTTGGTATTCAGATCGGTGTTATGGAACCCGGCTATTATAACAATATTACAGATGTCGCCGGCGTAAAAGTAGCTCATGTAACCAAAATAAAGGGAGAAGATATCCGGACAGGAGTGACTGCCATTTTGCCCCATGAAGGAAATCTCTTTCAGGAAAAAGTCCCTGCAGCAGTTTTTGTGGGAAATGGTTTTGGAAAATTGGCAGGGAGTACCCAAATCGAAGAGTTGGGAAACCTGGAAAGTCCAATCGTACTGACAAACACCCTCAATGTTGCCACTGGCCTCCAAGGAATCATCACATACACCTTATCCCAAGCCGGCAATGAGGCTGTTCAATCTGTCAATGCCGTGGTGGGAGAAACCAATGACGGGTATTTGAATGACATTAGAGGTCAACATGTAAGCATAGAAGACGTGATTGCTGCGATTCAAAATGCCAAGTCAGGAATGGTGGAAGAAGGCAATGTAGGTGCAGGAACTGGTACTGTCGCTTTTGGATTTAAGGGAGGTATAGGCAGCTCTTCCCGAAAACTTCCTGAAAACCTCGGTGGATTTCATGTTGGGGTGTTGGTACAGAGCAATTTTGGGGGTGTGCTGCAAATTGATGGCGTACCTATCGGAAAATTATTGGGCCAATACAGTTTCAAAAATCAATTGGAATCTGCTGATGGATCTTGCATGATCATCGTGGCTACAGATGCCCCTGTAGACGAAAGGAACTTAAAGCGCATGGCCCAAAGGGCTATGATGGGACTTGCGAAAACCGGCGGTATTGCTTCCAATGGCTCCGGTGATTATGTGATTGCTTTTTCAACCTATGAAAAAAACAGGGTAAAGCACAATGAAAAGTCCCTAAATCTGGAAGAAAGATCGCTTTTGAGAAATGATGACATGTCTCCTTTATTTTTAGCAACCATAGAAGCTACTGAAGAGGCCATCATCAATTCCCTCTTTGCAGCAAAAACCATGACAGGCAAAGAGGGAAGAACTGTACAAGCCTTACCATTGGACGAGGTGATCCAAATGATGAAAAACCACAACCGTATACCTTAAATTATAGGGACTCTATATTTTCCAAATAGTAGTCCGCTTGTTTTAGGATTTCTTCCTTGTCTTTCATTTTGGCCCAAGTCCTGTACATCATACCAATCCTGGGATTTTTGGTAAGTTTGTCCTCATGCCTATGGTAAAAATGCCAGTACAAGCTATTAAAAGGACAGGCCTTTTCCCCTGTCTTTTTTTGTTTGTTATAAAAACAGCCCGAACAATAATCACTCATTTTGTCGATGTAATTGGCCGAACTGACATAGGGTTTGGTACCTACAATACCTCCATCTGCAAATTGACTCATGCCTCTGGTATTGGTGATTTCCACCCATTCAATGGCATCAATATAAATACCTAAGTACCAGGCATCCACTTCATCCGGATGAATCCCTGCTAAGAGCATGAAATTTCCAGTAACCATCAACCTTTGGATATGATGGGCATAAGACTTTCCCAATGATTGTCCGATGGCATGCTGGAGACAATTCATCTTGGTATCACCTGTCCAGAAGTATTGGGGAAGCTTTCTTTTGTGTCCAAAGAAATTCATTTCCGCATATGCAGGCATTTTTGCCCAATATACGCCCCTCATGTACTCTCTCCAACCTATGATTTGCCGGATAAAACCCTCCACTTGGGCTATATCTACCGCATCCTGATTTTCCAACCAATACTTTTCAACCTTTTCCACAACTTCCAAAGGAGCAAGTAATTTACTGTTCAACAAAAAGCTCAATCTACTATGAAAAAGAAATGCATCACCGGTAAACATGGCATCTTGATACATTCCAAAATAGGGAAGCAACTTGCTACAAAAATAATCAAGTACCTGAAGCCCTTCCTCACGGGTTACCGGCCATTCAAAGTTCTCTTCTTGAATGTCACCAATGGTAGCTACGCCTTGAGCCCTGAGCAGTTCAACCAAATCTGTAACATCCCTTCTGAAAGTTTTTGCAGGTTTTAATAAAAGTGGATCTTTTAATTTATTTCTATTGTCATGATCATAGTTCCACTTACCTGTCAAAGGCTCTCGCCCATCCATCAAGATATCATACTTTTTCCTCATTTCCCGGTAAAAAGACTCCATCAAATAGGTTTTTTTACCTTTGAAAAATTCTCCTAAAAATTCCCGTGAGCACAAAAAGTGCTCTGTATCATAAACCCTCACTTGGGTGGAAGAATGGGCGGAAAAAATACTCAACTGCTCATCCAACCTATACTCATCCGGCAGTTGGTATTCAAACAGGTCAATATGGTTTTCCTTAATAATACGGGAAAGGTTTTTATCCAAACATTGTTGATTATCAGGATGATCTAGTGTTAAATACAGGACATGATGGCCTTGGGATTCCAACCATTGGGCAAAATTCCTCATGGCCAGAAAAAATCCTATAACCTTTTGGATGTGGTGATTCACATAATCTGTTTCCTGACGCACTTCCATCAGAACATACAACACCTTATCGTTTTTTTGTCGGAACCAGCTGTGCTGCCTGTTAAGCTGATCACCTAAAATCAATCTCAAAATCTTGGGCATAATTAAAGGGACTATTGTCAAATAATCCCTTTCACTGCTGATTGTTTAAAAATAAAAATTTAACCCTAGAAAAATCAATATTTAAAGCAGGGTAGCATGCTTGCCTTTCTCCCGGATTGTTTTGCATCACCCGCCAGGAATGAAAGTCTCATAGAAACTTCATGGGCTCCCCCAGTATTGGCCTGACCCAATTGGGATAAAGTAAAATCATAACTGTATCCTATATCCAAGCCATTCCCCAAAGAAACTCCTAAAAGCCCAATCAGGGATTCATTATTAGGCATGGCATTGCCAAAAGAGGGTAACCCTCGATACCAAAGGCCAAGCACAATGGGTTGTAAATGAATCTGTGCTCCTACATCCAGCTGATTAAATGGGTCCTGATGTTTATAATTAAAAGCCAAAATCAATTCTCTTTGGTTTTGGGTATTATTCATATAATTGCTAGCCCCTCCATTAGACAGATCAAATTTCAATCCTCCATGTGCAGAAAGTTTCATGGGCCACCTGGAAATCTGGTCATCAACAAAAGATACATTAGGTTGTGTGACATGATGAGCTGAAATGCCAAACCATCCAAACTCATTGTTAAACAACATCCCAAAATGATAATCCACATACCTATGCCTGCTATCAGGACCAAATAATTCACCGCTGAAATCTCCAATGGCCCCTGTACCGCGGTCAATCTGACTTCCGAAGACAAATTGGTTGAAATTGGCATCCCGAGAAAAGAAGCTGGCCTGTCCACCCAGACGCAAGAAACTGTTGAACCCCAATTGTAACCTGTAGGAATAGGCCAGGCCCACCTCGGAGGTACTTAGTCCTGCCATGGTTTCATTCATACCGTTCAAGATAAGTCCTACACCCGAATTAAGATTGAAAAAATAGTGATCAAAATATGCAGAATAAGCATTTAGACTGTGGTCCAATCCTGGCCACTGATTCCGGTAATTTACCCCAAAACGGGTCATCTCCGAAGACCCGGCAAAAGCAGGATTCAAAAAAATGGGCGCAGCATAAAACTGGGAAAATTGAATATCCTGAGCCTTAAGCAAGTTGGCTGATAACAAAAAGGTTAATATCAAAAATAATTTCTTCATAGAATTAACGCACTAAAGTCATGGTCCCAGTTTTCTGTACCGTTTCACCGCTGATGGTGGTATATTGAATTTTATACACATAATTACCCCTGGGCAAAAGTTGGCCTTTGTAAGTGCCATCCCAGCCTGCAATCTCCAGTCCTTTGGAAGTATAAAGGTGTTCTCCCCAATGATTAAAAATATCCATTTCAAATTGGGTTAAACCCCTAATTACCGGCTGGAATACATCATTCAACCCATCTCCGTTAGGTGTAAAAGCATTGGGTATAGTGACCCATTCCTCCTGATTCAACACATTAACTGTCCTGCTCTGTAAGGATGAGCAACCATAAATATCATAAGCCCTAAGTGTAACATTGAATTCTCCTGGATTATTGAATATGTGTACAGGGTCTTTCTCCATGGCTTTAGAACCATCCCCAAAATCCCATTCCCAGGCTATAAAATCTTCGGAAATTTCGCTTTCAAAAACCAAAGGTTCCAAAACATGCACTTCTTTTTCAGAAGAAATAGATAACTTCCTTACATTAAAATCTATCCGATTGGCTATGTTGTGGTCAAAAGGAAAGGATACCCTCACTTTTTCACTTACCTTACATCCCGCATCATCAAAAACCTCTACTGTAATTTCTCCAGATTGCCTGAATTCAATCTCTTGCTTGCCCTCTTCTCCATTACCCCAAAGAATGGTATAGGGAGCTTCTCCACCTTGAATGCTTACCCATGCGAAGCCTATTGCTTCTCCGGACTCACAGTCCAAATCCAAGGCTGTTTCGATTCTTGCTGAAAACTCCTGCGGTTGCGCTATTTCAACCACGGTTTCTATGGTACAACCTAAAGCATCGCTTACATTTAAGGTATAGGTACCTCCTTTCAGCCTGTTCAGGTTTTGCGTTTTCGCACCATTACTCCAAGAAAAGGAGTAGGGTGCTTTACCTCCTTTTACCTCAATTTCGATTTCTCCCTCCTCTGCACCAAAGCAATGGTTATGCTCCACCCTGGCGACTGTCACTTCAACTGCCTCAGGAGACTGAACTTCAAAAGATTTTGTGATCGAACAGCCAACTTGATCTTTGACCGTAACTTCATAAGTCCCTCGCTCCAGATCAAAAATATCTTTGGTAGTTTGTCCATTGGACCAGGCAAATGTAAAAGGAGCAGTTCCCCCTGTAACATTCAGCACGATAGACCCTAGAGTACCCTCTGTACAACTTGCTGTTTTGATTTCTTCACTAAGCTCAAGTGATGCCGCATTTGACTTGATTTCAAAACTCAGGGTAGCATCGCAGTTATACATGTCTATCACCCTAACGGTATAATCCCCAGGCAATAATTCTGTGGCCACCAATTCATCCTCCAAGCCATGGCTCCATATGATTTTATAAGGCTCTCCTCTCCCAAAACGAATATTTAGTTTGGCCATTCCATCCGGTTTACCCGAGCAAGTAGCAGGTTCAACACTATCCATTTCAATGATCAATGGAAAGGGGGGCTGAATAACAATTCTTTCTTCATGCCTTTGTCCTTGGCTGTCTTTAATAAAAACAGTGTAGGTTCCTGAGAAAAGATTGTATCTGTTTTGACTCTTATCGTGATTGTTCCATGTAAAGTCATAGGGGGGAACTCCACCTGTAACCTCAAGTATAATATGTCCACGGTCCATGTGGTGACAGAGTGCCAGCTTCCCTGAAACCTTGACTTCTATTTCTCCTGAATCACTCCCTTCCATCAATAAGCCAAGGCTTTGGCTCTTGGTATCATATCCCCAAAATCCGCTTGGCAAAGACATGGCTGTTACCTGATGCTGAAAAATCAGCATCAAACACATAACCCATATTTTCCAATTGCCTGACATGATATGACGTTTGACTTATAGTTTAGCCTAGCATAAATTGCCTTTTAAAACAATGATTTTGTATTTCATTTTTTAAAATAAAATTTTATGCTATTTGAATAAAACAAAACGATATAGCTAACAGTGTTTGTTTTTTATTAATTTATCAAATAAAATATCGAAAAAGCAAGTATTTGATACTCTGAGCAAAAATGAAATTCTACTTAAAAAAGTTTAATTTTTCTCTATATAGTACAATATTCAAATTTTGTTAAGTCTCCTGCTTTTTTTCAGATTTGAAATGCAATAGGACCAAAAATGGTTGTCTGAAAAAAAATTAAAGAAAATACTGTTTTTTGCAGGATTTGGTCCAAAGAGGTATAAAAAAACCGGAAAAGAAACTTTTCCGGTCATCAATTCAAATAAATGAGATCACAAGCCAATATCAACTTGATGCTTGAGGATATCCTCAAAAGTTTCTCTTTCTCTGATCACGTAAGCCTTTCCATGAAGCAATAAGACTTCAGCTGGCCTTAACCTGGAATTGTAGTTAGATGACATACTGAATCCGTAAGCTCCGGCATTTTTGATGGCAATAATATCTCCCTCTTGTACTTCTTTCAACTTCCTATCTGCGGCAATAGTGTCGGTCTCGCAAATGTAGCCTACAATGGTATAAACCCTTTCCGGCCCTTCGAGTTTGGAGATGTTCACTACGCCATGATAGGCATCGTACATCATAGGTCTGATCAGGTGGTTCAACCCGGAATCAACCCCAACAAAAGTAGAGGCAGGGGTCGATTTAATTACATTTACCTTAACCAATAAGTAGCCCGCTTCAGAAACAAGAAATTTACCTGGCTCAAACCAAATTTCGAGATCGGTACCATACTCCTTACAAAATGCTTTAAAGGCTTTGGATACTTTAATTCCTACATCCTGAATATCAGTGGCAATATCTCCCGGTTTGTAGGCCACTTTAAAACCTCCACCAAAATCCAAAAATTTCAATCCTTTAAATTCTCTTGCAGCATCAAACAGTATTTCAGCACCTTTCAAAAAAACTTCTGCATCCAAGATATCAGACCCAGTATGCACATGAAGCCCAATAATGTTAAGGTTATAGGCCTCAACTACCTTCAAAACGTGCTTAAGCTGAAGGATAGAAATGCCAAATTTACTGTCTATATGTCCAACGGAAATTTTGGCGTTTCCTCCTGCCAGAATATGGGGATTTAGCCGGATGCAAATGGGTACTTGATTCCCATAATATGTGCCAAAATGCTCCAACATGGGAATGTTATCAATATTGATCATTACGCCTAGCTCAACCGCCTCCTGGAACTCATCAAAAGATACGCTATTGGGCGTGTACATGATTTCATGCGGCTCAAAACCAGCATGTAGACAAAGTCTAACCTCCTCTATAGACACCGCATCAACACCTGTCCCAGCTTTTTTCATCAATTTCAAAATATTGATGTTTGACAGAGCTTTAGTGGCATATTTGATTTTCAGATTTACAGTAGAAAAAGCATCCTGCAGGCGCTTGACCTGTTGCAGGATCTTCTCTCCATCATATACATAGAGCGGTGTTCCGTAATCTTTGGCCAGCGCAGCAAGTCCTATGCCCTGAATTTCATATCGATTGTCCTTGATTTCCATGAATTGTATCTTAAACCGCAAAGATAAGGATAGCAAGCCAATAAAAAAGGGAGATATTGATCTCCCCTTTTTGCTTTTATAGTGCTTTTGTAAATTTAAGAAACAATTCAAACACCGAATTTAAAGCGAATTAAGGCTATCTTTATATATAAGTGTGGATTAAGCCTGTTAAAAATTGTTAAGCTCCCAAGCGGTCGGCGATTATCCTGTAAATTTGTACCATGTCTAAATCCCAAATGAAATTAATCATCTTACTCATGTCCATTGCCAGCATTGGACTGATAGGATTTCAATATTATTGGGTAAACAATGCCTTGCGCATCAACGAGGAAAACTTTGAACAGAATGTATATCAGGCACTTTCCTTAGCCATGGAGCAACTTGAAAAAGAGGAAACCAGTGATATTTTTCTATCCTATCTGGCCAAAGATACTTTGGCTCAAAAATTATTATTCCAAAAAATAGAACCCATTGACGTGATAGTCCGACAACGTCCCATCAATAGAAGAAGACCTTCTGTGACTGACTCTATCATGCAGCAACCCATGCCTACAGTAAGCCAAAGGTTTAGAAGATTGGTGGAGTCCAGGGGTTATGACCTGTCTCTTTTCACTGATCTGGATAATTTCTTTACATATTTGACCCCACAAATCGCTTCCTCTATTTTTACCCCTGATGAAATGGAAATACTTTTGCAGGAAAGGGAAAGACAACTGCAGTTTTTCAACCAAATGGAGGGTGCTGGAAATACCCCTGGAAGGTTTCCTCTAGAACAGGAATTCGAAGAGGTATACAATATACCCAGGGATGCCTTAGGAAAAAATACGAAGGACCAATATGAAAATTGAAGCCATGAACCAGGTCTTGGAAGAATTACTGGAAGGTCAAAAAAACATACTGGATCGTGTAGATACCACCCAAATCAAACCCCTAATCAGAAACCATTTGAAAGAAAAAGGCATCGAGCAGCCTTTTGACCTGGCCATTATCAATGACCAAAACCAAATGATACCTATTGGGGCAATACAGAACACAGAAAGGATGGCTACTGGTATACAAGCAAAACTATTCCCCAGCGATCTACTAGGTAAAGAAAATGCCATCTTGATCCATTTCCCCAATAAACGGCTCTTTATACTCCAACAAATCTGGCTTCCTGTACTGAGTTCAATGCTTTTCATCGGCATTGTAATCTTCTGTTTTATTTATGCGATCAAGGTGATAATCAAACAAAAGAACCTCTCAGAAATCAAAAATGATTTCATCAATAACATGACCCATGAATTCAAAACCCCGATCGCAACAGTTAGTCTTGCAGTAGAAGCCTTACAAGACCCTGAACTCGTCAATCAGGATACTTTTAGAAACAGGTATATAGGCATTATAAAAGATGAGAATAAAAGGCTGGGTACTCAGGTAGAAAAAGTGCTTCAAGCAGCGACCCTTGAAAAAAAAGATTTCAAGCTGAATATGGAGTGGTTGAACCTGCACGATATTTTGGAATCGGCCAAGGCACATGTACTGCTGCAGGTAGAAAACAAAGGCGGGCAGATTGATCTGGAAACCCGATTTTCAGACCCCAACCTGGAAGCAGATGCTTTTCATTTAGCACACATACTCAATAACCTCTTAGATAATGCTATCAAATACTGTAGTGCAACACCCTTAATCAAGTTAAAAGCATGGGATGAAAACGGTTTTATATTCATATCCGTTACCGATAATGGGATTGGCATGTCCAAAGAAGCAGTCAGGAAAATATTTGATAAATTCTACAGGGTACCCACAGGAAATGTCCATGATGTAAAAGGATTTGGATTAGGATTAGCATATGTCAAAACCATGTTGGAAGCCCATCAAGGTGAAATACAGGTCAACAGTGAACCAGGAAAAGGAAGTACATTTACCATAAAACTCCCCAAAAAGCAATGAGCAAAGCAAGACTTTTAGTAGTGGAAGACGACCCTAACTTAGGGGACATCCTTCAGGAGTACCTCAGCATGAAAGGTTATGAAACCATATTGTGTCGTGATGGAGAAGAAGGTTGGTCAAAATTCAAAAAAGACAAGTTTGACCTTGCAATTTTGGATATCATGATGCCCAAAAAGGATGGATTCACACTTGGGAAAGAAATTAAAAAAGTCCAGGAAGATTTACCTATCATTTATCTGACAGCCAAAAACCTGAAAGATGATATCATAGAAGGACTCAAAATTGGTGCCGATGACTACATCACCAAGCCTTTTAGTATGGAAGAACTCTTGCTGAGGATCGCTGCAATCCTGAGAAGAACCCAAAAAAGCAGCGAAATTCAGGGCCTCAAAGTGTATAATTTTGGAGACTTTGAACTGCATTATGACGAACAATATATCAAAAGTCCATCAGGAACACACAAATTGACTTCCAAAGAAAATGAGCTCCTTCGCTTATTGGCTTCTGAAGTGAATAAATTGGTCAATAGAAGCCATGCCTTGAAACAGATATGGGGAGATGATTCCTATTTCAATGCCAGAAGTATGGATGTTTACCTTAGCAAAATCAGGAAAATTTTAAAAGAAGATCCGAAAGTCCAAATAATCACTGTACATGGGGAAGGCTTTAAACTGGTCGTATCGGAGTGATGGGGGAGGTATTAAACACTAGGTGGACTGCTCTGATCTTTTTGGTCTCAATTATTGCTTTTCTATCCTGTAAAGAAAAAACTTCAGACTTTCATTCTGAATCCGCTCTATTCAAAAAGGGCCCCGAAATAAAAGCTATATCTGCTGACATACATTTACCACACCTTTTCGTATCCCAAGACAATATTTATCTCTCTTGGGTAGAAAGTGCACAAGGGTACAACCAATTCTTTTGGGCTATTCTGCAGGAAGATGGATTGGGTGAAAAAAAATTGATTCAGGCAGGAGAGGATTGGTTTGTCAACTGGGCAGATTACCCACAAGTTAATTTCTTTAATGATGGCAGTTTGATGGCTACTTTTCTCAGAAAAAGTGGACCTGGCACTTTCGCATATGACATTTGGTATACTTTAAGCCCCGATACACATAACTGGACTGAACCTAAGGTATTACATGATGATCAAACCCAAACTGAACATGGATTCATTTCTATGAGTCCTTGGAATGAAAATATGCTCATCACCTGGCTTGATGGCAGAAATACAGCTTCTCAACATTCCCACAACGGTCATGAGCATGAACATCATGGACAAATGACCCTAAGGGCAGCACTGCTCAACGCTGCAGGAAATAAATTAAATGAATGGCTGTTGGATGATAGGGTTTGCGATTGCTGTCAAACAGGAACTACAGTGACTGATAAGGGGCCTATGGTGATTTTTAGGGATAGATCAGAAAGTGAAATCAGGGATATCGGTTTCGTTAACTGGCGTGATGGCCAATGGAGCGATCCACATCCTGTATATATGGACCTTTGGGAAATCGCTGCATGTCCTGTCAATGGTCCCCGCATTTCCAGCTTTGAAAATCAATCGGGAATTGCATGGTTCACCGCTTCAAAAGGGCAACCTGAGGTCAAAATCATTTTCTCGGGAGACCAAGGAAAAACCATGTCAACACCGGTACGCTGTGACTTAGGCAATCCAATTGGAAGGGTAGCTATAGAAATGTTAGATCTTCAAACAGCGTTTGTCGTATGGATGGAGGATCAAAGGATCTTGGGCAGGACCGTGAGTACCTCAGGGAAATTAGGACCTCCATTGGAACTGACGAAATCATCAGCAAATAGATCCAGTGGCTTTCCTCAATTAAAAAAAGTAGATGATAGGTTATGGTTGGCTTGGACAGATGACAGTAACGAACAAAAAGAAATAAAAACTTTATCTATTAAACTGGATAAATGAAAAAATAATCAGTATTGCCCCACTCCCACATCAAGTACAACAATACCAAGCAACATTTCCATCTTCTCTTTCATGTCGGCAATCCTTGAAGAAGGATAGAGATAAGCAGCTTTAACCAACTGTATGTAAGAGGCCTGATAGGCTTTTTGGTTAAATTTCAGAACAGCATCGTTATAATATTGCAAGCCTGCCAATTCTTTAATACCAATTTTGTTGAATATAACTGAAGGCTTAGTATCGTCATTTATTCCCCCCAATACACTTGGCATGCGAACACCTTCTTGTGAAAGCGCGGTGGTAAAAAATTTCTTTTCGAACTGTAATATTTCACTTTCACCCAACAGCAGCCCTTTCAAAGGAAATGTACTTTCCATAATAAAAGGGACACCATTAAATTTTCCTTTCAAATATACATGCTCCTCAGTTTCGATTATGGAATAGGGAATTTCATAACGCTCTAACAATAAAGCATACAACCCAGTACCAGTAACACAATCATAAATCCCGTCAGTCAATGTAGTGGAAAAATTGACATGTGTTTGGTATTGATGCAACACCAACTGATGGGTGATGTAAAAAATATCCGACAGCAAACGGACCTCACCCGTATTTTTTCTAAAACGTCTATCTAATTTCTTTAAGAGTTTATCCCATTTTTTGTAGGATTCACTTTCAATAGGCTCAAGCGCCTGAAGTAAATAAAATGGATCTGATTTATACTTCTGAAAATATTCTTTCTCCTTAGCGTCCTCAAAAATATTGAGCTGAAAAGTCACAAAGTTATCCTGCGCCATGGAGAAATGACTCCAAAGCATAACAATTGCTCCTATCACCACAATCCTTGACATCTAATGAGTTTTCAAGCATTAAAGATTATTTTACATAAAATTAACAAAAATTTAACATAAGGAAAATTTTAATGTGATTTTGTTAACATTCCCTTAACATTGAAAAATGGACACTTGTCCCGGAAAAAAGTGAAAATTCTTTTTTTGAACTTAGGAAGCTTTATTGATGGTGATAAGGTTCGTTCCTTAAAATAGTAAATGCACGGTAGAGTTGTTCTACAAAAAATACACGGACCATTTGGTGGGAAAAAGTCATTTTTGATAAAGATAACTTTCCATTGGCTCTTTGAAAGACCTCTTCTGAAAAGCCATAAGGCCCACCAATTACAAATACCAACTGCTTAAGACCAGCATTCATTTTCTTTTGAAGAAATGTTGAAAAATCTATGGAGCTATATGACTTACCATTTTCATCCAACAGAATAAGTTCATCAGATGGCATGACCCGCTTTAAAATCAACTCCCCCTCTTTTTCTTTTTGAACAGTTGAACTCAGGTTTTTGGTATTTTTGATATCCTGAATGAGCTCCAATTCAAACTTGATATAATATCCCAAGCGCTTGCTGTATTCATCCATCAATTGCTGAATGGCGGAATGATCTGTTTTCCCTACAGCTAAAAGTTTGATTTGCATCCCACAAAGTTAAGCGGCCTGCGGAATTTTGCCAAAAATGAGTCAACTACGGCTACCATTCATCATATTTTTTTGGCCCAACCCTCTTAATTTGTAGATCAACTCCAGAATATGGTAGTTCAATGAATCACTAAAAAAATTATTAATCTACTGAAAAACAAATGGATAGCATTTAGACTTTTATTAGTATACTAACCAAAACTATTATTCAAATGAAAAAATTATTGACCTTCGCCATGTTGGTTACATTTTTTGTAACCTCCGCATTTACTGCAAACAAAAACGCTACCATCTACGATGAAAATGACATTGTTGATCTAGCTGTTCAAACTGATTTTCTATCCACTTTGGTTGCTGCAGTTCAGGCAGGTGACTTGGTAGATGTATTAAAAGGAGATGGGCCATTCACGGTATTTGCTCCGACCAACGAAGCTTTTGCCAAACTTCCAGCCGGAACTGTTGAAAACTTATTGAAGCCAGAAAACAAGCAGATGTTAGTATCAGTACTTACTTATCATGTAGTGCCTGGAAAAGTATACGCTAAAGATTTAAAGGATGGCATGAAAGCCAAAACAGCTCAAGGTGCAGAGATTACTATCACCTTGAAAGATGGAAAAGCGATGGTGAATGATGCCACTGTATCTACAGCAGATATTGAAGCTTCCAATGGCGTGGTACATGTCATTGACGCTGTCATTCTACCTCCAATGTAATATAACTGTGTTTTAAAAAAAAAGAGCCTGGAATGTTATCCTGGCTCTTTTTTTATTTAAGCAATTCTTTTCTCCTCAAAATGGTTTCTACAAATTTCTTGTCATTTTCAGAATTGAATATCTTAAAGGGCAAATGGATAAACTGGGCTTTAGACATGGTCAAGATGAAAGCATCCTTGTTCAGTTCTGCATTTTTGATCATATCCCATTTTATTGGCATCCCTTGCTTAGTGTTCAATTTCATCAATATCTGACGGCTATCTATTTCATAGGCCATTTTTTCAAAAATCACTTTATTCTGCTCCATTTGGGTAACGCCTGCAAATTGGATAACCCAGAACAACCAATATAAAACATAGGCCAAAATGGCCATGCTGATCCACCACCACGATGGAATCCAAAAATACCCACAAGCTATTGCTACAGCAATCAATCCTACCCACCATTGCTCTTTTAAGATATTGATCAACCCTAATTTAATATAGGTACCTGTTTCTAACTGATATTTCTTTGTCTTTACTATCATTACTGTTTTTTATTGCGTCCGCAAATATCAGATTATATCCATTATTTCACAAATTCAGCGCGATTGGTTCAAAAAAAATTATCTTTTCTCTAATCAAAAATGGATCTTATTGGTTAAGACATTGACTTCTAAGTACAAAAGTATTAACTTAAGGACAAATTCGATGTATTATGAGTAGCCTAGTAGTAGATTTGGTTTTGTGTGGTTTCGCCTACGTGGTGTTGATTTATTTTGTGGCTACTATGACAAAATCAAAAATTTCAAGAAAAAACGGTAATAATGATGATGGTGATGGCGGTGTAGAAGATTTTTCCCCACCAAAAATTGATTTACCCCCAGGTGTAATTTGGCCATCAGATGGTCCTAAAAGTAAAAAGCCAGCAGAGCCTGTTGAAATTTAGTTGCATTGATTACAGATTCCTGTAACCAATAGATTCACCTCTTTATTTACATATCCAGCTGGCAAATTAATTTGGGGCAAACTTACTTCGTCGATGCATATGGTACGTCCACATGATTCACACTTGAAATGTACATGTTCATGATCGTGTGAATGAGTTCCTTCATGTCCGTGAGCACAGAGGGCATATTTGGTTGCCCCGCTATCATCCAGCACCTTATGAATGAGATCGGTTTCCAAAAAAGTCTTTAGTGTACGGTAGATGGTTACCCTGTCAAAAGCCTCTTGTAACACGGCTTCTAGATCAGCATGCGAAAGTGCTGATTTTTTTTCAATAAAAGTCCGTAGTACTTCTCTGCGGCAACTCGTGATTCTAAGTTGATGATCCTTAAGAATTTTGACAGGATTTTGGCCCATTTTGATATAATTTTTACACAAATGTAAAAATAGGGATATTTTTCATAATGAAAAGTAACCCTAGGCAGGCCCAAAACCAAAATCCGGTGACCAACCCACAACCAAGCTATTGCATTTTAAGGTTCAGTCACCGGATAATTCACTGTTATAAACTTATATTATAGGGAAATTATGGTTCTAAGATTGCTTTGATCCTTTCAAGGCTATCCTCTAAATGTATTTTTGATACCCTATCGCTTGTTCTTGGAATGGCAGCTGAAATCTGACGCTGAAGCGTCTTCAACTCTGCCCTTGCCATGGGCCGTATGTCAGATTGGGACGCATTGATCTGAGGGCCTACCCTTGAGCGGAATTGGGCAGGTACATTGGGTTCATTTCCTGTCAAAAGCAATTCAAGCCGCTCAATGTGCGCCCTTTGCAGACTTCTTCTATGCACGTCAATTTTCTTACCGGCTTGCAGTTCTGTCCAAATTCCCGCTCTCAGATCATCGAAAAGCTCAACCATACTGTAGGCTTTATTTCCATTGATGGCTTCATTTTCAATCATTCTGCCTAATCTGCCCCACTCCAAAATACCGTTCAAGCTGTTAACCTGTACACTTCTGATCCTTTCCAGGTTACCAAAATCACCAATTCTGCTGATAATATCATCATCCATCAACCAGCTTGGGGTGGCAAACAATTCTTTATTCAAGAACTGCACAGCTCTTTTTTGGGTAGATTTATCCACGTGAGCATATACCGGTTCACCCTGCCCGGCCGATTTGTATAATTCATAAACACCGCCAACATTTGTTCTCACATGACCCATATAACGGTTGTACTGACCAATCACCTGACCGTACATTTCGTTGAGGTCGCTGTAATCTTTAAAAGGCTTATCTTCCTCTGCAGTCCAATCCATTAAATTGGGCAGAATTAATTTTAAGTTCTTAATTCCATAATCAGAAGCCTTCATGGCATCATCACCCAGGTCTTCGCTTTGAGCACTTGGGTCATAAGGGTTTCCCTGTCTTCCAAATCTATATATGGGGTCATCTTGCTTTGCCAAAATCCATTCATCCAAAACAGGCTGTTCATCTTCAGGTGTTTTAGCATCCAAAATCGGCTTATATCCCCACATGATAGAATATTTATCATAGGGGCCCACATCAGGCATCAACGATACCCCCTCATCCTCAGGCTGGGCGATGTAGTTAAATCGGGCATAATCCATGATGGAAGGTGCTGTGCCAAATTTATGAGTAAAGCTTGCCGAACGTAGGGAGTCTACCGGATATGCATGTGAAGAAGCGAAATTGTGCGGTAAACCTAATGTATGACCAACTTCATGGGCCGAAACAAAGCGTATCAACCTGCCCATCACTTCATCACGGAAATTTACCCCTCTGGCTTCAGGATTCACTGCGGCTGTCTGGATGAAGAACCAGTTTCTCAATAAATTCATCACATTGTGATACCATCCAATATCGGCTTCAATGATTTCTCCTGACCTCGGGTCAGATACGTGTGGCCCATAGGCATTCTGAATATCTGAAGCAAAATAACGGATGACAGAGTATCGGGCATCCTCAGGGCTCCATCCTGGATCTTCCTCCGGAGAAGGAGGGTCCTTGGCTATAATGGCATTTTTAAAACCCGCCTCTTCAAAAGCAACATTCCAATCCTCTACACCCTGCTTCAAATACGGTATCCATTTTTCAGGAGTCGCAGGATCAATGTAAAAAACAATTGGCTTCTTGGGCTCCACCAATTCGCCATTTCTGAACTTTTCGTAATCTTCCTCCTTGACTTCCAGTCTCCATCTATTGAGATAGGTACGACGGCTGGCCCTCTGTACATCCAAACCATAATCAATGACTGAACGTGTAAACCAACCCACTCTTCTGTCAGCAAGACGCTGCATCATAGGTTCCTCAGGCAATAATACCATGGAGGAGTTCATCTCCACTGTGATCAAGCCAGTGCTGCCATTGGATGGTGGCTCTGTAGCAGCATAAGTCATCACATACCTAGCCTCAATATTCATTGGGTAAGGACTGATTCTATCTATATAAGAACGATCATTGTCCAATCGGGTCACTTTAAATTGGGTCCTCCTGTTTCTTGGTAATCCCAAAGCCTGTATATCTTTGCTAAACAAATCTGTTACCTCAATCACTACACCTTCTTCATCTTTTGACTTTGCTTTAACGTCAAACTTTTGTAAGATGGGTTCAAGATTGGAATTCCTAACAGCAGTAAAAATAGGCAAAGAGTCTGATGCCGTATTACTGTAAGAAACAACTTTAAGCAATATATTATCCCCATTTCGGTCCCATCTTACCAACAGCGTGTTGGTTCTTTCCCCGCCATATCCAATGCCATCTGCAGTCTTGGCAATGGTGGTCACGATCAACATTTCTCTGCCCATAAGGCTATCCGGGATTTCATAAAAGTACTTCCCCTCGATTTCATGCACCTTAAAAAGGCCTTCTTTTGATTTGGCTTTAGCGGTGATCACTTCCTGATAAGGCTTAATGCCATTCCTCGGGCTTGCAGGCCTAGCAGCCTGTGGGCTTGCCTGAGCAGCTGCAGGTTGGTTTTTTTGGTCTCTTTTCTTTTTTCTCTGGGCCATAGCATCTTCACTTGCCATCAAAAACCCTAGAAACAAAAGAAAAAGAAACCCAACTTTACGTCTCATTTGGGTAAACTTCTTCATAACTTAACGGTTGACTATTATATTAAACTTTTGAAATTAACTCTTGAAAACCGCTTCTTCTTAAAATAATACAAGCAAATTTGATGAACGGCTTATCTTTCGAATAAAAGGCATACATGGGTAAACATCAATGGGACATCATCGTCATCGGAGGCGGGCTTGCAGGAATCATCGCTGCCCATCAGTTGGCTAAAGCAGGAAGAGAAGTCCTCCTGATTGAAAAAAAACAATACCCTTTTCATCGGGTATGTGGAGAATACATTTCCAATGAGGTCCGTGACTTCTTAAAACAGGAAGGTTTATACCCAAATGAAATCATCCCAGCTGAAATCTCAAAATTCCGCCTCACTTCTGTAGAAGGGCAGCTTGCTGAAATGGCGCTGGATCTCGGTGGATTTGGTATCAGCAGGTATTACCTGGATGAATTTCTATTCCAAAAAGCCCGTTTGGCCGGAGCCGAAAGTCTAATCCAAACACAGGTAGAGTCCGTCAATTTCAATAAAGATGAAAATCTTTTTGAGGTAAAAATTCAGGACGGAAGTATGGTTTTTGCCAAGCATATACTGGGAGCCTTTGGCAAAAGATCCAAAATTGACAAGGCATTGGACAGGAGTTTCATGAAAGAGAAATCTCCATTTATAGGTGTCAAATACCACGTAAATATCGATTACGATTCAGACCTTGTTGCACTGCATAATTTTGAAGGAGGGTATTGTGGCATCAATCGTATTGAGGACAACAAGTTTAACCTTTGCTACTTGGGCTCAAGGCAACAGCTCAGGGAGTTTGGCAGTATCCCTGAGATGGAAAAACAAGTCCTTCACAAAAATCCACATTTGAAGCGAATTTTTGAAAACGCTTCTTTCCTTTTCGAAAAACCAGAAGTCATCAATGAAATCAATTTTTCTCCTAAAAAACCTGTAGAAGACCATATTCTCATGTTGGGTGATGCTGCTGGTCTGATCACCCCACTCTGTGGTAATGGCATGGCCATCGCCATACATACGGGAAAACTTGCAGCAGAAGCTATTGTCCAAAACCAAGATAGAATGGCCATAGAAAGACAATATGCCAAGGCCTGGACCGGACATTTCAAAAAAAGGCTTTGGGTGGGAAGGAAAGTCCAGTGGTTATTCGGTTCTCAGGCTGTATCCAGCTTTTCTGTAAGTTTAATGCATCACTCTAAATTTATGGCCAGTGCCATCATGAAAAATACCCATGGAAAACAAATTGCCTGATTATAAAACTTGAAGAATCTGGGTATTTTCAAGAAAATACCAAATGAAAAAGGCATTAAGTGATAGTCCTGAAATCCTGTTCATCCACATGGCCCATGAATAATTAGCAAACCTTTTTTCGTCCTTTCTGACAAATACAAACCATATACTGAAGTACAATATCACCGGCAACAAGGCCAGTAAAAAAGCATAAAAAGCATCGATCTGAGCCCTTGAAGAAAAATACCATGCAAAACCTATTCCTGCTACCAGAAACCAAATGGCGGAAAAAGAAAATGTTCCCTTGACCCCAAGCTTCAAACTCAAAGTATTATCTCCCCTTTTTGCATCTTCTTCGTGCTGATATATCTGGGTCAAAGGGTAGGAACCCCATAACATCAGAGAGGTCAGTAAACCAGGAACTAATACATGGGACTTATAAAATACATCCCAACCAAAATCACTAAGTCCGGCATAGGCCATGCAAAAGGTAAAACAACCCTGAAAAAATCCAGCAATGATCCAGCTTCCATAAGCATATTTTTTCAATCTTATAATAGGATGGCTGTAGGCCATTGAAACCAGACCATAAACCAACAGCATGCTGGCAAACTGCCAATTGATCAGCCAACCCAGCACCAGGGCAACAATAAAGAAAAGCAGGGACAAGTAATACAGGCCCAGTGATACTTTGGGCGGCTTCCTAAGACCACCGATACTTTTTTCATCTTTATCAAAATAACTGTTGTATCCATTGCTGGAAGGATATAAAAATAAATGCAATGCCAAAAAAACCAAAAAAAGCCGCTCTGGGTTATGATTGGGCGTCAAAGCAAGTGCAAAAAAGAAAACCGGCATCAGATAAAAAGAAAAGGAAATCCTTAAATGCAACCAATTAGACCATTTAAACATAAATGAAAATTTTATTTTTAACTTTTGCTAACAGTAGATGTTTAATCTACGCATCCCAATTTAGAAAAATAAGTTTAACTTGATTCAATGAACAATCAAATACTAAGCATCGGTACAGCCAATCCCGGCGAAGCCATTCCGCAAATGATGATCAGCGATTTTATGAAAATTGCACATGGCCTCGAAGAACGGGATTCAAGGGTACTGAATTTTGTATACAAACAATCTGGCATTAAGCAGCGTTACAGCGTCCTTGATGACTTTAGATATGATAATCCTGAAAATTTTGTGTTTTTCCCAAAAAACAAGATGCTTAACCCGTTCCCTGGAACAAAACAAAGAATGCAGGTATTCCAATTCTCCGCATTGAATTTAGCCAAAAATGCCATCTTGGAATGTCTGAAGAATGGATTGGTTTATCCGAATGAAATCACACATCTGATTCTGGTATCCTGTACCGGCATGTTTGCTCCAGGGCTGGAATTGAAAATCATACATGAGATGGGATTCAATGCGAACATTGAAAGGTATTCGATACATTTTATGGGCTGTTATGCTGCTTTCAATGGTCTTAAACTGGCTGACAAAATTTGTAGTTCCACCCCAAAAGCAAAGGTATTGGTGGTTTCTGTGGAATTATGCACCATTCATTTCCAAAAAGAATACACGGAAGATAACCTTCTTGCCAATGCGATTTTTGGTGATGGAGCAGCTGCGGCTTTGGTAACTCGGGAATCAGAAGGTTTACAAATCAAAAAATATGATTCCCAGCTCTTCAAAAATGGAGAGGAAGATATGGCCTGGTCCATCGGGGATTTTGGATTTGAAATGCGGTTGAGCAAATATGTGCCCGACTTGCTTTTCCAAGGACTGCATCAAATCCAAAACCATTTGGAAAATGTCTTCCAACTTTCTGAAATTCGCAACTTTGCCATACATCCTGGGGGAAAGCAAATCCTACAGAAAGTAGAAGAAGCATTTGGCATCCATACCGAAAACAACAGGTTTTCGCATGATATTTTAGAAAACTGTGGAAACATGTCTTCTGCCTCTATACTTTTTGTCCTTAAAAAGTGGTTGGAGGCGGATGAGCGTTCTGGACCATTATTGGCTATGGGATTTGGACCTGGACTGACTTTGGAAACCATGTTACTGGAAAAATGATGACCCTGTTTTCCAGAAGAAGCGTGCAAAAAGAATGGATGGATGATCTCGGGGCAGAGGGGGAGGTTTTAGAACAAACCTTAAAAGAATTAAAAACGATCAATCGGTTATTGGGTGGAAATTATGTTACAACTTCTGCTTTGCAAAAAATCGTTGAACATTACCCCAAAGGCCGATATACCATAGCAGACATTGGATGTGGTGGTGGAGATATGATCCGAATTATGGCTAATTGGGCCAAAAAACAAGGGTTAACCTGCCGATTTATCGGGATTGACGCCAATCCCAACATTATCCGAACGGCCAAGGAAAACCTTAAAGACCTTCCCAATGTGGACTTTGCTTGTCAAAATGTGTTCGACGATACTTTTTTAAATGAAAAAGTTGATATCATCACCTGCACACTTTTTACCCATCATTTTACCGATGAAGAGTTAGAATTGCTCTTCAAAAATTTCAAAAACAAATCAAATTTATGCCTGATAATCAATGATTTACACAGGAACCCCTTAGCCTATTACAGTATCAAAATACTTACGCACTGGTTTTCCAAATCCCCCATGGTGAAAAACGATGGCCCCTTGTCGGTATTAAGGAGTTTCCGCAGAAATGAACTGAGTCATTTGATTAAAACTGCAGGATTCCATAGTTTTGAGATACAATGGAAATGGGCATTTCGATGGAGGGTCATCGCATTTTCTGCAGGTAAATGAATTTTCTTATTTATTATAACCATTAAAACATGGAAGAACTAAACCTTAACGATCTGTCAAAAATTCAGGAAAAAGCCATTGACATGGCCTTCCAATTTGGACCGGTCTTATTGAAAGCTGTCATACTCCTACTCGCGGGTAGGTTTGTGATCAAAATGCTCATCAGGCTTCTTACAAACGCACTTAGTAAATATGAGGTTGATGCATCTTTAGCCACTTTCTTTAAAAGCTTTTTATCGGCCTTATTATGGGTCCTTTTGATCATATCCATAGCTACCACCTTAGGCATGCAAATGACCTCCTTCATCGCCATACTTGGTGCAGCAGGTTTGGCAGTTGGTCTGGCACTTCAAGGATCATTGGCTAATTTTGCGGGTGGTGTCTTAATCCTTGTTTTTAAACCTTTCCGGGTAGGAGATACTATTGAAGCTCAGGGAACTTTGGGGTCAGTGGAAAGTATTGACATCCTTTACACTAAAATCAGAAATTTTGATAATAAAGTGGTCACAATTCCCAATGGGGCACTCGCCAATAATGCGATAACCAACTTTTCTTTAAAACCGACCAGACGGGTCGATATGAGTGTGGGTGTAGCTTATGGCACAGACTTGAAAAAAACCAGAAAAGTTATATTGGATATTCTCAATAAAGATGAAAGGGTTCATGAGGACCCTGCTCCAGTAGTTTATTTTGGGAATTTCGGGGATAGTTCATTAGACCTTACCATCCGGTGCTGGACAGATGCAGCAGATCTTTGGCCAGTATACTGGGACAGTATGGAAGCCATCAAAGAAGCTTTTGAAGCCAATGATATCGAGGTACCTTTCCCACAAAGAGATGTAAATCATTACTATCCGGAAGGGAAAAAATAAACCGCCAACCTATATAAAAAAGGCCGGCATTTGCCGGCTTTTTTATTGCTTCTTATTTTGATCATCGGTTTTTGATTTACTGTCTTTCTTTTTTCTGTCCGAAGCACAACCAAGATTATGCTTCAGGTCAATTTCTTCGGGCAGTCCTCCAAAACCATCACTGAAGTCCCATTCCTCAGCTTCATCTTTTTCGATTTTAGTAGGCTTTTGTTTTTTCATCTATTTATCTAAAATCAGTTCAGCATCCAATAAAATGAAATTGAGTTCCTCAATGTCCTCTTCATTTAGCTTCAACCTGCCTTTAATCTTAACGATTTCATCCATTTTCACCCGCCTGCTGGGCTTTTTCTTTAAATAGCCTACTACGATGCTTTCTGGTCCCGCACCACCACAAAAAAAACATTCAGCATTGGGAAACTTGGACACCACAGCAATTTCACTATTGTTCATTTCCAATGGTATGTAAAAACCTGACATCGTCACCAACTTGCCCTCAAAAGCCTTCAGCTCATCAGGAAATTTGGGGTATAAAAAATACATACCAAACTCCCTGTTCAATTTTTCTACAAACCTGGTTTTGGCAAATAAAGCCCACATATTGTCCTCTCTTAGCGTAAATGAACTGGCCAAAATCAGGACTGCAAGACTTCCAATTAGTAATTTTCTCATCATTATATCAATTATTGAACAAGACTTCAGATCAAATGCCAAAGTCTATTATCAACCACCATCATTCAATTGAAGAGAACACGATATGAATGAGATAGTTCAAAGGTAAACATATTTCTAACTTAAATGCAACATTATTGCATAAATAATTCTTCCCAGGATGTCTAACTTATATATATTTAAAACATGAAACTGCCTCAAATCTTATATCCTCTGCCAAAAACTTTACAATCCATCGGGAAAAAGTCGGCCCTTCTTGCGATTTCCAGACTATTGCTCTTTTTTACCATGCTGGCTTTGCTGATTATAGGCTTAAGTGATAATCCTCTTTTCTTAATTCCCTTGCCGTTCTTGACTTTGCTATTTGCGGCTTTGATCAATCGGTTCAATCATTACAAAGACTTAAAGGCATTCATTTTGGAACTTCAATTGATAGAATCAGAGGAAGCGCAACGTAAAAGCCGCGTCCTTCACGATTTTGACCCTGGTATTGAGTTTTTGGAAAAAAGCCACCCCTTCTGCAATGACTTGGACCTCTTTGGGCAGCACTCATTATTCCAGCTTCTCAACCGAACAGTATCGGTTGGAGGTAGGGCTCTTCTTGCCCAGAGCATGAAGGCACAAATAGCGCCAAATCTTGCTAAAAAACAGTTTAAAGCCATTGAGGAATTAAGAAAAAGTCCTGAATTACTTCAACATTTCCAAGCGGCAGGCAGGGCCTTTTTCAAAGAGGAAAAAGATAAAAGGGGATTTTACCAATGGTTAAAAGAACCGGAAAATTGGCACCCTTTCTATTTGGCCTTGATGCTTATAGGACCAATTGGTGGCATCACATTAATGTCTGGGGTTTTATTAGCGGATTGGCCTGCTGCCTGGTTGGGCTTGTGGGTATTGTTTGGGACAGGCCTATTATCTCTTGTGTATAAAAATTTAAATATAGCCACAAAGATTTGGCCAAGCGCAGGAGATATAAAGACTTTCCGGATCTGGTCAGAATTTTTGGAAAAAGAAACTTTTACTGATCCAAAGTTGCAAGAAATACACCTCCAGTTTGCTGATGGGCAGTTTTCCAAGGCCATTAATTCATTAGAACAGATTTCTTTTTTGATTCAAAACAGGCTTAACTTGGTTTATGTCATCCTAAACTTTTTGTTTTGGCTGGACTTTTTCCTCTTGTGGCAGCTCAAGGGTTGGAAAAAGAACCATGGAACAGACCTTTCTAAAATCGAAAAAATCTTCGAACAATGGCAGGTTTTGATTTCACTTGCTGCCTTTTCCAACAGCGAAACCCTGCAGGGAAGGTTGGAATGGACAAATGCTGATCAATTTGAATGTAGCAACATCAGACACCCCTTACTCAAAGCCAATCAGGCCATTGGCAATGATTTTGTCCTGCAGCATTACAAAAAAACAGTATTGCTGACAGGGGCAAACATGTCAGGGAAAACCACTTTTATGCGTACGCTTGGCATCAACTTGGTAATGGCTAATCTTGGCCTGAGGCCCATGGCTGAATCCATGACTGTAGGAAATTATTCTCTATATACCTCAATGCGCAATACGGATAACCTTGGAGAAAGCGTCAGCTCTTTTTATGCTGAACTATTTAGAATCCGACAGGTTCTTCAGGCAGCAGAAAAAGGAGAGTCCGTTTTTTTCCTTATGGATGAAATCCTTAAAGGAACCAACACAAAGGACCGAATTCTTGGCAGTGAAGCCTTGATAAAACAGCTTGCGGCTTCAAAAGCCAAAGGCATTATATCTACCCATGACATTGAACTCAGCGACTTAGAAAAAGACTTGGCTTACCTCGTCAATTACAGTTTTCACAGCGAAATTTCAGATGATGAAATCCTATTTGATTATAAACTAAAAACCGGTCCCTGCCCAAGTTTTAATGCCCATAAACTTATGGAATTGATGGGTGTAAGGTTTTAATAAATATTGGCGTTTGGCACAATCATTGCGCTAAATTGATTGTAAACCAATTATTTAACTAAAACCAAACTACCATGAGCTCTTTATTGTATTTGATAGCCTTGATCTTAATTGTGGGCTGGATTTTCGGATTCTTTGTTTATAGTGTGGGTGGACTGATCCATATTTTATTGGTATTGGCTGTCGTATCTGTATTACTCAGACTGATCGGCGGGAGATCCGTGTAGCATCTTATCCTGATATATTTAAGAACCCTTTTACAAGGGTTTTTTTCATTATTTACCCAAAGTTTCTGCATGCTGCATTTTTCTCTTATTTTTGAACAAACAACGCTTTAGGCAGTGCAAAAAAATTACCAGCAAAAAACTTTAGGCATTTTGGGAGGTGGTCAACTTGGCCGCATGGTCATCCAATCTGCCATCAGTTATAATATTGACATTCACATTTTAGATCCCGACCCAGAGGCTCCCTGCAAATCGATTTGCCAAAAATTCACACGAGGAAGTCTTACCGATTTTGAAACAGTCTATGCATTCGGCAAAGATTGTGACATCATTACCATAGAAATTGAAAATGTCAATACCGAGGCCCTTGAAAAACTGGTAGAGGAGGGCAAAGAAGTTTTTCCCCAACCCCAATTGATCCGGTTAATTCAGGATAAAAGGCTTCAAAAGACCTTTTATAAAGAGAAGGGGATTCCGACGGCAGACTTTATACTGACCGAAAATAAAGAAGAAGTCAAACACCAGGCTGCATTTCTTCCTGCGGTGAACAAATTGGGAAAGGAGGGCTATGACGGCAGGGGCGTACAAATCTTAAAAACCAAAGATGACCTCGACAAAGCATTTGACAAACCAGGGTTATTGGAAAAATTGATTGATTTCGACAGGGAAATTGCAGTCATTGTGGCTAAAAACCCAAAAGGTGAAATCATAAGCTATCCCTCTGTAGAATGTGCCTTCCATCCTACAGCCAACTTGGTGGAATTCTTGTTTGCTCCGGCGGAGATTCCTGAAGCCATTGAAACCAAAGCCCAGGAAATTGCTAAAAAAGTAATCCAGGAACTTGGTCTTATCGGTATCCTTGCCGTAGAAATGTTTGTTACCAAATCAGGGGAAATTTTGGTCAATGAAATTGCTCCCCGGCCCCACAATTCCGGCCACCACAGCATAGAAGCTAATTTTACCTCCCAATTTGAACAACATCTCCGCGCAGTCATGAATATGCCCCTTGGAGATACCTCATTAAGAAGCCCTGCAGCTATGGTCAATTTATTGGGAGAAGATGGCTTTCAAGGGGAGGCATTTGTAGAAGGCATGGATGAGGCTATGAAAGAAAAAGGAGTCTATATCCATTTATACGGTAAAAAAATAACCAAACCATTTAGAAAAATGGGACATGTGACCATTTTGGATGAAAATATGGATAGCCTCAAAAGCAGGGCTGTTAAAATCAAAAATATCATTAAAGTTAAAGCCTGAATACCATGAGCACACAAGTAGGAATCATCATGGGCAGCCAATCTGACCTGCCTATCATGTCAGAAGCAGCATTAGTTTTGGAAGAACTGGGTGTACCCTATGAACTTACTGTTGTTTCGGCCCATAGAACTCCGGAAAGAATGGTGTCGTATGCCAATGAAGCCAGAGAACGAGGTCTAAAAGTCATCATAGCAGGAGCCGGTGGTGCTGCCCATTTACCAGGAATGGTGGCCTCTATGACCTCTTTGCCGGTAATTGGTGTACCCATCAAATCCTCCAATTCGATTGATGGATGGGACAGTATATTATCCATCCTACAAATGCCGGGAGGTATTCCAGTGGCCACAGTGGCTTTAAATGGGGCAAAAAATGCAGGAATTCTAGCAGCTTCTATGATCGGTGCATTTGATCCTGAAATAGCAAAGAAGCTGGATCAGTATAAAATAAACCTCAAAGAAAAAGTTGAAAATTCTGCTCAAGAAATTGAAACAAAAGGCTGGAGGCTCACGTTAGGGATTTAGACATTTGTAGAAAGTTTACTAGATTGATTGGTTGGCGGGCCCCAAAGGCCCGCTTTTGTCGTTTTAAACTAAAAAATGTAATGGATCTTAAAAGAATCATCAAGTTCAAGTTGGGGTCAGAAGACTGGGAAATGCCTTTGGGCGTATTGCTCTTATTGGGAGGCATAACCCTTGTACTCATGATCGCTGGTGCTTATTTGGGTTTTGCATTCGGTGAAAGACAGTTTGGAAGCAACACCCCATAAAAAAGAGGCTGTCTTATAAATAGATCTTCAGATTTATTGCCTTAACAAAATTCCGTTTCAGAATCAATCCCTTTGTGACTAAGTGGCTTTGTGGCTAAAAATGCTGCCAAGGCTATAAGACACAAAGTTTCACCAAATAAACACCAAATAAAATTTGGGCAATTTTTTGAGGCATTTACTTATGAGACATCCTCAACTTTTTAACCCGGATTATGCATTAGTTTTCGTAGTAGCTTGTCCCGACTATCGGGAAGAGTTAAAAACACAAATCAAGCATTTAGCTCATTCACCATCCCGTACGCACGGGATGGTGAATGAGCTAAATACAGTGAGGCGATTGATTATGTCCGCCGCGGCGGATAAGCTCGTAATAACCTGTGCGCCGTGGCGTAGAATTCATAATGCATATTTCGGGTTTAAATTAAAATGGTAAAATATCGTCAGCGCTATCGTCAGAAAAACTGGTAACATCAGGCATCTGGCCTGAAGCCTGGGCCTGTGAACTACCGGCACCACCTGCCTTTTCCATTTTCCAAACTTTTACATCTGTATACCATCGGCCATTGTACTCCCTACTTTCAATATCTATGGAAGCATTGACCTGATCCCCTTGCTTGACGCCAAATTGGTCAATGTTGTCTCCCCAAACTACCATACACACCTTTTTGGGATAATTGCCCGCTGTTTCTAGTATGTATTCCTGCTTTCTCCACTGTCCGTTTTTACCTGTGCCATTGATTTCAGGCATTACCTGAATTATTTTTCCACTTATTTCCATAGCGTAATTTTAACTTTAAAAACGAAGGTAAGGAATTGCTAAGAAAATGCCTTACACCATTACCCTTAAAAAAATACCAAAATAAAAATTGACTTTCCACAACTTGTGGCACAATAAATGCTTTATTTTTCGTTAGTTTCCCAGTCTAATTTTTGTTTTACAACCTCCTTAAAAAGACGGTTGGAACAAAATATTATTTTATTTTTAAAGGCTTTAGTCCAATCTAATTTCATTTTATTTATTTATTTCCATAATTTTTATAAAAAAATCAAATTGATTATTGCATGTCTCTTTGGGAATGAATACATTTGAATTCAGCGAAATTATATTGTTTCACCCCAAATCATATACTATGGCATAAACCTCTACGTTATTTAACAGTCTATTAGTATGAGTAAAAAGTTAGGTCCTAGAGACGCTGAACTGATTTCACAGTACAGAAGCGGAAATGAAGCCGCATTTGAAACTTTGGTAGACCGGTATAAATCAAAGGTTTATACCACCATCTATCTGATCGTAAAAGATCAAGGTGTTGCAGAGGATTTATTGCAGGATGTTTTTGTCAAGGTAATCCACAAGCTTAATGCCGATGGTTATAACGAAGAGGGTAAATTCCAGCCATGGTTAATGCGCATTGCGCATAATCTAGCTATTGATTATTTCAGGAAAGCCAAACGGTATCCCACCATTGTAATGGAGGACGGTGCCAACCTGTTTAATACGCTCAGGTTTGCAGATCAAACCGTAGAAGATCAGAAAATCAAGGAAGATACCTTGGAACTTATCCGGAAATTGATCGATGAATTGCCGGAAACGCAGAAGCAGGTTTTGATCATGCGACACTATATGGACCTGAGTTTTCAGGAAATAGCAGAGCAAACCGGCGTGAGTATCAATACAGCTTTGGGAAGAATGCGTTATGCGTTGATCAATATGAGAAAAAAAATGAAACAATTAAATTTTGCCTATGACAAAACCTTTTACCCAAAATGACCTGATAAGATACGTCTATCAGGAAATGAATGAGGGAGAGCATGAACGATTAGTGCAGGCCTTGCATGAAGATGTTGCTTTAATGCAAGAATATTTAGAACTGCTGAGCACAATCGACCAATTGGACCAACTCATACTCCAGCCTTCTGATAAAGTAGTAAAGGGCATAATGAAAAAAGCCAATTCTACGGGACTCGAAAAAATCAAATCGTTTTAGAACAACGGTAAACCTGAAAGCAGTACTTTCAGGTTTTTTTATAAATGTTGATTGATAAAATCTTCTATTTTTTGAATCATTTCCTTGTAAATACGCTCTGTAAAACCATGACCTTGACCGGGATAATACTCAAAAAACTTGGGCACTGCATTTTCCCTCAATTTTTCCTCCAACTTAAAGCTTTGCGCAATAGGTACAATGTCGTCTTGGTCCCCATGAAAAAAGGCAGTCGGAACTGATCCCGCATCTATAAAATTGATCGGGGAAGAAGCCAAATAACGTTCTCTGTCCCGCTGAGGATCACCGACCAATCTTGATAATAGAAATTCAATTAAATTGTTGCCGTTGCCCAAAGTCAAAAGATCCGTAGGTGGAAAAATAGCTACAGCCAACTTTACCATCCCGGCATTGTTATTTTTATAACTGTGCAACAAACTCAAATGACCGCCAGCACTCCCACCGGCCAAAATCACCTGCTCTGAAACATTCCACTCCTTCAACTTGGATTGAATAAAGTGCAGGGCTTTTTGAATATCTTCTTCCTGATTGGGAAACCTATTGGTACCAGTGACAAGATCAAAAAGGCGGTAATTCAAAGAAATGTAGGCATAATCACTTTGAACAGCTTCAAACCATGGCTTGAAACCACTGAACTCTGATTTGTCCCCATCTACCCAAGCCCCGCCGTGAATCCAGATCAACACCCTTGTATTTTGAGTGCTCCGATTGGCTGGAAGGAACACATCCATTTTTTGACGGTCAAAGCTTCCATAGGAGACATCTAGTAATTCCAATGGTTTACTGGGGTCCGCTATGGGTTCAGTAACTTTTTCATCATGACAAGAAGATAACAGAAATACCCCTATTAAAACCAGACCACTCCAAAAGTTAAATTTTTTACTTGAGTACAAATCATTCAGCCTATTGATGCGCATATCCAAACAAACGTTTAATGCAAATACTTGTTATTAAGTACTAGGTTAAACTTTAATTCTTTAAAATTGTAACCATAAGTCATCAATTATCATGCTTAAAAAAGAAAGGTACACCGCTTTTATCGATTATTTTTCCAACCACATGCCCGTGGCTGAAACAGAACTCTTCTATGAAAACCCCTTTCAGTTGCTCATAGCAGTCGTCCTATCCGCCCAATGCACGGATAAAAGGGTCAATATGCATACTCCTGCCATTTTTAGGGATTTTCCTACCCCGGCGCATCTGGCTGCCTCCAACTTTGAAGAATTATTCCCGTATATAAAGTCCATTTCCTACCCCAATAACAAAACCAAGCACCTGCTAGGGCTGGGAAAGAAATTGGTAGAGGAGTTTAACAGTGAAATCCCCTCAACAGTAGAAGAACTGGTCAAATTACCAGGTGTTGGCAGAAAAACTGCCAATGTCATTACCTCCGTGGTTTGGAATCAACCTAATATGGCTGTGGACACCCATGTATTTCGGGTCTCCAAAAGATTGGGACTTGTTCCCCAGAATGCCAAAACACCACTGGAAGTAGAAAAGCAGCTGGTCAAACACATCCCTAAAAAACATATTCATATTGCCCATCATTGGCTTATTCTTCACGGCAGGTACACTTGCCTTGCGCGAAAACCCAAGTGCCTGGAATGCCCCATCACACATTTTTGTAGGTATTTTGAAAAAAATAAAGTACAAATCCTGAACCTGGAAAATAATAGCGCGCTTTCCAAAACCTAATATGTGCGGAATCAATGTAATCATAGGAACTGACCAGGAAAAAGAAATCCAATCTATGATGCAGGCCACCCTGCACAGGGGACCTGATCATTCATCATGGTGCCAGGTAACTGAAAACTTATATTTGTCAGGAAACCGGCTAAAAATTCTGGACCTAAGTGAAAATGCTAATCAACCGCTATGGACTAAAGAGAAAGATGCCGTACTTGTTTGGAACGGCGCATTATACAATTATCAGGATCTAAGAAATGAGCTTTTGGAGCTTGGATATCAGTTTCAAAGCAATTCCGATTCGGAAGTATTGATTTACTGGCTAAGGCATCATGGAGCACAAGGCATACATGCCTTAGAGGGAATGTTTGCCCTGGCATTTGTGGATCTGAATAAAAAATCACTGCTAATCGCCCGAGACCCATCAGGAGAAAAACCACTTTATTACTCCAAAATCAATGGAAAATGGTATTTTTCATCGGAATCAAAAGCCATACAGCAGGCACTCCTCCCAAAGCCATGCATTGACAGCCAACAATTTTCTTACTATTACTTTCTGAGACACGCCCATCCCTCAGCCAGTTTTTTTGAAGGGATCCGACAATTTCCAATAGGAACCTACAGGACCATAGATTTGGTTAAGGATGAGGAAAAAACCTGTACCTGGTCTTCAAAAGCTGTTTCAAAGGAAAGCCGCCAAGCAGACGCTTTGGTTGAAATCCTCAAAGATGCTGTTTTGAAAAGTTTCCATGCCGAAAGACCAGTGGGAACCATGCTCTCAGGTGGAGCTGACTCAAGCTTGATCTATGCCCTATGGTATGAGGAAACAGGAGAACCCCTACCTGCTTATACCATCACTTACCCCAAAAACCTTCGGAAAAAATATGCCGATCCGAATTTTGTCCAAAGCTTAAATAAACATTATCCATTGCTGTACCGTCCTGTCGAGTTAACCTTAGAAAAAGTTCAGGCCAATTGGACGGCATACATACAAAGCCTAGATCAGCCCATAGGTGACAGTGCAGGGTTTTTGACCTGGATGCTGGCCAAAGAGGCCTCTAAGGACATCAAAGTATTGATATCAGGAGCAGGAGCAGACGAACTTTTTGGGGGGTATAATAGGCACATTGCCTTTGCTTCTTACCTCAGGCATCCACGGATATGGTTGTCCCTCAAAAAATTGGGGCTCCATAAATTTATGTCTGCAACAGCCTTCAAATTCATGGAAAGTATCATGGAAGACCCTATATCAACTTTTATCCAGATGGCTGCCTTGGAAAAAGTTCCCGGCCAACTGATTAATGAATTGATAAACCATTATCCACAGCAAGAGGGAGAACTCAAGAGTGCTTTGGAATGGGACCGGACCTGGTATTTGGTTAATGACATTCTAAAAATCCATGACAATGCCTGTATGGCTCATGGTGTAGAAGGAAGGGCTCCCTTCCTGGACAATCAATTGATTTCAATTTCCCAAAGTATGACGGAAGACCAACACAGGGAACAATTGGGAAAAAAATGGATCAAAACCGCACTGGATCAGCGGGGGCTTCGTTTTATTTCAAAAAGAAAAAAATTAGGCTTTGGACTCCCTTTGGCTGAGTGGATGCCAAACAGGGCTTTTCAGGACTGGACCTACCCTACCATTATTAATATGGCGAAAGAATGGGGTGACCATTTACCAGATGAAATGCGTAAATTAGCTGCTGCTCCTCAAAAAGCAAAAGGAAGACAGTTTCTTCAGGTATGGAACCTCTTTCTCTTGGCTTCCTGGATTGAGCATCAAAAAACATGAACATCATTTACATCCATCAATATTTTTTGACCCCTGAACAAGGAGGTGCCACCCGTTCTTACCACCTGGCCAAAGGCTTGGTAGAACAAGGAATAGGGGTAGAAATGATCAGCACGCACAACAAACCCTTTTACGATTTAAAAATCATTGATGGGATAAGGGTACATTACTTACCAGTAGCTTATGATCAGAATTATGGCTTCATAAAGCGAATTTGGGCTTTTTACAAGTTTGTGCTAGCTTCTAAAAAATGGATCAAAAAGTTGCCAAGACCAGATTATCTCTACATTACCTCCACACCCTTGACTACCGGTTTGGTTGGGCTTTGGGCCAAAAGAAAATTTGCCCTGCCCTATATTTTTGAAGTAAGAGACCTCTGGCCGGATGCGCCTATTCAAGTAGGAGCCATCCGAAACCCATTTGCCAAAAAGTTACTTTATGCCTTAGAACAAAGGATTTACCAACAAGCCTTAAAAATAGTGGCACTCTCCCCTGGCATAGCAGACAACATCAGGAAAAAATGCCCTCAAGCTGACCTGCATATCATTCCAAACTTTGCAGATACAGAGATTTTCAAAAAGGAAAAAAAATCTGAGCCCCTCCTTGAAAAATATGGACTAAAAAACACCCTGACCATCACTTATTCCGGTGCTATTGGAAAGGTCAATGCAGTAGAAGAAATTCTTGATTTGGCCAGAATAGCCAAAGCTCAGGATCTACCCTTTCAGTTTGTAGTGATGGGCAAAGGCTCCAAGCTTCCTGATTTACTGAATAAGGCGAAAAAGCTACATCTTGAAAATTTTCATCATATTCCTTTCGGATCCAAAAGAGCAGTAAATGAGGTATTGAATCAATCAGACATTGCATTTATCAGCTTTGATCATTTACCTGTATTAAAAACCAATAGCCCCAATAAATTTTTCGATGCGATCGCTACCGGAAAAGCCATTTTTGTTAATCATAAAGGCTGGGTTCATGACCTGGTAAAGCATTTCCAAATCGGTTATTATTATAATTCCAAAAATCCCAATGACGGGATTGAAAAATTAAAATTGCTTGCCAGTGAACCTCACTTATTGAATGAAATGCAAAACAACGCCAAAAGCTTATCCGAGGAATACTTCACAAAGGAAATTGCTGTCTCCAGGTTATTGTTTGTTCTATATCCTAAAAAATTTGGTGGTCGGACTACCGACGAGGTCTATATCCTGACTGCCTGAAGATTTTTTCCGTATCTGACTCCAACATCATTTCCTGAAGGGAGAATTTATTGTTAAAGCGGTAATCATCCACAATATTCCAACCCAACCACCTACCTATTCTCCCCGGGGCATCAGGACTGATGGCATCAGTAAAAGGTGCCTCGCCCACATATTTCCTGATCTCAAAAGGATTGGTGATAAAGAGAAGGTCATTTTCCACAAAATGAGACCAAATCATTACCTCATTTGCAAAACAAGCAGCAACTTCTTCAGGTGTATACCCAATGATAAACTCATCTGCTGTACAGGGCAGGATGCTTTTTGTAAAATGATAGGATTTTCCATAATAAATCATTTCTGCCAACAAAGTATTTTGAGACATATCCGTACGGTTAAACTGTGTGCTTATGGCTTTGACCACCATAGGCACTAAGTATTCCCGCTCATAACGTTTGGTAATATATTGTGGTAAATCAGGAGGTTGAAAACGGTGTTCAAAGGGAAGATAATAATCCAAACCAATTACCAAAATATCTTGATCCAAATAAATATCTGATCCAAAACCTGTAACAAAAGTATACACTTTAGGTACCTGAAACTCCGGATAATGATATTTAATGTGTTTGAAAGCAGTCCTAAGATCCAACTCCAACGCACTAAAATCTGAAAAATAATTCTTCACTTCTTCGTACAACTCATTTAATAGCGTATCCTGATTGGCCCACATGAGTTCATCCAATAATTCCTCCCTTGATGGATAAGTCCCAACTTGAAGATAATTCTCGGCAAAAAGTGGATAGGCATCAAGCAAGCTAGAGAAATCTTCCTTGGTCTCAGCTTCAAAAAACAAATTCTCCAACCTTTCAAGCTGAAAATCAAGCTGTATCCCTAATACCTCTTCATCCAATACACATTCCTGACCTTTCTTTTTACAAGAAGAAAACAAAAGTATCAAAAAACAAAAGAATGAAAGAAGGTGGATAAATCTTTGCATAATGTTTACCATTCAGTTGTAAAGCAAATACAAATTAAACCAATCTTTTTTAAAGGTTTTCAAATTAAACACCCTAAAGCCTCTGACTTAAAATTAAATGATATACTTAAAACGTTATCAATGTCTATACAATTATTTGAATTGTGAATTTTAACATTTAATCACCGATTAAATTGTTTTCATTACATTTTTTGAATAAAAACCCCAAAATCATGAAACCTTAACAGATTAATTAAGTTAATATGAGGTGTTATTATCACTAAACCAACAATTATTATGAAAAAGAAAAGTATTTTCAACTCCCTTTTAACTATTCCCTTGATGGGAGCATTTCTGGCATTAGGATTCTCATCTTGTTCGGACGATGAGGGTCGTGTACCTGATATTCCCACACCGAACATCGTGGAAATTGCAGATGCGACACCTCAATTCTCTACTTTAGTTGCTGCTGTACAAACAGCCGGATTAATTGAGACCCTTTCAAGTCCAGGGCCTTTTACAGTTTTCGCTCCAACGAATGATGCTTTTGAAACATTTTTAACTGAAAATAATCTAACAGCAGATCAATTATTAGCTAATCCGAATTTGGGAACCATACTTACTTATCACGTGGTCGGTGCTTCAGTTCCTTCTTCTGCTGTAGGGCCTGGTAGTGTAAATACAGTTGCAGATTTACCGTTTTTCATCAGTGAGGCTCCAAATGGAAACCTTTGGATCAATGGAAATACAAGGATCATTGATACAGATATCAACGCTTCCAATGGAATCATTCATGTATTAGATAACGTAATTACTCCTCCTACCCAAAATATTGCTGAAATTGCCATCGCTGCGACAGAAGCAGAAACACCTGAATTCACTCAATTGGTGGCCGCGCTGGTTAGGGCAGAGCTTGCCGGTGCTTTTACAGGAGGTTTTGAGGATAACTTTACCGTTTTTGCACCAACTGATGCAGCGTTTGAGGAACTATACACTGCTCTTGGTGTTGGAGGAGTTGATGAAATTCCATTAGAGACCTTGACAAATGTGCTTCTTTATCACGTAGTTCCTGCAAGGGCATTTTCTCAAGATTTAAGAGAAGGTGCTGAATTGCCGACATTATTGGAAGACGCTACGTTAACTGTTAATTTGTCAGCCTTGCAAATCAATGAATCCGGATTGGTTGCGGATATGTTAAACATTCATGCCACCAATGGTGTGATCCACGTCATCGATTCTGTTCTATTACCTTAATAAAAATTTGAAATTCAATTTAAGAGGCTTGGCAAAAATGTCAAGCCTCTTTTGTTTTTAACCTGAAATTGATTAATTCAAACTGTGAAAAACAAATGGATAACTGTTTTAGCTTACATTAAGCATCTAAACATGAAGAAAGCTTACAACTTTTTTCTGTTATACTTTTCCTTTCTACTCAGCAGGGCCGTCAAAAAACCTATCATCTGGGGCTATCCCAGTACTTTGTCCATTGAACCGACTACCAGCTGTAACCTCAGATGCCCAGAGTGTCCCAGTGGACTCAGAAGTTTCAGCCGGCCTACGGGCATGCTTTCGGAAACGCTTTTTGACCAGTTAATCGAGCAGACCAAAGACTACCTTAACTATTTGCATTTATATTTTCAGGGAGAGCCCTACCTGCACCCTAAATTTACCCAACTCATCTCCAAAGCCAATGAAGCAGGCATCTATACTTCTACCTCCACCAATGCTCATTACCTCAATGAAAAAAATGTAAAGCAAACACTTGAGTCAGGTTTAAAGCAGCTAATTGTATCCATGGATGGGATCACCCAAGACGTATATGAAGATTACCGGGTCGGAGGCAAGCTTTCTAAAGTACAGGAAGGATTGCAGCTATTGCTTCAAAAAAGAAAAGAAAGCCAATTGCTTTACCCAAGAGTAATCCTTCAATTTTTAGTAACCGGGAAAAATGAACATCAAATCCCAGCATTGAAACAATGGGCAAAAACAATAGGAGTTGATGAGCTTCAGTTAAAAACTACCCAAATCTATGATTATGAAAATGGCTCTGATCTTATCCCTAAAGATTTGGGCTATTCCCGCTATATCCCTGATGGAAAGGGAAAGTGGAAACTTAAAAAAGAAATAGAAAACAAATGTTGGAGAATGTGGCAGGGAGCCGTCATCACTTGGGACGGCCGTGTGGTTCCCTGTTGTTTTGACAAAGATGGCACCCACGTAATGGGCAAAGTGAAAGATGAACCCATCAAGAAAATTTGGCAAAACGAAAAATACAATGCTTTTAGAACCCAGCTCCTCGAAGACCGTAAACAGATTGAAATCTGTAAAAACTGTTCCGAATAAAGGCCCTGACTGCAATTTACTTTGAGGAATATTTCTTTCCAGCTGGGAATAATTATCTTTACGCTGATTTTATTCTGTTTAAAGTGGAAAAAATGCCAAAATCCTTTTTGCTGGCGTTTGAATCGTTGAAGAAAAGGCGGTGAAAATTATATGAAAAACCATCCTTCCAGAACCCATAGACCAATGCCTGCTTTGCTGCAATATGCAGTCATAATAATGCTTGGCCTTCTTTTCTTTTTACAATTGCCTCAGGATGCCCAAGGGCAAACCCTACCAGATATTGCTACCATCAAGGTGGATGAACTTTCCGATGATCAAATCAGGGAATTAATCAGAAGGGCATCTGAAGCTGGTATCAATGAAATTGAATTGATCCAAATGGCAAGATTAAGAGGTTTACCAGTTAGAGAGGCCGAGAAGTTGCAAAAAAGGATCGAGCAACTGGAAATGTCTACTATCGGCCAAAGGACGAGGACAACTGCTTCCAAAAGGGAGCCCAGAAAACAGGTGGACTTCAATGAAATCAGTCAAGGTATTTTTAAAGTACAGGGGGATTTTGAAGGAATAGATGAAATACCCTCCAATATTTTCGGTGCCGATCTTTTCTATAATAAAAACAGAAGGCTCAGTTTTGAACCCAATCTAAATATTGCCACACCAAAAAACTATATACTTGGCTCAGGGGATATGGTCTATGTGGATATTTACGGAGAATCAGAGCAGTATTATGAGGCCAATATCAACCCCGATGGGTTTTTAATCCTGGATAATATTGGGCCGGTGAGTGTCTCTGGAAAAACCATTGAAGAAGCTACAGGAATCATTAAAAACCGATTGGCCACTTACTATCCGGGGATTAGGGGTAATAACCCCAGTACTTTTGTACAGGTGACTTTAGGTAATGTTCGCGCTATTCAGGTCCACTTGGTAGGTGAAGTCAGACTACCAGGAACTTTCACTTTAAGTGCCTTCAGCACTGTTTTCAACGCCCTTTATGCAGCAGGCGGGCCCAATGAAAACGGATCCATGCGTAACATCAAAGTGGTCCGTAATGGCAAAGCAGTAGCCTCCGTAGATGTATATGATTTTTTGGTTGAAGGGAAGGCCAACCTAGACCTTAAACTGCAGGACCAGGACCTGATTTTGGTGGAACCTTTTATCGCCCGTGCAACGGTCAAAGGAGAAGTCAAACGTCCTAAAATCTTTGAAATCAAAGAGGGTGATACCTTTGAAGATCTATTGCGTTATGCTGGAGGTTTCACCGATGAGGCATTTAAAGACCGCATCAATGTCACCAGAATTACTGGAAAAGAGCGGGCTGTTTCTGATATTTTCAACAATCAATTTGGTCTCTTCTTAGTCAAAGGAGGCGATGAGTTCCAGGTCGGACGTGTATTGAACAGATTTACCAATAGGGTCCAGGTCAAAGGGGCTGTTTTCCGTGAAGGCAACTATGCGCTAAGCGAGGGTATGGGACTAAGGCAGTTGATCGATAATGCCGAGGGACTGAGAGGGGATGCTTTCATGGAAAGGGCCAGCATACTGAGGACTTATGATGACCTAAGTACAGAGGTTTTGACGGTCAACCTCAAGGCCATCATGAGTGGTACTGCCTCTGATGTCTCCTTACAACGGGAAGATGTGGTCAGAATTGCCAGCATATATGATCTTCAAGAAGAATTTTATGTACAGATCAACGGTGAGGTGAGAAATCCGGGCACCTACCCCTTTTCCAAAAACATGGCTGTAGAAGAGCTGATCATTATGGCGGGAGGGCTGAGAGAAGCGGCCAACATACAGGATGTAGAAATAGCCAGAAGATCGGCTACCACAGCTGAGGGAAACTTTTCAGATATCATTCCGGTAAGCCTCAATGCCAACCTTAGCCCGGATAACCAATCAGCTATCCTGGTACCATATGACATGGTGTTAGTCAGAAGAAAATCCAACTTCAACTTGGACAAATTGATAAAAGTAGAAGGCCAGGTGAATTCCCCGGGCATTTTCCCCATCAAAAATGCAGAGGAAAGAATTTCTGATGTCATCAAAAGGGCTGGAGGTCTTACGGCATTTGCCTACCCAAAAGGTGCGACATTGATCAGAAGAACTGAGTTTTATGAAACAGAGTCCGAGCAATTGCGAAGACAGCGTAACCTCTTGGATTTGCAGCAAAAACTCTTGATGGACCCTAATAATACAGAAGCGCAGGAGCTCCTATTGGAAAGGTTGTTCAGGGACTTAGGAAATGATCCTGAAGTGATTGGGGAAGGATTGGAAGCAGCTGCTACCAAGCGGGAAGTTATTACAGGCATTACGGAAAGCAAAGCAGATATTGCGCCTGTTAAAATCAGGCAAACTGAGGCAGTAGCCATTGACCTGGAAGCCATCATAAAAAATCCGGGATCTGACCTGGACATGATTTTGGAAGAAGGTGATATCATTTCCATTCCCCGTCAATTACAGACTGTAAGACTAAGGGGCGATGTGGTTTATCCGGCAACGGTGCGGTTTGAAAAAGAAAAAGGGATGAAATATTACATCAACCGAGCCGGTGGATTTGATATCCGGGCCAATAGGAAAAGGACTTATATTGTCTATGCCAATGGAGAAGTAGCCCGGACCAAAAGCTTTTTGGGCATGAGGGCCTATCCATCAGTAAGACCGGGTTCAGAAGTAATTGTACCCACCAAAGGCCCTAGGGTCCCTATCCGTCCAGGTGAATTGGTAGGACTTGCGACAGGTTTGGCCACCTTGGTTCTTGTTGTCACCCAAATCAATAACAATCCATAATGGCAGAGCAAAAACATATCGTTGATGACAAGATTACTTTGAAAGAGGTGATCGAGCGACTCAAATACTGGCTGTTTTTCTTTATAGGCCAATGGAAAGTTTTACTTTTAGCGGGATTGATCGGAATCGCCTTTGGTGCTTTGGCCTCTTTCCTAAAAAAGCCTGTTTTTCACGCGGAAACCACCTTTGTTTTGGAAGAAAATGACATGTCGGGTCTCAACCAAATGTCAGGCTTGGCATCCTTGGTGGGGGTTAACTTAAGTTCCCTCGGTACTTCGAGCGGTTTGTTTCAAGGCGATAACATCATGGAACTTTACCGCTCTGACAATATGCTCGGGAAAACCCTACTGAGTCCTTTTGATGATGCTAGCCTTTTGGTTGACCGCTTCATAAGCTTCAATAATTTGGATAAAAAATGGAAAAGGAAGGTGGATTTAAACGCTATGGACTTTTCTATTCCAAGGGAAGATTTTTCAGTCAAGCAAGATTCCGTGATCAAAGAAATCAGTAAGTTGATCCGGGAAAAGCACCTTTCCGTAGAGAAGCCCAACAGGAAGCTTACTATCATACAAGTTAATGTGGCAGCAAAGGATGAGCCATTTGCAAAAATCTTCAACGAGCACCTGGTGGAAAATGTCAATTCCTTTTACTTTGAAACCAAGACCAAAAAAACAGCTGAAAATGTAGCTATTTTACAATCCCAAGCCGACAGCGTCAGGTCTATATTGGACGAAAGCATCCTGGCCTATGCCAGCAGTACGGACCGGGTGCCTAACCCAAATCCCATCTTGCAGGCGGCAACAGTTGAAGCCAGAAAGCGACAAGTGGACGTGCAGGCTTCAACGGCCGTATATTCGGAGATTGTAAAAAACCTGGAAATTGCCAAAGTCAATCACCGCAATAATTCTCCTTTAATTCAGATCATTGATTCCCCCAGATTTCCCTTAAAAAGGTCGGAAATAAGGCTATTAAAAGGAATGGTTTTTGGGGCTTTGATTTTGGGCCTTTTGACCTTCATTTTGCTATACTTGAGGCAACTGTATCGGCTTCACGTCAGTAACTCCGAGGCATAGCCTTTTTCGCACATGTTTGACAAAATTCTTTCTTCTTCTTACGGCAACCTGATTCGGAGCAAATCGATTCAGAATTTTATTTTTTTGGGTTTTATTCAGGCCTCCAACATTTTGATTTCGCTGGTTTCCATGCCTTTATTGATCGACTCTATTGGTGTGGATCAATTTGGACTGGTCAATTTATCCCTATCTGTCATTATCTTACTCAATATATTGGTCGGCTTTGGTTATAACCTCAGTGCACCAAGGGAGGTGGCGATCAATCAAAAAAACCCAGCCGTACTTTCCCGGTTGGTTTCCAACATCATTTCCAGTAAAACTATCCTGGCTTTCATCGCTGCCCTGATCATTTTGATTGCGGTTTTTGGGCTCAACCTTTTCAGGGAATACCAAGTGATTTTGGTTTTTTCCATTTTGCTGCTTTTTTCGGAAGCCACCATACCCCTTTGGTTTTTCCAAGGTTTGGAAAAAATGAAGATGGTTTCTGTGGCCAATGTATTTAGCAAATTGCTCTACCTTTTGGGAATTGTCATGTTTATCCATCAACCGGATCAGGCCAAATGGGTGAACTTTATCCTTGGTGGTTCAGGATTAATGATGAATATATTTATCCTAATTTATATACACCATCAATTGGGTATCCGTTTTTTCAAACCTAATATTCACCAGGTTTTTGAATCACTAAAGGAAAATATACTCCTTTTTTTCTCCAACCTGGCTTCCCATATTTCCATCAATGGGGGCCTGATCATCCTCAGCTTCTTTGCCACAGCCGAAACACTGGGTATGTTCAGTTTAGCCGAAAGGATCACCATGGTCCTTCGCATGCTGCCGGCTTTGGTAATTCAGGCCATTTATCCAAATGCTTCCAAACAATTTGAGAAAAACAGATCCGGTTTTTTCCGCTTTCTTAAAAGGGCTTACTTAAATGGCCTCTTTATGGGCTTCTGCTTGTCTTTATTTACCTACTTTGCTGCTCCTTTTATCATTCAGGCCCTTGCCAAATCCCGCTTGGAAGACTCCATCGTTTACCTGAGACTATTGGCTTTTGTACCACTTTTAGCCTGTTTAAATATTGCAAATGTACTTATCTTCCTGGTGACAGATAGAAAAGGGGAAATGTTCAGGTCTTCCTGGTTGATGTGCCTATATATGGTGAGCGCTTCTTTGGTGCTTACTTCTAAATTTGGTGGTGTGGGACTTTGCTATGCGCTCCTTTCCACAGAAGTGGTTATTTTTATGATCAGTACTTATTTGATTTATTCCAAAAACAAAGACATGTTCCATGGGTTCAAAACCTCCCTTTTCGGTAGCAATAATCATCATTAATTGGAATGGCTATGCCCTCAGCAAAAGGTGTCTTTTATCCTTGGAAAAGGTCAGCGGTCCAGCCCATCAAATCATTATCGTGGACAATGGTTCAGTGGATGGCTCCTTGGAAAAACTCCAAAAAGAATTCCCAAAACACATTTACCTGAAAAATGAAAAAAACCTGGGATTTACAGGTGGCAATAATATCGGAATCACCCATGCACTGGAAAAAGGATTTGATTATATCCTGCTGCTAAACAATGATACTGTCGTAAGCCCGGATTTTCTGGAAGAGCTTTTAAAGGCAAAAGACAAGCTTTCCAATGCAGGTATGCTACAACCCTTGATCCTGTTCCTCGACAGCCCGGATAAAATATGGAGTGCAGGGGGCAAATACCTAAAAACCTTCGGGGTTGCCAAAACCTTGGGGGATCATGCTGTTCTGGCCAATTACAGCCTTCAAGATAAAAAGCTGGATTGGGCTACAGGTTGCTGTATGCTGCTACCTGCAGAAGTGATCAAAAAAGTCGGGTTATTGGAAAATGCCTATTTCGCCTATTTTGAAGATGTGGATTGGTCCCTCAGAATCAGAAATGCAGGTTATAATATCTACCTGGCTTCCCAAAGTACCATTTACCATGAGGGAAGCGCTTCTTCAAAAAAGGCCCATGACGAGGGAACACTAAGTCCAACAGTGTTTTACCTGCATGCCCGAAATCAGCTTTTTCAATTGAGAAGACATAGCAAGGGACTGCACATCCTCACGGCATGGTCCTACCATTTGCTAAAGTATTTTGCTTGGATGTCTTATTTTTGCCTTCGAGGCAGGTTTAAAAAAATGAAAGCCGTTGGTAGGGGCATCCTCCATGGGCTTCGCCTGGACCATACACAAGCTGACCCCTTATGTCCCTGATCTTCTTTTCCATTATTGCCTTATTGATCCTAGTACTCCTTTTTTGGGTACTCAACAGGATGATACTGCATGGTAAATGGGAGTATGTCATCTTCTTTTTGGCATTTTTTTTACCCTTTTACATCACAGTTTTAAGCCTGGCATACCTTTCTACCAATTCGGTACTGATTGTCAATATTTTTCAGTTCCTCAAGGAAATCGTTGTGCTCTCAGCCATTATCTCCTTTATTTTTTACCAAAAGAACATATTTGCCTACCCATTCAGGCTGCATACAGTAGACTACTTGTTCCTCGCATTCTTGGGACTGGCTTTCATTTATTTGTTTCTTCCGCTTGGAGAGGCGAGTTTAATCAATAAAACACTTTATTTTAAAAATATGCTGATCCCTGGCTTGGTGTATTTCTTGGGGAGAAACACCAAGTTTGAGGATAAAGAAGTACAATTGCTGTTCAAAGGTATCTTTTATATTGCTATTGCTGCCTTTCTGATGAATCTATTTGAAAGGGCCATAGATACGCATTTGCAGTCCTTAACAGGTTATGCCCTTTTCAATCAGCAAATCAACGACATTGATCCTACAGGGCATTTTGGGCTGACATGGACTTTTGAAACCCAAGCTGTGACCAAAAGACTGGCCTCCTTTTTTTCAGATCCCCTGGAACTAGCCAGTTCGGTACTTCTTGGATTTTCAGCAGGATTGATTTGGTTTTTAACCAGCAAAAGAGCAAATGCCACACTGGCAACTTTCGTCATGTTATGTGCCATGGGCAGCCTGTTTTTTGCAGCCTCCAGGGCAGCCTTCTTGGCTTTCTTTGTGATGATCTTTTTTGTAGCCATCATTTTTAAACTGTATAAATTGATCCTTTCAGGTTTTTTTGTAGTCCTGCTTTTTATTGTATATGTACTATTTTTCGCCTCTGAGGATTTCTATTATTTTGTAGTAGATACCATAACTTTTGAAAACACTTCCAGCTTGGGTCATTTGGTGGAATGGTTATTGGCGTTGGATTCTATGATCGCCAACCCACAGGGAATTGGATTGGCCATGAGTGGCAATGTAGGCAGCGTAGAGGATGAACTCAGGGTGGGCGGTGAAAACCAGTTTTTGATCTATGGTGTACAGTTGGGTTGGTTGGGTATGTTCCTTTATATCCTCATCCTTTATTTCGGCATCAAAATCTCACTGAAGGTATTTAACCAAACTGATGACCTGATGACGGCAAGGATTGCATTCGTGGCAGCCTCTGTAAAATTTGGATTACTCCTTCCACTATTTACGGCCAATGCAGAAGTATATACTTATGTATCTTGGGTCAGCTGGTGGATGGTAGGTTACAGCGTCTTTGCCTATCAGAGAATCAGGTATGCTAAATCTTCCATCACATGAAAAAGAAAACTGTGTATGTCGACCTTTTTTATTTGAATACAGCCCTAACCGGCATCAAAACCTATATGTCTGAATTCTGTGAGGCGGTAGAGGAAAACACCTCGGATGAAGTATCCTATATTTTCTCTCATAATTTCCGGCAGCAAATGGCCAGCAATTTTTACAGGGGGAATGTCGCTTATTGGAAAAAACTGTTTTATCATATTTACTATTTTTTTTGGAAGCAATGTCTCCTTCCCTTGAAAGTCAAAAAATCAGGTGCTGATGTCCTGATCTGTTTTGACTTCATTGCACCCGCTTGGCCCCTTAAGGCTAAAAAGCTTGTAGTAATCCATGATGCCTTTTTCTGGCAGATGCCACAAAATTACAACAAGTTTTGGCGGGCTTATTTTATTCCCATGATCCATTCGGGGTTAAGGGGGAAATGTACTGTTGTTACTACCTCATTCACCGCCAAAAAGGCCTTGGAAATATACTCGGGCATCCATAAAAATATTGAGGTTATCTATCAGTGCCCCAAACTCCTTCCTGAGCATACCCAAACCGAAGGAAATACACTGGAAAAATTCGGCATTCAGCCAAAGCGGTATTTTCTTCATGTGGGTAGCTTTGATAAAAGAAAAATGATCCAAACCCTGGTGGATGCCTTTGGGGTGATTGAAAAAAAATACCCTGGGAAATACAGCCTAGTCCTGGTCGGTGAACGTGGCCTAAGTCTGGCACTGGATGATTATGATAATGTTGTTCGAAAAATAAAGGATGAAAATCTCACCGCTCAAGTGAAATTAACCGGATTCCTTCCTGATATAACAGTAAAAGAACTCTATCAAAATGCCTTTGCCTATGTATTCCCTTCTTCAAATGAGGGCTTTGGCATCCCCGTCATTGAGGCCATGAACAATCATATTCCAGTGATCATTTCCAATCAGGACGCTTTGATGGAAATAGCTGCAGAAGCAGCCCTGATACATGAGGTAGGAAATGCTGAAAGTTTGGCGACAATGATGGAGCGATTAATCGAAGATCCCACACTTATTGAGGAATTAATTGAAAAGGGAAATAGAAGATGTGCACACTTCAACCGTTCATCATTTTTCAATCGCTTTGAAAAACTCATTAAACAGCCATAAAAAAATAATAAAACAACCTTTAAATATTATATTTTACATTTCACCATATATAAAAAGCAAAAAGTTTATTTGAAAACAACTGTAGGTTTTTGGTTTTTGATAAATTCACAATACATTTAAAAGATTTATATGATAACCTGCTTGCCATTCATCTAAAATTCAGTGGCAAAAATACCTTTGCATGACCGTTTCAAAGTTACTATATGCTGATCAGGAAAAAATCCTAAAAAAACAGCTAGAGCTTCAACAAATTCTGATTGATATATCTACCAAGTACATCAATATGGATCCTAAAGATCTTGATAAAAATGTACAGGGATCACTAGGACAATTGGCGAAATTTGTAGAAGCTGACAGGGCTTATATTTTTGAATATAATTTTGAAACATATACCGCATCGAATACCTACGAATGGTGTGGCACGGATATTTCCTCCGAAATCGAAAACCTTCAGAATCTTCCCATGGATTATATTCCAAATTGGGTAGAAAAGCATCAAAAAAGAGAAATTTTTGGTGTACCTGAGGTAGGAGCTTTGAAAGAAGGTCCACTTAAAGACATCCTATTGCCACAGGGAATCAAGACCCTTATCACCTTCCCCATGAGCTACAAAAACCAGCTTTTGGGATTTGTGGGTTTTGATTGGGTAAGAGAAGTTCACCCTTACTCGGAAACCGAACTGCAATTACTCCTGGTCTATGCCGAAATGCTCGTCAATATTAAAAAACGGGCCGAATTGGAGTCTTTCCTGATCCAAGCCAAAGAAGAAGCTGAAGCCGCCAATAGATCTAAATCTGAGTTTTTGGCCAATATGAGCCATGAAATCCGAACCCCCCTCAATGGAGTTATCGGTTTTACAGATTTACTTATGAACTCTGACCTTTCAAATGAACAGCGGCAATATGTACTCAGCGCCAATATTTCTGCCCATTCATTGCTAGGATTAATCAATGACATACTTGATTTTTCAAAGATTGAAGCAGGGAAACTGGAAATCGAGCAACTGGAAACCGATATCCTTGACCTCGCCGAAGAAACCGCAGATATCGTTAAATTCAATACCGCCAAAAAACAAATTGAATTTTTGCTGAATATCCCCCATGATATACCAAGATATTTTCAAGTAGATCCCATACGGTTAAAACAGATTTTGGTCAACCTTCTGGGCAATGCCATCAAATTTACCGAAAAGGGAGAAGTAGAGCTGAGCATTTATTTTAAAGAAATTCAAGGCGCTGATAATGAAGGGCTGTTTACCTTTTCTGTAAGGGATACGGGTATTGGGATATCTGATGAACAAAAACCCAAACTTTTCAGGTCTTTTTCTCAGGCTGACGCCTCCACCACCCGTCGTTATGGAGGTACGGGACTTGGTTTGGTCATTTCACAGATGCTGGCAGAAAAAATGGATACCCAGATAGCGTTTGAGTCTGAGTTAGGCCGAGGCTCTAGGTTTTATTTTACCATCAGAAGCCCTTTTAAGCGATCTGACCAACCTGAGAAGTCCTTTGATGTGAGTAAGGTCCTCATCATTGATGACAATAAGAACAACAGGAACATTCTAAGGGATATTTTAGCCAATTGGAGTATCTCTACAGCGGAAGCTGGAAATGCCATTGAAGCACTGACGCATTTAGAAAAAAATCAGGACTTTGATGTGATCATTGTTGATTATCACATGCCCTATATGGATGGAATTTCAACCATCAGAGAGATCAAGAAACTTTTTGCAAGAAAACCTGAAGTAAAGAGTCCGAAAATTATACTTTACAGTTCCGCGGATGATATGCGTTTGGAAAGTGCCATCAAAGAACTGGGTATAGATGCCAAATTGATCAAACCTGCAAAAGTTTCAGAACTGTTCCATTGCCTTCAGCGACTGAGTCATTCAAGTGCTAAACCTCAGGCACTGCCGCAGAACACAAAAGATATTTTGGAAGAAACCAATCAGTCTAGTTTTAATATCTTAATCGCAGAAGATGTGCCTCTAAATATGCTGTTATTGAAAACCATCATTTCTAACAAATACCCGAAGGCCAAGATTACCGAAGCTTTCAATGGGCAAAAAGCAATAGATGCATACAAAAAAGAAAAACCGGATCTGATATTTATGGATGTTCAAATGCCTGAAAAAGATGGGTTTGAGGCAACTTTTGAAATCAGGGAACTTGAAAAAGCGTCCGGAGAATTTACGCCAATTGTGGCACTTACGGCAGGCGCTCTGGAATCTGAAAAGCAAAGATGCCTTAATGCAGGAATGAATTACTTTTTGACCAAACCCATCGATAAGGAAAAACTGGCAGAAGTTTTGGAGATAGCATCAGGCAAATAGATAGGAGGACGGTTTATTCAAATACACAAAAACGTTTTTCGTTTTTGTTAAAAAGTTTATTTTAACATGAAGATATATCTAGGTCCAAGATCTGAGATTTTTTGGCTAAAAACTGTTAATTTTCTGAATTATTTGCGGGAATTATGAGGCAAGAACAATGCCCCGTTTGTGGTGCAGAGGATAAAAAGGAAAACAGAAACTTTTCTCTTATTTTATGTAAAAAATGCGGGGTTACCTGGACTCTAATCCAATCCGATTTGGATATGGCAGCCCTATACGAAGATGAGATATATACTGTTGTGGACAACAGAAACTCCATTTTTGAAAAAATCATTTTTCAGGAAGCTTCCAATGTAATCCATACGGTAAATAGACTCCTTCCCGACATTTCTCCTTTGCGTTGCCTGGACTTTGGTTCAGGTAAGGGTCAATTTTTGTTCCAGGCAAAAATTGCAGGTTGGCAGGCAATGGGTATAGAAACAGCTCCTGAGCGGGCCCGTTTTGCCCAGGAAAAATATGGCGTAAAAGTACAGACAGAACAATACAGTAAAGGCAAAATTGATTCAGGTAATTTTGATGTACTTACGTTGTTTCATGTACTTGAACACCTGCCAGCTCCTTTAGCAATGTTAAAAGAGCTCTGCGATAACAATCTAAGAAAAGGGGGGATTCTAGTCCTTGAAGTCCCCAATATAAAAAGTTGGCAGCACCAGTGGGCAGGTGATAAATGGATGCATTTGGACATTCCCAAACACCTCAGTCACTGGCACGAAACCCAATTGGCTGAAAAGGTAGAAGCACTTGGCTTCAAGCGGGTCAAAAGTCAATACTTTTCCCTACATTTGGGTGTTTTGGGCAATTTAAGTGCCCTTTTAGGAAAATTAGGTTACGGGGGAAATATCATTTATGACCTCAAAAACAGGAAAAAACCCCCCATGCTTTTAGGGGTCGGCCTTATTTTCCCATTATCTTTGTTGTTGGAAGTTTTTGCCTTGCCTTTCCGGAGAACGGGAATCGTCAGGTTATATTTTAAAAAAAATGAGTCATAAAGGGAGAGTAATTTTTTTACATAGTTCTTCGGAACTTTACGGAGCATCTAAAATCCTGATCTACGTGATAGAAATATTCAGGAAACTGGGCTATTCCACCCTTTTGGTACTCCCAGGTGAGGGTCCCTTTCGGGCGGAAGTGGAAAAGAGAGGCATAGAAGTGGTCATTGTCAACCTGGGTATCCTTCGGAGGAAGTATTTTAGTCCATTCGGAATAGTCAACAGGGGCAGGAAATTTTTGAAAGCTTATCGGTTTTTGAATAAACTTCATAAGGAAGAGCCCATAAAATTGGTGTATTCCAATACTTTAGCTGTAATAGTTGGTGCAATTTTTGCCAAGAGAAATAAAATCAGCCATATTTGGCATATTCATGAAATTATCAACTCGCCGAGGTTTTTGGTGCGGTTTTTGGCTAGACAAATCAATGGTGTTCAAAGGAGACCTGTAGTGGTTTCTGAATCCGTCGCCCAACATTGGGCCGGCTTATTGAACCTAGAGCCTGAAGTAATTCATAATGGCATAGATTATGAACCCTTCTTGAATGGCAAAAAGGATGTTTATGCAAAAACCGGACTGCCAGAGGACAGAAAGATTGTAACAATGATTGGGAGGGTCAATCCCGGAAAAGGACAGTTGTCTTTTTTAAAAATGGCCAAAGAAGTAATCAGGGAGCATCCCGACGCACTCTTTTTGTTAGTGGGTGATCCCTATCCTGGCTATGAAAATTTATTGGAGGAAGTTGGGGACTTTATTCAGGACAATGGCTTGGGCAAGCACGTCATGGATTTGGGATTTAGATCAGATGTTCCTGAAATCCTGAAGTGCACTAATGTTTTTGTGCTGCCATCAGTCTTACCGGATTCTTTCCCTACAGTCGTACTTGAAGCTATGGCTTCTGCACTTCCTGTAGTGGCGACCAAATCAGGGGGGGCAGTAGAGATGTTGGAAGAGGGCCAATCTGGCTACCTGATCGAAATAGACGATATTGTTATGGGCAGTCAGCGGATTAATTACCTGCTTTCCCACCCGGAAGCGGCCAAGGCAATGGGTAAAAAAGGAAGAGACCGAGTATTAAATAATTTTAGTTACGGGCAGTTTGCCCAGAAAATGGAAGAATATATATGCCAGATATTCCCGGAAACGAGAAATTAAAAGTAGCCATCCTTGGCGCAAAGGGTTACCCATACGTGTATGGAGGCTACGACACCTTAGTCAAAGAACTGGGAGAAAGGTTACAAAAACGAGGAGTAGACCTTAGGGTCTATTGCCACCGTGCACTTTTTAATGAAAAGCCACCAATTGTCAATGGCATCAAATTGATTTATACCCCAGCTATAGAAACCAAAAGCCTGACCCAATTGACCCATTCTTTCATTTCCATGTTACATGCCTGTCTGTCGGATGTTGATGTCATTTTTGTGGTCAACAGCGGTAATGGTCCTTTTGGTGTAATTTCGAGGTTTTTTCGAAAACCTACTGCCATCAATGTGGATGGGCTGGAATGGCTTAGGCCCAAATGGAGAGGTTTTGGTTCCAGGTATTTCATTTGGGCTTCCCGAATGGCTACAAAACATTATGACCGCATCATCAATGATTCGGATGAAATGCACCGCATTTACAAAGAGATGTTTGATGTGGATTCCACTGTTATAGCATATGGGGCCAATCCTGCAGAAACCGCCAATCCCCAAAAAATAGAAAAATGGGGACTGGAAAAAGGCAGCTATTTCCTTATCGTAGGCCGATTGGTACCCGATAATAATGCCGATCTTTTGGTTGAAGGATTCATTAAATCCAATTCAAAAAGAAAACTGGTCATTGTAGGTGATGTACCTTATCGGGATGAGTTTGAATCCAAGCTGAAAAAAATCCCTGATGACCGTTTGCTTTTTACTGGTTATGTCACAGATCCGGAAGAACTTAAATCCCTATACATCCACTCTTTTGCCTATTTCCACGGGCATGAATATGGGGGTACCAACCCTGCCATGCTCAAAGCACTGGGTTTTGGCTGTGCAGTATTAGCCCTGGATACGGTTTTCAATAGGGAGATGCTTCAGGATGGCAAACATGGCTGGTTCTTCGAAAAAAATGCTGAGGCCGTCACAGCATGTGTGGAAAAAGCGGAACAACAACCTGAATCCATGAGGTTTTTGAGAGAAACGGCAAGGGAAGGTTTGATCGACCGTTATAACTGGGACGTTGTGACTGACCAATACTTGCAGGTTTTTGAGGAATTGAAAGAAAGTAAGAAAAAAGCAAAACTTATCCTTTCAGAGTAAAACGGTGGATTACCTCCCACCTGCCTGCTGTCCTTTTGAGTAAAGCCACATCTTTTGCAGAGTAACGGGCAGAAAAGCGCTTTTTCCTGAAATGATCCCAATAGCTATCAAAGTTTTTTGGTTTTAGGTCTTTAAAAGCAATGGTCATGTGCGGGTGGAAAGCACGGTCACTGAGTTCCTTCACCAATTTAAGCTCTTCTTTGCAAAATGTGGCAAGCGATTCCTGAAGATTATTCAAAGCCTCCGAAGGTCTGAGTGCTACAAAAATCACCCTTTTACCAAATCGGTCAAAGCCATGGAATGACAGGTCAAAAGGTGAAAAACCTGCTAAAAACTTTTCGAGTTTGGCAATTAACCTGTCCTCTTTAAACCCATTGTAGGTAAAAGGCATTTTAATCGTCACATGGGCTGGAGATTTTAAGGCATATTTTACGCCGAACAGATCCCGCATTTCCTCTTTTAGGGCTGTTGCTTCAGACTGTATATTCCCTTCAGGAACCAACGCAAGAAAATATTTTTCAGCTTGGGTTGCCATTTAACACAAATATATCCGATTTCAGCTGCTTTTGGCTTTATTTCAAAAAGCTTTCCTTTAAATTACAGCTAGAATTTTCTAAAACTTACTTTAATAGCGTAAATTAATAACAAATAACACGATTTCGGTTTAAAACCTTATTGAGCACCAAATTATGAAGCATTTCACCAAGGCAATGGTCGGGCTGGATTTCAGCAAAATGGACGAGATCCTTACCCAAAAGGTGGCCAACCTCTCGGAAGTATTGGGAATTGAAAAACTATATTTTATTCATGTTGCCAAAGACCTTTCTCTTCCCGAGGAGATACGCGAAAAATATCCGGACCTCGTGGTCCCTACTGATGAAACCCTTAAGGCAGAAATCAATACCTTAATCAAAGCACAGGGTTTTCCAAAAGAAACAGAAATCGAAATTATTGTTGAAGAGGGTAAACCCATGGAAACGGTATTACGCTGGGCAAAAATCAAAGATGTGGATGTGCTGATCATGGGCCGTAAAGAAGAACTGGAGGGAAGTGGCTCTCTTGCCAAAACCATGGCACATAGAGCGCCATGCTCAGTACTTTTTTTCACCGAAAAAAGCCCAATAAAAACACCGCAAAAATTATTGGTACCGATGGATTTTTCTGATCATTCCGTGATGACACTGGAATTTGCAGACCGGCTGGCCAACGAAATCGGAGCGGAAGTGTTGGGAATGCATGTTTATACCATACCCTTGGGCTATTATAAGACCGGTAAGAGCCATGCGGAATTTGATGTGATCATGAAGGAATTGGCCATTAAAGATTATAAGAAATTCCTCCATAAACATGGGTTGCCGGAATATGATTGCCTTTTTTTGCTAAAAGAAGAAGGAAACGAGGGGCGCTTTATCATCAAAACAGCCAAAGAAAATGCGGCTGATATGATTTTAATGGGAAGCCGTGGCCGAACAGCCTCTGCCGCAGTCCTTTTGGGAAGCATTGCAGAAAAATTGGTCAATGTCAACAATGAAGTGCCTACCTTAATATTTAAGAAAAAGGGAGAAAACATGAGTTTCTTAGATGCCTTGATGCGGATCTAATCAGACTCAGACTTAACAAAATAAAAACAAACCTGATCACCAAGGCCCTGTTGGTTGTACAACAGGGCTTTTTGTTGCCATGCTTTCAGTGCTGCTTCCGAAAAATATTGTTCGCCTGCCTTACTCAAAGGTATTCCCTCTTTATATAATGCTGTCCCCCAAAACTGAAAGGCTGTACTGTCAAAATCCATTGCTTTAAGTTTAAAACCCAACCTTTCAGTTAAACTTTTTATACCTGCAATACTGGGAATATGTAAGTGACGGGGCACATCCAACTGAACCCAATTAACACCTTCTTCTTCCCATACCCTGGCATCTGAAACAGGAATCCTGATCAAAAGAACACCTTTTTTGCTCAGCAAGCCCTTACATTTCCGAAGTATTTCTTCAGGGTTTTCCATATGCTCGAGCGCGTGGTGCATCATGATCAGATCAAAAGTACCTTCAATCTGCGCCAAGGGTTTCTTGAAAAGTTTGAGACCAGGTGCTATGACTTGGTCGCCTGGTATAAATGGATCATACCCCTCCAAATTGCTAAAGCCTGCAACATGCATTTCATAAAGCAACTGACCATTACCGCAACCTATATCCGCAATTCTGGCAGAAGTGGCTGTCTGTGAACAAAGCATCCATTGACCAAAAATAGGCCGGAAAAAACTTAGGCCGGAAAGAAAAAAACGATATCGCCATCTTTTCAACAGTTTTTTGACCGGTCCTGAAGTGACCAAAGTATTTAATGAATAATAATTGGGAGGATAATACGGAGATAAATCATCAGGAATATCCAACAAATGAAGGCTACCACAGACTTGACAGGAACCAATATTAAAAGTTTCACCCGTTCCAAACATCATTTCTTTAACCTGATGCTTTTCGGGAGGTCCATCATGCCCGCAATATTTGCAAACTAATACCGAATCAATAGACATTTTCCCGATTATAGATCAATTCATGGCATGTTTGAACACAAATCTTTAAGTCCAGCCAGATTGACCAGTTTTTAATGTAAAAATAATCGAGTTTGAACCGTGAACGTATCTGATAAGGGTTTTCTATTTCACCCCTGAACCCCCTTACCTGAGCAAGACCGGTGATACCAGGCTTGATCATATGACGGGAATTATATTTTTCAATTTTAGTCTTAAACTCTTTATTCATGGGAACTGTGTGGGGCCTTGGACCCACAATAGACATGTCGCCCATTAATACGTTGAGAAATTGTGGCATTTCATCCAAAGAGGTGCTTCTTAAAAAAGCGCCTATCCGGGTTACCCTTGGATCCCCTTTCTTAGCCTGCTGCTCATCAGCATAATCATTAGGGGTCATGGAGCGGAATTTCAAACAGTTGAAAACCTTGTTATTGAAACCGTTGCGTTCCTGAATGAAAAATACAGGCCCCTTGGATTCCAATTTGATCAATAAACCCACCAAAGGAATCAGCCAACTCAATATAAATACTGTTACAAATAAGGAAAAGACCACATCAAAGGCCCTTTTCATAATTCTATTGGCCGCAAGATCCAAAGGAATCTCATTGACATTGATTACAAATAGATCACCATAACGGGAAAAAGAAAGCTGCTTTTCCAGTTGCAGGGCATTGCCAGGGATTACTTTTACTTTGATATAATGCTCATCGGCAAAATCAATTAGCTTTTTTACCACTTTAGCATCCCTGAGCTCTTGTATGTATATGATATCTATTTCTTTGGCAACCGCCTCCTCAAAAAATTCCTTTAGCCGGTCCTTGTCCTGTGTAATCTCCGGACTGAAATCATAATGCCCCATAAACCGGATGCCAAAATCCCTGCGCCTATGGAGTACCTCTGCCAATTTACCGCCAATCTGCCCATTGCCCAAGATTACAGCATTTCTAAAGTTGAAGCCCTTGGAACGGTATTTACGGAGTACAAGAAAAGTACCTACCCTATAAAAGGATAGAAACAGAAACAATGTAAAAGAAAGGGTAGAAAAGAATAAAAGGCTATTAACCTCTTCCAAAACAGGAACCCACAAAATGGCTACGATCACAAGAAACCAAAGCAAAGAAACGATCAATTTACCAAATAATGCATCTATCTGGGAAGTTCTTTCCCATCTGTAGTCTTTTCTTAAGATGGTAATTACCATCCATACCATGATGAATATACTAAAAATAGCACGATCCGGACCGTTATAATAGCCAAAATCCCCCATCAAAAATGAAAGCAGGATGATTGAGAAACTCATCACTGCCAAATCTCCTATAACGAATAACCAGGGGAAAATCCTGTCAAAACGTTTTTTCATAAAAATAACAATCTAAAATCAAAGACATTAACGAAGACCTACCCTTAGACGTTGGGTTTTTAGATATTAATAATTAATTATAACTTTGCCCCTGAATGATGTAAAATTAACAAAGATTCCTAAAGCGGACTTGATTTTGTAGCATTTAATTTCAAATTATTCTTAAGATTGCCAATCTCCGGATACTTTCATTCATTTATGCGTCACTTTAAAGCCTTGCTGGCTTCCTCAGACCATCCTGATTCTTTTGGTTATGCCATGAGAAACAGACGGTTTAAAGTTTTTGAAGCCCTCATTCAGAAAAATTTTCCCAATGGAAAAGTAATCAAGGTATTGGATGTGGGTGGAACTGACTATTTTTGGAAAGATAGGGAATTGGTACAATCCGGGAAACTTCAAATTACGCTTCTCAACCTTCAGGAAGAAAAAAACCTGAGTAATGGCATTAAAAGCATTGCGGGAGATGCGACCGATCTTTCCATGTTTGAAGAAAATCACTTTGACCTGGTATTTTCCAACTCTGTTATTGAACACCTGTATACCTGGGAAAACCAACAAAAAATGGCCAGGGAATGCATGCGCATCTGTAACAAATATTTTATCCAGACACCCAATAAGCATTTCTTTGTGGAAGCGCACTATGCTATTCCATTTATCCAATATTTTCCAAAATCCCTAACCTACAGCATCCTGACAAAAACCCGACTTAGTAGACTCAGAAAATGGGACCCCAGAGACGCCAAACAGTACCTTGATGAAATCAGGCTGATCAATAAAGCTGAAATGCAACAACTGTTTCCAGATGCACAAATCTACAAGGAAAAAATGATGGGTATGACCAAGTCATTTACCGCGCATAACATGGGCTGATCTTTGATTTTTGTCCACGCCTGCCTGCTTTTGGAAGGAGTTAATAACCATTTTCCAGTTAAAAACTTTTGTCCACGCCCGCTTGCCCATGGCAGGAATTATTAGGATGACACGAATGTGACGGCAATGCAATAAGTATTTATCATTTCCCGTGAGTTAAATGATGTGGATAAAAAAATTACAACAAATGAAAGACTGCGCTAAATTCAACTTCTCCCGGAGTTGGGCGGACCGAGGATTTTATCACCATTTCCCCGAGTTGCCACTCGGGTTCAGCGTTACAACCCTGTGAGCACCGCAAACAATCCGTATTCTATCCGGTGAGCTTGCGAACCATCTGAGATTATCAGCCTAATCAGCGTCATCCCTGCCTGCTGACCGCAGGAAGGCAGGCGCGTTCTATTTTGTTGTGAGATTGCGAACAATCAGCGTTCTATTATATGATTTTTCAAAACCTTCGAGGTTTCAAAAACCTCAAAGGTTGGTACCCCCAGCGCCAGCTGCTTGGCGTTCTTCCTTCGTCTGACACTAATCATAACGATCAAATTGCAGCCGAAGACCTTTGGACCTTATGAATTTATTTTAATTTCTTGGTGTCCTTTGCGCACTTTGTGGTTTAAATAGCTTTTAGATTTCTCTCTCCGTTCGATATGACAAGGTGAAGCCTTTAACACTAGCTATCTTACTTAACTTTTTAAACGCCCCTCCTTAATGAAACCCTTAAAAGTCTTAACTCCTTCATGGTTCCAATCCGCCTTCCGAAATCCCACTTTTCCTTTAATCTTTTGCCTTGGTTCTTATTCCCGTACTGGTCCTCCTCCCATCACCTTATAGAATCGGGCATAAGCAGAAAGCAGGGATTGCTTGAGGTGTACCAACTCCAATTCTGCATCAAAAGCCTGTCTTTGTGACTCGAGAAATTCCAAATAAGAGGTGACCCCCTGAGTATACCTTGCCCCACTCAAAAACTGCGCACTTAAAGCAGATTGCTTCCTGTCCCTGGCTATTTCAATTTCCTCCTCCAAAGTCCTGATCTCGACCTTGACATCCTGAACCTCCCTCCAGGCATTCAATACGACATTTTCGTAATTAAACAAAGCCTGAAACTCCTTGCTTTGCTCCATATCCACCATCCTTCTGATCTGACCCCAGAAAAAGATAGGACCCATCAGTTGCCCTCCAATATTCCACAAAGGATTCTGCAAATTGAGTGTACTGAAGTCGTCAGAAATGATGCCCAAAGTGGCGTCCAAACTGATACTGGGAAGCATCCTGGCTTTGGCCGCCCCAACTTGGGAATTTTGTGCCATCAACTGGTATTCTGCAGCAATAACATCAGGGCGGTTCATCAGTAAATCCACCGCCTGATAGCGCTCTATATTCGCATGAGGTTTGATCTGTTCCAGGGAAAACTGCTTATTGAAGCGCATAGGACTCATTCCGATAAGGAAACTCAAGGCATTTTCAAGTTGAACCGATTTCCTTTGAAACTTAGGAACCGCACCCGCAGCAATCGCCCTTAAGATATTGGACTGTTCCACATCTGTTTGCTGGATGATGCCCTTTTCAAAGCGCTCAATGATAATCTGATGCATGCTGTCTCTTAAGGCCAGGTTGCTTTTTGCAATCTCCAATTCCTCCAAAGCCTGTACCCAGTTGAAATAAGTCGTAGCTACATCGGATACCAATGTGATCTGAAGGCTTTGCAGGCCAAACTCACTGCTTAACAATTGGTAGCGGGCCGCATCAGATAGGTTTCTCAACTTACCCCAAAAATCCAACTCCCAATTCAATCCTGAGCCCACAATATACAGTTCATTAACCTGCCCGATCTGGTTAAAAAGGAAATTTCCCCTTTCCGCAGAAGCCTGTGCACCCAATCTGGGCAAAAGCTCGGCGTTCTGAATTTTCAAAGCCATGCGGGCCTGTACAATCCGCTCCGCGGCCATCAAGACATTTCTGTTGTATTGTAAACCTGTTCTGATCAGGGTGTCCAGCAAAGGATCATTGAAATACTCCCACCAGATCAGGTTGGCATTGCCCGTCTTGGACAAATCCAAGGTATTGATCTCCTCCATGGCTGCATCCTCCCCAAACGCCGGTTTCTCAGCAATAGGAATATTAAAATCTACCCCTTGGTAAGGCTTACCGGCCTTACATGCTGCCAAAAGGCCCAATAGGCCTATAAACCATAAAGCTCTTTTCATCCTTCCAATGATTTATCTCCTTGAACCAAATCCCTTTTCTGCTCATATTTGAAAAGCTTGCCCACCAAAATAAACAGCAAAGGATACATAAAAACCCCTAAAAAGGTCGCAATTCCTATTCCCCCCAAAAGGGCCATTCCCATTACCTTTCTGGCTTCAGCTCCTGAGCCGGAAGCCAAAATCAAGGGCAGAATGCCCAAGACAAAGGAAAATACAGTCATCAGGATGGGCCTGAACCTAAGCTTGGCCGCATCCACGGCCGCATCATACAAAGAAAGGCCCTCATCAAATTTCATTTTGGCAAACTCCACAATCAAAATGGCATTCTTGGCCGCCATAGCAATCAACAGAATCAAGGAAATTTGGGCAAAAATATTCACCTCAAAACTCAGCGAGAAAATCCTGGCGAAAGACAAGAAAAGGAATGCTCCAAATATGGCAAATGGCGTTCCCAATAATATGCTGAAAGGCAAGGACCAACTTTCATACTGGGCAGCCAGGATAAGAAATACCAGAAAGAAGGAGAACGCAAAAATCACCCCTGCCGAACCGGAGGATTTCTTTTCCTGAAAACTCATGCCATTCCAGCTGTAATCCATGTTATCGGGCAAGACTTCTTTCGCCACCTCTTCCAAGGCATTCAAAGCCTGAATAGAACTGTATCCCTGAGCAGGAACCCCCGTCACTTCCGCAGAACGGAATAGATTGAAGCGGTTGGTATATTCCGGGCCACTCACTTCCTTCACTTCTAAAAAGGTACTGATGGGAACAGATTCTCCTTGGTTATTCTTCACAAAGAAAAGTTCCAAACCTTTTTCATTTTGCCGATATTCTGACTCTGCCTGAATATAAGCCCGGTAAATCCTACCAAACTTGGTGAAGTCATTGACATAAGCCCCACCCAAAAAGGCTCCAAAAGTCTGGTAAACCTCTTGAAGATTAACCCCTGTTTTTAATATTTTTTCTATATCCAAATCAATGTAACGCTGAGGCACAGAGGCTTGGTACTGGGTGGAAGCCCTGGCAATTTCAGGCCTTTCGTTAGCTGCCTGGATAAAGGCCATGGTATTTTGGAAAAGATACAACGGGTCTGCCCCTGTTTTATCCTGTATCATGATACTGAACCCCGCCCCGGAACCTAGACCCGGTATGGCTGGTGGCCCGAAGGCAAAAGCTACCGCATCTTTGATTTCGCGCCGCAACAGCACATTGATTTTGTCAACTACATCCTTTGCAGTAGTTCCTGGGCGTTCAGCCCAGTCAATCAAAGAAATAAAGACAAAGGCCGAATTGGTACTTAGGGCATCAGCTAATAAATTGTAGCCCACTGCTGTGGCATAATCCTCTACTTCCGGAATATCTTTCAATATCTCTTCTATTTTTCTTGCCACTTCATCCGAGCGCTGCAAACTTGCAGCACTAGATAGCTGAACGCCAAGAAAAATATAGCCTTGGTCCTCTTCAGGAATAAAACCACCAGGAAGTTTGGCTCCCAAAATACCCGCAGCAATAACTGTTAAAAGGACTAAAACCGCCCCCCTTTTTAGTTTACCTGAAACAACTTTGGTAAAGGAAGTATAGGATTCAGTGGCTTTATCAAAACTCCTGTCAAATCCATCAAAGAATCGCCCCAATATTCCTTTTCTTTCACCCTGCTGTTTTGGTTTCAGAATCAACGCACAAAGGGCAGGAGACAGGGTAAGTGCATTGATGCTGGAAATGATTACTGAAACCGCTATGGTAATTGCGAACTGTTGGTAAAGCTTCCCGGTAATCCCAGGTATTCCCACTACAGGAACAAAAACTGCAACCAAAACCAAACTCGTAGCAATCACAGGGGCGGTCACTTCCTTCATGGCTTCGGTAGTTGCTTTTTTAACCCCCATCCCCTGATCCATCTTTACCTGCACTGCCTCTACGACTACAATGGCATCATCTACTACAATTCCTATGGCCAAAACCAATCCCAGCAAGGACAAGACATTGATACTGAAGCCCAGTAAAGGAAATAGCATAAAAGCACCCACCAAAGAGATGGGAATGGCCAAAGTAGGGATAAGGGTAGCCCTCCAGTCCTGGATAAACAAAAAGACCACCAAAATCACCAGAACCAGGGCGATGATCAAGGTTTCCACAATTTCACTGATACCGGCAACGATGGGTTTGGTAGCATCCAAAGATACCACGTAATCAACCCCCTCGGGAAAGCCTTCTGCCAATAGGGCCAATTCCTTTTTGACATCCTCAGCCACCTGCACCGCGTTGGATCCGGGAGATTGATAAATGGAAATCAGAGCACCATCCTGCCCATTGGTACGGGTAAAGGCAGAGTAACTTTCAGTTCCCAGTTCTATTCTGGCAATGTCCTTTAATCTAACCTGGGATCCATCAGCATGCGTACGGACAATGATTTCCCTGAAGGCTTCCTCAGTCTGCAAGCGTTCTGGCAAACGTACCACATAGGTAAACTCGGTTCCCGGAGGGGCTGGCTCTGCTCCCAATTTTCCTCCCGGAACAATGGCATTCTGACTTCTAATGGCCTGGGTAATTTCTCCAATGGTAATCCCCATTTTGGCCAAAATATCGGGTTGTACCCATATCCTCATGGAATAATCAGAAGCCCCAATGATACTTACCCTTCCCACACCGGGAATTCTGGCCAACCTGTCCTGAATGTTGATGATGGCATAATTACCCAAAAACTGCTGGTCATAGCGACCATTCGGGGAAATCAAAGACAACAAAAGCAAAGTATTGGACATGGATTTTTGGGTGGTCACCCCCAACCTGGTCACTTCCTCAGGGAGCTTGGCCATGGCTGAGGAAACTCTGTTTTGGGTAAAAACGGTATTCATATCAGGATCTGTGCCGATATCAAAAGTCACCTGAACACTGACCGTGCCGTCGTTGGAATTGGTGGACTTCATGTAAATCATGTTCTCCACCCCGTTGATCTGTTGTTCCAGTGCAGAGGCCACTGACTGTTCCACCGATATGGCATTGGCACCTGTATACTTGGCGCTGACCCTTACGACAGGGGGCGTAATGTCCGGATATTGTTCAATCGGCAGTGTGCTGAGGGAAATCACCCCTATTACTACAGTGATGATGGCAATGACAATAGCAACTATAGGCCTCCTGACAAAAAACTGATACTCTTCTTTGATTGGATTCTCCATAATCAATTGGTTTGTACCATTTCTACATTGACCTTTTGCCCGGACCTAACCGCCATTAACCCTTCTAAGAGTACAATTTCCCCTTTAGCCAATCCTGATTCCACCACAAACTGGTCTCCATAAGTTTCCATAATCTGAATACTTCTCTGGCTTACCGTCCCTTCTTGGTCTACTACATACACATTGTAAAAACCCTGCAGTTCAAAAACAGCCCGTTGTGGCACCAATAAAGCATCGGGGATTAAGTTGACCACTGCCCTTACCTTGGCAAATTGGCCGGGTCTGATCAATTTTTCAGGATTAGGAAAAATGCTTTGAATCAATATGGCTCCAGTACTGGGGTCTACGTTTCGGTCCACAAAAGTCAGCTTACCCCTATGCGGAAAAACTTGCCCATCAGCAAGGTATAGTTCCAATGCATAATCCGTCTGGCTTACCCGCTTGGATTCATCCGCCATGATCTCTCTGGCAAAGGAGATATAATCCCTTTCTGTCAAAAAAAACTCCACCAAAACACTATCTATCTGAGAAATGGTATTCAATATCACTGTGTTGGGTGCTCTTCCCACATATTCTCCAACCTTCGCCCCTGATTTTCCTATGATACCGGAAATTGGTGCAAGAATCCTGGCATATCCCTGATTGATCCTGGCAAGATTGACATTGGCTTCTGCAGCCCTTACCCCCTCTTGGGCAGCGTCTCTTCTGGCAATGGCCGCATCCAAATCCCGCTTACTGATGGCATTGATCTCTGCTAAAGGGCTGATGCGACTAAGCTCATTTTCTGCATTGACCAGATTGATCCTTGCCTCTGAAAGTCTGCTTTCTTCCCTGCTAAGACCTTCCCTCAGTGGACTGTCATCAATGGTATAAAGCAACTGTCCTTTTTTAACCTCCAAGCCTTCATTGAAGTGAATGCCTTCCAGAAATCCATCTACCCTGGCCCGGATGGGAATATCCGCCCTGCCATAAACCTGTCCCACAAAGTCCTTAGAAATGGGGACTTCTTGGGTTTTTAACTCCACCGCTTTTAGGGATAGCGGGATATCTGAAACAGCCTCTTTTTTGGAACAAGCGAATAAACTCAAGCCCAAAAACAGTACTGCCACTGGAAAAGAATGCTTCATATAAAAGAAGGTTACTACAAGGAACAAAACAAATTCTAATATAAAAATAACAGAATTTATGTGAAACTTTTTATTGCAAAAAATATCATTATCAATATTTCATTTTACATTTTGGGCATTTTAAAAAATAGTTAAATTCTCCTCCCGGAGTTGGGCGGACCGAGGATTTGATCACCATTTCCCCGAGTTGCCACTCCTAACCTTCGGTATTGAACGCTCATCGCGTTCTGATTCGCATACAGAACTAACCTCCCAAACTTTCCAAGCTCCAACCCTTTTGCCTTGGCTCTGTATTATCCTCTTAATGAAATCCTTAAAAGCCTTAACTTCTTAATGTTTCAAAAATCTCCGATTTGTCCCGTCCTGAAATTACTTGATTCTTGTCTCTTGTCTCTTGTTTCTTGTTTCTAATCTCTCGCTTCTCGCTCCTGCTTGCATCAGTCAAGTCTAATCTCTCCTTTTTAATTCCGATTCACCTTCCCCAATCCACTCACATTCTCCGTCACCTGCTTGGGATTGCCGGTATAGCTGACCGAACCAATACCCGAAACATTCATCAGCAGTTCCTCTTCGGCATGCACTGCAATCTTGCCTATGCCCGAACTCGCCAATTCCACCCTTTGGGAAATCAACTTAGAGGCGTCAATATTGCCCACCCCCTCATTTTCCAAGCGGAATTCCCGGGCAAAACCCTTCAACTCCATATTGCCAACAAAATTCAACTCCGCTTCCACCGTCTCTGCTTCCAATTCCAATACAATATTGCCCACCCCTTTGCCGGAAATAAAGAGTTCATCCAAATCCAGCATAGAAGAAGTTTTGATCTGTCCTGCCCCTTCAAATGCCAATTCCTTCAGCTCCTTCAATTGCAGGAAAACTTCCATTTTTTCATTTTTACCCCAGGATTTTTGTCCCTCTTTCAGACTAATGCTTAACAAATCTCCCCGCTGCTCAACTTTCAGTTGTTCCACCCATTTCGAATCTCCTTCTACCCGCATCCATTCCGAATCTCCCTGGGAAAGATTGAGGTTGATGATACCGGAAACCTTAATTCTGGAAAAGGGCTGCAAAGTTTTTTCCTCTTCCACTTGCTCCCCACTGGAGCGGGAATCTTTGACTTCGCAGGAAAATAAAAAGCCTCCCAAAAAGGCTACCATCAAAAGGATAGGATATTTTTTCATAAGCTGTGGGTTTTTTAGGGTACAAAATCTTATTTTGTTCTAAATCGGACAATTATTTGTTAAAATATGATTTGAGATACCTAATATACTGAATTTTAGAGAAGAAGTGTTTTTTTGTTCAAGATTGATTTTGCCACAAAGGCAGGAAGGCACAAAGATTTTTAATTTAATTTTTCGACTTTTATAACGAGACAAAACAAAACTAACTTGGTCAAAAAGCCCAAACCCTATAGCGAGCCAAAGATTTCAGTTCCCCGCTTTTCGGAGGCAGAGGGCTTTTATACCACGCCGCAGCGGTCCTTTAATATGTCAAGGATCAAGGGCAAGAATACCCAACCGGAAAAACTGCTCCGAAAGGCACTTTGGCATGCGGGAGTCAGGTACAGAAGCAACAAACAAAAACTTCCCGGCAAGCCTGACATCAGCCTGATCAAATACAAGTTGGTGATTTTTGTGGACGGTTCCTTCTGGCATGGATATGATTGGGAAAACAGGAAGGAGACCATCAAATCCAACCGTGACTTTTGGATTCCCAAAATCGAAAGGAATATGCAGCGCGACCGCGAGATCAATCAATACTACCAGTCCGAAGGCTGGACTGTCCTAAGATTCTGGGATTTTGAGGTCAAAAAGGAATTGGGGAGTTGTGTGAAAAAGGTGATGGATAACATAAATTAAAGAAAGAGACCTACTGAATAACTCCAGTAGACCTCTTTATTCATCAGCAATGCGCATATTTTCCAACCTTCATATATTGATGAATTGTGGACCCTGTGACTTTTTCCTCCTCCCAATCCGTTTTGGGAACCCACACAACCATTTCTCGATCCCACCAAATTGTTGGAGGCCAACCACTATTAGGGCCAAGAAGGCTCATGATTTTATTGTCTTTGATTAAGAGTGTAATTACTACTTCTTCCATGATCTTAAAATTTAGAGTTAAACATTATTGAATCAATTTTTTATGGAAAACTGACAAACCAATTATGTAAATATCCTCTCCTCGAGCTTCACAAATCTCAAAGCATTGTTTTAAAAGGTATTCCCTTAAGTCGGCTTCTTGGTATATGTAACTCGGAAGCCTTGTTTCCAAATTGATATAATTTTCAAACCTTTCATCAGGATGAAAATTCAGGCTTTCATTCTCAAGCAAATGCCTGAAAAATGCCTCCTCATCACTAATGGATTTTATCTTTGTAATCATAAATCAAATTGCAGTATTTAAAGCGTTGCCTCCGCTTCTAGTGATGATAAATGAATTCATTCAAGGGATTGCCATGAAAATCCAGCCGTCCTAAGTACTGTGCTTTTTCATTGCAAAGGATTCCTCCGATAAAATCTGGTTCGGTTACCTGAAATGCCGTAGAGTAGGACTTAATGATCTTTGATGCAGTTACCATTAAATCATGTTCCTGGGGCATAAATAGCACTTGTTTGAAAACCAATTCTTGTCCGAAGGCATCGGAAACCATCAAGACTCCCCCTAAAGATCTTTGGATTTGTTCTAGCTGAGAGGAAGGTCCCAGTCCAACATATATTTCATGGCTGATGGGAAAAAACTTTGGGTAAAACTCCCTCACAATCGCCATTAGTTCAATAGCTGCAGTGACAGCAGCTTTGGGGGAGGCATACCATGTTTTCATTCCAAAACTGGTATAATCATACCTTAGAAATGAACCTTTCATCTGCTGAAAATTGAGGAAATAGGGATTTTCTTCATTTTCATCCACTTCATAGCTAATAGAAATCAAATACTCACCGTTAAATCCTAAAAGTTCTATATACTTATTATCCGGATCATTATCTGAGATGATCCAGTTTGCACAAATTGCTTGGGGAAAGAATGCTTTATACATAGACATTTTGTTTATTAGGTTAACAAAACCGACTATCTTAATATAATCAAAAAATTCAAATTGTTTACTATCGTAAACAAAAATATTTTATGGACATTAAAGAAAAGTTTGGCATCAGATTGAGAACCCTAAGAAAAGAAAAAGGCCTGTCCCAAGAGGAACTGGCCCTAAAATCCGGTCTGAACCGACCTTATATTTCTGCTATTGAAAAGGGAAAGCGAAATGTTTCTTTGGAGGTGATGGAGAAGTTGGCGGGGGCATTTGGTATACAAATTGGACAGCTTTTATAAGTTTATGTTTTAATATCTACATAACTCTTTTCAAATCATCTTCTGTTATGATTTGATTACTTTCTATAACCGATACTTTGGGAGACAAAGAAAAACTAAGTGACTTTAATTCATCAATAAACTGATCAAACTTCTCAGATGTTGCAACTATAACATCATCTAATCCAAATGTATCACCTTTTATTATTTTTTTTGAAACTTGATCAGCATCTGAATCTGATAAAGTTATAAGAAAACTTTTTGAAATTCTATGGACATTTTTCAAGGCCATTGCCTCTAAGTCAGCCTGTTTATATCTTTCTCTAAATGATGTTTTTGCACTTAAACAGATAGGGCCATTTTGTTCGGAATATAAAAGAATATCATAATTTATATTTGGAACAAATGCTACTTTCGCGCTCTTGAATATTGGCAAAATATTTTCTCTTATTAAAATAGTGCAAATAATGTATTCAAACATGCTCCCATTAATACCTCTTCTAGTTTGTTCGTTTGGAATTTTTGTTGTTCTTACTTTCAAATATTGATTCCAATATATTTTTACATAATCAGATGGTGATTTATACTTAATTTCCAAAAATGAAGGAAACAATTCTTCAAAAATTGTTGAAGCCTGTCCATCCTCGCCAATCACTATATTTAAATCCCTTAGAATCCCCATATTATTTCAATATTTTATTACAAATTTGTTCTGCAGTTGCTCTAATTGCTGGCACTGCCACAGAATTACCTAATTGTTTGTATTTTGAAGCATCTGCCACTGGAAAAACAAAATCATCAGGAAAACCTTGAAGCCTGGCCCATTCCCTTGGAGTCATTTTCCTAATTCCTTCCGTATTAACTTCTCCTCTTATATGCGTAATTGGGGTAAAATCTTCAAGTCTATAATCCCTGACCAAATTCCGTTCCCTACCCATACCTCCACAAACTACAGCATTTGCAATACCATCATCGGGAATAATCTCGTAACCGAAACCATTTCCCTTACTTTCATGTCTTTTTTTATGCTCTTTTAATGTTTTTAGGTACTGAGTAGATAAATAATATTTTACAGAAACAGATTCACGTTCCTTTACATCTTCAAATGCAATTACCTCCTCTAAAGGTTCTGGATATGAAAAATCTGTAATTCCGAGATCTTTTCTGAAACCCACAATAAATATTCTTTCACGATTTTGAGGTACACCGAAATCCTTGGCATTAATAACTTTAGGCTCTGGCACAAAATAGCCCAAATCTTCTCTCAACACATTAAGAATAGTTGCCAAAGTTCTACCTCTATCATGATTAACCAATCCTTTTACATTTTCTAAGAAAAAGGCTTTTGGTTTTTTCCTTCTAATAATCTCAGCAACATCAAAAAACAATGTGCCTCTGGTATCTTCAAACCCACCTCTTCTTCCTGCAATAGAAAAAGCCTGACAAGGGAACCCTGCACACAAGACGTCAAATCCGTCAGGAATAAATTGCTTTGTTTCCTCTTTTGTAATATCTCCAAAAGGCACCTCTCCAAAATTTGCAAAATAGGTTTTCTTGGCCTGTTCATCCCACTCACTTGAGAAGACGCATTTCCCCCCAAGAGATTGCATTGCCAATCTAAATCCTCCAATGCCAGCAAAAAGATCAATAAATTTAAAGCTGGGTTTACCTATTGGCTCGGCAAATGGAGCTTGATTTTGAAATAATGAATACTGAATTGCATCCTCAGAAACTTCTATAGAGCTAGAATCTTCACAGTCGCTAAACTCTTTATAAAACTTAATTGCCGCATTTTTAAAAAATGGCTTTTCTGAACTTTCGGATTGCATGTAATGCGTAATTGCTGCTCTGCCAAACTCCACAGATTCAGAATTTAATTGCTTCACTTTTTTACCAAAAACTTCATCAATTGAACTCAAGTTCTTCTCCTTCAATTCCATAGCAATTATTAATTATTTGATAGATATAAAATTAATACCACAACTTTTAAAGATTTGTAATTTACATCAAAATTCATGTTGACTATAACCTACAAAAACAAAAATCAAAAGTTATTTTCAGTTATTCAAACTTGAGACAGTAATTGTCTGAAAGATGTTTTGCAAATAAGGAGAATGAACAAACCAATAATCAATCTCCAATCGACAGTAAATAAGCCGTAAATCCTATCAGCATCGCCACTGCGTACACTGCTCCGATGGCCAGACCGGTCCTGCCCATATTGACTTTTTTGACTTCAATCTTCCCAATATCTTCCAGCCTGAACGACTTCAGATCAGATTTTCTCCCCCCAGCCTGAAAACCCCTTAAAATCCCATCCTCCACAATCACAAACTCCAAATCCGTGGCCCTGCCGCTTATTTTTTCATAGACCTTGATCACATCACCCCGTTTTAACTTTTCAACCTGTTCAGAAAGTGGGACATCAGCAGCCCTTGGTTCCACCCGATCCAGGTCTTTATAAGTTTTACATGAATTGCCCATGATCATAAGGAAGAGCAGAAATCCAATCAAACGGAAATTTTCCATAAAGTGCAGGGCTGAAGGTTAAAAATAAAAATATACTATTCCGGTCAATTTCGAATCAAGCTAAAGGAAAATATTGGATCAGCCACCAAGGCACGAAAATGAATTGTGGATAACTGAGCATCCAGAGGGAAAAAACATTGCGCTTCTTGCGGTTAAAAAATGGGGCCTGCAAAGACGTAACGAAATCTCCAATCCTCTATTGTTTACTATTGTTCCTTTCCCCGCTTAAGGCCTTGCTATCATCCCAATAAAACACTAAATTTCAGTCAGTTAAAACCCCATCCTATGAAAAGGTTACTGGCAATAGTCATGATGCTCGCGTTCAGCTGCTCTGAAAAAGAAGAGATGCCGAATTCCAAGCTATGGGGTGAATGGGAAGCTGCCTACTTTGCTGAGGATCTTGGCTTTGAATCTGTCAACAGGTATATTTTTCTCCCTGACGGGACCTATTTCTACGAATGGGGATACCGGCTTTTAGGGGAAACTGACATGACAGGTTACCATAACGTTTGGACTGGCAGTTACCTGACTGCTGGAGACCAACTTACCTTACAGACCCTCCGGGTTTTTACTCCCCCTAGCCATGTGACCCGCCCTCCCTTTGTGCCCAAAGACCAAATGGAAGAAAAACCGGTTTCCCCAGCTGAAACCAACAGGTTCCAATTCCAAATTAGTGCTAACCGCGCTACACTCACCGTCCGCTCCCCACAAATGGGTATGGAAGGAGCTATTTTTCTTAGGGTGGATTAAAAAAATCAGATACCCCTCATTTCTAAAAAACCGGAAAGTACTTTTGGGTATTCCTTTAAGAGAAACGGCAAAATGGTCAACCGCACCAATGCCGGATGGTGTGCTACCCCTCCAGTCGTGATGGCCGATTACGATGGCAAATGGAAACTGAAGGGGGAAGTATTGAAATTAGAGATGCGTTTTTGGGGAGGGACCATTTTTGAAGAATGGAAAGTCATCGGTTCAGACCCGCAGACCGTCACCATTGAGAGGCTGAAGTCTGAGGTTAAATTTGATGCCTAAACTTAGCTTTTTATCCAATCAAAAAATAGCCACAAAGACGCTAACCTACCTTTGGCAGACATGGGCACGAGGTCCATTGTTGATAACTGAGCGTTCTCTGCGGAAAAAACAAATGGTTCACGCTAGGACGCAAAGGCGCAAGGAATTCTCCAATCCTCTTTTGTTTTCTTTTGTTTTCTTTTGTCCCTATTGTGGTTCATTATAAACCCGTAGTTTGCCTTCACGAAATAGCAAATTTCAAGACACAGCTCCTTAAGGATACTTAGGAAATACCCTGGGAGAGAAAAGAAGCCAATAAAATAACCATGCCCAAGGCGGCCACACCTAAAGTTATTGCCAAAGCTCTCCTAGGATTAAATTTTTTTGACTTCAATCCTGGCAATGTCCTCCAGTTTAACTGAAGTCAAATCAGATTTGCTCCCCTTGGCTTGGAATCCTCTTAAAATCCCATCCTCTACGGTTACATACTCCAAATCTGTGACCCTGCCACTTGTTTTTCATGGATCTTAATGACATCCCCAAGCTTTAATTTTTGAACTTGCTCGGCAATAGAAGCGGAATTGGATCTGGGTTCTACACGCTCTAAACTCTTATACGTTTTACAGGAATTACCCATCATCAAAATGAAGAGCAGGACTCCAATCAGGCGGAAATTTTTCATGTGCTGGTAGGGTGAGTGATTTATATGAAAATACGCTTTTCCCGGCAATTTCAAATCAAGCTGAAAATAAATTCTATACGGGCCGAAAAGACCCTAACCTGCCTTTGGCAATCAGGCGACACTAATAAATATCTTGAAAAACCATAACGTATATTGCGGTTAAAAAATGGTTCATGCTAGGACGCAAATGCGCAAAGAATTCTTCAATCCTCTTTTGTTTTCTTTTGTATCTTTTGTGGTTCATTATAAATCCGTTTTGAGCCTTCCCGAATAAGCAAATTTCGAAAAGACTATTTGCACCTTGCGAAAACCATTGCGTTGTCTGCGGTTAAAAAGTGAGTAGTCACCACAATATCCCCATTCATCCAATTAATCCGTGGTTAAAACCAATTATCTAAGTCTTCAGGTTGTCAACCTGCTAACAGCGGATTTAATATCCACCGCATCACTTCTACCAATGAAAGATGGAGGGACCGTCACCCTGAGATTTTAAAATTTTTCATTTACAGATAATAAATTGACAAAAGGTTTCACGCAGCGGGCGCCGCGAAGTCGCCGCGATCGCCGCGAGAAATAGCTATTTGTCATTGGTACGTAAGAAGGGTCTCTGTTTTATGGGAGATTCCCCGTAATACTACGGGGACTCCGCAGGCTTGTCTGCAACAGGCAGGCTCCGTCTACCATTGACAGATAGGAGTAAGCGTCATCCTGATCCCAATGGCTTGGGAGAAGGGTCTCCTAAAGCAAAAGAGATCCTTCTCCGAATTGGGAAAGTGACCACAAAACAACTTACCCCATTTATCAGAGATAGTTTGGCGATACCAAGTCTTTTTTTAAAATCAGGCGGTTGATACAGGGGAAGCTATGTGTGCTATCTTCTCCTATGTGGTTAAAAAAAATCTGCCACAAATGTCCCTCTGCGGTAGAGAGGGATGAAGCTTCAATGATTGTCATTTCTTTTTCTGAACATTTTCCTAAATGTTGAATTCTCAGCATGACGGTACGGAATGTCATTGCCTTTCTGTAAATGCCAGATTCTAGAATCTTGAAATAGCAAATCTCAGCAAGCTTGTATTAAAAAAATTTATAGTTTTAATAAAACCAACTAAATCAGCTGCACGTTCAAATAACTATCATTAAGCTAAACCCTCTTTTACTATGAAAAAGGCTTTACTGTATTCCCTCCTGTTCCTCATTTTTTTCTCTTGTGTAGAATCAGAGGAAGTCATCATTCCAAAAGAACTCGCGGGAAAATGGGTGACGGAATTGAATCTTGAGGAAGATACCTGGGAAATATTCCTTGAGTTCAAAACCAACGGTAGTTATGAAGGTTTTACTGTTAGAAACATTCAAAATGACAGCCTGCAACCTGGAATTCTTGCTTTTTCCAAAGGGAGATTTTCCAAAAGAGAGGGCAACTTGATTTTGTCTTCGATCAGGACTTTTTATGCAGAAGATAAATCAAATCCTCCCAGCGAAATTGGCTTATTGAAAGAACAGGTGGAATGGCTGATCCCTGATGAAGTGGCTGAATTTTCCCTCCACGAAAATGACCAAATCCTGATACTCACATTTCTTGGATGTAATGATGTGCAGATTCCAAGAAATTCTGCAAACTGTGCCCCTCCTACTCCCGTGACCTATACAAGGGTGGTCGAATAACAGAACTATTGTGGATGACTGAACGTCCTTGGGGAAAATCTTGCGCTTCTTGCGGTTTAAAAAGCCCCCAAACCCACTTTATAAATCTTCACAAAATCCTCCTCCTCTTCCAAGTTTACAGGAGCCAAAAACCACAAATACCCCTCTCGATACAGCCACTGCCTATCACTTAACTCCTGGGGCAGTACAAACTCTTTCAAAAAATTTCCATCCAGGTCCAATACCATCAAGCGGGGCGGGTAGGCTTTCCGAACCCTGGCTTGAAATTCCGGCCAAGCTAAGTTTTCAAACTTATCACGGTCTGCTTCAGGCACACCGGGAAAAAAGGAAATCAGGATAAACTGCTCCGTAACTTTGATGTTTTCCATAAAGCCTGAATACGCATCAGGGTTGATCATCCTAGGATCCGCCTTATTGAAATCCATCCCTTCATTGAAAGTATAATCCGGAATCTCTAATGCCACCCTTCTGATCTGTTCATAAGGCAGTTTAAGCTCGTGGATATATAAAACAGGCTCCACCCCATGAACCCAGTAAATCCTCTCCTGATCTACGGCCAACTTAGGTGTCATATGGGAAAGGTCATGTGCTTTCCCATTGCGAAACACACTGTTTTCATCCAGAGGCATAAATTGCTCCACCTGTCTTTCCATTGTATCAAACCAAACCAAGGCCCGGTAATGTTCATAAAAGTCATTGGAATTATTGGGATAGGCTCCCCTTCCATGTCCTACGGAAAGAATTTTGTCACCAACCCAGAAAAATTCCATATCTGCGGCCATCCTTCCCGAAAAGGCCGGAAGTTGACTGACTTGATGCCTGCCTCCATGCCCTAGATTACCTTCTAAGTCATAGGAATAAACCCCCTGATTGGAAATAATGGTGAAGGTCTTCCCATCCTTTGAAAACTTCCCTGCACCCAAGGGAAATGAGCCATAACTATCGGGCCCGCCTTGTTTGCTGAATTCCTGCTCCACTTTGCCTTCATTGTTGGCCAATACAAAAAGGCTTTTCTGCATATTGAACAAAAGCAGTTTGCCGCTGCCAGGATGTACATCCATCAGGTTGAGCAAACCCAAATAATCCACCTGAATGGAATCTAGCTTTACCAAATTCAAATCTTCGACAGAAAACTCTTGTTTTCGGGCACTTTCCGAACAGGAAATGAAAAAAATGAACAGGGCTAAAAGACTACTACTGCTTCTCATATTCGGATAGTTTTTTCTAAACTAACTATTCCGTAATTAAAAAGCAAGTCAATTAAACTCCCCGTACTCCATATACTTAGCTGTTTTTTCTCTGGTTTCCACTCCAAAGTACTTTTCGACCACATACAAAGAAAGGTCAATCCCAGCCGCCACACCTGCTGCAGTCATGAATTTGCCATTGTCCACAAAGCGGGCGGTAGGGTCCGGAATCGCCGTTGGTTCCAAAGACAACACAGACTCAAAAACCTCGTGATGGGTGGTAAATTTCTGATGGGCCAAATGTCCCAACTTAGCCAAAATACGGGCTCCGCTACATACCGAAAAGACTGTTTTTGCCTTTTGGGCCATCATGGCTATCCAAGCCATCAGGTCCTTGTCCTGAATGACCGCCTTGCTCCCATCTCCGCCGGGAATTACCAGTATATCCACCGCATCCAACGCTTCTATGCTTATATCCGGCATCACTTTTAACCCATTCTTGGCACGGATTAATTGATGCTTTTTACCCACAGTAATCACTTCGAGGCTCTGGTAACCGGAGAGTTGGGCGGTAACTGAAAAGACCTCAAAGGGTCCTGCAAAATCCAGTACCTCCACTTCATCAAAGAGCAATATGGCAACCTTTAACTTAGGCATACAAGATGTGTTTAGGTAGAAAGAATGCCTTTGAGATCAGCCGGGGAATAGTAAATAGATTTCAGGGTTTTTCTATCACCTGATCGATACACCAGGTAAAGTGCATCCACTTGTTCATAAAAACAATCCACTCCCTGACTTTGGTAGTGGGTGACGGTGGCCCGGGCTTCCTCTTCGGTCTTACAGGCTTTGCTCATATTAGAACGCTGCACCTCATCAAAAAGGGCTTTGAATTTATCAGCCAGTCCAAACTCCAACACTGCCCCTGCCAAAACATACTGAATATCACAAAGTGCATCAGCTATTTCCACGATATCTCCATTTTGGATACCCTCTTCTAATTCCTTCAGCTCCTCTGCGATAAGGGAAACCCTTAATTCACATCTTTTACTATCCGGAACCTGCGGTTCGGGAAGGATGGGATGTTGAAAAGTTTTGTGGAATTCAGCCACTGAAGTAAGACTCTTGGGATCTTGCATGGTATGGAATTGATTTGGTTTAATTGATCCTACAAAGAAAAGGGTTTTCAGGAAATCTAAAATAAAAAGAAAAGCCATGAGTGGCGGAATATCTTTGAACCCGAATTATGCATTAGTGTTCGTAGTGAGCGCTCAAAACACAAAATAATCAAACATTTAGCGAATGAAGCATCCCGTAGGTACGATATGGTGAACGAGCTAAATGCAGTGAAACAATTGATTATGGCCGCGGCGGATGTGCTCGTAATAACTTGTGGGCCGTGGCGTAGAAATTCTAATGCATATTTCAGGTTGAAGAAGTAGGAATGGGCGTATAGGTTCCACCGTCAAATTCATGGCATTACTGAAACTTTATGGAAATTGAATAATCAGCATGAAAAAAGCCTGGAGAAATTCCCCAGGCCTTTTCAATTAAAAAACATCTAATTAATACTACAATTCAATGTTGACTACAGTAATTTCTCTGCTAGTTACACTTATATCTTCCTCTATTTTGACCACAGTAGGAATGCCTTCTGCATCCACAGCAACCACTACAAGGTCATAATCACCAGGTGCCAAGAATGCCAACATATAATTTCCATTATCCTCTGCCCCTGTATTGCTTAGCGAATTTGGAAACCTTACCGCTTCTGCTTCAGGGTCTGCACTTTCCTCTTCAGTATATGTACCAGCCTCATATGCATAAACTACATAATTGATTTCGGCTTCCCTATTAGTGATATTACCTCTTATTCCCCCTGCCTGATTGTTGACAATAACTTTAATCGTGGGCTTTAAGATGAAAATTCCAGAGGCGCCAGCCTCTACTACAGATCTTCTCAAATCAAAATCTGCTGTGATTTCAACAGTACCATTTAATGGAACTGTGAATTCACCTATAGCCTTATAGCCGGTTTGGGCACCACTTGGCACAAACAAAGGTTCAATCCTGCCATCTTCAAACTCAATAAAACAACCTGGATTTGATGGATTTCTTCCACGTTCAGGTGCATCTAACATAAATCGAAGCCCTGTATAATTGCCGGCACCTGCTGTAAAATCTCCCAGCAATTCCGTTCTGCCGTTTTGAAGTTCCAAAAGATTGATGGTCACAGGCCCTTCAAATTCCTCCGCAGTCTGCCAAGGGCCACCATCTTTTTGAAACTCTATTCCCGTAAAGGTGATGAATACACCAGAAACCCCCTCTTGATCAATGGGTGCATCGGTAATATTTAATTTGATCTGGCCTTCACCAGTAATAGCCTCATCATTGCTACAAGAAAATAGGCCAAAAGTCAACAGCGCAATAATTGCTACTGATAGTCCGAATAAGCTTTTCATTGTTTTCATAAATCTTAAAATTTGATTACGCTTCAAAGTAAACATGGATTTATGAAGAAAAAATGAAGCTTTCTATAGTATAGGCAAAAAAAACGGGGAGAGCTCCCCGTTTGAATTAACCCTTCGTGAGGGTTTCGTATCTCTTTGCTACTTCCGACCAGTTGACTACATTCCAAAATGCGGAAACATAATCAGGTCTTCTGTTTTGGTAATTGAGGTAATAGGCATGTTCCCATACATCTATCCCTAAAAGAGGAATACCTTGGAAGTCTGAAATATCCATTAATGGGTTGTCCTGATTGGGTGTGGAGCCTATTTTCAACAAATTGTTTGCATCCAATACCAGCCAGCCCCAGCCAGAACCGAATCGGCCTTTTGCTGCATCTTCAAACTGCTTTTGGAATTCTTCAAAACTTCCAAATGCACCGTTGATGGCTTCAGCCAGGTCGCCCCCAGGCTGCCCGCCTCCATTAGGAGTCATTGTTTTCCAGAATAGCTCATGGTTGTAATGACCTCCTCCATTATTCCTCATTTTGGTGGAATATTGAGAGATATTCATCATCACTTCTTCCAAAGGCCTGCTGACATCCACGCCTTCCTCTGCTGCTGCTTCCGCCAGATTTTTGGCATAAGCGGCCGCATGTTTGGTATAGTGGATTTCCATGGTCATGGCGTCGATATGAGGTTCCAATGCCTCATAGGCATAAGCCAAAGGCGTTTGCTCGAATCCGGTACTCAGGAGAATTTTCGCTTCCTCTCCGCCTTCACCTGAACTTCCCCCACCACAGGCGGCAAGAAAGGCAGAACCGATTACACTGCTCCCGATTCCCAATGCCAGGGTAGCTTTGGAGCTATGACCTAGGAATTTTCTTCTGGAAACATCAAAAGTTGTCTTTTTCATAAGGTTGTTGATTTCCGTTTTATGTTGGTTGATCCATCACAAGAACCACCAAGATAACCAATTCATACTGATTATAAAACCGAAATTCAGACAATAAGTCTGAATTCCTGACAAGATGGTTATGTTTGCAAAACGATAAAAACTTGGTTTGGTTTTTGAAAAGCAATAAAAGACCTAGATTCTTTTGAGTGAAAATGGAAATAACCTTTTATAAATATCAGGGAACCGGTAATGATTTTGTCATGATAGATGACAGAACTGAGGTATTCCCAGAAGGCAACCTAGCCCTGGTCCAAAGACTCTGTGACCGTAAATTTGGTATTGGCGCAGACGGGCTGATTTTGATCCGAAACAAAGAAGGATATGACTTTGAAATGGTATATTTCAATGCAGACGGTTCCCAAAGTATGTGCGGCAATGGTGCCCGTTGTGCTGTTGCATTTTCCAAATATTTGGGCATCATCTCAGATCAGACCCATTTCATGGCCATCGATGGCCCCCATGAAGCCAAAGTTTCAGACCAAGAAATTGAATTGGGCATGAGCCCAGTAACCAGCTTGGCCAATGCCGGTCAGGATTTCTTTGTCGATACAGGTTCTCCCCATCATGTACGCTTTGTGGAGGATGTGGACAGCTATGCAGTAGTGCAGGAAGGAGCCAGCATCCGGAATGCTGAAATGTATCAACCCAATGGAACCAATGTCAACTTTGTTACCCCTATCGCTGCAGATGAAATCCATGTCAGGACCTATGAGCGGGGCGTGGAAGATGAAACCCTTTCTTGCGGAACAGGTGTGACAGCCTGTGCATTGGTATATGGCTATCAAAATGAATTGCACGAGGTCAAAATAAAGACCCCCGGGGGCAACCTCAAAGTCCGTTTTTCCGAAAATGCAGCTGGAAGCTTTCAAAACATACGCTTAATCGGCCCGGCAGAACAGGTTTATCAAGGAAAAATCAACATAAACCATTGATAAGATGAGCATGTTGTTAGAATATTAACAGCCTAGACCCGTCTTATCGCACCATGAATTACAAAAATTGACAAAAAGGGCGTAATTTTAAGGCCCATTATTGAATCGAAGATATGTTAGAATTTATCGCCAAAGGACTGGCAAAAGTTTTTGGAACAAAATCAGATAGAGATATAAAGGAGTTGGCACCTAAAGTACCACTCATGAATGAGGCCTTCAACAAGCTGAAAGGGCTCAGTGATGACGAACTCCGGGCCAAAACTGAGGCCATCAAGGCCATCATCAACGCCGACCTCAAATCATTCGACGATAAAATCGTTGAGTTACGTGAACAGATAGAAGCTTTGGCACCGGATAAGGTCCATGAAAAGGATGCCCTTTTCAATGAAATAGAAAAAATCGAGGATTCCAGAGATGAAGCACTGGAAGTTGTTCTGGATAAGGTGATGGTGGATGCCTTCGCCATAGTCAAAGAAACAGCCAGGAGGTTTAAGGAAAACGGAAAACTGGTAGTCCAAGCAAACCTTTGGGACAAAGAACTGGCCGCACAAAAACCCAATGTGGAAATCCAGGGAGATCAGGCCATTTGGCACAACCGTTGGATGGCAGCAGGCAATGAAGTGGTTTGGGATATGGTGCACTATGATGTGCAGCTGATCGGGGGTATGGTACTGCACAAAGGAAAAATTGCTGAGATGGCAACAGGTGAGGGTAAAACCTTGGTTTCTACATTGCCTGCTTTCTTGAATGCCCTTTCTGGAAGAGGGGTACACCTGGTTACAGTCAATGATTATTTGGCCAAAAGGGACTCCGAATGGAATGCGCCACTTTTTGAATTCCATGGATTGAAAGTGGACTGTATAGATAAATATCCGCCCAACTCTGACCAAAGAAGAAAAGCTTACGGTGCTGATATTGTTTATGGTACCAACAACGAATTTGGCTTTGATTACCTCAGGGACAATATGGCCAGAGATGCCAATGACCTGGTACAGGGCAAGCACCACTTCGCTATGATTGATGAGGTGGATTCCGTATTGATTGATGATGCCAGAACACCGTTGATCATTTCAGGTCCTGTACCTAGAGGCGATCAGCACGAATTCATGGATATGAAGCCGAGGGTATCCACCCTGGTCGATGAACAAAGAAAATTGATCCAAGGCTATTTGGCTAATGCCAAGAAGTTGATTTCAGAAGGCAATGAAAAAGAGGGAGGTTTGGCTTTATTCCGGGCATACAGAGGGATGCCTAAATACAAACCTTTGATCAAATACCTTTCTGAACCAGGCATTCGAGTAGTGCTACAAAAAACAGAGAATTATTACCTGCAAGACAACAAAAGGAACATGCATGAGGCGGACGAGCCTTTGTTGTTTACCATTGAAGAGAAAACCAATGCAGTTGAATTGACTGACAATGGTATTGAAGTGATCACCTCAAAAAATGAGGACCCTTCATTCTTCATCCTTCCTGATATCGGTATGGCAATCGCTGAAATGGAAAAGGACCCAGATTTGGATGATAAGGAAAAATTGATCCGTAAGGAGGAAATCATCAAGGATTACGGCATAAAAGCCCAACGTATCCATACGGTCAATCAGTTGCTCAAGGCGTACTGCATGTTTGAAAAAGACACCGAATACATCATTGTAGATGGCAAGGTAAAGATTGTGGATGAGCAGACAGGCCGTGTGATGGAAGGCAGAAGGTATTCCGATGGCTTACACCAGGCCATTGAGGCAAAAGAAAATGTAAAGGTGGAAGATGCCACCCAAACTTATGCCACCATTACCCTACAGAACTATTTCAGGATGTACCATAAACTGGCCGGTATGACCGGAACAGCAGAGACGGAAGCGGGAGAGTTTTGGCAGATATATAAATTAGACGTAGTTGTAATTCCAACTAACAAGCCCATAATCAGGGACGACAGAGAAGATAAAGTTTATAAAACCGTCAGGGAAAAATTCAATGCAGTAGCTGATGAAATTGTTGAATTGACCAATGCCGGAAGACCGGTACTTGTCGGTACAACATCCGTGGAGATTTCCGAGGTGCTCAGCAGAATGCTTACCATCAGGAAAATCAAACACCAGGTATTGAATGCCAAGCAGCATGCCAAGGAAGCAGATGTGGTAGCCGAAGCGGGTAAACCAGGAACGGTAACCATTGCGACCAACATGGCAGGTCGGGGTACGGACATCAAGTTGACACCTGAATCCAGATCAGCTGGTGGTTTGGCCATTATTGGTACCGAACGCCACGAATCCAGAAGGGTAGACAGGCAGCTGAGGGGCCGGTCCGGACGACAGGGTGATGTGGGCTCTTCTCAGTTTTTTGTATCCTTGGAAGATAATCTGATGCGCTTGTTTGGTTCTGACAGAATCGCCAAACTGATGGACAGGATGGGACTGGAAGAGGGTGAAGTGATCCAACATTCCATGATTACCAAATCCATAGAAAGGGCACAAAGGAAAGTAGAAGAAAACAACTTTGGGGTTAGAAAGCGACTGTTGGAATATGATGATGTCATGAACTCCCAAAGGGAAGTAGTCTATAAAAGACGGAAAAATGCCCTGAAAGGTGAACGTCTTGAACTGGATATCCTCAATGTGTTGTACGATGTCTGTGAAGGACTTGTAGAAATGGGTAAATCCACAGAAGATTTGGACAACTTGAGGATGAATATTTATAGTTCACTGGGTATAGACCATCAGTTTTCAGCTGATGACCTTAAAACCAAAGAGTCCTTTACATTGACGCAAGAGCTATTTGATACGGCCTATAAAAGTTATATCAGCAAAAACGAGCGCATTTTAACCAAAGCATTACCGGTATTAAAAGATGTATATGCTCAACGTGGTGCTACAGTCAAAGAAATTATGGTGCCGATTACGGATGGCATCAAGCAAATCGGTGTGGTGATCAATTTGGAGTCTACCGTTAAGAATGAGGGAAGGGATTTGATCCGAGCCATTGAAAAAAATGTCACCCTGGCCATCATTGACCAGAATTGGAAGGAACACCTAAGAGATATGGACGACTTGAAACAGTCCGTTCAGAACGCAGTATACGAGCAAAAAGATCCTTTGTTGATTTATAAGTTTGAAGCCTTTGAGATGTTCAAGCGTTTTGTGGGAAGACTGAATGAAGACATCATTTCATTCCTTTCCAAAGCAGAACTTCCAACTCAGGATCCCAGTCAGGTAAGGGCGGCACAGGCGCCCCGAAGGGATGAGCAAAATATAAAGGCTTCTAAGGAAGAAGTCAGCAGCTCTTTGAATCCTGGTGCGGGCAGACAGGCCGCAGCAGCTGTCGCCAACAGGACAGCAGCCCCTCAGGTGGTTGCCCCAAGGAAATCAGAAAAAACCTATGGCAGGAACGACAGGGTATCGGTACAATATGCAGATGGCAAATTGGTCAAAGATGTAAAATACAAGAGTGTGGAACAGGATGTGGAAGAAGGCAAGTGTATCATTATCGACCATGCATAAAATGAAGCAATCACTTCTCGCTTATATCATTTTCGCTCTTTTCCTGAGCTCATGTGCCCCTCTTAAAAAAAGAGATAAAAGTGCAGAAGCTTTAGCCAATTACCGGGAAGACATCAGCGGTACTTTGATTACTTTCCCAGAGCTATCGGAAATGGCCATTAGCAATGAAACCACATCCACAATATCCGGTGAAATGGCTGTAGACAAGGACTTGGCTACTTCCTTGAAAACATTCCGGGAAAGAAATCAATCCGATAGAAATTGGAGTGGCTTTACTGTTTTGGTTTATAGTGGCGTGGATAGGGAGGCTGCTTTCAAAACAAGAGATGACCTGTATACCAATTTTGAAGGTATGAAGGTGGAAATGCAATACCAACAACCACGCTATTTGGTAAAGGTGGGCAGATTCATCAATCGTATTGAAGCCCAAGCTTATTTTTACCAGTTAAAAAATGAATTCCCTGCGGCACGGATCGTTCCGGAAAGGTTCCAAAGGGAAGGTTACGTCAATCCAGACCCCATTCAGGATGCTGAAAGATAAAATCAAAGAATTAGCCCAAGCATATAAATCAGAAACCATAGCAGTCAGAAGGCATTTGCATGCCCACCCTGAGCTTTCTTTTCATGAGTACGAGACTGTCGCTTTTGTGGAAGAAAAGCTTAAGAGCTTTGGGGTAGCTAAGGTTGAAAAAAAGGCAAATACGGGGTTGGTGGCCCTGATCGAAGGCAAAAACCCCGGCCAGAAAACAGTGGCACTAAGGGGGGACATGGACGCCCTTCCCATCATAGAACAAAACGAAGTTTCCTATAAATCAACCAAACCCGGCGTGATGCATGCCTGTGGCCATGATGTGCACACGGCCTCTCTTTTGGGTGCTGCCAAAATCCTGCAGGGCGTAAAAGATGAATTTGAAGGAACTATCAAATTGATTTTTCAGCCAGGAGAGGAACTCATTCCCGGAGGTGCTTCTTTGATGATCAAAGACAAAGTCCTGGAAAACCCCAAGCCTTCCGGTATAATCGGTCAACATGTTATGCCACTGATACCTGTCGGAAAGGTAGGCTTTAGGAAAGGCATGTATATGGCCAGTGCTGATGAGCTTTATATCACTGTCAAAGGAAAAGGAGGGCATGGAGCTATGCCGGAAACTTTGATAGATCCCGTTTTGATTGCCTCCCACATGATCGTGGCTTTACAGCAGGTAATCAGCAGGAATGCTTCCCCAAAAATCCCATCCGTCCTTTCTTTTGGACGGGTAGAAGCTTTAGGGACAACCAACATCATTCCTAATGAAGTCAAGATTCAGGGAACCTTCAGGACACTGAACGAGGTATGGCGAGCCAAAGCCCATCGTCACATGGTCCAAATCGCTAAAGGTATCGCCGAGGGTATGGGAGGAGAAGTGGATTTTGAAGTAAGAAAAGGATATCCTTTCTTAAAAAATGCGGAGGACTTGACCGCAAGGGCACAACATGCTGCGGTAGATTACCTTGGACATGAAAATGTGGTGGACCTGGATATATGGATGGCAGCCGAGGATTTTTCTTATTATACCCAGGAAATTGATGGTTGTTTTTACCGACTCGGAACGAGAAATGAAGCCAAAGGAATCGTATCAGGCGTACATACCCCGACATTTGATATAGATGAAGACGCCTTGGAAATCGGTGCCGGTTTGATGGCATATATTGCCCTAAATGAATTGAAATCGAAATGAAATATGCCTGTATCTAGCTGGTGAAATAATTAGTGATATTAGTAGATATTGGATACTAGCTGCGCGATATTAGGGAAAGGACCATTTTCAACCCTATTTCTATAATGTTTCAATTTATTTCTACTGTATTTCAAGCTTATATCAATCAAAATATGAAAACTACCAAACAATTAACTTTAGCCATTCTCTTGGTATTTAGCATCAATACCAGCTCATTTGCCTGGGGAGCCATCGGGCATTATGTTATCGGTAAACTTGCAGAATGGCAGATGAAGCCACAGACCATAGAAAGGGTAGAGGCCATCTTACAGCAACAAAGTATTTCGGGCGTAGGCGTTTGGATGGACAACATCCGTTCTGATAAAAAATACGACTACACGTACACATGGCATTGGGTAACCACGGCAGATGGGGAATATGATCCCAGCATCCAAGAGCCAACAGGAGATGCCTATTCCGCTTTTCTTCAAATAAAGGAAACCCTGAAAAAAGGCGGTCTAAGTCCTGAAGAGGAAAGAGACCAATTGCGAATGTTAATTCATATTGTAGGGGACTTGCACCAACCTTTCCATGTAGGCAAACCTGGTGATCGGGGAGGAAATGATGTGAAAGTGAGTTTTTTCAATAAGGAAACCAATATTCATGCGGTTTGGGATACTGATTTAATTGAAGGGAAAAAGATGAGTTACACAGAAATCGCCACAGAGCTTCAAAAAAGGATCAATCCTGCTCTTATTCAGCAATATACCTCCAAAACCCCAGCAGACTGGTTAAGGGAAGCGGCAGCAATCAGGCCAGCCATGTACGATATCCCTGAAAATAATAGAATAGGTTACGAATACATTTATAAGCATTACCACCATGTGGAAGAGCGGTTGACCGCTGCAGGAATCCGCCTCGCACAGGTATTGGAAGAAATCTACGGATAAGGAGTCCGGTAATCTATCATTCGTAGTCTTGGACATTTGCCAAATTAAGGCCGATACACTTTATTATCGGCTTTTTATTTGTATACTCCTGTAAAACCAAAATATTTTTCTGTAAGTAAGGGAAAGCGAAGAATATTTGAAATCTTATAATTATCTTATAGGTAATTATGGGTCAATATGCACTTATCACCGGAGCGCGGCAAGGCCTTGGGAAAGGTTTTGCGATAGAACTTTCCAAAATGAAAAGCGCAATTAACCGGAAGGCATTTTTGGCAAATCCTACTTAAAATGGTTAGATTTAATGAATTATCACATTAAATCAGACATATGTCATGGACCAATTACCACAGCCATTACAAATATTGTGACGGGGTAGACGAAATCGACTCCCATGTACAAAAGGCCTTGGAATTAGGTATAAAAAGCTTTGGTTTTACTTCCCACTCCCCGGTTCATTTTGAAAACAAATGGTCCATGGACAGTAAAGATTTGCCTACTTACCTAAAAGAGGTCGACCATGCCAAGACCAAATATGCTGGACAAATTGAAATCTATAAAAGTTTGGAAATTGATTATTTTCCAGAAAAAACGGGTATTATTAAGGCATTTCGAAAAGATCTAAAACTAGATTACACACTGGGATCTATCCATTTTATTGATGCCTTTGAGGATGGTAAACCTTGGGAGATAGACGGCCCGCAGTTGGTTTTTGAAAAAGGGCTTCAGGAGATTTATGGCAATGACATCCAAAAAGTCCTAAGAAGGTATTTTGAAATTACTGTACACATGTTGGAGCATGATTGTCCCAATATCCTAGGCCATATGGACAAAATCAAAATGCAAAACCACAACAAATTCTTCTTTGATGAGGAGGCCACATGGTATAAGGATTACTTGTCACAAACATTGGAAGTTGCAGCCCAGGCTGGAACAATTGTCGAGGTAAATACCCGAGGACTCTACAAGAAAAGGGCTTCCGAAACTTACCCTGGAAAGTTTGGATTACAACGCCTAAAGGAATTGAAAGTCCCTATTTGTCTCAATTCCGATAGCCACCATCCAAAAGAAATAATAGGAGAATATGAAAATACTGTACTACTCCTGAAGGAGCTGGGCTTTAGGGAACTGATGGTGTTAAAGGATAATGTTTGGATAGCCAGGCCTTTTGATCAAAGTGGCATTAATTGGTAAATTGAATTTTCTAAAACTGGTGAAAAAGCATGATTGAAATCCCTGAATCTAAAATACTGAGCTTCCAAGCCAATGAGGTACTCAAAGGGAAAAAAGTAATCAAAGTTTTCCCGCCTACCCATACTCATAAATTAGCATGGTTTGAAGGGGATCCCATATTGTGGAGGGAAAATTGAGAAGGAGGCATATATGGGCGGGGCCGTTTATTTTTGCCCGGATTGTCAAAAATTGTGAGGACTTACTGCTTTTTGTCTAAAAAAATCACAAAATTCAGATAGTTAGTGTTTTACAGTGTTTTTTGTAACTTTATTTACGAAAAATTAATGTTTGTACCACCTTGATAACCCTTTGACTATGGAATCTTCCCCTCAAGTTTATTTACAATCTAACCGTTTACTGTTTTTAGGAATCCTGTTGTTTTTTCTAGGCCTGGTTATAGGCCTTTTTGTTCCTATCCTTGAAAACCCAAGAATGGGATTATCCTCTCACCTGGAAGGTATCATGAATGGAATTTTCCTTTTGGTTTTGGGTATCATTTGGCCAAAAATAAAATTATCTCAAAAAATGCTTAATCTGACTTTTTGGTTAACCATATATGGCTCTTTTGCCAATTTTTTGGTTGTGCTTATAGCAGCTGCAACCGGATCAGGAAGAATGATGCCTTTGGCAGGAGGGAAAGAAGGCCCTGCGTTGGTTGAAGGCTTGGTGACATTCATGCTGATTAGCCTATCTTTGGCCATGTTGACGGTATGTATTTTTGTGCTTTCCGGACTTTATGGACATTTAAACCGAAAATCAATGGTTTGATAGGTGATTCCTTCCTGAAATGTGGAAAACTTACTGTTTTTTTTTTCATCCCACGGGCATTTTATGGAAATTGCTAAAAGAATATTCTAATTTCCTCCTATGCTAGGATTGATTAAAACTTACCTGAATGTTGAGGTTCACAATTTCAAAAAGCTGAATGGTTACGACAATGCCAACTACCTGATCGATACCAAGGAGGGGAAGTTGATTTTTAAAACCTACCCGTATTCAGAAAAGACTTTTGATCTGCTTCAAGCAGAAACTGATATTCTGCACAGCTTACAACATCAATTCAAGAGTAGAATTCCGAATCCTGTACCTTTTGAAGATGGCTTGTATGTGAAATTGATGGAATGGGATGGACAAAAGCTCATTGGAAGGTTGCTGACTTTTCTGGAAGGGGAGTTTTTTGGAAACCTAAATCCTGAAGCAGCCGAGTATCAGGGATTAGGTAGATTTTTAGCTGAATTGGATCTTGAATTGGGCAAAAAAAGCAGTTATATCCTCGAATCCAGAAAGTGGGAATGGGACCTACAATATTTGGAATTGATCCAAAAATACCTGGATGACATTCCCTCTGCCAAAGAGCGAAATACGGTAAAGTACTTTTTACAGCAATATGAAGAAGTGGTAAGACCACTGCTGCCCCATTTACGGAAATCCATCATTTATAATGATGCCAATGAGTGGAATTTGTTGCTAAATCAAGACAATCAGGTTGCACTGATTGACTTTGGTGATTTGGCCTTTAGCCCTTTAATCAATGAGTTGGCAGTGGCCATGACCTATGCTGCCTATGATAAAGAAGCATATTTACCGCCTTGTATAGCCCTATTACAGGGATATCATGAGGTCCTGCCTTTGGAAGACAAAGAATTGGGCCTGCTTTATTACCTTATTGCTGCCCGCTTATGTATCAGCGTTTGTAATGCTGCCCATGCACGCAAAACCGACCCGGAAAACAGTTATGCGTCAATTAGCGAAAACAAGGCCTGGAAAATGCTGTATGCTTGGTTGAAATTTAATCCCAAATTAGTAGAGAATAGCTTTAGGGAAGCTGTAGGTTTTCCTACAAAACCTATCACCACCTTGGAAGAAAGCCTTCACGACCGACAAAAATACCTCAGCAAGATCTTGTCTGTCAGCTATTCCCAACCCATTCACATGGAAAGGGCTGCTTTCCAGTACATGTATGATGCCTATGGCCACACCTTTTTGGATGCCTATAACAATATTCCCCATGTGGGCCATTCCCATCCCAAAGTGGTGGAGGCAGGGCAAAGGCAAATGGGCAAACTGAATACCAATACCCGCTATCTCTATGATCTTTTGCCACAATATGCAGAGAAACTGTTGGCTAAATTCCCAACTTCCTTAAACCGGGTATTTTTTGTGAATTCAGGTAGTGCGGCTTCTGACCTGGCCATCCGCATGGCCAAGTGGCATACGAAAAGAGAAGGTATTGCGGTGGTAGAACATGGTTACCATGGCAATACACAAATTTCCATTGATATTTCCGATTATAAATTCAGCAACCCCAAGGGACAGGGACAAAAGGATTACATTCTGAAAGTTCCCATACCGGATACTTACCGTGGGAAACATGCAGGATCAGAAATTCCCGGAAAGGAATATGCCAAAGAAGCCCAGGCCTTAATGGACCACTTTCATTGGCCGCTTGCAGCATTTATCGCAGAGCCCATCGTGGGCTGCGGAGGGCAGGTACCTTTGGCGGAAGGGTATCTTCATGAACTCTATCCGGCAGTTCGGGCACAAGGAGGCCTTTGTATTTCTGATGAAGTGCAGACAGGTTTTGGAAGGGTAGGAGAGCATTTTTGGGGTTTTGAGCAGCATGGGGTGGTACCGGACATGGTAATCTTGGGTAAGCCTATGGGCAATGGCCATCCCATGGGTGCGGTGGTATGTACGCAGGAAGTTGCTGAATCTTTTGAAAAGGGTGTGGAATTTTTCAGTTCATTTGGGGGGAACCCTGTCTCCTGCGCCATTGGTTTAGCAGTTTTAGATGTTATGGAGGAGGAAGGTTTGCAGGAAAATGCCAAGCTGGTAGGCAATTATTACAAATCCCTTTTTGAGCAATTGAAGCAGCAATATGCCAGCTTGGGAGATGTCAGAGGATCTGGCTTGTTTTTGGGTGTAGATTTGGTGAAACCTGGAACAAAGGAAGAGGATGAACAGCTGGCCAAATGGATAAAAAACCAACTCAGGGAGAGATTTATCCTTATCAGTACAGATGGTCCTAAGGACAGTGTGTTGAAAACCAAACCCCCTTTGATGTTCACCAGGGAAAATGCTTTGCAAGTGGTAGAGGAGATGGAGTCAATTTTAAAAAATAATAGGTCCTGATTTTAAAAATAAAAAAGTACCAAATGCATTAGAAGAAAGCCCTTTAGTAAGACCCTTTCTTGACTACTTGGAAGCAAAAAAAAGGAAGACAAATTCCTGTTAAATTGAAGGCCTGAGGTTTTTATTTACATCAGGTATTGGGAAGATTAACCTCTTAAATAAAGTAGACTACTTTGTATATCTCTCTTTGGGGATTATTTTGCATAAAATAAAAGTCATATCACCTTGTCCGGTTTTTTTGATACCAAAATTGATTACCTCCGCGGTGTAGGTCCCCAAAAAGCAGCCCTGATCAACAAGGAGCTGAATATTTTTACCTATGGGGAACTGATTCAGCATTATCCCTTCCGCTATGAAGACAGGACCAAGTTTTATAAAATCCGGGAAATCACCGAAGACCTGGAAAATGTACAAGTGATTGCTAAAATCCGATCTATAGAAACCATTGGGGAAGGCAGAAGGAAAAGGCTGGTGGCCCATATTTTCGACGATACCGGAGAGATGGAACTCACTTGGTTCAAAGGGTTACAATGGGTAGTCAAAAAATTGGTGATAGGCGTGCCTTTTGTTTTTTATGGCAAACCCAATCGCTATGGTCGGAAATTCAGTATTGCGCACCCGGAGATGGAACCCCTTTCTCAGGTGCAGGAGGAGAAAAGTTTTTTCCAACCGGTCTATTCCACCACTGAAAAGTTAAGGGCAAGGTTTTTGGACTCTAAAGGAATTTCCAAAATCATGGAGGGCCTGATCCAGGCTTGTTATCCACAAATCCAGGAAACCTTACCTATAGACATTTTGCATCGCTTCAATCTGATTCCTAAGCGTGATGCGCTCAGGCAGATCCATTTTCCGGAAAATCCTGAACTCCTCAAAAGGGCCAGGTTCAGGTTGAAATTTGAGGAGTTTTTCTTTGTGCAGCTCAGGCTGCTGAAACTCAAGCTTACCCGCACGGAAAAGTCCCATGGGCAGGTGTTGAATCAGACAGAACTTTTGACCAAGTTTTACAAGGAGCATTTACCATTTCAGCTTACAGAGGCCCAAAAGCGGGTAGTCCGGGAAGCCTATGGGGATATGAAGTCTGGCAAACAGATGAACAGGCTGATCCAGGGAGATGTGGGAAGCGGAAAGACCATGGTAGCTTTTATCTGTATTTTGATTGCTATAAGTTCGGGTGCCCAGGCTTGCCTCATGGCACCTACTGAAATTCTTGCCAATCAACACTATGAAGGATTGAAGGAATATGCAGACCTGATGGGACTCAACATCGCTTTGTTGACAGGATCTACCAAGAAATCCACCCGGAAAGTGATCCATGAAATGCTGCTTTCAGGGGATTTGCATATCATTATCGGTACCCATGCCCTTCTGGAAGATGTGGTACAGTTTAGGAATCTGGGTCTGGCTATTGTAGATGAGCAGCATCGCTTCGGCGTCGCCCAACGCGCCAAACTCTGGGCAAAAAATGAAAATTTTTATCCACATGTCCTGGTGATGACCGCTACCCCAATTCCGAGGACTTTGGCCATGACCCTTTATGGGGATTTGGACATATCAGTGATTGATGAGTTGCCTGCGGGACGTAAGCCTATCCAAACTGTTCACCGCTATGATAAGGACAGGCTGAAAGTGTTTGGCTTTATGCGCAAACAGATTTTGGAAGGGAGGCAGGTCTATGTGGTATATCCCTTGATCCAAGAGTCGGAAACTTTGGATTTGAAGAATCTCATGGACGGCTATGAAAGCATTTGTCGTGCTTTCCCTGAGTTTCCAGTGAGTATTGTACACGGGGATATGAAACCATCGGACAAGGACTTTGAAATGCAGCGCTTTGTCAAGGGGGAAACCAAAATCATGGTAGCCACGACTGTGATTGAAGTAGGGGTGAATGTGCCCAATGCCTCAGTGATGATCGTGGAAAATGCGGAAAGATTTGGATTGTCCCAGTTGCATCAATTGCGGGGAAGGGTTGGCCGGGGTGCAGATCAGTCCTATTGCATTTTGATGACCAAGTACGAATTGTCCAAAGACAGCAGGGTCAGGTTGGATACCATGGTAAGGACCAACAATGGCTTTGAAATAGCAGATGTGGATCTGAAATTAAGGGGTCCCGGAGATTTGATGGGTACCCAGCAGAGTGGCATTGCCGACCTGATGATTGCCGATTTGAGTAAGGATGCTCCCATTCTCACTTTGGCAAGAGATGCAGCAGAACAATTGCTGCAGGAGGATCCTGAACTTGTCCGGCCAGAACATGCCATGGTGCTACGACAGATCAAGGCACAGAAAAAACATGAAATCAATTGGAGCAGGATATCATAAATTTCACGAGAAATATCTCATCAAACCCCTTCTATCCAAGTAGCAATTATTGAAACATGAATTTTTTATCAAATAAAGACCAATTCAATTAAATTTTGCAAAAACATTATCCTGAAAAATATTTTATATAAGTATAGCAAAAAGATAGGTAGTTTATTCTTAGATTTGACATTATATCTAATAAATTAAACCATGGGACAAAGGAGGTGTTTATACCTTTTTATAATCATTGGAATGTCCCAAGTATTCCCATCCTGTAGTCCTGTTTATTTTCCCCAACCTCAGCCTATTGATGCTGAAAATGAATATAAATTTCCTGTTTCATTAAGAGGTTCTTACACATTTAATCATGGGTTTGGTATTGTAAGCAAGCATTCATATGTTGAATTTGAAATCCACCCGTTTAATTTTGATACCACAGATTCAATCCTCTTCGAGCAAATTACTGAAACTTCTTTTCAAAGTCCTGAGAGATATTTAAAGGTAAGAGAAGGGAGCTTGTTGGTCCATAGAATTTCTTCAAAAAGTTTTGAATTTGATCAGGATAATCTTTTGAGGAAAGTAAGTAAAAATGTGTATGTGCTGAATAGAAGAGATAGTATTCTTTGGGAGGTTAATCCCCTAGTCAAGAAATCTCCAAGAGAATTAGAAGTTTTGTTTTTAAGCGATGACAATATTCACTACAGTTATGGCAGTTACTTGAATGGAAAGTTTTACATAAATGTAGCCTTTACCAAAGAAGAGCTCCTGCAAAGGATAAATGAAGGATTGTTTGATTCTTTTCAATCGTATTATCGTACCAAAAAGCGATATACCCCGTACTGGAAATTAGTTGAAGACAAGGGCATAAATATGGAAGATTCAGATGAAATGGAATAGTTGGACAGTTGCCTTGATGCTACTCTTGTGTTCTTGTAGGGGTATTTCGCCAAATTTTCAGGATAAGGACTTGTTATCGGAGGAGCCTCAACCTGTCCACAGAAAAAACTTATATACTTTTCCAAAGGATTGGCAGGGATTATGGGTATACAAACCTTTTGAAGGCGATCAAGGAGACATTGAAATTGATAGCGTTTGGATTGATAAGAATACCTACACTATTATAAACAATATCACTAGTTCATATACTATTGAAGAACTTAAGGAAAATCAAATTTGGGAAATCAAAAAAGGAACCTTAGCTGTTGTTTCTGAAGGAATTGATACTTTATTTTTTGACAATACGGAATCACAAAACTATTCATTTGATGAATTGGGAAATCTGACTGTTTGGCAAAGGAAAATCGATCAAATGTCTCTCAAGGAGGATTTATTTTTGAGAAAGGTCAACAGAAATACCTATGCGCTAAATTACAAATGTCCGGATTGTAATGGTTGGAAAGTAATTTTATTGCAGCCCTCAAACTTTAAATAGATAGATAAATAATGACCCACTTTTTAGAATTATTCAATGATCAAATCAATACCCGATTTCCTGTTTCCGCAGATTCCAATATGGCCTCAACAATACGGATATCTCTCAGTCCTTCTTCTCCGGGAACAAGCAGGGGCTGTTTATTCATAATAGCCAGCGCATCCATATCCATTTGGTTGGCCTGCTGCCAAGGAACTTCATAAGGGAAATTGATTTCTCCTAGCGGACTTTTCCCTTTGTTTCCTGCATAAGCCTGAAAAGGAGCCATTTCAATCATCCCTTCTTCACAGGAAATGTTCAAATAGTTGATGTTCTCGTAAAAACTTGTTTTGATATGGCCAATGACACCATCCGGGAACTCCAAAACGGCTTCGACCACTTCGCCCAATCCATCTTTGTAAATTTCAGGCCGCTCAGCATATACTTTGGCGGATACCACAGCAATTGGCTCCATATTGGCACCTAATCGGGCGCCTTGAATCGAATAGACTCCCATATCATAAATCACCCCTCCTCCCATTTCTCTTTTTTGTTTCCAGTGGTCTGTACGGTTTTCCCTATAGCCAGCAGCGCAGTCCACGCCAAGCACTTTACCCAGCTTTTCATTTTTTACAATATCCTGAAAAGCCTGTGTATTGGGTTCATGTTGGCAGCGATAACCGATCGAAAGTGTTACGTTGTTGGCATTGCAGGCATCAATCATGGCTTGACATTCTTCCACAGTAACGGCCATAGGCTTTTCGCACCATACGTGTTTACCTGCATTCGCAGCTCTGATGGTATATTCCATGTGCATGGAGGGGGGTAATACTACATAGACAACATCGATATCCGGATTATCTTTGATGGTATCGAAGTTCTCATAGTTATAAATATTTTTGTCTGGAATGTTGTATTTCTTTTTCCATGCCTCGGCCTTTGCCGGAGTACCGGTTACAATCCCAGCCAGATAACAATGCTTGGTTTGTTCCAAAGCCGGTGCCAAAAGGTCCGTACTATAATAACCCAAACCTACCAAAGCCACCCCCAACTTTTCTTTTTCTGTTTTTTTGTTGCATGCTATCAGGGCAAAAGGTGACAATATGCTGAGCCCCGTACCCAAAGTAAGGGTTTTTAACGTATCTCTTCTATTGATTTTTTTCATGGAATAAGGGGGTTAAATGCCGCTATTGGTTTGATAATTATGGTATCAATTTAAGCTTTTTTGTTTACGCCTTCAAAAAAAATAGTTAAATTGGATGAATACCCCTAAATGCACCTTTTACCAATCCATCTACATGAAAAAATTATTGCTCCTGGTTATATGTTCCATTCCATTAATTTCTTTTTCCCAAAACCACACCCAACCCTATCTTAATTTAGAAGAAGCAAAGCGGATAGCTAATGCATGCGAAGAAAGAGCAGTCCAGGACAACTGGAATGTAGTTATTGCTATTTTGGATGGAGGAGGTCATTTGATCTATTTAAGAAAGATGGATGGAACCCAAATCGGGAGTGTAGAAGTAGCACAGGCCAAGGCCAAATCAGCAGTATATTTCAAGCGATCCACTAAAATTTTTGAAGACCTTGTCAATGCCGGAAATTCAAGACTTCTTTCTTTACCCAATGCGGTCCCGATTGAGGGAGGAATTCCCATTTTCAAAGATGGGGTTTGTATTGGTGCTATTGGCATTTCAGGTGTAACCTCAGAACAAGACGGCATCATTGCAGAAGCCGGCTTGAAGGCCTTATAAGCTACATGTACCAAATAAGCGAGAAAAATTCAAGGCAAATGCTATATAAATTGTCCTACAACCAAATAACAATCAATAAAACAATTCCCTTTTTAATTTATGAGTAAAGAAAAATTAACCATCGAGCAAGTTTTAAGCTTAGATTTACCGAACATCATTCTTTTTGCAGCACCGATCATGATAGGACTGGTTGCCCTAGAATGGTTTCTGTCATACAGACAAAAAAAGGACTACTACGATAGCAAGGACACCCTTGCTGCCACCTTTATAGGATTGGTCAATGTAGCCATGAGTGCTGCCATCAAGGTAGTTACCTTTGGCATCATTTTGTACTTCTACAATTTGGTTCCTTGGTCTATTCCGCATACCTGGTGGGCTTATGTCCTCTGCTTTGTATGGATTGATTTTTGGAGATATTGGGCACATAGGATTGCCCATGAAAACCGTTTTTGGTGGGCCACCCATGTAACCCATCACAATTCAGAAAAATACAACTGGTCGGTATCTTTCCGCTTGAGTTGGACACAGCACATCAAAATTATATTCTTTATCCCGGTGGCGCTTGCAGGTTTCCATCCGGTTGTGTTTTTCATCTGTCACCAAATTGCCGTGCTCTACCAATTTTGGATTCACACAGAATATATCAATAAGTTGCCTGCTGTCATTGAATACTTCTTCACTACACCTTCACATCATAGGGTACATCATGCGAGCAACGAGAAATACCTGGATAAAAACTATGGTTCAACTTTTATCATCTGGGACAGAATGTTTGGCACCTTTATGCCAGAGGAAGAGCGTCCAGACTATGGGCTGACCAAACAAATTAAGTCTTATAACCCCATTACCTTGAATTTTCATGAATGGGCAGATATTGTCCGGGATGTAAAAAATTCCAAATCTTTGAAAGAAGCCTATGCCATGGTATTTACAAGACCCAGTGAGCTAGAAAGTGTAAAGGCACAGTTTAGAGAAAAGGAAAAGGTAAAAGTTTAAAGCTTAAAATAGATATGAGAAAAGCCTTGCTCCTGTGCTATTTGGGTTTTCTGTTTTTTTCGTGTGAAAGAAAAGAAGTAAACCAAGAACCTGTCGGTGTAGAAGGGTATGTAGAGGTTTTGGGCGGCAAAATTTGGTATGAGGTGTTTGGTTCTGGACCAAATCCGGCAGTACTCTTACTTCATGGGGGACCTGGGGGTACCAGTTTGGGTTTTGAGCCTTTGAAGGAAATGGGTTATGATGGTCCCCTTATTTTTTGGGACCAATTGGGCTCTGGGAGATCCGATGCCCTACTTGACACCACCTTGATGACCATAGAGAATTATGTAGATCAAGTAGAAAGATTGAGAAAACACCTGAACCTACAGGACTTTGTACTCTATGGGCATTCCTGGGGAACCATGCTGGGTATGGATTATTATCTCAGTTACCCCGATGAAGTGAGGGCCATCATTTTCAGCAGCCCTTTGTTCAGTACAGACCTTTGGATCGCGGATGCAGATACGCTGATTGCTACGCTTCCAGATTCAGTGCAACAAGTGATCCGCCACCACGAAGCTGAAGGCAGTTATGACCACCCCGATTATCAGGAGGCGACGCAATTGTATTACAGTCTTTATGTCACCCGTAAGGAAAGGCCCAAAGTGGACAGGAGCCATCTTAACTTGGTTTCGGGAGCCAATGTTTATCTCTATATGTGGGGGCCAAGTGAGTTTACTTCTACAGGAACCTTAAGGAATTTTGACCGGCTGGAATATTTACCTACGATAAACGTTCCTGTGCTGATGATGACCGGTGAATTCGATGAAGCCAGGCCCAGCACGGTAAAATATTATGCCAGTTTAGTTCCTAACGCCAATTTTGAGGTCATTTCTGACGCGGCACACAGCACACTGAATGACAACAAGGAGGCTACTTTGAAAGTGGTCAGGAAGTTTTTAGAGAAAATAAAGAATTAAAAATTTTTGAATTAAGCTAAAGGAAAAGTTGAGTATATCTTGGAATTTCCATTTTGCTTTTAATTGATAATTCCCTAGCGTAATTTATATAAAATAGGCTAATCAATTAGCGCAATTAACAAAAATTGGGGTGGAGACCACCCCAAAAAAATTCTATAAGGGTTAAACTTTATTTTTTTTCATTGCCATAGAACCTGTCGTGAAACCTATAGCGGGTATCATTCGGGGCTTTTATGACTTTAGATACAGTATCTATGCGCATCACGGGGGGCATATCATCATCTCGGTTGACTTTTGGCCAGTCCGGCAGTCCTTCTCCATTAGGGTTGCCTGTTTTGATGAAATTGGCAAAGAATTTAAACATAGTCTGGGAAGTTTTATAATCATCAGCTGTCCATGCAAATTCTTTGATCCGGTCCAAATTACCCATCGCATATTCTATTTCTGCTGCATGAGGTGCACCAAGATCTTTGGGTCTGGGAGGGGCATCACTTGCCCTTCTGGAGGTACCTCCTGCCAATCCTGCTTCTAGGGTTTCATCCACCAATGGGGGTCTTAATTTGGCATACAGGTAGCGATATACCGGATGATCTGAATTTTGGCGATGTAAGTCAAACCATTTCCATGTACTGTAAGAAATAAACCGGTCACCTGCTAGGTCCATGGCAGAATAGGCCACCTGTTCTGCCGTTTCATGAGGGTATAAATTCAAGACCTCTTCATAATCATCGGGATAAGCTTCTTTTACCTTTTTGATAAAGTTTGCTTTGGTAAATTCCAAACCTTGCATAAAAGCTGCAGCAGGGTTTTCCTGTGTATTCCAGCCCAATAATAAGGGTACCTTAGCCTGTTCACCTGCATTGAAAATTTCAGTTAAGCTTTTGGGCAATAAATAACCATCCAGTACGACAGGAAAACCAAACCTGCCCATCTCATTATACATTTCATAAATGTCTCGGGTGGGAAGTTTTCTGGCCTCTGCTATGTTCTTAATACCAAATTTTTCTAAAAATTCTACCCCTGCTTTTTCGGCATCTTCCAAACTTACCGGCGAAAGCGCAGTCACACCGGCACCACTCTCCCCTATGGCTCCAGCAATAAAATCTTTTGACAAGGGGGAAGCCATCTGATAGCTCACAGAAATGGAACCTGCAGACTCTCCTGCGATGGTTACTTTACTAGGATCTCCACCAAATGCGGCGATATTGTCATGTACCCATTGTAAACCCAATGCTTGATCCAAAAGACCATAATTTCCTGAAGCTTTGTATCCTGCTTCGGCACTGAGCTCGGGATGTGCTAAGAAACCAAAAACATTCAATCTGTAATTGACGGTAACCACCACGATACCCTCTTTGGCCATATTCTCTCCATCATACCTTGGCTCGGAAGCATCTCCAGCAACAAACCCTCCACCGAAGAAATACACCAATACCGGAAGTTCTTGGGTATTTCGGGAGGCAGGTGTCCATACATTCAGGTACAAACAATCTTCATTGACGCCATTGCTACGGGAGTTCATATCACCCCAAATCAGCTTTTGAACCGGCCTTGGTCCAAATGTTTTGGTTTCTCTTACGCCTGACCAATTATCAATGGGTTGGGGTGCCCTCCAACGCAAATCTCCCACTGGTGGCTTGGCAAAGGGAATACCAAAATACTTTTGAATACCGGTCCTGGTATCATAATTGCCTTCAATCGTTCCATTTTTGATAGATACCTGAACAGGAAAACCATCCTGATCCTGAGCGTAAAGGAGACTAATGGATAACATAAACAAACTGATGAAAAGGAAGGATTTTGACATAAATTCTCCGGATTATGCATTATTGTGTATTAATCACATAATGATACGACGTTTTATTAACTTTTCATGATTTTATCCAAAATTTTTATCCCTACCATCAGATAAATTGGGTATCAAAAAAGGCTGCCTCATGCATGAGACAGCCTACCTGATATCATCGGAAATTATCGGTCATTGCCTTTCAGGTGCCAAACCAATTTGTTCCGGGGATCTCCATAAGGAAGAAAGGAGCAATTCCCGCATAAACAAAAACTCTTTAGGGATCTTGTCATAAGCTTGTTCAAAGAGCTCAGAATGTCCCAAAAGCTCTTTTTTCCAAGGCTCGCGTTCGATCACCATAATACTGTCAAAATCGGACTTATCGAAATCTTCCAATCCATTCCAATCCATGTCTTTGTAACGGGGTCTCCATCCGATGGGGCATTCAACAGCGGAGATACGTCCTTTACAGCGCCCAATGATCCATTTAAGCACCCTCATGTTCTCGCCGAAACCAGGCCAAATGAATTTGCCATCTTTATCTTTTCTAAACCAATTGACCCCGAAAATTCTTGGTGCATTTTGCAGGTCACGTCCAAACTGTAGCCAATGGTTGAAATAGTCTCCCATATGGTAACCTAGGAAAGGCAACATGGCAAATGGGTCTCTTCTAACTTTGCCTATCTCCCCAAAAGCAGCTGCAGTCATTTCTGAACCCATGGTAGCTGCCATATAGACTCCAAAATTCCAATTGAAAGCCTGATACACCAAAGGTACTGCTGTACTCCTTCTTCCTCCGAAAATAAAAGCCGTAATGGGAACACCTGCTGGGTTTTCCCATTCAGAATCAATCACAGGGTTTTGAAAGGCGGGAGCGGTAAATCTGGAATTAGGATGTGCAGCAGGTTTTCCGGAATTTTTATCATAAGGTTTACCGTGCCAATCGGTCAAACCATCCGGCACTTCTTTCGTCATATCTTCCCACCATACATCCCCGTCTTTGGTAATGGCAACATTGGTAAAAATGGTATTGGCCTTGATGCTTTCCATGGCACTTGGATTGGTCTTGTAATTTGTACCAGGCGCTACACCAAAATATCCTGCCTCAGGATTAATCGCATGCAGACGGCCATCCTCTCCTTTATGGATCCAAGCAATATCATCACCTACGGTAGTGATTTTCCATCCTTCCAGTTGATCCGGGGGAATCATCATGGCAAAATTGGTTTTTCCACAAGCACTGGGAAAAGCAGCAGCCACATAACTTTTCTCTTGTTGGGGTGACTCTACACCCATAATCAGCATGTGTTCGGCCAGCCAACCTTCTTCTCTGCCCATTGATGAGGCAATTCTTAGCGCGAAACATTTTTTACCCAATAAAGCATTGCCACCATAGCCACTACCATAAGAAATAATCAGCTTCTCTTCTGGAAAATGGGAGATGTATTTTACACTTGGGTTGCAAGGCCATTTGACATCTTCCTGACCGGCTTCTAATGGTGCGCCTAGGGTATGGATACATTTTACAAAATTATCATCGATATGGGGCATGACTTGTTCACCCATGCGGGTCATGATACGCATATTAATCACTACATATTCACTGTCTGTCACCTGGACTCCATATCGGGAAAGTGGCGATCCTAAGGGTCCCATGCAAAATGGGATCACGTACATGGTCCTTCCCTTCATACTCCCCTTGGTTAGGTCATCTAAAATGGTCCTCATCTCATTTGGCGCCATCCAATTGTTGGTAGGTCCTGCATCTTCTTTTCGCCTGCTGCATATAAAAGTCCTGTCTTCTACCCTTGCTACATCACTTGGATCGGAAAAACAGGCAAAGCTATTTGGTCTTTTTTCTGGGTTGAGCCTGATGAAAGTGCCTTTTTCCACCAACATTTCGCATAGGTTGTCATATTCACCCTGCGAACCATCGCACCAATGGATTTTTTCAGGTGCAAAATGCTTGCCCATACTTTCCACCCAAGTTTTCAGTTCTGTTTTGATTGAAGCAATCATGGTTTTTGGTTTTGGTTAAAAATTATTAAGAAAAGATCTCATTTGATCAATTTTAATAAGATACCGAATTTAGCTGAAATGAAAGAAATCTAGACTGATAAAAACTATTCAAATTTATGATAAAAATCATAAAAGGGCTTCCTCCTGATTATTCTTGCCAATTGGTTATAACAAACCCGAATTTATCAGATAAAAATACATGTTAATTCATTTTAAATTGCTGGATTATTGGCTTTTTACCTTAGTCGTTTTAATCTTAAAAAATGTTTTTCTTTTCAGATGTTAGACTTTCAAACAAGAAAATTATATATGAATATCCGTTTTTATACCAGTATAGAATATTTTGTAAAATAGTCTCGGGAAGCCTGCCGGGCGCAGACGGGCTCGATCACCAGATTTTTTTTATTTTTTTAGGGGAGAGTGGAGAAATGCGGATTTGCTGCATTTTTCCACTCTCCCCTATCCATTAATTAAGTATCCAGTCACCGAAGGCCGAGGTAAAAATATTATATTAGGCTACAGATGTCATTTTGGATCTATAAAATTATATTTTATTAAAATAAAAACAGACAAATTTATAATTTTTATTTAAATGTTTATTTTTTATTTGGAATAAAATAAACATAACTAAAAACACAAAATTATAAGATATTACTTTTTTTGTAAACGTTTTACCTAATAAAATTTTGCCTTATTCAGTTTTTTCAATTATTTTAGAAAAAGGTTTCAGAAAGTAGATTATTCTGTGATCTAAAGTCAAAATCATTTAAACCCATTAAACCTATGGAAAAACAACTATGGAATTTAAAATTCCTGTTATTTGTTCTGCTGTGTTTTACAACCCTCACATCGGTCCAAGCCCAACAGTCGCAAATAACAGGAAAAGTTACTGACGCAGATACTGGAGAAGGGATTCCAGGAGTCAGTGTTTTGGTAAAAGGAACCACAAGAGGTTCTATTACTGATATTGATGGCTTTTTTTCCATCATGGCCTCACCGGATGAATCTTTGATGGTTTCTTTTATTGGTTACACTACAATCGAAGAAATAGTTGGTAACCGTTCTACCGTAAATATTCTACTATCTCAATCCGAACAGGCACTCACAGAAGTAATTGTGGTAGGTTATGGTACGCAAGAGAGAAAGGAAATTACCAGTGCCGTTACCAGTGTAAAAGCCGAGGATTTCAACCAAGGAACTGTAAATGATCCTCGACAATTACTACAGGGTAAAGTAGCCGGTTTGAATATTGCCAGACCTGGAGGTAATCCTAATGCAGGATTTGCCATGCGTCTGAGAGGTATATCTACAGTTGGTGAAAATGCGGAACCTCTGATTGTTATCGATGGAGTAATTGGCGGTGATCTGGCAACTGTTGATCCTAATGATATTGAATCAATGGATGTATTAAAAGATGGATCTGCAGCAGCCATTTATGGTACCAGGGGTTCTGCAGGTGTAATTTTGGTGACCACAAAAACCGGAAGAACTGGAAGGGTAGTGGTTGATTTTAATACCAGTATGGCTGTGGAGAATGTGGCAAGAACCATACCTGTAATGTCTGCGGAAGAATACCGACAAGTTCCTAATATGGTAGATCTTGGAGGAAATACCAACTGGTTGGATGAGGTGACCAGAACAGCTTTTACCCATGTGCATAACCTTTCTTTGGGCGGAGGAACTGAATCCACCACTTATAGGGCTTCGGTTAACTCTCGTAATGCCCAAGGGGTTGGGATCAATTCAGGCTTTAATCAATTGAACGCCAGGTTAAATTTGACTCAAAGAGCGCTAAAAAACAAAGCGGTTTTTACTGCCAATATCGCAGCTACGACCATAGATAGGGAATTTGGAAACGAAAACTCATTTAGGTATGCTATTGTAAGTAATCCCACAGTTCCTGTTAGAAGCGCATTGCCTCAAGATGTACAGTTTGGGGGTTACACTGAAAGAGATATTTTTGATTGGTTCAACCCAGTATCTATAGCTGAGCAAAATATTGCTGACGGAAGAGACAGTAGAATTTTGGCAAGCTTGAGAGGAGAATACAACTTTACTTCCAATTTTTCCGCTGCAGTATTCTATGCTACTCAGCGAGAGAAAGATTGGAGAGGTTCATATTCACCAAAAACAGCAAAGTTTGGAGGAGGTTTTGGAAGAAATGGATTAGCTAGGATTCAAAATGATGAAAGGTTAAATGAATTATTTGAAGCTACACTAAACTATAATACTGATTTGGGCCGAGTGAATATGGCACTACTGGGAGGATATTCTTTTCAGGAATTCTTCAACCAAGGAAATTTCATGGAAGCTGGTGATTTTCTTACAGATGCCTTTACCTATAATAATATGGGTGCGGCACTGGATTTTGCCAATGGTTTGGCATCAGTTGGTAGCTATGCAGATAAAAATAGACTTGTTGCTTTCTTTGGTAGAGCGAATTTCAACTTTGAGGATACCTATCTATTGTCTATAAGCGCTAGATACGAAGGTTCTTCCCGCTTTGGTGTTGATAATAAATGGGGACTTTTCCCAGCCATAAGTGCTGGTGTCAATATTGCAAATTTGGTCGATATTACAGGAGTGAGTGCAATGAAATTTAGAGCCAGTTACGGTAGAACAGGAACACAGCCGAACCAATCTTATCTTTCACTGTTAAGGTTTGGCCGTCAAGGTAATTTCTTTTTCAATGGACAGTTTGTTCCGTCATTTGGTCCCATTTCCAATCCTAACCCTGGATTGTCTTGGGAAACAAAGGATGAATACAATGTAGGTTTAGATTTTGTTATTTTCAATAACAAACTGGACGGTGCCATTGACTATTATACCAGGGTGACTACTGGAATGTTGTTACCGATCAATGTGCCAGTTCCACCAAATTTGTTTCCTCAAACCATCCTAAATATTGGTGAAATACAAAATTCAGGTCTTGAGGTGATGTTGAATTACAGAGCTATCCAAAAGTCAAATTTCAGATGGACAACAGGTATTAATTTCTCTACGCTTAGCACCAATCTCAGAAGTCTTTCTGCTGGAGACCTGAGTTTTGGTGAAGTGAACTATCGATCTAATTTTGGCTCTCCGGGCCAAAACCTTACGCAATTAATTAGAATTCAGGAAGGAGGACCATTGGGTCAAATATGGGGTCCAATTTTTGATGGCGTCAATGAAGATGGAAGCCCAAGAATGAAGGATTTGAATGGCAGTGGTGATTATTGTAATTGTAATGAGGACAGGGCCCAATTAGGTACTGCCTATCCTACATTCAATTTTGGATTTAACAATACATTTAATTACAAGCAATGGGATTTAAATTTCTTCTTTAGAGGATCAATAGGCCATTATCTTATCAATAGTTACAGAGGATTCTATGAAAACCTAGAGGGAACAACAGTACAGAACTATAATATAGTTAATACTAAGTATTATGACCCTAGGATTACCAAAGCTGAGTACAACAGCAGCCATGTGGAAAAGGCGGATTTTGTTGTTTTGGACAATGCTACCTTAGGTTATAACTTCTTCATAGGTCCTGGTAGAAATGTAACGAGATTAAGGGCATTTCTTTCAGTACAAAATCCATTCATGTTTACTGGATATACTGGAGTTGATCCTGAAGTAAGATATGTAGACTCTGAGACTCAAGACCCCTTGGCACCAGGAATTGAAAGAAGAGCAACTTACTTCACGACTACGATAACTACACTTGGTGTTAATGTAAGTTTCTAAGTAAAATAATAGACATCATGAAAAAAATATTAAATATAAAATACGTCTTGATAGGCTTGGGGTTAAGCTGTTTTACGGTTATATCCTGTGTTGATCTGGAAGAAGAGGTTTTCAGCCAGGTAACTGCTGATAACTTTTTCCAAACTGATGAGGAATTTATATCAGCTCTAGGAGCTGCCTATAGCTCTCTCGGTGGCCTAGGTAATCATTCTGGCTTATGGTCTATAAATGAATTGGCATCCGATGAAATTGTAATTTCCACTAAAGGAGGTGACTGGTTTGATGGAGGTGTATTGTTACAATTGCATCAACATGAATTCCTACCTGACAATCCATTCTTTCAAAACAGCTGGAATTTCCTATTCGGTGGAATCAATACCTGTAACCGATTGATTTTCTCCTTTGAACAATTGGACAATCCCAACTCTGCAGCCTTTATTGGAGAATTAAGAGCACTAAGGGCTTTATTCTATTATTGGGCTTTGGATGCTTTTGGGAATGTTCCGTTGGTAACAGATTTTACATCTACTGAATCCCCTGGAACAACACCTAGACAAGAAGTGTACAATTTTGTTCTTTCTGAATTGAATGAAGTAATTCCATTGTTGCCTACAGCTAAAGATGGTACTACTTATGGGAGAATGACACGTTGGGCGGCTTTGACGATTAGAATGAAATTGTATTTGAATGCTGAGGTTTATGTGGGAACTCCGCAGTGGGCCCTGGCAGCTGCTGATGCTGAAGAGATTATCAACTCCGGCCCTTATAGCTTAATGCCTTCTTATCGTGACAACTTTGTGATCAATAATGCTGGTTCTACAGAGAACATCTTTGTCTATCCCTATGATAAAGTTTTCGCTGGTGGATTCAACTGGGTGATGATGACCTTGCATATTGCTAGCCAATCTACATTTAACCTTACCCAACAGCCATGGAATGGCTATCAGACAGTAGAGGAATTCTATAATTCTTATGTTGACCCTGAAATCAACCCTGGTGTTCAGGGTCCAGTTTGGAAAGGTTTAGCTTTAGAGCAGTCTGAAGGTACCATTGATGGCAGGTTAAGCAATTTCTTGGTAGGCCCCCAGTTCAGGGCTGATGGTACACGATTGGAAGACCCTGGAGTAGAGCCTTTTGATGCTACAGGAAGAAACGGTGATCCTGATGGTCCTCCTATTACCTTTATGCCTTATTTAAATGAAATCTGGCCTCAAGGTTTGAGACAAGCAGGGGCTAGAATTGCCAAATACGAATTTGAAATGGGAGGCACCAATAACATGAGCAATGACTTCGTTATATTCAGATTGTCTGATGTTATTCTTTCTCTTGCCGAGGCAAGATTTAGATTGGGCAATACTGCAGAAGCCCTTGCCCTTGTGAATCAAATTCGTGATAGAGCAGGCAATCTAGATCCATTCACCACCTTGACAGAAGAGAATCTGCTTGCTGAAAGAGGAAGGGAAATGTATGTAGAAATGACCAGAAGACAGGATCTTATTCGTTTTAAGAAGTATGGCGATGCTTGGTGGCCTTTCCAGGGAATGAACAGACCTAAGAGGGTTCATCAACCCGGAAGCCATCTCGAACTATTTCCTATTCCTGAGCCTCAATTATTGGCCAATCCAAGATTGACTCAGAATCCAGGATATAATTAATATAGGGTTTGAATATTTACAGGCAGGTTCCAGAATTTCCGGGACCTGCTTTTTATTTTGTTCTTATCTAAAAATTTGCTTGATTCATCCATAAATTCCAATATTTACCAAAGTCTATAAACCTATTTCTTTATTATCAAATTACCTGGTATCCTATGAATAAACAGAAGATAAATCAATGGCTAGGTATACTCTTCATTATTGTATCCTGTAATACGATCGAGAAAGGCCCTTCTGAAAGTGATCAGATTTTTTTTGATTTTTACTTAGGTATGAAGCAAAAAGATTTTTTTGACCATTGCACAGAATTGAACAAGCAAGAAATTATCACTCAGGGTCCAGGAGGCACCACAAGTGTAGAGCATAGGATTAAAGATAAGTTTTCCAGTGAGGTAAGTGTGCGATTTTTCCCAACATTTATTGATTACAAAATTTTTGAAATGCCAGTCACGTATTCATTCATAGCCTGGGCTCCATGGAACAGGCAATTTTGGGCAGAGAATCTTCTGGAGGAAGTATTGGAGGACTACAAAAAAGTTTATGGAGATGATTTCAAGTTACTAAATCACCCTACCCAAGGAAAAGTGTATTATAAAATTGACGGAATACGTAGAATTAATCTTTTTGTTAAAGATGAGCAATTTGTACAAGCTGTTTTTACGGACCTTAAGGTAGAGAAAAGGCTAAAGGAGGAGTTTGAACAAAACAATAAGCCCGAATACAATCCAAACTAAAAAACCACCGTATGAATGTTTGATGGATTTCCAATGATAATGAGATACCTATTGTTATTTTTATTTTTGGCTGCTTGTTCGCGCCAAAATCATGAAGGTTCTCACCAGCCACTTTTTCAAGCGGTTCCAAGTGAAGTTTCAGGGATAACATTCTCCAATCAATTGATAGAGAATGAAGATTTTAACATCATAGAATACCTCTATTTTTACAATGGTGGCGGAGTGGCAGTAGGGGATATCAATAATGATGGACTTTTGGATATATATTTTTCTTCCAATCAACATGGCAACAAACTCTATCTCAATAAAGGGAATATGCAGTTTGAGGATATCACCCAAAATGCTGGAGTAGCTTCCTTTGGTCCTTGGAAAACAGGTGTAAGCATGGTGGATATCAATGGAGATGGTTTGTTGGATATCTATGTTTGTAGGGTCAGTGGATATAAGGGGTTGGAAGGTAAAAATGAACTTTATATCAACAATGGCGACCTTACCTTTACTGAAAGTGCTGCGTTATATGGATTAGATTTTCAAGGCTTCAGTACCCATGCTGCTTTTTTTGATTACGATGGGGATGGTGACCTTGATTTGTATCTATTGAATCATGCCGTCCACACAGAAAGAAGCTATGGGCGAGCCTCATTAAGACATATAGATGATGGATTGGCAGGGGATAAACTTTACAGAAATAATCTCAACAAAGGTGAAAAAAGATTCACGCCTGTAACCAATGAAGCCGGTATTTTTTCAAGTCAGGTGGGTTATGGCCTTGGGGTAGGTATAGCCGATGTAAACAATGATGGCTGGCCGGATATATACATTTCGAATGATTTCAATGAGAATGATTACTTATACATCAACCAAGGAGATGGCACTTTTTTGGAGTCAATTCAAAGTGCCCTGGCTTATTCAAGCCGCTTTTCAATGGGGAATGACCTTGCAGATATCAATAATGATGGTTGGATTGATATCATGACTTTGGACATGTTGCCCGAAGATGAGAAGACCCAAAAAATGTCCTTTGGAGAGGATCCCTATGAAATATATAAATTGAAGCTCAATTTCGGTTATGAAAGACAAGCCAGCCGAAATATGCTTCAATTGAATCAAGGTGACGGTACTTTTTCCGAAATTGCCCAATTGACTGGAGTACATGCTACAGACTGGAGTTGGGCGGTTTTAATGGCAGATTTTGACAATGATGGTCATAAAGACATCTTTGTTTCCAATGGAATAGTTAGAAGACCAAATGATATTGATTATATCAATTTCATTACCGAGTCAAAATCTTTGGATCAAATCAAAAATCTGGAATTGGCGCAAAAAATGCCTGAAGGGGCCGTCCCTAACTATTTTTTCAAAAATAAAGGAGCGTATCTTTTTGAAAACATGACAGACCAATGGATCGGCTTGGATAAAACCTTTTCCAATGGCGCCGTCTATGCTGATTTGGACAATGATGGAGATTTGGATTTGATCATCAACCATATTAATGAAAAGGCTGGAGTTTTTAAGAACCAAACCATTGAAAGAGAGGGTAGTGAAGGGAATAGTTTTTTGAATCTTCAATTCAAAGGTAAAGGCCTCAATTCATTTGGTCTTGGTGCAAAGGTTATAGCGTATTTTAATGGGCAGCAGGTCAAGCAGGAAAATTTCACCAGTCGTGGATTTCAGTCAAGTGTTGCCCCACAGGTTCATTTAGGACTTGGCAATGCCAATAGATTAGACTCACTGATAGTTATTTGGCCGGACCAGTCTTTTCAGAAATTCATTGACTTGGCTACTAATCAAAGCATTGTTGTAGATCAGGCAAAAGCAAGCGGTAGATTTAAATACCCAAGTATTTCCAGTCCTATTTCATGGGAAAACATGGAGGCATCAATTTCTGGAATTGACTTTATACACGAAGAAGATGAATATAATGATTTCAACTTGGAGCCACTTATACCACATAAGTTATCCAGAGAAGGCCCTGCAGCGATGGTGCTGGATTTCAATGGCGATGGTCTTGAAGATCTTTTTTTTGGAGGCGCTCATGGACAAGCAGCAGTAGTATATCTTCAACAAACAAATGGAAGCTTTAAATCAATTAGGGTAGAAGCCTTTGCAGAGGATGCTGAACTGGAAGATGTCACTGCTCTTTGGGAGGATATTGATCTAGATGGTTTACCAGATCTAATTGTGGGACGGGGTGGAAATATAGCAAAGCCTTCCTCCCTAACTTCCGATTCCAAATTCTACAAGAATTTAGGAAATGGGAAACTTGCTCCAGGGATAAGTTTGCCAATTGATCCTTTGGTACAGGTTTCTGCTTTGGTTCTAATGGATAGGATGCAAAATGATGAAAGGTTACTCTTTGTCGGCGGTAGAAATCTGGCAGGGAGCTATGGTGAAATACCCAGAAGTTACATTTTGCATTATCTAGGAAATGGTCAATTTAAGGATGTAACCACTGTAGTGGCGCCTGAACTTCAATTTTGTGGAAAAGTAAAAGTAGCTGCCTTAGCTGATTTGAATAAAGATGGGAATCAAGAACTTATTGTTACAGGAGAATGGATGCCCATCAAAGTTTTTGGATTTCAAGAGGGCTCCTTGGTAGATAAAACAGAAGTTTTTGGCTTGGCAAATACCTCCGGATGGTGGAACACGCTCTTGGTTGAAGACTTGAACGGAAATGGCTATCCTGATCTGATATTAGGCAATCTGGGAGAAAACACCAGAATTAAAGCAGGAGAATCCCAACCATTTAAAATGTGGGTAAAGGATTTAGATGACAATGGGAATGCCGAACAGATATTGTCATATGCTGTGCGTAATCAGTATTTTCCATTGGCCAACAGGGATGAACTTGCTAAAAAATTACCCTCTTTGAAAAAGCGGTTTATCCGAAATGCTGATTTTGCCGGGAAAGCACTCCCTGAAATCTTTATGGGCTATGATTTGAATCAAGGGCAATGGTTTGAGGCCAAGAGTTTTACTTCCAAAGTTTTTATGAATAATCAAGGGAGTTTCGACAAGGGAATTGATTTACCGAAAGAAGCCCAATTTGCTCCCATTCAAGCCTTGCATCTTGAGGACCTGGATAATGATGGGATGCTTGATTTGATGATAGGGGGTAACTTAATAGAATCTGCACCTTATTTTGGAGCTTATTTGGGAAGTTGGGGACATATTTTTAAAGGCGATGGCAAGGGAAATTTTCTTCCTTTCAAGATGGGCTCTTTAGGAATACAAGGCCAAATCCAAAGTATTTTTACACTTCAGGTAAAGGATGAAAAATGGCATTTTTTCGTAAAAAATGATGATGCTGTCCAAGTTATAAAGTTTCAGATTGCTCCCTGATTTCTCTTCCAAGAAAAGGCCTTAAGGTCAATTTTGGTATTTTTCCCCAATATATGATCAGCTATTCCTTCCCCCAGTCCTGCCGAATGCTTAAAGCCATGACCACTACAGGCAGATGCGATCAACACCTCGGGAAAATCTGGCAACTCATCTATCACAAAATATGAGTCTGGGGTAACAGTATAGATACATACTTTTGATTGAAGCACCTGTTTATCCAAAAGGTTGAATCGCCCTGCAATCTTTTCCTCTATAAAAGCCATTTGCTCTTCCTCAGTAACCTCTCTGGATAAAGTATCAGGATGATTTCTTTCCACAAAGGATTCTGAAGCCATTTTGACCATTTTCCCATCCAGGGAAGGAAAACCATAAATAAAATCCTCTGCACCAGGACCAAAACCCCACATGTACACCGGAGTTTTTCCCAGCTTAAATCCATCATCCTTTACAGGAAGCCAATGCAAAATCTGCCGGCAAATTTTAAAATGGGACTTCTCCTGTGGGGGTAAAAAATCTTTGACCCAAGCTCCTGCACTGATGACAGCCCGACCTGCTTCAAATTCCCCTTGATTGGTTTTGATCAACACGCCTCCGCTGGGAAGTGGAGCAATTCCCAAAACCTTGGTATGGGTCTTAATGATGGCACCATTCTGTTCGGCCAATTGGAGTTGGGTGTTAATGGCCAGTTCAGGCCTAAGAAATCCGGCGCTGGGCTCATAATAAACCATTCCACTTTCTTCCAAATTGAATTCAGGATGCTTTTTTCTAAGGGCCTTGGCATCAAAAACCTCGTGGGGAATTCCTGCCTCTTGGGCAAAATGGACCGTTCTTTTGAAAAAACCTTCTGACCCATGCTTGGACCAACTTTTTCCCCCTGAATCAAAGAGCAAGCCTCCTGTGGAAGTCATGATTTCCTTCCCGCTTATCATTTCAATTTCCTTCCAAATTTCATGAGAGCGCATGACAATAGGAACAAAATCCATACCTTCTCCTACTGCCAAACGGGTAATCCGGGTTTCCCCATGGGAGGAACCCATGGTATGGGGTGGTGAGAACTGGTCAATGCCCAGCACTTTTATACTAGATTTACTGAAATGCCATAAGGTAGATGCCCCAATGGCTCCCAATCCTATCACAGCAATATCGAAAGCATTTCTATTCATCCTTCAACCCTCTTAGACAGACAAATTAATTCTTTATCCTAGCTTTACCTATCTGGACAGCAAAGTAAGTTTCTTCATAGACCAGGCATGATCTGCTTTAGTCTCAGCTTCTATTTTTAGAAATGATGATTTACCAGTCGGTTTCCATGCCACCGTATTGAGCCCAGGAACCCCTTTAGCTAGGGCTACTTTGGTCCAGGATTTCCCATCATCAGAAACTGAAACAGAAAAATGCTCTGGAAATTCATCCTTTCCGGAATCAAAATGAACTTCAGTTAATAGTTGTGGATTTGGGAGTTGTACCATAAACCACATCCCAGGCTCTTGGACAGTTTCTGTTTTCCATCCCTTGTAGGAGAAAGCGTAGCCTGGGTCCTTTACCGACCCTACACCCTGCCATGCCGTGCTGCTTGCTGTTACTTTCCAATTGTCCTGAAAAGTCAAGGCCTTAGGAATTTCTCCCACCAGTTCATCAAAGGTGTACACAGCATTTCTCAATTCCGTCTCTTTTCTGATTTTTCCCACATAGTCCGGTCTAATGAAAGTTCCGGTGTTCCCAAAATCATTCCGGATGTAGGAGAGTACAGAGGCAATATACGCATCATCATTGCCATTCATGGGAATCATAATACCTTCATACTCTTGCGCATCTAAAGTGCCTTGCAAGCCGTGCAGCATGACCTTGACCAAATATTCTGGATGTCCGAGAATTCTTGGGGAACCCGAAAAGGCAGGGGCGATCAAACGGCCTTCTCCGGCAGGAGATCCCAAACCTTTTGGACCATGACAGGTGGAACAATAGCTGTCAAAAATGGATTTTCCCGCCACGTAAAGTACCAGCTCTTTTTCTTCAAATCTTTTGGAAGATGCTGCTTTGGCTTCTTCCAGCTTTTCTAACAATTGACTGCCAATTACCTGAATACCTTGGGATGGGTTTTTCTTCATGGTATCCATGATCAGTTTTTCAACCTGCTCTATTTTCAACACATGGGCACTGAGCAATGCCTGTATGGCCACTTCGGGGTTGCTGTCAGCAACAGCTGTGGAATAAATTTTTGCTAGCCCATTTTCTCCGTATTTAAAAAGGGTTTCAGCAGCCCGCAAACCTTGAATTCTTATCTTAGGATTGGGGTCTTGGGTAAATTTTTTAACCAGATCAGACTTCAGTTCCCCAAGCCCTTCAAGTGTCCATAAGGCGTGTATTCTGGCCAATTCATTGGAAGAACTGCTGGCCATTTTAATTAAATCCGGTACGATGGTTTTGTCCTGATTGAGTATGATTGTCTGCTGTGCCATATCCCTCCACCAGCCATTGGGGTGTTCCAAGTGCTTTATCAGTTCCTGAGCTGACTCCTCATACATTCTAGGTTTTGTGGTATTTCTAGGCATCCCCTCATAGGATAGCCTCCAAATTCTACCATTTCCTACGATGTCATCCAATTGGTATTGTTGGATTTTGGTTCTGAGATAGCTTCCTTCCTGTGTCCAATTTCCCTGTTGAATGATTCCTCTATACATATCCACAATATATAGTGTGCCATCCGGTGCAGTAGCCATATCCACAGGCCTGAACAAGGGATCGGTAGATTGAATAAATTCAGAGCCTTCGCTGATATATTTATTTTGAAGGTAGGACAAGCCATCCACTTTTTCAGTTACTACCCTTCTTACCATTCTACCAACAGGCTCTCCGTAGATATAATCACCAATCAAGTCTTTGGGTAAGCGGTCTCCTCTGAACACATCATTCCCTGCAGCTCCTGTGACATTAGAGAGGGAACCATCAGGTTTTGCCTCTTGCATGCCGGGTTGAAAATCAGCCAATTGCACTAAGCTATAGGGAACCCGAAAACCCTCTTTCAGTGCGTCTTTGACCTGAAAATTGCCATAAACGATGGGAAACTGGAAACCTTGAGGTACACCACCCGCACCATCTTGGAAAAACACTGTGCCATAATTGTCTTGGGTGACACCCCATTGACCCCAGGGATTTCCACTTTCTTCCTGAATGACACCTGAGGGGGTCCAGCGAATCCGCTTGTTGTTATAAGTACTGTACATCCAATTGTCCAAGGCCCAAGTGAGGAAACTGGTTTGGTGCTCCACATTTCCGGATCTTCCAAGACCTGAAGCAAACAGCTCCTTCTTATCTGCCTTTCCATCACCATTGGTGTCTGTATACCGATAGACATGGTCTTCATTGGATTCCATGGATAAAATACTGTTTGGCCCAAATGGGACCACATACCGGGGAAATACCAAGTTGTCTAAGAATACCGTACCTGTTTCATAGATGCCGTCACCATCCAAATCTTCCCACCGGGAAATCCTTGAAGTGGGCAGTAACTCCCCTGTAGCATCCAAATCCTGCATATAAGTCCGGAGTTCAAGCACATACATTCGCCCATTTCCGTCAAACCTAATCGCAGCAGGTTCCCTAATTTGTGGTTCGGAGAGTATAGGCGTTATGGTATATCCTGGTTTAAGTACAAAAGATTTTCTTTGCTCATTGGCTGAAACAGGAACAATGGGAGCCTTAGGACTTAAATCGATGCCCTTCCAAATATTTGATTCCAGATCAGCACCCTCTGGAATGCTGATAGATGGATAAGGTGCTTCAAGGCGTTTGGGATCCATCGATTCTGCAGGGGATATGTCAAAAGGAGACCGCTCAGGTGACTGGCAGGCAGATAAAATGCACAGTGAAAACCCAAAGAAGATTGCTGCTTTTAAAGAGCTCATAATGATGGAAATTATTTTAATCCAAGGAAGTTATTATTGAAATCATAGAGAGAAGCCTCGACATGTAGGTAGCACCTATTATGAATAATGACCAACAGAACCTGTTGATTATTAAAACTAATTAAGCTGATGTCTCAAATGTTAAAAATATTGGTTTTTTCGATATTTTATATTTTTTTTAAAAAGTATTTATAATTATATCAAAATTTTAAATAAGAAAATCGTCGCTATGTCTTCAAAAATACAATACCTTGTTCTGGCTTTCATAGGTTATATTTTTTTGACTGCATGTAATCCACAACCTGCAGCAGATCGGTCAAAACCGGTCATTATGGCCTATTATGTAGCAGAAAGGGATTATCAGCCAGAGAAAATTCCAGTTGAAAAACTCAGTCATATCATTTATTCCTTTACTGTAGTAATTGATGGTGAGATGAAATTTAGAAATCCTGATGAGGCAGGCCCGAAGTTGGAGGCATTGGTCAGGCAGAAGTCAAGAAATCCAAATTTGAAGGTAATGATTGCCTGTGGAGGCTGGGGTGCAGACGGATTTTCAGATATGGCCCTTACGGAAGAGGGTAGGGCAAAATTCATCGAAAGTGCCAGGAGTTTTATAGCGCAATATGAATTGGATGGCATGGATATGGACTGGGAATACCCCGGAATTTCTGGAGCAGGTACGATGGCCAGACCAGAAGATACAGAGAATTTCACTGCTTTGATGAAAGGACTTAGGGAGATGTTGGATGCTTTCGATAGTCCAAAAATCCTGACCTTTGCTTCCGCGGGTTGGAAAAGGTATTATGATTTTATCGAAGTGGACGAAGTCATGAAATATGCAGATTATATGAATGTGATGACTTATGACCAAGTTTCCGGGGAATCCATTTATACGGGGCACCATACACCCCTAGGGCATGTGGCCAATCAGGACATTGAGGGTACTCCCTTTCAAGCCCATCTGGATAGCCTCTATGCGGCTGGTGCTGCTCCTGACAATGATCCTGAATCTGTTGAAAAAATTGTAGACTTTCTTATCAATATAGGTGTAAATCCTGCTCAAATTGTAATTGGATCGGCATTTTATGGTAGGGTCTGGAAAGGAGTTCCGCCTGCCAACCAAGGTTTGTATCAGCGGAGCAGGGATATCCACATCGGTTGGTTAGGCTATCAGCAGATCCGCGATCGATATGAAACTGACAGCAGTTTTGTGAGGCATTGGGATGAAAAAGCCAAAGCCCCCTTTATGTATGAGGCAAAAGATAGCTTATTGGTTTCCTATGATGATACGGTTTCTGTGGCATTGAAAACCCGATATGCCATCGATAATCAATTGGGGGGAATTATGTTTTGGCAATTAGGCAACGATACCAAAGAACCAGGTAGTCTTTTGGATGCTATATATAAAGAAGCCCAAAAATAGGTTCTTGCCATTCCAGAAACGAGATTTCAAATTTCTTTTCTGGAATGGCAAAAGAACTTTAGGGGGAGTTCTACATTCAAAATTTTTACGCTTCCGATTCGCTTCTACTCGGTCCAGGACTTTCCTACATCGCTGTAGTCAATGCAGCCTTTGAAAGGGCCTGGAACAGGATCGTAGGCCAGATATTCCGTACCGATTTGCTCCGAATGAAAGTAGCCCAGCAAGGCTAGTTCTTTCATCATCCGGTAAAAAGGAAATTCATTTCCTTCAGCAAAGTTATACGCCCAAAGGGCTCCCGGTAGCGGTCCGGATTTTTCTTCAAAATCCCTGATGACCTCATCTTTTTTGCCATCCTCCAATTTGACAAAGTCTTTCCCTTGCATGGATTTGGCTGTTGCATTGAAAGCTTCCAAACCTGCGGTAAATCCTTTTTGGATTTTTTCAGGAAAGGCAGAAACAAGGATTTTGTCAATAAATTCATCGGTTCCCACATCCAGTGCTCCAGGCGTATCCGTACGGGGAAGAATTCTATCTACTAAGGCAGCGAGTATTTTAGCCTGATCCTGAGTAAGGATTTGTGGTGTCCAGGAAAGTTTTTCTCCTGTTCCACAGGATTGCATCAGAGCTGTTACCGTAGAACCGGTAATCGCATAACCCAATATCATAGCACTGCTTTTTAAAGCGTCTCTTCTGTTCATGGTTCTAAGATTTAAAGGTTTCTACGGTTTATTTCTTTCATGGCATGGTCTACCGCTCTTGCGGTCAAAGCCATGTAGGTAATCGAAGGGTTTTGGGTACCTGAAGAGGTCATGCAGGCCCCATCTGTTACAAAGACATTTTTCACAGCATGCACCTGATTGAAAGCATTGAGCACCGAATTTTTTGGATCACGCCCCATCCTGGCAGTACCCATTTCATGCACACCAATCCCCAAAGCTCCTCCACCGTCATAGGTTTGTACATTTTGCAAACCTGCAGCTTCCAGCATTTCTGCAGCATCAGACATGATGTACGGTCGCATATTGCGTTCATTTTCTTTGTATCCCGCATCAAAAACCATCTTAGGAATATCCCATTCGTCTTTTTCTGTGGCATGTAGGTACATCCTGTTTTCATGATAGGGAAGGACTTCTCCGAATCCACCTATCCTAAATGACCAGTCTCCTGCCTGCATCAACCCGTCTTTAAAGTCAGCACCGAAATCCTTACTAGCAGCTCCTCTCCCCCAATTGCTGCGGGTAGCCCCGCCTTGGTAACCATAGCCTCGAAGGAAGGCATCGGTTTTGGTTTGCTCATTGATGTTACGGAATCGAGGGATGTATATGCCATTGGGCCTACGACCTTTGTAATATTTATCTTCCATACCTTCAAAAGTACCCATAGCACCCAATCGATAATGATGGTCCATGATATTATGGCCCAACTCTCCTGAGTCATTTCCCAAACCATTTGGAAACCTATCGGAGGTGGAATTCAGCATAATGGCAGCTGTCGCCGGCGCAGAGGCATTCAGGAAAATGATACGGGCATAGTATTCAATCATCTCTTTACTTTCCCGATCTACCACCCTAACACCCGTGGCTTTCCCACTTTGAGCATCGTAAATCACAGAATGTACCACCGAATTCGGCCTCAGCGTAAGATTCCCTGTTTTGGCAGCATCTGGTAAGGTGACAGAAATAGAACTGAAGTAGGCTCCATAAGGACAGCCCCTATGGCAGCGGTTTCTGGATTGGCAGGCCCCTCTTCCATTGTGTTCTACAGTCAGGTTGGCCACCCTACCTATGGTCATGTAACGGAAAGGAAATTTAGACTCTATTTCTTTCTTGACATGTTTTTCCAGACAGTTCATTTCCATAGGAGGTAAAAATTGTCCATCAGGAAGATGACTTAGCCCCATTTTTTCACCTGAAACCCCAACATACCGTTCTGCATAATCATACCAAGGAGCAATGTCCCTGTATCGGATTGGCCAATCAATGCCTATGCCTTCCTTAGCATTGGCTTCAAAATCAAGATCAGACCAACGATAGCATTGCCTGCCCCAAAGCAAAGAACGGCCTCCGGTAACATCCGCGCGGATCCAATCAAACTGCTGCTCCTCGATATAAGGATCTGCTTTGTCATTGTGGTAAAAATGCTTGTTGTCTTCATTGACAAACCCTGAACGGGCTTGTACATAGAAATCCTCCCGCTCGGAATGGGTCAGTTTTCCCCGGTTTTCAAAATCCCAAGGATCCATGTTCATGGTAGGATAATCCTGAATGTGGGTGACTAATCGGCCTCGCTCCAGCACTAAGGTTTTCAAACCTTTTTGACAGAGTTCCTTGGCGGCAAATCCTCCGGAAATCCCTGAACCGACCACAATGGCATCATAGGTGTTTTCTGCCACTGCTTTGATATTGAGGTTACTCATTGAAATTGGGTTTAATTAGGTTAATTGATGGTTTTGAACCTATAAGGTAATGAAAAACCCAATCCAAAAAAAGAGGAAAAGGATGGAGGGAATAAAGAAAATATGGCTTCTAGGAAGGTATATAATTTATTCCCTCGCTGCCCCTCCATCAATGACCAGGCAATTCCCATTCACGTATCTTGCCTCATCGGAAGCCAGGTAAAGGTACCCATAGGCAATATCCATCGGTGCTCCCCAAAAACCTAACGGAATTAAGGGGAGCATCTGTTGCTTCACTTGCTCTGGTATGGCATTGGTCATTTCAGTTTCAATAAAGCCAGGGGCAACGCTGTTGCAGGTGATGCCATATTTGCCTAATTCGAGCGCCCAGACTTTCGTCATTCCGATAACCGCTGATTTTGTAGCCACATAATTGGTCTGTCCAAAATTCCCCCTCAATCCCACATTGGATGCTGCAGTAACTATTCTGCCATAGCGATTCTCTTTCATCACCTCTGAAACGGCTTGCGTGCAATTGAATACCCCTGTTTGATTGACATCAATGACCGCATTCCAATCCTCTATTGACATTTTGGCCAAGGTCTTGTCCCGGATAATGCCGGCATTGTTGATGAGAATATCTATTCTTCCGAATTTTTCTTTAATATCCTCTACAGCTTGAAAAACTGCTTTGCGGTCTGCAACAGAAATTTTTCTGAATTCCACCTGGTGGCCTTTTTCTATTAGCTCCTCTGCCAACTCTCTGCCTTTTTCAGACATATCCCAAAGGCTGATTTTGGCGCCTTCATTGGCAAATAGACGGACAGTTGCTTCTCCTATTCCATTGGCTCCGCCAGTGATGATGGCAACTTTATTTTCTAAACGCATATTGGTTTTATTTTCTGATTGAACTTAATGATTATGGTTTCCAAATAACCACCCCGACCATGGAATCGGCAGTACCATAATACAAATACCATTGATTTTCGAAAAAAACCAATCCTTCTACGAATGTGGTACCATCCACATATTGTCCTGATTTTTCAAACGGGAGTTCTGGTTTTAGAAAAGGCTGATCTGTTCGGTCAAGTAATTTCCAAGGCTCTTCTTTGCTGAAAAGGGCCTGTCCTGCGGTATAAAGCCGGTTTCCTAAATCTTTTACCCCGATATGTTGCTGATTCCCTGCATTATACAACACCACTATTCCATCATCAGTCAATAAAGGCGGTGGTCCTGCTTCTACCAACCAAGAATCAAAAAATCCTGGTCGGGGACTCAGTACGGGAGCAAGATTCCCATCGATGGTTTCTATGGGTTCCCAGTGGATGAGGTCATCCGAAGTGGCCAACCAGATATGGGGCACGCCAAAATACATCCAATATTTGCCATGTAGCTTGGCTGCCACCAGTTTACCATCCCTAAGTTCTGTCAATATAGCTCCTGATTTGGTTTCCTGATTGTGGTATTTTCCATCTCTAAAATCTTTGAAAATGGGGCCATGCTTTTCCCAATTTTTAAGGTCACGGGAAGTGGCGACTGCCAAGCGGGGATATTCCCTGTTCCACTGGGTATAAGTCAGCACATACATGCTATCAGCAGTTTCCACGATCCTTGGATCTTCTGTCCCTCCCGTCCACTCAAACTCTTTTTGACTGTCGTGATCAGGGAAAAATATGGGTTCTGCAAGCCGATGATAAGTTTTCCCATCTTCTGAGATGGCCAAACCCAAGCGGGAGGTATGCCCTCCGATCTCCTTTTCGCCCAGTTTCTCTTCGGCCCGATAGAGCACATGGATTTTTCCATCCTTGACAATGGCCGCCGGATTGAAGGTAGCCATGGACTCCCAAAAGACGGTTCTTCCACTCATGGGGTCATCCCAAGAAGTTTGATCCGTTGGAGAAATGATAGGTTTTGCATCAATCGGTCTCTCAAAAGGCCCCATCATCCAAGGCTTATGTTGGGCTAAGGATGGTAGGCTAAGAATAAAGAGTAGGGCAGTTAGGGTTTTATTCATTTGGATTTTCTCTTTTGATTGCTTTTATGAAAATATCAAAATCTCACCATAGAGATCATTTCGGCCACACATACGGGTTTGTTACTGGCATCCGATTCCATTTCAGCCTCGATATACAACTTAAGGCTACCATCCGGGTTATCTTCCAAATTTGTCAAGCTAGCTTTCAGCCTTACCTGATCACCTGAAAAAACCGGAGCTGGAAAACGTACTTTGTTGACCCCATAATTCAAAGCCATTTGCACCCCTTCCAAGGGCAAAATTTCATACAGGAGTTTAGGTGCCAAAGACAAGGTCAAATACCCATGGGCCAGGTTTTTTCCCCCAGGTATCAGGGCTTTGGCCTTTTCCGTATCCACATGGATCCACTGGAAATCCTCTGTGGTCTCTGCAAATTTTTGGATCACCTCCTGACTGACCCTAGTCCAGGAACTCGTTCCCAAACGCTTCCCCACAAACGCCCTCAAATCCTCCACTGACCTAAATACTACTTTTCCACTTTCACCTTCTTCCTTCCGAGCTCCGCTTTCCGACATCCGCCCTCCGAAATCCCCCTTCCTAATCTCTCGCTTCTCCTTAACCACCACTACCGCTTTCCCCACCACTTTCCTTTCCATCATGTCCTTGAGAGCCTGAGGGGCTTCTTCCAAACTGTAGGTTTTATAGATGTGCTGCTTGATTTTTCCCGCTTGGATCATGCCCACCAACTCCATCAGGTTTTGTTGACTTTGTTTCGGCTGTTCGGAAGAAAACCTGCCCCAAAATACACCCATCACAGCACAACCTTTCAATAGGGCCAGGTTGAAGGGCAACTTGGGGATTTCCCCCGCAGCAAAGCCCACCACCAGGTAGCGCCCTTTCCAAGCCATACTTCTCAGGGCGGGCTCGGCATATTTATCGCCTACCACATCTAGTACCACATCCACGCCTTTGCCTGCAGTGATTTCTTTGATTTTCTCTTTGAGGTCTTCTGTTTCATAATTGATAAGGTGTTCAGCCCCTTTTTCTTGACAGATGGCCAATTTTTCAGCAGTGGAGGCTGCTGCGATCACTTTGGCCCCCATGACTTTTCCAAGTTCTACAGCCGCCAGTCCTACACCACCGGATGCGCCCAGTACCAAGAGGGTTTCACCTGCTTTGATTTCTGCCCGGTCTTTAAGGGCATGATATGCCGTTCCAAACGTATATAGGGTGGATGCGGCGGTAATGTCATCCATAAATGAGGGAACAGGAAATACCCGATCAGCGGATACTTTCACTTTTTCGGCAAATCCTCCCCAACCACAAAGTGCTAAAACGCGTTGTCCTATCTGAAGATGTTTTACCCCAGGGCCAACTGAGGCAATCACCCCAGCTACTTCACCTCCAGGGGAGAATGGGAGTTCGGGTTTGAACTGGTATTTGTTTTGAATGATGAGCACATCAGGGAAGTTGACGGCACAGGCCGCCACTTCTATGAGCACCTCTTTTTCCCCAAGGGAGGGATCTTCCGTTTCGATATATTTGAGGAGTTCGGGGCCTCCGTATTCGGTACAAATAATAGCTTTCATGGATAAAAGTTTTCGGTAAAATAGGCAATTCTTGAGATATAACGTAATTTTAACCCCATCTTAAAAAAACAGAATTAACCCATATATGTCAGTAAAACAATATATTCAGGACAATCAGGAGAAATTCCTGAACGAACTTTTTGACCTATTGCGCATCCCTTCCGTCAGTGCGGACCCAAAATTCAAAAACGATGTCTTTGCTGCTGCGGACTTTGTCAAAGAAAGTCTGGAAAAGGCCGGTGCGGATAAAGTGGAGCTTTGCCAGACAGCGGGATATCCCATTGTTTACGGTGAAAAAATCATTGACCCATCTCTTCCGACCATCCTCGTATATGGACACTATGATGTGCAACCTGCGGATCCTTATGAGCTTTGGGATTCTCCTCCGTTTGAGCCGGTGATCAAAAAGACCCCAAGACATCCTGAAGGGGCTATTTTTGCCCGCGGTTCAGCTGATGACAAAGGGCAGTTTTACATGCATGTGAAGGCTTTTGAAGCCATGATGGCTGAGAATGCCATGCCCTGCAACGTAAAATTCATGATTGAGGGGGAAGAGGAAGTAGGTTCTGCCAACCTGGATATCTTCGTTAAAGAAAACAAGGAAAAACTGAAGGCAGATGTGGTGGTGGTTTCCGATACCCATATGATTTCCTTAGAGCATCCTTCGGTGACCGTTGGCCTTAGAGGCTTGGCTTATATGGAGGTGGAAATAACAGGACCAAATAGGGACCTGCATTCCGGCACCTACGGTGGTGCGGTAGCCAATCCCATCAATATCCTCTGCAAGATGATTGCCTCCTTGCAGGATGAAAACAACCACATCACTATTCCTGGGTTTTATGATAGAGTGGAGGAATACTCCAAGGCACACAGGGGA
>NZ_AMGM01000006.1 GCF_000298295.1 Cecembia lonarensis LW9
AAAACAAAGGTTTGCTGCTACCCTGCTATGTTTTCTATGTCGTTATGTGGCGGATTTTTTCAACCCCAAACATAGTATATATAGTTTTCCATAAGCCAACTGTCTGGTTATAAAAAGGCTGGGTGTCGCCAATTTATCCCCAATGCATGGGACAAGTTGTATTATCGGTCACTTTCCCAATTAGGAGAAGGATCTCCTCTATTTTGGGAGACCCCCCGAAAGGATCGGGGCAAGCTTTCGCATCACTCAGAACGAAGTACATTTCTGTCATTGGAGGATTTCAGATAAGCAGCTGTTTCTTCGATCAGGGAATTGTGCCCACATTCCAGTTCCACTGTTTTGAGATGGGCTATTTTTGAACTGAATTTTTCAAGGTTTGCTGTGGTGATCATCATGTCATATTTTCCCGTCACCAAGGTGATAGGGGTTTGGTTCAACCGGATTATTTTGATGATACTTCCCAGATCAGGCTGGAGAGGTTTGAAAACATTCCAGGTAAAATAAACCTGTGCCCTCATGGTTCTGGTATGCATCTGGGATTTAACGAATTTCATGATGGAGCTCTGAAGTAATCCCAGACTGTTTAATACCTCCATGGTCTTGAAAAACCTTTTGGGGTGAAATACTACATGTTTGAAGATTCGATTTAGAATGCCGGGAAAAGTCGCCATGTTGTACCAAAAGCCGGTTTTGATCCCATCCGGCGCCATTAAAAGCAAAGACTTGACATGACAAGGGAAGAGTTCGTACGTTAATAATGAAAATTTACCTCCCATGCTGTATCCGATCAGGTGAAATCGGTCAAATCCTTCTTTTTCCATCAATTGTATCAAAATAGATCTCCATATTTCTTTCGTCAATTTTTGATTGATGGATTTCCAACTGCTCTGCCCATGATAGAAAAGGTCAAAGACCAAAAAGGTCTCATTGGGTTTCCTTAAGGGGATAAAGGTATCGTATGCCTTAAGGTTTTGCCCAAAGCCATGAAAAAGTAAGGAAACCTCGGGACCATTTCCGTATTTTTGGTAGGCCAAATGCCCAAAAGCTGTTTCCAAAAATTCCATATGACTAATTGACTTTTTTGATTCTTTTGTAAATCTATATTTGAGCAATTTGTATTGCTCTTAGAGGTGTGTACAAGTAATTTAATTTCGTTTAATAAAATTAAACCGAATTTTTTATAAAACTGGTTATCCTTATTATATCATAATGTTAATAAAATTTTCAAAAAAAACTAAGGAAACTTTGAACTTTCCAGTAGTTTCCAGAGTTTTGTCCTGAAAATCAAGAAAATTTGGAGACTAGAGACAAGATCATTGAGACCGCCAAAGAGCAGTTTATGCGTTTTGGAGTACGGTCGGTAACCATGGATGACATTGCAAGGCTTGCCGGTATTTCAAAAAAGACCATTTACCAGGAGTTTTCGGATAAAAACCAATTGGTTTTTGATACTTTCTCGAATGCCTTGCAAGATGATATTATAAGACTCGAGCATTTGCCAAAGATAAAAGATGGGGTAATTGAGCATTTGGTGGGGCTTACCAATTTTATTCGGCAGCGTTTTGGGGATATGAACCCCATGATCATGAACGAGATACAGCGCTATTTTCCGCAGTGCTGGCAGTTATTCGAAGATTTTAAAAAAGATTATGTATTGAAGGAAATAATTGAACTGTTAGAAAAAGGTAAGGAAGAGGGGTATTTCCGGATGGAGATCAATACAGAGATCATTGCTTTGATGCGCATGGAACAGATGATGTTCATTTTTGATCCCATCAAATTTCCTCCTTCAAAATTCAATGCTGTAGATCTACAATTGGAACTATTTGAACACTTCTTACATGGAATTTTTACAGAAAAAGGAAGAGAAGCCTATTTAAAACAAAAGAACCAGTACAATGAAAACCACAATTAAAACGCTTCTTGGCCTCCAATTGGTCCTAATGGCGTTCATTAGTCCATTCCAACTCTCTGCCCAGAATGTGGTGGAGTTGTCTTTGGAAGAGAGTATTCGCTATGCTTTAGAAAATAATGTGGATGCGAAAAATGCACAATTGGAAACATTGATAGCTAAGGCTACCGTAATTGAAAGGAGGTCACAGGGTCTTCCTCAAATCAATGGGAATGTTGATTTCACATTCAATGCAGCAATTCCTGTGGTCTTTTTTCCTAATGAAGGTCCTTTTGCAAACCCTGAGAGCGAATTGGATGTTGTCGCCTTGCGTTTTGGTGTGCCGTTATCTGCCAATGTAGCCGTTCAAGCTACCCAGATGATTTTTGATGGTTCTTATTTTGTAGGCCTTCAGGCAGCCAAAACTTACAAAATGCTTACCGAATACGATAGGGTTAAAACTGAAATAGATGTAAAGGAATCAGTTAAAAAGGCCTATTTCTCTGTTTTGGTAAATGACCAAAGAAGGGTATTGGTTGAAGCAAATTTGGGTAGATTAGATTCTTTGCTTAAGGAAACCACTGCCTTATTTGAAGCTGGATTTGTAGAAAAAATTGATGTGTCCCGGATAAAAGTACAAAGGAACAATATCAAGACTGAGTTAGATAGAGTTATTGCTGCGACGGCAATCAGTGTAGAACTATTCAAAATCCAAATTGGCTTGCCCACTGATCATTTTGTATATCTGAAAGAATCCCTTGAAGAGCTTCAGGATTTAATAGAGGTGAATTCTTTAATGGAAATTGAAGGTGCTCGTCGCGTTGAATTGGATCAGGTAAGAACCAATATTGATCTCGTAAAACTTGACCTAAAAAATAACATGGTTCAGTATATTCCCAGGCTTTCTGCCTTTGCAACTTTTCAAAGAAATGCAGCAGCTCAAGAATTTGGAACCTTATTTCAACTTGACCGCTGGTTTACGGGTGCATTTATAGGTGGGACTTTAGCTATTCCCATATTTGATGGTTTATCCAAAAGTGCCAGGATACAACAAAATAGGGTTCAAATAAGGCAATTGGAAAACCAGGAGAAATTTCTAGAATACAATATTGAATTAGAAAAATTTCAAGCCAAAGCCAATTTAAAAAATAGCCTTTCGGCCCTAGATGTTCAATCTGAAAATATGGAATTGGCAAGAGAAGTGTTCAGAATGGCCAAAATCAAATATGAAGAAGGTGTAGGCTCAAATTTGGAAGTGATTGAAGCAGATTCAGCCCTAAAGGAAGCCGAAACCAATTATTTTTCTGCCCTTTACGACGCCCTGATCGCAAAAGTCGATTTGGAAAAAGCCTTAGGAATCCTTTAAAGAACAAGAAAAAATCAGCAAATCATATGAAAACAACATACATATATCTTTTCCTTTCCCTGATCATTTTGACTTTTTCCTGTGGGGAAAAAGATGAGTTGGGCCAAAAGAAAGAAGAACTGTCCAAATTGAAAAAGGAGGCCACGGCACTTCGGGCTGCCATTGAAAATTTAGAAAAAGAAATTGCCAGCCTTGATCCGGAATTCGGAAGACAGAACCGTAGATCGATTTTAATTTCTACCCTAAAGCCGGAAAGGACCCATTTTGAGCATTTTGTAGAGGTGTCTGGTTCGGTATTGTCCAAAAAAAATGTATCCATTAGTGGTGAAGTTTCCGGAAGAATACAGGAGATCAAAGCAGTGGAGGGAATGCGCGTCCGACAAGGGGAGGTTTTGGCCAGAATTGATGCGGAAGCCATTTTGAGAAATATTGATGAAGTAGAGAAGCAATTGGAATTGGCAAGTATTCTTTTTGAGAAACAGGAGCGACTATGGAACCAGCAGATTGGTACTGAAATCCAATATTTAGAAGCAAAGAACAGGAAAGAATCTCTGGAGAAAAACCTGGCATCTCTGAAAACCCAGGAATCAAGAACTGTGGTCCGTGCCCCTTTCAATGGTACGGTGGAATCTGTATTGGTTCGCTTGGGAGAACTTGTACAACCAGGAACGCCTATGTTCCAGTTTGTTGGAGAAAGTGATTTGTTTGTAGAGGCCGATGTCTCTGAGCGCTTTGTTGGCATTGTGACACAAGGTGACTCAGTGGAGATTTCCTTTCCTTCCATACAGCAGCTGTTAAAAACTAAAGTATCGGCTGTAGGATCCATCGTCAATCCCAACAACAGGACTTTCAAAGTGGAGGTTTTTCTTCCCCGAATTCCAAATGTGAAACCAAATATGGTTTCTATTTTGAAAATCAAGGACTATGAAAATTCGGATGCAGTAATCATTCCCAATTACCTGATCCTGCAAGACAATCAGGGTGACTATGTTTTCACCGTAGAGGATAATGTTAGCAAAAAACGCTATATCAAAAGGGGTAGGGTTTATAAGGACCGTGCTGAAATCCTGTCGGGTTTAGAAGGAACAGAGACCTTGGTGGATAAGGGGTTTAGAGAAGTAGGAGATAATTTCAACGTAACCATTGTAGAATAATTTTTTTATGGCAGAAATGGAAGAGAAAAAGAAAGGGCTTATCAGGGAGTTTGGTATAAGTTCCCTGTCGGTCAATAACCAGACCTCTGTGGTTATTTTAGTGGTTATTATAACAGTATTGGGTTTACTGGCTTACAGGACCATGCCGAAAGAGAGTTTTCCGGAAATTGTCATTCCTACAGTTTATGTTGGGACTTCTTATCCCGGAAACTCTCCTGTGGACATGGAGAATTTGATTACCCGGCCCATTGAAAAAGAATTGAAGTCGATTAACAACGTCAAAAATATCAAATCAACTTCAGTTCAGGATTTTTCATCTGTGGTTATTGAATTTAATCCGGGTGTAGAGATTTCAAAAGCCATACAAGATGTAAAAGATGCAGTAGATAAATCCAAAAGTGAGCTGCCATCTGACTTGGATAGGGAACCTGATGTGATTGAAGTCAATACTTCTGATTTTCCGATCATGAATGTCAACCTCTCGGGCAATTACACAGAAGAAGAGCTCAAAAAATTCGGTGAGTATTTGGAGGATGAGATTGAAAAACTTCCGGAAATTTCCAAGGCGGAATTAAGGGGTACCGTGGAGAGAGAAATCAGAATTGATGCTGACATTTTTAAGATGGAGGCGATGGGCGTTTCCTTCAGTGATATTTCTGATGCTGTCTCTCAAGAGAATGTTACCATTTCCGGAGGTAATTTACTTACTGGTGATTTCAGGAAAGCCCTTAGGATTACCGGTGAGTTTGAAAGTCCTTATGAGTTGAATGAAATCATCATCAAAACAGAAAACAGTAAGATTGTTTACCTGTCTGATGTGGCCGAAGTAACAGATACCTATAAAGAGCGGACTAGTTATGCCAGAAGCAATAAACTTCCCGTGGTAACAGTCAACGTGGTCAAACGTTCTGGGGAGAACCTACTGGATGCGTCTGATAAAATCAAGGCCATTATCGAAAGGGCGAAAAGGGATAGGTTTCCTCAGGATCTGGAAGTGAGCATTACCAATGACCAGTCCAAAACCACCCGTTCACAGGTCAACGATTTGGAGAACAGCATCATTTTCGGGGTAATTTTGGTAGTTTTGGTTTTGATGTTTTTCCTTGGTTTTAGGAATGCGCTTTTTGTCGGGATAGCCATTCCGCTTTCCATGTTCATTTCTTTTCTCATTCTAAATTCACTAGGTATCACGCTCAATTTGATGGTGCTTTTTGCCCTGATATTGGCTTTAGGGATGTTGGTAGACAATGGTATTGTGGTGGTTGAGAATATTTACCGCTTGATGCAGGAGGGGAAAAGTCCTGTCCGGGCGGCCAAAGAAGGAGTAGGAGAGGTGGCTTGGCCAATCATTACTTCGACAGCTACTACCTTGGCGGCATTTATGCCTTTGGCATTTTGGGATGATATCATCGGGGAATTTATGAAGTACCTGCCCATTACACTGATCATCGTGCTTTCTTCTTCTCTTTTTGTAGCCTTAGTGGTCAACCCTGTTTTGACTTCATTGTATATGAAAGTACAGGATGTCAACATGGACAAGCCAAAGAAAAAGAACTTGATGGTTGCTTTAGTTTTTGCCGTAATGGCCATCATCAGCTATATAGCGGAATGGATTGTTTTCGGTAATCTTTTTATGTTGGTAGCTTTGTTGACTGTATTTAATGTTTTTGTACTTCGTTCAGCCATCCGGTGGTTTCAAAATGTTTTTTTGGTATTTTTGGAAAACCTCTATGAAAAAACATTGGGCTTTGCTTTAAGAGGTAAAATGCCTTACCTGTTTTTTGGGGGAACGGTACTCTTATTGGTACTTTCTGTAGTGCTTTTAGGGGTAAGGTCGCCACAAATTCTGTTTTTTCCGGATAATCAGCCTTCCTTGGTGAATGTTTTCATTGAAAAACCTATTGGTACGGATACAGAAGCAACAAATACCTTTATGCTTTCTATGGAAGAGGATTTGTTGGCTGTGCTGGATCCATATGAAGACATCATTGAAGCTGTCATCACCCAGGTAGGTGAGGGGACAGGTGACCAATCAGCTGGCCCTAGCTTAGCCAACACACCACATAAAGCTAAAGTAACGATCAGTTTTGTTGAATACCAGTTTAGGAATGGTGTGAATACCAACAGGGTGATGGAGGAAATCAGAGAGCTGGCGGATAGGTATCCAGGTGTATTGATGACCGTCAATAAGCAAACTGCTGGCCCTCCGGTAGGCAAACCCATCAATATTGAAGTCAGTGGCGAGAACTTTGAAGAATTGATTGCTTATGTAACCAATTTCAGGGATTATCTGTCCTCATCCAATATCCCCGGTATTGAAGAGCTCAAATCTGATTTGGAACTTGGAAGTCCGGAGGTGGTATTGAATATCAATCGGGAGACAGCGAGGCGCTTTGGCTTATCCACAGTGACCATTGCCAACGAGTTGAGGACAGCTTTATTTGGATTGGAAGTTTCCAAGTTCAAGGAAGGAGAGGATGATTATCCAATACAACTCAGATTAAAAGATGAGTACAGGTATGACATTAATGCTTTGATCAATAAAAAAATCAACTTCAGGGATAAATTCGGCAATAAAAAGGAAGTGCCCATATCAGCTGTGGCCGATGTACAATATGGGTCCACTTATGGGGCGGTTAAGCGAAAAGACTTGGAAAAAGTAATCACCATATTTTCAAATGTTACAGATGGTTATAACCCAACTGAAATCAATAATCAGTTAAAGGCTTTGGTAGCTGAATATGATGTGCCGGAAGGAATTACGGTGAGATTTACGGGTGAACAAGAAGAACAGGCGAAATCTACTGCCTTTTTGACCAGAGCCCTATTTACAGCTGTTTCTGTGATCTTTTTGATCATTGTTGCCCAGTTTAACTCTGTGACTACACCCTTTATTATCATGGCCTCAGTCGTTTTGAGTACCATTGGGGTATTCCTTGGGTTGGTGATTTTCAATATGGATTTTGTGGTGATAATGACCGGGATTGGAATCATCTCCCTGGCCGGGGTAGTGGTAAACAACGCCATTGTATTGATTGATTATACCAATTTGGTCAGAGAAAGAAGAAGAGAGGAATTGAATACGCCAGAAGATGAATTTCTACCCTATGATGAATTATTGAGTAGCATCATTCAGGGGGGGAAAACCAGGCTTAGACCGGTACTGCTAACCGCTATCACTACTGTTTTAGGACTTATACCATTGGCGATTGGTATGAACATAAACTTTGGTTCTTTGTTAAGCTCTTTTGATCCGCAGTTCTTCGTGGGAGGCGATAATGCTGATTTTTGGGGGCCAATGGCTTGGACCGTAATTTTTGGTCTAACCTTTGCCACCTTTTTGACGTTAGTAATCGTACCTGTCATGTATTTATTGGCGGATAAACTCAATATGGTGATTCGTAGAATAAAATAGCATGATTAAATAAAGGTTGGTGGTTTTTAAATGTGTAAACCCTTGGGATGTTATCTCAAGGGTTTTTTTCTTTTATTATGACATTAAAAACACTTTTTTAAAAATTCATGCTTGGTATAATTTTTTGAGATTGATTATTGTTAACTTTGAAAAATAAGTGGAAAAGTAATTTTTTATGACCGATTTGAAATGGTATGTCTTGTATACCAGTTCCAGAGCAGAAAAGAAAGTTGCACAGCGGCTAATTGAGCAAGGGCTAGAAGTATATCTTCCCTTGATTGAAGAATTGCGTCAATGGTCCGATAGGAAAAAGAAAGTGCAGAAGGCACTTTTTAACGGGTATTTATTTGTCAAAACCAGTAGGCCTAATCTATGGCAGGCACTTCAGGTACCCGGTGCGGTTAAGTTTGTGCATTTTGCAGGAGAGCACGCCACAGTTCCTGAAAAAGAGATAGAAACGATCAAAAGGATCCTAGAAACAGGTGTGGCGGTTGAGACGGATAATTCTGAAATAGAAGCTGGCCAGATAGTCAAAATTCTTGGCGGACCGCTGCAAGATATGGAAGGGGAGTGTATACAGAAAGGCAATAAAGATTATTTCATCATCCGAATTCCCGGAATCAGCCAAAATATGATGGTCAATATTCCCCGAAAATATTTGGAAGTCGTAGGGTAAAGGTGGTTTTATCTCGGGCTGAGGTATTTACGAATGACCAATTGTGCCTGCATCAAATGATCATTTCTGTTTTGTGTGACGTTATTGCCATCAATCTTATCTGAAAATGTAAAAATCATGCTTCCTTCCAGGGCAAGATCCCAATATTCATTTAAAGTATAACTTATGCCACTTCTAAAAGTTAGGGTGGGTGTCAACACAGTGGCCCTGCGTGAAACTGCTGTTGGCTCCAGGCTAAAGGTTTGCTGGGTAACTGCATATAATGCGCCAAATCCAATGCCCAGATACAGATTGAAGTCTGGTCTTACCATGTGGTGAAAAACCGGTGCAAGGTTTATCATGGGCATAAAATCTACATAATAGGAAACACCATTAAAACTTACCGCTTGCTCTTTTTCCAGCCATCGGTCCACCAAAGATGGGGTGGGGTTGCCTCCGCTTTCGATCCACTGTATGCCTGAAGTGGCCCGAAAGCTGAAATGATCTGCTAACCTTTTTTCATAGATCAGAGAAAAAACAGGGTTCCACTTAAAATTATAAATGCTGTATTGCCCACCATTGTCTGCATAAATAAAAGATGGGCCTATGCCAAGGGCCAAGGTTTCGTTACGGGGTTGCTTTTCCTGATAAAAGCCCTGTGCATAACCATTCAAATTTACAATTAAACAGAAAATTAAGGCTATTACAATACTAAATTTTCCTGTATTCGGTTGATTTAACATCATGGACTTTGTTTTTTTATTTCCCATGACTTATTCTTCTGTGTCCTTTAAAGCCTGAATGATTTCTTCTTCGGTCATCCTCAACTTATTTTTACATTTTTTGACAAGTTGTGAGGCTTCTTTTACCAGCTCTGAAAGTTCGTCCATGCCTTTTTCTCCTGATTCCAGAAGGCTTACAATTTCTTCAATTCTATGTATGGCTTTGTCGTAGCTGAAAGTATTATTTTCCATAGTTTTCCAATTTTATTACTTTACTTCTTATTTTCTGTTTGAGGCCAAAAGTTTCTATTTCATCTCCTTCCTTGACCTGTGCCTGATGGATGGGGATACCTTTAATTTCTGTCCTGGTGTACCCCATTTCCAAGAAACGCTGTGGGTTCAGTCTTTGCAGGTCTTTTTCCATGGTATCCAGGTGTTCTTTACCTCTTTGGATACGGAGCAAACTGCTTTTTTCCAGGTTAAGGTTCAGGTTATTCAATCTGATCCGGCTTAATTGAAGAGGTTGGGCGGCTAAAGTCCTGATCTGCTTTAAGGTATAATGCAACATTTCCCTTCCCTTTTGAAGGTTGAAGGTGGCTTGCTGTCTCATCCTGTGTTCCAGGTCCCTAAGTTTTCTTTCTTCCGAAAACAGCACTTGTTCCGCATAGCGCTGAATCTGTTTCCAGTGCCACTCCAATTGCTCTTCAAACTCCAAAAAACCTGAAATTAGAAATTCAGCGGTTGCTGTAGGTGTTTTCATTTTGGTATGGGCCACTAAATCAGCGATGGTTTCATCTCGTTCGTGACCGATTCCTGTGATTACAGGGATTGGGCTTTTTGCCAATTCACGGGCTAGATCCTCATCATCAAAACAGTCAAGGTCCAATTGGGCCCCTCCTCCTCTGATCAGTACCAAGGCATCGAAAGATTTAGTCATGTGTTGGCTATAAACCGCTTGAAGGGCAGCAATCAGGCTATTTACTGCTTCATTGCCCTGTAGTGTAGCTTGGAATAGATGATGCTGCACCTGATAGCCATATCGGTTATTTTGTAGCTGTTTGACAAAGTCTCCATATCCGGCAGCTGTGGCTGAGGAAATCACAGCTACTTTTTGGGGCACTTTTGATAATTTCAGGGCTTTGTTTTTCACCAATAAGCCTTCCTTGGATAGTTTTTCTATAATTTCCTGTCGGACCCTTGCCCTTTCACCCAAGGTGAAATCAGGATCTATATCCCGGATATTTAAACTAAGGCCATATACCTCATGGAAAGTTATGGAAACCTGTGCCAATACCCTCATTCCGCTTTTTAAGGGTTGACAGGTAATGGATTGAAACTTTGAAGCTATCCCCCTGAAGGTATAAGCCCAGATATTGGCCCTCATTTTTGCAGCAATTTGCTGCCCTTGTTTTTCCACCAGGTCCAGATAGGCATGCCCCTGTCTTCCCTGATTGAGTTCGGCAATTTCTGCAATCACCCAATACACAGGATCCAACTGGTTTTCCAGTGTGTCTTTGACCAAAAGGTTCAATTCTAAAAGTGAAAGGGCCTGTTTCATGTAAAAATTATTTTTTTAAGAAGTTGACCGATTACTCAGTCAACTTCTAATTTAATTGGTTTTCATCAAATTTTATATTTCCTGATTCTTTCTTTTAGACCATCTGAACCTTTAACCAAAGGCAATCGCACAGCATCACCGCAAATACCCAGTTCTTTCATCAGGTATTTTAAGCCTACAGGATTACTTTCTTCATACATCATAGGGTTGATATCCAGTAGTTTAAATGCAGCCTTCTTGGCGGTTTCCAGGTCGGCGTGACAGATATCCCTGAAAATATCCGGGTAGGCATTGGCCAATACGGAAATGACCCCATGTCCACCAATGACACGCATAGATGGGGTAAGGATATCGTCTCCTGAAATCAACAGAAAATCTTCCGGCATTTTGGCAGCAATGCGCATGCATTGGGAAAGGTCACCGCTTGCTTCTTTGATACCGATGATATTAGGGTGCTTGGAGAGTTCCAGGGTAGTCTCGAAGCTGATATTGGACATGGTCCTGCCTGGGACATTGTAAAGGATTACAGGAACAGGACAGGCATCGGCCAAAGCCCTGTAATGGGATATGATGCCAGCCTGTGAGGGCTTGTTGTAATATGGGCTTACAGAAAGTATGGCATCTATTCCGCTGAAATCGGTTGCCTGGATTTCATCTATCAGGCCTTGGGTGTTGTTTCCTCCAAGTCCATATACGATGGGTAGTTTTTCTGCATTGTATTTTAAAACCGCTTTGAGTACTTCCCTTTTTTCCTCTTTTGTTAGGGTGGCAGTTTCTCCTGTGGTTCCCTGGACAACCAAGTAATCCGCCCCACCGGCTATGACATGGTCGATTACCTTTTTTAGACCTTCAAAATCAATGGAAAAGTCATCGTGAAAAGGGGTGATAAGGGCTACGCCTGTACCATTGAATTTTAGCATGCTTCTTTTATTTTATTGAGGTAATTAATTAAATGTTGGATATTTTCATTCAAGTCATCAGAATCCTGCGCCAACATAAGATCCAGAAATGGGCTGTTTTCTTCCGAATAGAAGCCCAATTTAAAGCCTGTTGGATTTGAGAGCAGCAAATAACGCAAATAGGGGTTTAGGTGTAAAGAGGGAACCAATATGATATCCAATTTTTCGTTGACAAAGGCGTCCAAATGGCTTTTATGTCCACCCAAAATTGTGAAATGATGGGCTGATACGGCTGATACCTGTGGTACCGATTGGTTTTTTTCCTCCTCGAAGAAAAAACCAGAAATACTTACTTTATATCCCCATAAGTTTCGAAGGTATTCCTTCGTTTGCTCAAAGTCCGTTTCCGAAGCTGCAAGGAGTCCAATGGATTTGATCTGCTCCGGAAGTTGAGCAGTTCTTTTTCCTAGTTTTTTAAGTTTGGCGTCCACTTGTTTCTGGACCATCTTCTTTTTCAACCACTTCATACTTTAGGATTTCATTCCGACCATTTCAAGGAATTCGGCTTCTGATAGCAATTTCACACCGAGTTTTTCAGCTTTTTCTTTTTTACTGGGGCCCATATCTTCTCCTTCAATGATGAAATCCAAGGACTTGGAAACCGCCTTAAGGTACTGCCCTCCATTGGCTTCAATAAATTGAATAATCTCATCCCTCTTGAAATGGTTCAATTTTCCTGAAGCCAATATTTTCATGCCTTTAAGGATTTCACTTTCTAAAGTTTGGGTAGAGGCTTCTGTCTCAAATTTCAAACCATGGCTTTTCAGGCGCTCTATTATGGCTCTGTTCTCAGGGTCTTTGAAATATTCCTGAGTGCTGTGCACCAAAATTTCTCCTACACCATTAATGGCCAAAAGATCCTCAGTGCCTGCAGCAGCCAGGGCATCAATGTTTTTGAAATGCCTGGCCAGTACCTGTGCTGTATTTTCCCCAATATTCCTTATGCCCAAAGCAAAAAGTACTTTTTCAAATGGCTGATTCATGGAAGCTTTGATGCCCTCCAGCATGTTGGATATGACACCTTCCTGAAAAGTGTTTGCCTTCATTTTTTTAATCCGGTCTTCCTGCTCACTGCTCAGGGGCAGGTTCAATTTCAAGAGGATGCCGTGCACGGTATTTTCATGCATGCATGCTGATGTCAATTTTTCCATCGAAATCCAATTGCCTACAAGTACATGCAGCACTGCCGCCACTGGCAGATAGTCTTCCATTTGGGGGAGGTGGCCTGAGGACAGGGTTTCCTCTAGCTTTTTGATGGTTCCGATGTTTTGCGCTACTTTTTTGTTGGAGGTTCGGATAAACAATTCGAAGCTGGACAAAACTTCTTTCAATGGTTGTTCAGCATGTCTTTCGGTAAATTTTTGAATGGCTGATAAGGAAATTCCCTCTGTCAGGGCAAAAAAGGCTTTGGGCAGCGAAATAAACAGGAAGCCATCATCCGATTTTTGGTATTGATCCTGACTCATTTCCAGCCCCAGGAGCTGCTCAGCTTGGCTTTCCAACTCATAAAGGTCAGCAAAGTTTTGAATATAGCCTTGATCTATGAGCGTTTTGATCCTTTCAGTACCCAAGGAATCAATGTCCATGGCACGCTTGTGGACAAAGTGTTCAATTCTTCCGAGTACCTGGGGCGGACAGCTTTTGGCATTGGGGCAAAAATGCTTGGCCTCGCCTTCTTTTCTCTGTAAAGGGGTCTCACATTCAGGGCAGTGGTCTATGTATTTGATGGCTGTTGCCCCTGCTTTTCTTTTATCCAGAGATACTGCCGTAATCTTTGGAATGATTTCTCCGCCTTTCTCAACGAAGACCGTATCTCCTTCGTGTAGTCCTAACCTTTGTATTTCGTTGGCATTGTGCAGGGAGGCTCTTTTCACGGTGGTTCCTGCTAGTTGCACAGGAGTTAGGTTGGCCACAGGCGTAATGGCGCCGGTTCTCCCTACCTGATAGGTTATGGATAGCAACTCACTTTCAGCACTTTCTGCCTGGTATTTATAAGCTATAGCCCAACGGGGTATTTTGGCGGTAAAACCGAGCTCTTCTCTTTGTTCATAATCATTGACTTTCAAAACCACGCCATCTGTATCCAGCGGCAGTTCAAAGCGTTTGTTTTTCCAATTTTCGATGTATTCAAATACCTCTTTGATAGTCTTACATTTGGTGTAGGTGGGGGAGACGTTGAATCCCCAGCTTTCAATCAGGTGAATGGCTTCATCGTGCTGACTCACCCCGATATCCTCTCCTAAAAGTTGATAAAAATAACAATTAAGCCTTCTCTTGGCTACAATGGCACTGTCCTGCATTTTGACCGTGCCCGATGCGGCATTTCTGGGATTGGCCAAAAGGGCCTCTCCATTGGCCTCTCTTTCCGCATTGATTTTATCAAATTCTTTTCTTGGAAGGAAGATTTCTCCCCGAACTTCCAGTTTTGCCGGTATGTTGCTTCCTTTGATATGGAGGGGGATGTTTTTAATGGTCCTGATATTTTCCGTGACCACATCTCCTTTGGTGCCATCTCCACGGGTAACGGCCCTTACCAAGCGTCCATTTTCATACACCAGGCTTATGGCTACTCCATCAAATTTCAGTTCGCAAAAATATTCATAATTCCGATGTCCCAATCCTTTGGCCACTCTGTCGTCAAAGGCCTGCAGTTCTTCGGGAGAATAGGTGTTGCCCAAAGAAAGCATGCGGTATTCATGCTGGGCAGTTTCAAAAACTTTGGTGATGGTGCCACCTACGCGCTGACTGGGACTATCAGGGTCCAGTAATTCAGGAAAGGCTGTTTCCAATTTTATCAGTTCCTCGAGCAATTGATCAAATTCAAAATCTGAAATTTCAATTCTGTCCTCTTGGTAATACAAGTGGTTATGGTAATTGATTTGCTGGGTCAGTTCTTCTATTCTCGATTTGGCCTGCTCTGGATTCATACGCTTCAAAATAAAATTAAGGCTGTGGGTCCAAAATTAACTGATGTCCAAAGAATCACCAAGGAATACATGATCTACCCTGCTTTTTATTTGATGGCTATGGAAATCTTTAGGATTGACTATATTTGAGGCCTATTAACCTATGATGAGTAAAAAAGTAGATATCGAAGTAAAAATTCTGGATTCAGCCTATAAGCTTTTCCTGGATCAAGGCTATAAAAACACCACCATGGACGACATTGCCCAATCCCTGTCCATGAGTAAAAAAACTTTATACAAGTATTTTCCGGGGAAAATGGAGCTCTTGGCTGCCTCATTTGAGATTCTGAAAAACAGGCTCTCCATTAAAGTTCAGACCTTAGTGGAAAATCCATATATTTCTTATACAGCCAAACTCAAGTCCATGCTTACTGTGGTAGCTGAGGATCTGGCACAAATTAACCCCGAACTTCTGGAAGACCTAAGAGAACATGCTCCCGCCATATGGAAAGAGCTGCAGGAATATATCCGTGAATCAGCCTACCTGCGTTTTCAAAAACTCATACAAGAAGGAGTGGATAAAGGTTTTGTATCACCCAATATCAATGTAAGTTTAGCCGTTTTGATGTATGCTTCAGCCATACAAAATCTTATTGACCCTAAGTTTTTATCCCAGTTTCCTGCTGAGATGAAAAATAAATTGGAACTCAATACTGCTGAAATTTATGATCAGGTAGTTCAGGTTATTTACCACGGAATTTTGACTGATGAAGCTAAGCAGGAATTCAAGAAAGTTTGATCCCTTTTCAATCCCGCAAATCCCTATCTTTGCAACCCATGAAAAATAAAGCATTTAAAAGATATACTGTTACATCAGCTTTGCCTTATGCCAATGGCCCACTTCATATAGGCCACTTGGCAGGCTGTTATATCCCATCCGATATTTATGTCCGTTACCTGCGTTCCAGAGAACGTGACGTAGCCTATGTTTGTGGTTCTGACGAACATGGGGTAGCCATCACCATCAAGGCTAAGAAAGAAGGTGTCAGCCCACAGGAAGTAGTAGACCGCTATCATGAAATGATGAAGGAAAGTTTCAGGGAGTTTGGGATCAGTTTTGATCACTACTCCAGAACATCCGCAAAGATTCATCATGAAACGGCCTCTGAATTTTTCAAAGACCTGTACCAAAAAGGAGAATTCTTAGAACAAACCACCCAACAATATTTCGATGAAGAGGCAGGGCAGTTTTTGGCTGATCGTTACATCGAAGGGACATGCCCGAAATGCGGGCACGATGGGGCCTATGGCGATCAGTGCGAAAAATGTGGTTCTTCGCTCAGCCCAACAGAACTTATTAATCCAAAATCTAAGCTCTCTGGCAGCACACCTGTGCTGAAGGAGACCAAGCATTGGTTTTTGGATTTGGCCAGGTACACTGAATTTCTGAAAAATTGGATTTTGGTAGATCATGCTTCTGATTGGAAAAACAATGTATTGGGACAATGCCGCTCCTGGTTGGAGGCCGGCGATGGGCTACAGGCCAGGTCCATGACAAGGGATATGGATTGGGGTATTCCGGTACCTGTGGAAGGGGCAGAAGGAAAGGTTTTGTACGTTTGGTTTGATGCCCCGATTGGCTACATTTCCTCTACGAAGGAATGGGCTGCGGAGAAAGGAATTGATTGGGAGCCTTATTGGAAAGATGAAGATACCAAACTGGTGCACTTTATAGGCAAGGACAATATCGTCTTCCATTGTATCATTTTTCCGGCCATTTTAAAAACCCATGGAGGCTATGTGCTCCCTGATAATGTACCCGCCAATGAGTTCTTGAATCTGGAAGGAGATAAGATATCTACTTCCAGGAATTGGGCGGTGTGGTTACATGAATACTTGCAGGATTTCCCTGGAAAACAAGATGTTCTACGCTATGTCTTGACTGCCAATGCTCCTGAAACCAAGGACAATGATTTTACCTGGAAAGATTTTCAATCCAGGAATAATTCTGAATTGGTGGCCATATTTGGGAATTTTGTAAATAGGGCCGTTGTCCTGACACACAAGTTTTTTGAAGGGAAGGTTCCAGCACTTGGTCAATTGGAGCAGATTGACAAGGGTGTTTTGGAGGAAATGGCTGCTTTTCCAGAGAAAATTGCCAGTTCGATTGAAAGATACCGATTCAGAGAGGCCCTTTCTTTTGTGATGGATTTTGCCCGTATGGGAAATAAATACCTGGCCGATACAGAACCTTGGAAAGCCATCAAGACCGATCCTGAAAGAACAGGTACAGTGTTAAATATTGCCTTAAACATCGCTGCCAATCTGGCCTTAGTAGCCGAGCCCTTCCTTCCTTTTACTGCTGGGAAAATGTATGGTATGCTTGGGTTGGAAGGTCTTCGATGGGAAAAGGCTGGAAGTGCTGATTTGCTGAAGTCAGGTATCAGCATTCAGCAAGCCACATTACTATTTGACAAAATCGAAGATCAGGTGGTGGAAGCACAGGTCAATAAATTATTGGAAGCCAAGAAAAAAAATGAAATGGAAAATGCTCAGGCAGCACCTATGAAGGACATTATCACTTATGATGATTTTGCTAAGTTGGATATGCGGGTAGTAAAAGTCTTAACCGTTGAACCTATGCCAAAATCCAAGAAATTGTTAAAGCTGACGGTGGATACCGGACTGGGGCAGCGTACGGTACTTTCCGGTGTGGCAGAGCATTTCAAACCGGAAGAATTGATCGGTAAGCAGGTTGTGATGCTGATCAACTTGGCACCTAGGAAGATGATGGGTATCGATTCAGAAGGTATGATCCTGATGGCTGAAGACAGAGACGGAAGTCTGAAATTGCTTCAGCCGCATCAAACAGTTTTTAATGGGGCTACGATTTCTTGATGGTTTTTTCCTGGTCACCATTGACAGAAATGTACGTCACTCTGAGTGAAGCGAAGATTCTCCCATAGTAGAGAAGATGCTTCACTATGTTACCATTGACAGATTTATGAATTGCCCCTCGGCAAGCTCGGGGAACGGAGAATATTGGTTATTAAGGAGGGGGAATGGAAAGCGGCACAGCCGCTTTCCATTCCCCCTCCTCCCAAAAAGAAGATACCGGTGGCCGAGCTTGCCGAGGCCGAATTGGGGTTACCTTGGTGTCATTGCCTTTCTGTAAATGCCAAATTTAAAAACTCAGCATGACGATTCAAAAACTGTCATTTCTTTTTCTGGGTATTCCCCTAAATGTTAAATTCTCAGGGTGACGCTTCCTCCTATCTGTCTACTCATTAATATTTCCATGAACTAACACTCTCTTCTTTTTTTGATTTTCAAGGAAAAAATCTTAGCTTGATAGGCTATATTTATTTATTGATTTTTGAAAAATGGATACTAAAAATTACCAGGTTGGGGATAATTTTGATGAAATGTTTACAGAAGAGGGTAAATGTAGGGCCCATTACTCTGAATTTCTCAAACATTTAAAAAAAACAAGTCCAAAAAAGATATCTCATCTTCAGCATGCTGCCAATAAGAATCAGGTAGCCATGGGCATGACTTTCAATGTCTATCATGACAATCAGGGCATCGAAAAAATCCTGCATTTGGATATCGTTCCCCGCATCATTGCAAATCAGGAATGGAAGCACTTGGAAGCTGGGTTGAAGCAGCGGATTTATGCTTTGAATTTATTTATCCATGATATATATAATGATCAAAAAGCCCTAAAGGATAAGATTGTTCCTGAAGATTTGGTGTTGGGAAGTAAGGATTACCTGAAACCATGTATTGGACTGAATCCACCAAAAGGCATTTGGTGCCATATTACCGGGACTGATCTGGTGCGTAACAAAGACGGCAATTATTATATTTTGGAGGATAACCTGCGCTGTCCATCTGGGGTATCCTACATGTTGGAAAGTAGGGAAATCATCAAGCGGGCCTATCCTGATTTGTTTAATCAGTTAGGGGTGATGCCCGTTTCTGATTATCCGGTGAAGTTGTTGAAAATGCTGCAGTTTATTTCTAACAAAGAAAAGCCGGTAGTAGGGGTATTGACTCCGGGGATTTATAATTCTGCGTATTTTGAACATTCTTACTTGGCTTTGCAAATGGGCGTGGAGCTGGTGTCCGGTGTGGACCTGATCACCAAAGGAAAGAAGGTATACATGCAGACCACCAAAGGGCTGGAGCAGATTGATGTGCTTTACCGAAGGATAGATGACACCTTTTTGGATCCCCTTACCTTTAATCCCCATTCTTTGTTAGGTGTGCCTGGGATTTTTGAAGCCTACAAAGCTGGTAATATTGCTTTGGCCAATGCTCCCGGTACAGGTGTGGCGGATGACAAAGCAGTATATGCTTATGTGCCCAAACTGATCAAGTATTATTTGGGCGAAGAACCTATTTTACATAATGTCCCTACCTATCTCTGTCGAGAAGAAAAAGACAGACAGTATGTGTTGGATCATATCGAAGAACTTGTGGTGAAAGAGACCAATGCTGCCGGGGGATATGGTATGCTTATTGGACCAAAGGCCACTAAATCAGAGCACACAAAGTTTCGCGAATTAATCAAAGGTAATCCTACCAATTATATTGCCCAGCCCACCTTGTCCTTGTCCACCGTGCCTACCTGGACAGAAGATGGTTTACAGGGAAGACATGTTGACCTGAGGCCGTACATCCTTTACGGGGAAGAAATTGAGGTGATACCCGGTGCCCTAACTAGGGTAGCTTTAAAAAAAGGCTCTTTGGTAGTCAATAGCTCACAGGGTGGAGGCAGTAAGGATACCTGGGTTTTGTACAATTAATGTTGAATGTTAGAAAAGATAAAATATGCTAAGTAGGGTTGCGGATTCTATTTATTGGTTGGGCAGGTATTTGGAGCGTGCTGAAAATTATGCCCGGTTTATTGATGTAAATTATAACCTGATGCTGGACCTGCCTCCTGATTTGAAGGCTCAATGGGAACCTTTGGTCTATGCTACCGGAGATCAGGAGCTGTATTTGCAAAAGCACCAAGCTTTTGATAGGAGGGATGTGGTGCATTTTCTTGCATTTGATACAGAAAACCCTAACTCCATCGTATCCAGCATCAATTTTGCCAGGGAAAATGCCAGGGTAATCAGAGAAAATCTGACCAAGGAAACATGGGAAAAGCTGAATGGCCTGTATCATTTTGTGCAGAAAAGTGCCGATAAAAAGGAATGGACCAAGGAAGACCCTAGGGCATTTTTTGATGGAGTTAAAAATCAGATTTTGTTGCTCTATGGTCTGGCAGACAGTACAGTGGCAAGGACTGAGGGTTGGTACTTCCGGCAATTGGGGCTTTTTTTAGAAAGGGCAGATAAAACCAGTAGGATAGTGGACGTGAAATACCATATTCTGCTACCATCTCCCAACTGGGTGGGGACTCCACTGGATTTTTTGCATTGGACGGCGTTATTGAAATCCGTAACTGCATTCAACACCTACAGAAGGCTTTATGGAAACATTGAGCCCTCCAAAGTTGTGGAGTTTTTGTTGTTGAATAAGTATTTTCCAAGATCCGTTTTTTATTGTCTAAGGGAAGCAGAGAACTGTCTGCATAAAATTTCGGGTAATGCAGATACAGGATACAGGAATACTGCGGAGAAGGCTATTGGAGAATTAAGGTCTAACTTGGAGTTTACAGATGTTTCAGAAATCATCGATACAGGGCTTCATGAGTATATTGATGTCCTGCAGTTGAAAATAAATCAGGTTTCTAACAAAATCCATAGCAACTTCTTCCAAATTAAGGATAACTTTAGCCAACAAAACAGCATGCAGGAATAATGACCTTTTGTTTAGGAATCAAAACCAAGTACGGTATAGTGGGACTTTCAGATACCCGGATTACTTCAGGAACAGAAACTACAACTTCTAAAAAAGTTTTTACCGTCAATAGGGAGAAGCATTCCTTTTTCATCATGACTTCTGGTTTAAGGTCGGTAAGGGACAAAGCCATTACTTATTTTACAGAAGTTATTGAAGATCAGGACGAAGATTTCACGAAACTTTACAAGGCGGTCAATGAATTTGGGCATCAGGTAAAGCGGGTAGCATTGGAAGATAAAGCAAACTTGGAGGAGGCAGGTCTGAATTTCAATTTGTTTTCCATCATTGGCGGGCAGTTGGAAGAGGACAAGACACCCAAATTGTATTTGCTATACCCTCAGGGCAACTGGATTGAAATCAGGAGGGGTACGCCTTTTGTTTCAATAGGTAATACAGGTGCCGGTAACCCTGTATTGCGCAGGTCATTACAGTATGAAGATTCCTTAGATTACGCCATGAAATGTGCTTTTCTGGCTTTTGATGCCACCAGGATTTCAGCCAATGATGTGGATTATCCTATTGATACGGTGGTATTGGAAAATGACCAATACCATACCATTGAAAGGAGGTTTGAGCAAAAGGAACTGGAACATATTTCGAGTTTTTGGAATCAAAGAATCAAAGAAGCCATAAAGGAATTGCCGGCCGATGTCCTGGCCAAGGCCTTTCAGGACATTTCATTTGCACCCGAAAGTCAATGAAACTTGAAATCCAACATTTTACACAGTATCGTTATTCGGAAAAGGTGGTTTTAAATCCCCATTTATTGTTTTTGATCCCTCAGCAACGCAGCTATTACACTATAGAAAAATCCAGGATTCAGTTTTTTCCAGAGGCAGATGCGGTCCATGAGAGGATAGATATGCTGGGTAACGCCCATTTTCAGAGTTGGTTTCAAGGAGAAACAAAAAGCCTTTCCATTGAGGTTGATTACATTATTGAACTCCATACATTTAACCCTTTTGGTTTTTTGTTTACAGAATTTATTGCTTATCCGTTTTCTTTTTTTGAATACAGTCCAGAAAGGTCTTTATTTCTTCAGCCCTTTCTGCAGACAGAAAAAAGTCAGGAGTTGACCCAATATGTGACCCATTTTGTCAGTAAATCTAAAGATTTGGTGTCTTTTCTTTTTTCCCTAACAGAAAGTATCCACGGCAACTGGGCACATATCATCCGGCATGAACATAACCTTTGGTCTCCGTACTTTACTTTTCAGCAACAAAGAGGGTCCTGTAGGGATCTGAGTTGGATGCTTGTCCATATGTTGAGAAATATAGGATTGGCTTCCAGATTTGTAAGTGGCTATGCTTTTAATCCAGAACTTACTGAAGGGCATGAATTACATGCTTGGGTGGAGGTTTATTTGCCGGGAGCGGGCTGGATTGGGCTTGATCCTAGTTTGGGGTTGTTTACCGACAACCTGTACATTCCATTGGCTTCTGGATATCATCCTGATTTGGTAGCTCCCGTTCAGGGAAGTTTTGGCGGGGTGGGGACTTCTGAGTTGAAGACAGAAGTGTGGATCAGACATTGTTAAAGGGTATAGGTGAAAGGCGGGTGAAATGTAGAATGATGAATTAAGAGTGAGGAATGCGTGTTAAAAGTTCAGAGTTCAGGGGTTCAGTGTTTTACGAATCATGTAAGGTACTTCAACTTTTGACATTGAACCATTGAGGATTTAAGGGATTTAGGGATTCAATGAGGGGGTGGGGCGAGGAGAGAAGCGAGAGACGAGAAGCGAGAGTTTAGAGATAAAGGCGAAATGGTATGGCGGATTTCGTAGGTTTTGAGGTTATTGTACTAGAAATCAAATACAAAGAATCTACCAAAAAAATAAGAGACTCCCCGAAAGGGTCAGTGCGGGCTTTATCCATTTAAACCACCAAACATATAAAGGGCACTTAAATGAAATTGGAGAAAGTTGGAAGGAAAAAGGTTTAAGGAAGTGAAACAATTTTAAAAAGACTCCCTTTTTATTGAACATTTTTTGAGGCAATCCTGTATTTAATGGGAACAAATAAAACAGCTATGAATTTATTGGGGGCTTCGATTTTTATCATTGCCATATTGCTTTTTTCTACTTTCTTAAATTGGTATGTTTTTCAGGCAGTAAAAACCCTTTCTCAATCCTTAAGTATTGAAAAAAATAGAAATGTCATCCATGTGGTGTATTGGTTGATTTTTGGTGGCATTTCCCTTTGGTATGTGGCCACTTTTTTAAAAGTCTTTATCACAGGAGAGTTTACATTTTCTACACAAACCCTTTTAAATGTGTTTCTTACTGTAGTGGTAACGCAAATGACTTGTGTGGTTTTTCTTTTTTCAGAGGATATTTACAGAAATATCTTCGCAGGGATCACCTATCTAAGAGAAGGATCAGGAAATTTTATATTTCCCAACAGAAAGCTTTGGGTCAGTGGACTGGCTTTGTACATTGCCATGATTCCCTTTTTTGGATTTTTATATGGAATGGCATTTGGAAAACACAACTTCAAAGTACATAAAGAGGTACTTTATTTTGAAGATTTGCCGGAAGCGTTTGACGGGTTCACCCTTACCCAGATTTCCGATATCCATATTGGAAGTTTCAAGAATCCCAATCACGTGCAAAAGGGTATAGATCTGGTGCTGGAGCAGAAGTCTGATCTTTTCGTATTTACAGGTGATCTGGTCAACCATCGTGCTGATGAGATAGAGCCCTTCATTGCGCAGTTTTCAAGCATCAAAGCTCCATATGGGCAATTTTCCATTATTGGCAACCATGATTATGGGGATTATATTCCCTGGCCAAGTAAAGAAGAAAAGGAAGCCAACTTTGAATTATTTGTTGCCAAACATGAGAAAATGGGTTGGAGGCTGCTACGGGATGAAAGTGTCAGGATAGAAAAAGACGGGCAGTTTTTACAATTGTTGGGTGTTGAAAACTGGGGAGTTGGTTTTGGGGCAAGGGGCGATTTGGAGCAGGCTTTGGCGCAAACCGATATCGATGATTTTAAAATCCTGCTTTCCCATGACCCTTCCCACTGGGACCAACAGGTAAAAAAGCATGAGAATACCATTCATTTGACCTTATCAGGACATACCCATGGGATGCAATTTGGTATAGAGACACCAATCATCCGGTGGAGTCCCGTTCAGTACCGATATCCCAATTGGGCAGGGCTTGCAGCATATGAAGGCAGGTACCTTTATGTGAACAGAGGATTTGGTTTCCATGCCTTTTCGGGTAGGGTAGGTATTTGGCCTGAGATTACCGTCATTGAATTGAGGAGGAAGGTGTAAGGCGCTGAATGAATGTATTTTAAATAACAAAAATTATCCCATCCCCGTTATGATAGTATGCCGTATTTCATGTTGATTTTTGTTCTATTTGCTTTTTGGCCAAAAGAAAAACCTAAGACCCTTGAGGATTTTCGTTGGAAAAATCGTCTTTTACTTTATTTTGGGCAGGAGATTGAAAAAGGCTGGAATATTGAAGATAATTTGGCGGAAGAGATAAATGAAAGAAAATTGGTTTATTTGGTATTTACAGACAGTTTGATCAGTAACCAAGAATTGGATTTTTCTAAAGAATATATTATAAGTCTGCAAAAAAAATACGCTATGGGAGCCAAGGGTCCCTGTTGGGTCCTGATAGGTCTGGATGGTGGTGTGAAAATGAGAAAGGAAGATGTTTTAGGTTGGGACCTTGTTTTCAAAACTATCGATGCTATGCCTATGCGTCAATCGGAGATAAGGAGAAGAGGTAAGCTTTGAATCAGGTAGTTGATTTATTTTGATGGCTTAAGATAGAGGCTCGGTAGATTTTTAAGTCAAGAGAGGGGTTCAAAAATCTTCAATTTTAGGTAAAAAATACCCTGTACTGGGTATTTTTTTGCATTAAGCCTTGGTGTATTTTTGAAAGAATAAGTTAATAGTTATGAGATTCTTTTATATTTCCACCCAAGCCGACAAAAATAATATGTTTGAAATACACGAAAGAGAATGTGCATACCTTCCCAGTTTGGAAAACAGGGAGTACATTGGACTTTTTAAAAATTCAAAAGAGGCATTGAAAAAATCCATACATGCTCATCCAAATGCCTCTTTATGTGCTCATTGCTGTAACCTCTAGGGCTTAAAGGTATGACCTACCGTCATTCTCCTATGAATGAAGTAAGTGATTAATATTGCTCCAACATGTATTTGATTATATCAGTTGTGGTCACAATACCCTTAAGTTCCTCACCGTCAACTACCGGAAGGGCATGAAACTCTTCATTGGCAAATATCTCCGCCACATCCCTGATCGAATCATTGGAATTTACCATTTTGGGTTTGCCGGTCATCACTTGGGGCACAGTAAGGATTTCCAAAACTGCTTCATCTGCTCCTTCTTGATTTTCAAAAAGGGCTCCAAAGGTCAATCGGTTGATATCTGTCCGGCTTATGATTCCAGATACTTTATTGCCGTCCAGAACAGGGATATGTCTGATTTTGTGTTTCCTAAATAAAGCGACCACCTCTTGTAATGGGGCATTTTCTTGTACGGAGTACACTTTGTTGGTCATGATATTGCTTACAGGCTCTCTCTTTTTCATGGCAAAAGGGTTTGGTTATTTTCTTACTCGAAATTATTTCAAAACAATGACTAAAACCCTGATAAAAATCATTTCAGGGGTTGATTTTTGGTTTTATAAGAAAATAATTCCCCAGTAGGCGTTAAACTTTTAAAGTTGTACTCTTTAGTGCGGAAAACAATAAACATTTTACTATTGTAAATCAGGGAGATAAAAATCAGAACTGTGCCTCTGCTTTGAAATAGCAAGCCATAAGTTTGATAAAAAGGTTTAAGCTTCTTAATTTCGTCCACAATTCGGGGTGTAGCGCAGCCTGGTAGCGTACTTGCATGGGGTGCAAGGGGTCGCTGGTTCGAATCCAGTCACTCCGACAAGATTAAAAGGTTGTCTCTTTATCGGAGGCAGCCTTTTTTTTCATAGCACTGCGCAGCCTGATAGCGTATCCCGAGGGGTGTCAGGAGGGTCGCTGGCCTGTCTGCCGCCAGGTAGATTCGAATCCAGTCACGCCGACATAAATCGAGCTCACAGAAATGTGGGCTTTTTTTATTTTATTGTCAACGTTTTTAGTTTTTACTCGTCTTGGAATTATATTTTGTATCCTAGGTTATTTTATGATGAAAAATTTCATTTTTGTGCTATTGACTCTATTAATGGCTTCTTGCTGGACAAGAGATAGGTTTTCTGAAGCTTATTACCCTTCCGATCCAGTGGCTTTTGATGCCGTCAATTCAATTTTTGATGACATCAATTCAGATATTTCCAGGTGGTATATCATGGATGATAACCTGGTACTTACTTTTTCTTCCGATAGACCCGGTGGAAAGGAAGGTTTCGACCTGTATTATGTAGGTTTTTCTGATTTTTAATTTAAAAAGTGTTATTTAGCGGAGATAGTTTTCCCAATCTTCGGCAGTATCAATGTCTGATAGTATTGTTATTAATTCGTATGATATTTGTTTTGAATTCAGGTAATCCAGGGATAATGCCAATACTTTTTCAGTACTCCAGGGAATTCCATCAAAAAGCCCTTCATGGATTTTTTTAAAGCCCAAGAGGTAATATCCACCATCTTGAGCCGGACCAAAAACCACTTCATGTTCTTCCAGCTTTTCCATGGCTTCATTCAGGATTTTTGTACAGATATCCGGACAATCAGTGCCAATAATTAAAACTTTGTTATAACCTTCCCTAAATACCTCCTTAAAAGCCAAGCGCATTTTTTCTCCCAAATCCTTTCCCTGTTGCAGACGTAGCTGTAAACCACCTTCTAAAGGGAGCCAATTGACTGTTTCTATGAAGTCCGAGAAAAACAAAAAAACATCTTGTCCCTTGAGCTGAGATAAAACTTTGTGGGTGCTTTTTACCAGAAATTGGTAAATCTCTAGCGCTCTCTCCTCTCCCAAATCAGTCGCAATCCTGGTTTTCACCTTGCCTTTTACTGCATTTTTTTGGAAGACAATAATGGCGTTTTTTGATGGTTTCATTTAGGCAGTGGCTCCTCCGCAACTCGATCCTGCCCCAGCTGTACAGCCGTAGCAGTGTTGGTTGATGACAATTTCTCTATTGTTCAGCTTTTGCTGATTCCAGTCTCTGATGTGCTGACTTTCGCGGCAGGATACCTTGAGTTCGAGCATTTGGTTGAAATCACAATCATACAGATAGCCATCCCAACCTACGGAAATGGTATTCCTGCACATCACATTGGCAGCAGCAGAAGGGTTGTAGGCTTCAATCAGTTTCTCCATATAGACCTCATAGTTGCCACTTCTGATCAAGTACTCCAAAAATCTGCTGATGGGCAGGTTGGTGATGGTGAAAAGTGAGTTAAAGACGATTCCGTATGGATTGGCCAAACGCTTTTTGAACTCTGCTTCCAGGCCTTCTTGCGATCCGGGCAAGAATGCTCCTGCAGGATTGTAAACCAAGTTGAGGATTAATCCTGAATTTTCTTGCCCATAGCCCACTTCGTTCAGCATTTTGAGTGCTTTGATTGATTTTTCAAAAACACCATCACCCCGTTGTGCATCTGTTTTCATGGCAGTGAAGTAGGGAAGAGAAGACACTACCTCAATGTTGTGTTTCTTGAAAAATTCTGGTAAGTCATGGAATTTCGGGTTGGCCAATATGATCGTCAGGTTACAACGCACAATAATCTTGGCCTGCGGTTTGATTTTTCTGATTGCCTCTACCAACCAACGGAAATCAGGATTCATTTCCGGTGCTCCTCCTGTGAGATCAATGGTAGTTATTTCCTGGTTTTTCAAGACTTCCAGACAATCCTGCATGATTTCTCTGCTCATGATTTCCTTTCTGTCCGGCCCAGCATCCACATGGCAGTGTTTGCACACTTGGTTACACATCTTACCCAAATTGAGTTGCAGAATTTCTATTTGTGTAGGTTTAAGTGGATAAAGCCCCGATTCGGTCAGTTTTTCCGAGAAAGGGATTCCCGTTTCCGGGGATTCCAGTAAGTCTAACTCGTAACGGCTGTTCGAAAGGGGGTGGTTTTGAGCTTTTAAAGATTTCATTACATGGAAATTTCTTTGACTTTGTTCATCATTTGGGTGCTGTGCACCAGTGAAGCCCCACCTCTGATGGCAGCAGCAACATGAACCGCCTCCATCATCTGCTCTTCATCGCATCCTTTTTCCATGCTGTCGACGGTGTAAGCATCTATGCAGTAAGGACATTGTACAGCATGTGCTACAGCCAGAGCAATGAGGGACTTTTCTCTTGCTGTTAAGGCGCCCTCTTTGAATACTTCGCCATAATAATCAAAGAATTTATCCGCCATGGATTTTTGGAATTCTCCAATTTTTCCAAACTTTTTCAAATCTTCCGGATCGTAGTAAGTCTTCATGCTATTCAATGTTTCAGGTTTAATCGTATGTTTTAAATTTCAAGATAAGGAAATTGTTTTCATTTTTTTCGTTTTCTGCCAAGCGTTTCAATGTCCAAACGAAAGATTATTTTTCTTTCACTTTGGTAAATTAATTGTAATCAACAGCTTAAGGTTAGTAGAATTTGGATTTTTTTGCCAAATTTGTCCTGTTATGAAGTCATGAATTTTTACGCCCGGCATTTCAAGTTCTTTTAAGAGCTTTTGAATTGGTATCAATTAACCCTTATTGATAATAATTGCTCATGACTTTCAAAAATTTCATTCAACATTTCAGAAGAGCTGTCCTAGGTCTTGAAGCTGAGTTTACGAGTATCAGTATTAGAAAAGCTATTTTTTACCTTTCTGTTCCCATGATTCTAGAGATGGTCATGGAATCTCTTTTTGCAGTGGTGGATATTTTCTTTGTCGGTAAATTGGGGATTTATGCGGTGGCAACGGTTGGCTTGACAGAATCGGTACTGACTATCATTTATTCCATTGCTATTGGTTTAAGTATGGCAGCAACGGCCATCGTCGCGCGAAGGATCGGAGAAAAGAAGCCTGCTGCAGCATCAGCTGCCGCTTTTCAGGCCATTGTGGTCTGTTCCTTTTTTGCCATAGCTGTGGCGGTTCTTGGGGTAATCTATGCCAAAGACTTATTGAAAGTAATGGGGGGTGAAGCCGAGTTGATAGCATCAGGTTACCGTTATACCCAGATTATTTTTGGTGGGAATGTTTGCGTGATGTTGCTATTTCTGATCAATGGAATTTTCCGTGGTGCCGGAAATGCGGCCGTCGCCATGAGGGCACTTTGGATTGCCAATGGATTCAATATAATTTTGGATCCCATCTTGATATTTGGGTTGGGACCTATCCCCGCCATGGGTTTGGAAGGGGCGGCTTGGGCTACCACCACGGGTCGGGGAATAGGTGTCCTCTATCAATTTTACATCTTGTTAAATGGCAAATCCTTAATCAAATTCTATTGGAGAAATTTAACCATGAATGCCAAGACGGTTTGGACCATTCTCAAAGTAGCCTCAGGAGGAATGGGGCAATTTTTGATTGAGTCGGCCTCATGGATTTTTTTGATGCGCATCATATCCGAATCAGGTTCAGTAGCTTTGGCAGGGTATACCATTGCTGTTCGGCTCATCATCTTTGCTCTACTTCCTGGTTGGGGATTGTCCAATGCAGCAGCGACTTTGGTTGGTCAGAATTTAGGAGCTTTGCAGCCGGGAAGGGCGGAGCGTTCAGCTTGGTTGGCAGCACATATTACTGCTGTATTCTTGGGTTTTTGTTCTATCGTCTTTATTGCGGGAGCAGGGTTTTTTATTGGAATCTTCAATGAAGATCAGGGCGTGGTAGAAATTGGGACCCTTGGCCTTACCATCATTTGTTTGGGTTATGTTTTCTTCGCCTATGGCATGGTCATGAGTCAGTCATTGAATGGGGCTGGAGATACCCGAACCCCTACCATCATTAACTTGGCTGTTTTGTGGGGATTTCAGATTCCCTTGGCTTACCTTCTGGCCAATTATTGGGAAATGGGTGCCGTGGGAGTCTTCATTGCCATTGCCATTAGCCATTCTCTACACGCTGTGGTCAGTACCTTGGTATTTAAAAGGGGAAAATGGAAACTGGTACAGGTGTAAAAAGATTGGGAAGTCTTATTTTTTGATTTTATCTTTCCATAAAAGCATCTTATGGAATCAATTTGGATTTGGCTGGGTATTTTGTTCTGTATTTCCCAATCTGCCACTTTTTCGGGACTTAATATAGCCTTGTTTAGTCTTAGCCGGCTTCGTTTGGAAGTAGCCGCTGACGATGGCGATATGTTGGCTGTTAATGTACTTGATCTGAGAAGAGATGCCAATTACACGCTAGCCACTATTTTATGGGGCAATGTCAGCATCAACGTATTACTGACCCTGTTGGCCGAATCTGTTTTGTTAGGACTTGGGGCATTTTTATTTTCTACCATTGTCATCACTTTTGCCGGAGAGATCTTTCCACAAGCCTATTTTACCAGGAATGCACTAAAAATTGGTGCTGCTTTGGCTCCATTATTAAAGTTTTACAAGTTAGTCTTTTGGCCGGTAGCCAAACCTTCTGGTTGGTTATTGGATAAACTGGTTGGCCAGGAACCAATCCCCTGGATGCGGGAAAACGAACTGGAAAATTTATTGAAATATCAAGCGAAGACTGCCACTACAGAGTTGAGTCGTTTGGAGGCTAGGGGAGCAGTTAATTTTTTGAGATTGGACGATTTGCCAGCCAAGGAAGAGGGGGAAGAAATTGATCTGCTCAGCATCATAACATTACCTTTCAATGGAACAAAGCCCATCTTCCCTGTAATTAAAAAGAGTTCAAAAGATCCTTTTTTGAGGCAATTGGGTGCTTCGGGTAAAAAATGGGGTATTATACTTGAGGAAGAGACCGGTTTTCCAAAGAAAGTCATCAATATTCCAGCTTTTATCAATGCTTTTCTTCTTTGGGATAAGGATGTGAATCCTTGGGATTACTGTCATATTCCCTTGGTTTCTACTGATGAGGAATTGCCTCTGGGAAAGATTTTAGAGAGTTGGGAGGTCAAACCTGAGGGGCCGGAAGATGATGTTATTGATGAGGATATTGCTTTACTTTGGACAGAACAACACAAGAGAATCATTTCAGGCTCTGATATTTTGGGAAGGCTTATGCGTAAAATTGCCCAAGAGGTTAGATGAAAATCAAGAATTACCGATGGCCCTGTCCAAATGCGTATATCCTCCGTCTACAAAAATCCATTGCCCTGTGGTATGGGAAGATTTTTCAGAAAGTAGAAAAACCACCATATGAGCGATCTCTTCAGCACTTGTCATTCTGTTTTCCAAAGGAATCCTGGAAGTGATTTTTTGGAGTTGGGCCTGAGGGTTCTCAAAGCTGTCCAGCCATTTTCGGTAAAGTGGCGTCATGACCTCTGCCGGGATGACGGCATTCACACGGATACCATAGGGGAGGAGTTCTACTGCCCATTCTCTGGTGAGCGATAGTTGGGCCCCTTTGGCAGCAGTATAGCCACTTGTATTGCCCTGACCGGTTACTGCAGTTTTGCTACTGATATTGACAATACTTCCTTTGCTTTTTTTAAGGTAGGGTAGTGCATAATGGACAAGGTCATAATAATGCCCTAAATTGCTTAACAGGGATTTTCTAAAATCTTCAGGGTTTCCTTTTTCAAGCCCTACACCATCATTGGCCCCTGCATTGTTTACGATGCCATCAATCTTGCCACATTGATCAATGGCAAATGCGACAGCTGCTTTAGCATGTTCTGATTCAGTCAATCTTTGGGGAAAGTGGAAGGCCTTTTGCTTTTTTTTATCTAATTCATCCAGCAGGTTAACAGCTTCTGTTAAGGAAGGATCGATCATAACTGGGATGCCGCCTTCTTCTGCAATGGTTTTGCTAATAGCGGCACCTATGCCTTTGCTTCCTCCGGAAACCAAAAATACCTTGTCCTTCAAATTCAAATCCATGTCTTTAGTAATTATTCTCCAATGCCATAAAACCTTTGTGCATTTGCTCCGAAAATGCCTACTTGCTCTGAATGGGGAAATTCACTGTAGTAATTGTACACCAAGTCGAAAACTTCATTATAACTGCCTGCTAGCAAGCATACCGGCCAATCGCTTCCATAAACCAGTCTTTTGGTTCCAAAGACTTCGGTAACAGTGTCTAGGCAGGGGATAAAATCAGCTTGCTTCCAATTTTTCCAATCTGCTTCTGTTACCATACCCGAAACTTTGCAATATACTTGTTCCAATTCAGCAATTTTTTGGATGCCTTCCGACCATTTTTCAAATTCACCGTTTTTGATATTAGGCTTGGCGAGGTGATCGATAATGAATGGTTGGTCTGGAAACCTGACGATCATTTCATAGGCTTTTTCCAAATGCTCAGGGTATATTAAGACATCATAGGTGAATCCATATTTGGACAATTTCCCGATTCCTCTAAGAAATCTTGGATCGTCCATGGCTTCGGGTGGTAAGGTTTGAAGGATTTTTCTAAAGCCGGCCAATTTCTTTTCGGATGCATATAATTCCAATTGTGCATCAATATCCTCTGCATTCAAATCTACCCAACCCACTACTTTCTTTATCCAGGGATTCTGTTCTGCTAGTTCCAGAAGATACCGGGTCTCATGTGGGGATTGATCTGCCTGTACGGCAATACAGCCATCAATTTGTTTTTTGTCCAGTTCTGGTTTAAGGTCTTGGGGAAGAAAATCCTTTCTAATGACCTGCATACCATCATTTATCCAAGCATCTCTAATAGGGTCAAATTTCCAAAAATGCTGATGGGCATCAATCCTCATACACTCCTATTAAAGTTTTTCAAAGTTTTTGGCTTCTTGCCGGGCTTCACCCAGGCCATCAATTCCCAATTCTACCACATCGCCGTGTTGCAGGTATTTTGGTGGCTTCAGGCCCAGCCCCACGCCAGAAGGCGTACCGGTGGATATGATGTCTCCCGGAAGCAAAGTCATGTATTGGCTGATATAGGACACCAAGGTTGGAATATCAAAAACCAGGTCAGAGGTATTGCTATCCTGCATCATTTGCCCGTTGATTTTAAGCCAAAGTCTAAGCTCATGTGGGTCTCCGATTTCATCTTTAGTCACTAAATAGGGTCCCAAAGGAGCAAAATGATCAGCACTTTTCCCTTTTACCCATTGTCCTCCATGGTGCAATTGAAAGTCTCTTTCACTGACGTCATTGTGTAGGCAATAACCTGCTACGTGATCCATAGCATTTTCTTTTTCAACATAACTTGCCTTTTCTCCTATGACTACAGCCAATTCGACTTCCCAATCCGTTTTGGTGGAATTTTTGGGAATGATGATGGGGTCATTGGGGCCACAAAGGGAAGATGTAGCTTTCATGAAGAGTATGGGAACTTCAGGGAGAGGCATATTACTCTCTTTGGCATGCAAGGAATAGTTTAAGCCTACACAAATGATTTTTGAAGGCCTTTTTATGGGGGAACCCAACCGGATTGAGTTTGGGATTTCAGGAAGTTGAGGGGCTTCCTGCTGCAGCCACTTTGCTAACTTGGTGATGCCTCCTGATCCAAAAAACTCCTCAGACCAGTCTTCTCCAAAGCTGGAGCAATCCAAACGTTTTCCGCTGATTTCTACCCCTGGTTTTTCCTTTCCTTGTTTTCCAAATCTTATTAATTTCATTTTTACAGACTTAATTTTTTAAATTTTATGAATCTATGTTTGAAGCCCTATGCTTTAAGGCCTAAGAAGCCACCGTCAATATTGAAATTACTTCCTGTTATAAAGCTTGCATCGTCTGATGCAAGGTAATATACCATGGCAGCTATTTCTTCCGGTTTCCCCATTCTCCCAATGGGTTGGGTAGCAGCCAATTTGGCAAACATTTCTTTTTCCTGCCCAGGATAGTTTTTGGCTAAAAATCCATCAACAAAAGGCGTATGTACCCTTCCAGGTGAAATACAGTTGCAGCGAATATGTTCTGAAACATAATCTCTTGCAATGGAGAGGGTCATAGAAAGTACTGCGCCTTTGGTCATGGAATAAGCAAATCTATCAGCAAGTCCCATAGTGGCAGCTACAGAGCACATATTAATAATACTTCCTCCACCATTGGTTTTTAGCTTTTTGATGGCAGCATTTGAACAGGTGTAGATTCCTTTGACATTAACTTGAAAGAGGCGTTCAAAATCGTCTTCGGAAGTTTCCTCCAAATTACCCACATGGGAAATGCCTGCATTGTTTATCAGTGTGTCTATTTTGTCAGGGATCTGATCGAAAGCCGTTCTAACACTGTTGAAATCTGATACATCGGTTTGGATAAACTGTATGTTGCCACCGTCTTTTTTCAATGTGGAAGCTACATCATTCCCGGCATTTGAATTATAATCTAAAAAAATGGTTTGATGGCCTTTTTTGGCAAAAAGTTGCGTGATAGCCAAGCCTATCCCGCTGGCACCACCTGTGATAACCACTGTTTTTTCTTTTTTCATGCCTTCATTTTTTGTTTTATTGCTTTTGGTTTAGTCGTATCGAATCTAATTAAAATTTCATCAACTTTTCTCATTAATAATAATTTGGTCCATCAGTTTTTTTGATTTCTATATGATCGTTGAAGCTTTTCTATTGTGGTGAAAACTTTCCTCCTCTGCATCATCTATGACTGATATAGGGTCATCCTCGAATCTTGTATAGATCGCAATTTCCTGAAAAATGTTACTGCTTTCTACCTACATTTAATGTATTTTACATATTATTTTAGCATTATTGTTCAATAAAAATTAAAATTCTGCAAAATTAGGTATGAAAGCAAAGTTACTGGAAAGAAGAAACCCTTTTGATAAATCCTTTGTATCAGCGATTCATACATTTCCTCATTTCCTAAACATATGGCATTATCACCCTGAGATTGAACTGGTATATATTGTCAGTTCTCAGGGTACAAGGTTTATTGGAGACAGTATTGCTCCATTTGAACCTGGTCAATTGGTTATGATAGGGGAGAAATTACCCCATCTTTGGCAGAATGATCCAGCATATTTTGAAAAGGGAGCAGGTTTGCGGGCTGAAGCCATTACCCTGCATTTCAAAAAGGATTTTGCAGGCGTATTCTTCTTGGAAATGCCCGAAATGAAGGCTGTCCAAGATTTGTTCCAAAAAGCAGATCAGGGGATTTTATTTCCTCATGCAGTAGCAGAAAAAGTTAAGGAGAAAATGTTTGCCATTCATCGAATGGAGGGTTTCTCCAGGCTGATGTTGTTTTTGGACTTACTTCATGATTTGGCTACAAGGAAAGATTATATACCAATCAGTTCCAATGGCTTTGTGCATCCAAAAGAACGAAGCGGAGATTTACGCATTGACAAGGTTTATTCCTTTACTTTTTCTAATTTCAGAAAGAATATCAGTTTAGAAGAAGTCGCTGATGTAGCCAACTTGAATCCAACTGCATTTTGTCGGTTTTTTAAAAAGCACACCAATAAAAATTACTCTCGGTTTCTCAATGAAATCAGGATTGGTTATGCCTGCAAACTCTTGCTGGAAGAAAAATTAAACATATCGGAGGTAGGTTACGAGTCGGGATTTAATAACCTGTCCAACTTCAATAGGCAGTTTAAAAGTTTGACGGGCATTTCGCCAAGCATGTATTTGAAAAAGCACGAAAGGAATAAGATATAAAAGGAGCAGGAATCTTCACTACATCAACAAATTGAATTGCAGTTGAAAAAATGTTAGCTACATGGAAGATTGCCTGCTCCGAAAAATTACTTCAAAAATTTTACCAGATTAAAGTACCGGCCTCACTGTTAACCCCTCCCTTTCTGAATAGAAAGAAGGAGACCATAAATTCATGGGTAGGATTAGGAATCAGGTATGAACTTGTGACAGGTATTTCATAAGCATACCCAAACCTGATATTGGACATTAAGAACCCAAAATGGTAGCTATTGGCATAATTGGCCCTATGCCCAACGCCCAACCAGAATTTATCCATTGCCATTAATTTGACATTCATTTCTAAATTATAAGGTAAATCATGTTGTATTCTATACATCATGTTGGTAAGTACTGTGATCTTTGAAGAAAGGGCTTGTCTGAAACCAGTCTGAAAAATGCTTACAAACGGCCTTTCTTTAATGAAGGCATCACCTCTGTATACCCTTCCTCTGGCTATATTCTGAAGGCCATAGGAGAAGTAATAATTTTGATGGGTGAAAGCCATGCCTGCGTTAAAGTCCATCACCTGCAAGGTGGCAAATTGATTCAGGTAAGCATTGACCGTTGGATCATTGGCCTGTTCCGTGGTGAGATTGTTGCCGTCAAGTCTAATGTGATGATAATTGGCGGCAATACCCAGACGCAAATTCGTGCTTCGGGAAATCCTAACCCTGGCCCCATAGCTTGCCAACATTTCTGTTTGTCGAAATGGTCCAAAATTATCCTGGATCACATGCAAACCTGCTGCTGTATTTCCCAGTAAAGCAGCATTTTCCACTGCATTGATCTCCATAGGGTCTAATTCCGCTGATAGAAAAAATGACTGGGGAGCTCCTTCAAAGCCTGTCCACTGATTTCTTACGAGTCCTCGAACTACTGATCCTTCATAGCCTGTTAGCGCAGGGTTGAAATAACTTTGCAGTTGGTTAAATTGACCAAAATATTTTCTGGTTTGAGCCAGAGACCCGCCTGCAGTAAATAAGAAAAGAAAAACAGTAAGGTACAAGCCAATCACATTTTTACCAAAAGGTATATTGGAGAATAAGCATCTTGATTTCTTCTCCACTGTTTTACCCACAATACTATTTGTAAACCATTTCATCTTACTGCCGTCTTAGTAGGTTCAAAATCCCTTTTCTAGATGCTTCATTGTCATCTACTTCTATTACATAGTAGTAGGAATCAATTGGGAGAGGTTTTCCCAAATATGTTCCATCCCATCGTTTGCTTGGGTCTTCAGTAAAAAACACCCTTAAGCCACCTCGCTCGTAAATGTGTAGTCTTACAGCGTTGAATATTTGTAAAACCGGCAAACCCCAATCGTCATTGATATTATCCCCATCAGGGGTAAAGGTATTGGGTATCTCCATTTCCATTAAAAGATTGGTCAGTCTTCTGCTGATGATAAATTCCTTGGTGAAAATATTTCCTTCTCTGTCAATGACTGTAACCACAATCGTAAACTCATTTTTACCAGGAATCAACTCATTGTTGTTCCAGTACAACTGCCCGTCGATGATGGTGAAGAGGTCATTGTCTGCCACTCCCGGCGCTAATTCCAAAATATGCACATCATCTAGTGGGTCAATTACTGTAAAGTCACCAATCAGGATAGGTGTACTGCTATCATTTTGATTGAAGAAATCATTACTTAATATCAAGTCCAGTGGTGGGTCTTTTGGAAGTACCAATACTGTAATAGTTGGCAGGTTTTCAAAGACTGCCTCCCAACTTTGAGGGAGTTGTACCGTGCCAGTAAGTATGTAAGGACCGCTTTGATAAGGGTCATAGCCTTCTTGGCTCCAAATTATCGGGAAGGTGAAAGTTTCACCACTTTCAGTAATTACCACAATTTCAGTCGGTAGACCGATTTGGTCAAATGTTGTTCCCCAAGGAACTTCGATCATGTCGAAATCAATGAAATCCACGACTAAAGTTGGTTCCAGTTCGTTGACAGAACAACCATATTCATCTACTTCTTCTCCCTCCGGAGTGTTCGGACATAAGTCTAGGTGGTCTGGAACACCGTCTCCATCAGTATCTATCTGGTCTTTAGAACAACCGTTTTCGTCAACCTCTTCACCTTCAGGTGTATCCGGACACTGGTCGAGGTAATCAGGTATGCCATCCCCGTCCGTATCTATCTGGTCTCTTGAGCAGCCATTTTCATCCACTTCTTCTCCTTCAGGTGTATCCGGGCACTGGTCCAGGTAATCAGGTACGCCATCCCCGTCCGTATCTATCTGGTCTCTTGAGCAGCCATTTTCATCCACTTCTTCTCCTTCAGGTGTATCGGGACACTGGTCGAGGTAATCAGGTACGCCATCCCCATCCGTATCTATCTGGTCTCTTGAGCAGCCATTTTCGTCTACCTCTTCCCCTTCAGGAGTATCGGGACATTGATCAAATTCATCTGGTACCCCATCCCCATCAGAATCTAAAGGTTCAGATTCATTATTATCATCATCCCCAGTATCGCTATCATCAGACCCATCGTCATTTCCATTATCTCCATCCTCTGAGCCGTCACTGTCTCCATTGTCGCCGTCATCCCCAGTATCGCTATCATCAGCCCCATCGTCATTTCCATTATCTCCATCCTCTGAGCCGTCACTGTCTCCATTGTCTCCATCATCCCCAGTATCACCATCATCAGCCCCATCGTCATTTCCATTATCTCCATCCTCTGAGCCGTCACTGTCTCCATTGTCTCCATCATCCCCAGTATCACCATCATCAGACCCATCATCATTTCCATTATCTCCATCCTCTGAGCCGTCACTGTCTCCATTGTCGCCGTCATCCTCAGTATCGCCATCATCAGACCCATCGTCATTTCCATTACCTCCATCCTCTGAGCCGTCATCAGATCCATCATCATCACCATCACTTGGGTTTTCAGGTTGCTCATCTTCTAAGGGACAACCAAATTCATCTACGATTGTGCCGGGAGGGGTTCCAGGACAAAAATCTAAGTAATTTGGAACCCCATCGCCATCGTCATCCCTGAGGGCTGCGGCACAAGCATCTTCATCAAAAAGTGGACTGCTTTCATCGCACTCTGGAATATCCCAGTTGGATGTCCGGTAATTTTCACCAGTCGGTTTGTTTCTGGTAACAAAAATTTGATAAACGATCTCTGAGCCAGTTTGATTTCTAACTTCCACAGATAGTTTATTCTCTCCCGGGTTTAAAAATATTTTTCCAGTTGCAGATCCGCTTGCAACGTTTTTACCGTTGATAAAAATCCTAGAATTGGGATCAGATGCAAAAGGAGTCAAATTGATATAAAAAGTATGGAAGTCAAGGTTAACCCTATATGTAGTCACATTAGGGTTAAACCTTGGCTCCAACCTACCTTCATTAAGTTGAAGGTTGCTCAGTCCAGCCTCATTGGAAAAAGTCAAAAAATAACTTCGGTCTATTCCAAAAGAATACAATCCATTGCTGGAAACCAGAAAAATAATTAGACAGAGTGTAAAACCCCGAATATATTGATACATAAAGTCTTTCATTTTTTAAAGGATCTAATGGAAAACCGTTGTTGTTGATGTAAGTAGCTGTGGTAAAATTCTCAAAAAAAATCAACAAACAAAAAATAAATTTTTGTCATAATGTTGAAAAACCAAAGAATATTCTATGATTTAATTTTTTTTGGTGACGAAATGCAAAAAAAAATGTGCACAAATTTTTGAAATTTTTTAAGTTTTTTCTTCAAATCATACAAAAACAGCGATTTGTTTGATGTTTGGAAGATTAATGGTGACTCTGGTTAGGTTGTAAGCTTTACAAAAAGGTGAACTTTTTTATCGTCAAATGTTTAATCTGGCATTTAAATTGTCCTTTCATACCCATATGAATACAAAACTTTATTTTGGATATGTTTAGAAAAAGATATGGTTTATTAAGCTTATTGGTAGTTGTACTTTTAGGCAGTTGTTTGTCTGATAGCGCTGATGATGAGCAGTTGGATTCTGTAAACAATGGGGATGCTGTTTTCAAATTTGCCTGTTCCAAGTTCTTCATCAGAACCTTTTGATATTCGTCCACCTTCTAATGTTCCTGCTCCTCAATTTACCGCAGCAAAATGATCAAACCTCCCATCTTGATTTGATTCAAGATGGGATGTTCGTTTTTCTGTGATTACAGTTTCACCGTTTTTCCAGTTTTGACGGATTCATCACAGGCGAAAGCTATTTTTAAACTATTCAGTGCATCTTCCAAATGATCTGTCAGGTCAAGATCTTCTTTTATGGCTTTCAAAAAATACCTTTGCTCTCGGTTACATAATTCCTGATGATCAGGCTCATCTGTCATATCTATCCAAAGATCTTCTTTAGAAAAATTGTTTTTATCGTCCAGATCAGCATAATGAACTTTTATGCTTTCAGTTTTGGTATGGGAATCTACATCATCTGATTTACCGGCCGCACCGGCAGATTTTGCCACGATAGAGACAGCCCCTTTTGGTCCAAAAACATCCTTGATAAAAAAGGCATTATCAGAAATCATCGGGCCCCAGCCTGCTTCATACCAGCCCACTGAGCCATCCTCAAAGCGGATTTGTAACTGTCCATAGTTGTAGTTATTCTCAGAAATTTCTTCAGTCAATCTTGCACCAATGGCTGAAACGCTCAATGGCTTGGACCTTGTCATTTGACACATGACATCTATGTAATGTACACCACAGTCTACAATCGGGCTAAGGCTTTTCATTAAATTGCGGTGCACATCCCACATGAAACCATGGCTTTGTTGGTTCAGGTTCATCCGCATAACCAATGGCTTACCTAATTTTTGGGCTTCTTCAATAAATTTTTCCCAGGAAGGGTGGTGCCTTAAAATATAACCTACAACTACCTTTTTTCCCGTCTCTTGGGCCTTGGAAATGATTTTTTCTGAGCCTGAAACAGTATCAGCAAGGGGCTTTTCTATAAAAATATGACAGCCCATCGCTAATGATTGCAGCGCTATTTCCTCATGCGTATCTGGGTAAGTAGAAATGCATACGGCATCCGGTTTGGTATCCTCAAGGGCCTTAATGTAGTCCTCAAACAAAGGATAGCTTGCATTCAGCTTTTCATTAAGTTTATTTTTGCTGTCTCCTCTTGAGACTAGCCCGCAAATTTCAAAGTCAGGAATTTGATGGTAGGCCGCTGCGTGAGATGCTCCCATGTTGCCACAACCAATAACCAATACCCGGATTTTTTTCATGTTAATTTCTATTTAAACTATAGGTGAATTCTTCAAATTCTTTTTGATCCATATAAATAATGGAAACCTTCAAAGTTATGGGATTATGAGGGGCATCTTTTTGATCTCTGCCTACAGCAACTATTCTATCGACAATATCCATCCCTTTGATTACCTGCCCAAAGACTGTATAATCCCCATCCAAACGGTGGAGGCCTTCAGGATTTTGAACAATATAAAATTGACATCTGGCAGAAAGCTTATCTGGGTTATCATCCCTTCCAGCACCAACAGCACCATAAACATGTTTGAGGTTTGGATGGAATTCCGGTTTCAATAAATATTCCGGATCTGTAAAACCTTCCTCTGTGTCAGGGCATCCACCTTGCGCTACAAAGTTTGGGATTACCCTGTTAAAGGTGAGGGAGTCCCAGTAACCTGCAGCAGCTAATTCAATAAAACTATTTTTATGCTGAGGAGTTTCCTCATGTAATTCGATGTAGATATTGCCCATTGGTGTTTCAATTAGGCCTACAGGTATTTTATCTCCTTTCGAATTGAAATCAATTTGAAAAAAAGCCAATACAAAATGTAATAAGGTTAAACTGATCATTTGATTTTTGCCTGATGAGAGATCAGTTGAAATTAAAAATTTTTTGATTGGGATACCAGGTCTTCAATTTTTTTTAATTTCAAAATGGACTTAAAGCTGCTTTCATCTACCGGTTTTTCTAGGAACTTGATCACCTCCCGATATTCGGCGGCTTTGTTTTTGTCAAATTGGTTGATAGATGAAGTGATAATTGCAACATAAAAATCAATATTTTTACCGCTACTCCTCAGTTTATCCATAAATTTCCAGGCGTTGATTTCAGGCATGTGGATATCAAGTAAAATCAAGAATGCTGCAGGTTCCTGATTGATAGAAAAAATATAATCCAAAGCTTCACTTGGCTTGGTGAAAATAGAGGGCTTGGGGTTTAATCCTGATTTAATCGTCAACCTTTGGTAGATCATCAATAGGATTTCCTCATCATCAACTATCAGTACTTCAAATCTCATCTAAATTGATCTGTTCAGTTTTAAGCGTAATTTCCCTGATGATGTTATCCAGTTCATTGGCTGAAGATAATATCAATTGATTCAACTCGGAAGCCTCTAATGGCAATTCTTCGTGTTCTCCAGATTCTATCAGATGGATCAGACCCATTAGTCTAGCAAGGGGGGCCCTCACGATGTGAGATTGAATCCAGGCAATTTCTTTTAACTTGACATTTTGTTTTTCAATAGCATCTGTATAACGTTTTCTAAAAGTGATGTCATTTGCCAAAACTAAAAAAGCGCCCTTTCCCTTATATTCCAAATAGCTGTATCTGATTTCCACAAATATGATCTCACCGGATTTCTTTTGATGTCTAAAGGTTGTTCCAGTACTATAAATTCCTTTTTTCCTTTCCCTTAAAGCAAGTTCCTTTTGCAATATTTCTAGGTCTTCTTCCGGTCGAATGTCCCTTAAGGTCAACTTCATGAATTCATCATAGGTATATCCGTACTGAAGTATAGCAGCTTCATTGACATCCAAAAATTTTAAAGTATCTGGGTCATACACCCATTTGGGTACTGGCGAAAGCTGGAAAAGGTTTCTGTATCTCTTTTCCGAATCTTCCAATTGCTTATATACTTTTTTCCTTTCAATACTGTAGACAATGCTTTTATATAAGATGGAAGGAGTCAGATCATCTTTTAAAAGGTAGTCAGCAGTACCCAATTGGGCAGATAATCGGCTAAATTCAATGTCTGAATAACCTGTTAGAATAATGACAGGAACATCTCCAGCTTTTTCCATGATGGCTTCTAGGAGTTCCTTCCCTTTTTTTTCAGGAAGGGATAAGTCCAAAAGTATTACATCATAAAGGCTTTGCTTACCCTCCAAGGCAAGAAGGGCTTCAGAAAAATCACAAGCTTCCTTGATCTTGGGAAGCAGGATAGATTCTTCTAGATAAGTAGTGATGAGTAGCCGGTCTCCTCCATTATCTTCAATCAGTAAAATGGAATAGGGAGTGGTGTCTTTAATCATTTTAATTTATTCCTTAAAGGGCAGAGAATTTAATAGTTTTAAATTTGAAATGATAATTTTCTCAATAATTTTTTTGAATACGTTATTTTTGGATCTGTAATTTAAAAAATGTTAATAATTAACATAAATTATTTTTATGTTTTAAGTTGATCTGATCTTTCAAAATGCCTGATGGAAGATTTCAAGTTGGTTTTTTTATGCTAAAACTAAAGCATGTCCCTTGCTTGGGTTCCGAAGAAAGGGAGATTGTGCCCTCATGGTTTTCCACTATCTTTTTACAAATTGACAAACCTAAGCCTGTTCCTGAAGACTTATCCTGAGAATAAAGTCTTTCAAAAACCTGAAAGACTTTGTCATGAAACTCTTTTGGAATGCCTATACCGTTGTCAGACACATTGAAAAACCAGTAATCCTCATCCTCGTGCCAGTTTATGTGTATAATTGGCGTTTCAAGTTCTGATTTGTATTTGATGGCATTGCTGATGAGATTTTGAAATAGTTGACGAATGGATACTTGTGCAGCAAAAATTTCAGGAAGAGCGCTGTAAAGTATTTTGGCATTTGATTCCCTGATTTCTGCTTTAAGAAGGAATTTAACTTCTTTCAGTGTTTCATTGAGGGAAAATCGCTCTTTGTGACCCATATTTTCTGCCTTGCTGTATTCCAACAAATCCAATATGATTTGTTTGAGTTGTTCGGAACCTTTAATGGCATAATGTATGTACTGTTTGCCTTTTGCATCCAGCAAGTTTTCATACTTACGCTCAATAAGTTTTAAAAAACTTCTTATCATCCTCAAAGGTTCCTGTAGATCCTGAGAGGCTTTGAAGGCAAATTGTTCTAATTCTGCGTTGGAAATTTCCAAATCCCGTGCTCTCTTTTCAAGCTCTTGCCCCATTTTTTCCAGATTTTTACGGGCCATAACCGTTTCGGTAACATCCTGTCCGGCCCCAATCAATCGCACTGCCTTGCCATTTTTATCACGGATTACTACCCCTTTATCCAATACATAGGCGTAGGTTCCATCACTTTTTTTAAAGCGGAATTGATTTTTCCAATAATTGTTATCCGATTCAAGCAAAGTTTTTAATTTTTTCAGAACATCGTCTAAGTCTTCCGGGTGAATATGTTCGTTCCAAAAATCATTGTTATCTGTATATTTATTCCTTGAGTGGCCGAAAAGTTTTTCAAAATTTTCCGATCTGTAAACAAAACCCGTGTTCAAATTCCAATCCCATAAGGCATCTGATGTTGCCAGCGTCGCATAATAAAAGCGCTCGTTGCTTTTTCTGAGTTTTCTGGTTTGTCTATTTATTTTTTTGCGTAGAAGGGATGGTAAGTGGGCCAAGTACCAAGCTATAAAGCCTAAAATTGTAGCTAAGACCAGACGTAGAATTGCAGCCAGGTAAACTGTTTCGAAGGCTTTACTTTTTTTGAGTTGCACGGATAGTGTCCAGTCCCCTATATCCATTAAAACTGATTCGCTATCGCCAGAGTAAGTTTCATTTGACCTGGGTAAAAACTTTTCCTCTTCGGCGCTATCGGGCTTGATTTTGGATAATTGAAAATGAAACTTTTTGTCCATATCTTCTGTGATGCCCATCATTTCTTCAAATTTTTCCATTCGGATGATAGAGGCAGCATATCCCCAGAACTCTCCTGCTTTTGTAATGGGGTATCTCCCTACTATTCCCCGCCCCCCTTGTGTCAACTCTAAGGGGCCTGCAAAATGGATGTTATCTTTGGTTTTGGCGATTAATGCTTCCTGCCTTCCCACAGTCTGCATGATGTCCATTCCCAAGACCACCTCATTACCTTCAAAAGGATAAACAGCTACAATCACACCCTGTTCCAAAAGCTGTATGGCATCAATATAAGGTTGGTTTTTTAGCATCTCCTTCCCAATCTCATCGAAGTTGTTTAAAGTACCATAATTTTCTTCCAAAAAGGCCAGTGTACGTGTTGCGGCAAATGCATAGTTAAGGCCAGAACTGATGTTCCTTTCAACAGTATTCAGGATTTCTCTGGTTTCTATTTCTTCTTTGGAAAGGATTAATTGATAATCCTTTAGGGTGATAAATTGCGTTAATAGAAAAGTGATTAAAAACCCTAGAACACCAGTGATTTTTGGAAACCTGTAAAATATTTTGAAAATTGGTTTTAGCATTTCTGATTATTTGGGAATGGTAAAGTGAACTTGAGTTCCCTCATTCTTTTCAGAATTTATCCAAATCTTTCCCCCAAGGTTTTCAATTATCTTTTTGCAAAGGCTTAAGCCCATGCCCGACCCTTCAATTTCTTCTCTAGGATGTAACCTCTGGAAAAGGTTGAATACTTTATTATGGTATGCTTTAGCAATTCCCATTCCATTATCGGAGACGATGAATTCCCAATGTTGGTCTTTCTCCAGCGCCCGAATATGGATTTTTGGTGGTACGCTTTTCTTTTTGTATTTGATGCCATTCCCTACTAGGTTGAGAAAAACTTGTCTTATGGGTATTTTTTGAAGGTTTAAGGTGGGTAATTCCTCATGTTTGACCTCCGCTTCACTTTCTTCTATTGTTTTTCCCAAAAGTGTATGAATTTCTTCCATCAGTACATTTAAATCAACCTTTTCCTTTGGGATTTCATGTCTACCAGCCCTTGAATATTCCAATAAATCCATAATGATGGATTTCATTCTTTTGGCACCATCTACAGCATAATAAATGTACTGCCTTCCTTTCTCATCCAAAAGGGGCGTGTATTTTTTCTCTAGCAAGGTCAAAAAACTGGAAATCATTCTCAAAGGTTCCTGAAGATCGTGGGAGGCCACATAGGCAAATTGTTCCAGTTCCTGATTGGAAAAACTTAGGTCAGCTATGGTTTTATTTAACCGACCATTGACAGACATTAGTTCATCCAAGTGGGCTTTCCGCTGCGCGGCAATAGAAATATTGGAGGCTATGGACTGTAAGAAAGCGATTTCTTCTTCTGTCCATATGCGCTCCTCATGGCAGGCATCGCATCCTACAAACCCAATGAATTTTCCCTTTAGAAAAATAGGAATGACTATGAAGGATAAAATGTCCTGTTCCGCAAAAATTTCTTTGGTTGCACCTGTAAGTTCTTTTGTCAAGCAAAAAAATGGTTTTTGGTTAATAGCCAAATTCCAAAATTCAGGGTGTTGCCTAAGTTCAAGCGCTTGGAATTCTTGATTTTCGAGCTGTACACTGACTCTTCCATTGGTCCATTCTGAGATTTGTCGGGAAAATAATTTTTCAGGTAATTCGGGGTTTTGGAAGTTTTCAAAGTAGTAAACCCGGTCGGCTTGAATGGTTTGTCCGATTTTTTCTAAGCAGAAGGGTAAAACGCTTCCCCATTCTTCATTGGCAAATAAGCTTTGGGAAATTTCCGTTATTGCCCCTAAAAGTTTGCTTCTATAGGTGAGCGTTTGTTCCCGTATTTTTTCTTCTGTGATGTCTCTTGAAATTCCAACCAGCCCAACGACCTGGTCATCATGGTTATATAAAGGAACTTTGGTTGTATTGACCCATTTTATATTTCCATGGGCATCGGTAATTTTTTCTTCTTTATTCCAAAGAGAAGATGCTTTATCGACTACCTGGAGATCGTCTTCGTTGTATTGCCTGGCAAGATCTTCAGGAAAGTAATCGAATACCGTTTTTCCAAGGGATTGTTCTTCTGTCTGATCTCCAAGTAAAACTACATTTGCTTTGTTGTTAACGAGAAACTTTCCTTTTGAATCTTTGATGTAGATGTAGTCAGGCAGAATATCGACCAATGTCTTAAGTAAGTTTCTTTCCTCAAAAAGATGCTTGATTTTTATGCTGTCTTCTGTATTATCCCAAACCGTGGAAATCATCAATCGATGCTGATACAAGGGAATGTTCTTGGCGGATATGATCTTTTTCCTACCGGATTTGGTAGCTATTTGAATATTTTTCCAGGCCATTCTTTCCGGGATACCGGATTGGATATCTGATAATATTTTTTTTTTGATATTTTCTCTGTAAGCAGGGTCAGGGTAAACCTTTTCAAAAAAAGAATCAATATCAATCAAGTCCGCAACCGGCCATCCATAAATTTCTGAAAAGCGCTCATTGACAAATAAGGCTTCGCCTGAATCCATATGATTCACGGCCAAACCTAAGGGTAGATGTTCTAAAATTGCCGCAATATTCGCTTTCGCTTCGTTTTCCATCGAATTTGAAAATAATCAGGACAAAATTTACTGAATTATCCCATCAATTAGAAGAATCGGTAAAAAATCATAAACTAAAAGTTGATGCTTTTATGCTGATTTGATATTTTCCAAAACTTGTTTCTGGTTGATCACGGGATTGGCATACATGGATAAAAAGCTTTTTACTGCCAGTGGATTATTTTGATCTACTCCTCTTCTAAACCTGGCTTCAAACAGCGCCTTTTCCTCAGCTGTATACCAAGAGGCGTATTGGTCGGTGCCTGTCAACAGGTCACAGGCAATGTATTTGGTAGGCCACAGCTTGTAACCGGAAATGATCTGAAAATCTATCAGGTCTGCCAAGGCCTGCATTTGCTTTACATTCCCGGATACAGTTCTTTTTATTTGATCTATTTCATCGTTAAGTACGTCGCCCACATGAATATGTATCCGCCTCTTTTGGCCTATGATACCACTCAAAAGGGTTCTAAAATCCTCATTTTCTGCTTTGATGTAGGTTTCCTGATTGGCCTTAGCCAAAAGCTCCGGCATCTTTAATACATCTGTTGGGTCGTATTCATAAGATATACTGATGGGTACGACATTGAGCCGCATAAAATAATCTAAAAAATGCTCCCCTTGATCAGAGGCCATGGAAATCATTTTAAGCACACCTTTGTGGGTCATGTCGTTGCCGTCTTTAGTTCTTCCTTCTCTTTGAGCGATCCAAACCGATCTGTTTTCCCTCAGCAGAGAATGGCGTATATAGGCAGAAACTAATTTTGAGCTTTCTAATAATTCCCTTGCTGGAAGTCCTCTTTTGATGGTGAAATTCCGGGTCAGTCTGGATAAATGTTTTAGAAAGGTTTTTTGTACCAGATTGTCACCGATAGCAGAGGTGGTCATGAATAATCCGTTTTCATATAAACAGGCATTCAAGAGCGAGGTATCCAGGATAATGTCCCTGTGGTTGGAAATGAAAAGATACGATGTGTCTTGTTCAAGCTTTTCAAAACCCGAAGTTGTTAAGCCCTCTGAACTTTTTTCCAATACTTTTTTTACCCCTGGATAAATAAAATTGATTTGAAAATCCCTAATGGAATGGCAATGAAGCATGAGATCTTTCCAATATCTGTCTTCCAAGTCAGGAAAAGTAAAGTTCATCATGGCCTTCAGCATGGGATGATCAATAATTTCCTTAATGGCTTGATTGACTTCCGTATCGTAGTAAGGTCTGATATCTTCAAAGGGTGACATTTGTGCTGGTTTAGTGCAATACAAAGAAAGCACTTTTTAATAAAAAAGCTGCCCTTTATGGAGGCAGCTTTTTAATTTTAGGTTTCGAAGGCTTTAATTTACGAGTAGACGATCGATGGTTTTGTTGCCAAATTGATCGGTTACCATAATTAGGTAAACACCCTTGGCAAGATTTGATACATCGAATGTGGCAAAACCTTCCTCTGTTAATATTTGGTCTATCTGGAGGCCATAAGTAGACATCAAAACTACATTTTGAAGGCCTTCACCATTTTTAAGTGTGATGTTTACCAAGTAGTTGGTTGGATTTGGAGAGATTAAAACCTGAGAAGCCTGTCTTTGCTGTGGAAATGCAAAGGATTCAGATAAGGCATTGCACCCCTTTTCATTCACTATTTCGACTTCATAATTCCCTCTTCCCTGAATCCTTAACCTATTTTCCTGTGTAGTAGCAACTAATGCACCATCTTTGAACCAATTGTAAGTATAATTCCCTTCAATGGTTATCAGGAAACTTTCTTCAAAGAATATAATAGGCTCAGGGAGCCGATTGACCTTTACCTCGAAAGCCATTGTTGGCTCTGGACCACATATGTCAGTACTTAGTATTGCCCTAAATAAAGTGTTGGTGCTCAAGTCATTTACAATAATTTCTGAAAGTCCAGCAGATGAGGCGATAGGATGCCAATTTTCGCCATTATCTTCTGAAAATTCCCAACCATTAATTATACTGTAATTCCCACCTACCAGGATCAGCAGTATTTCATTGTTTCCTGCGCAGACCTCGTCAATACCCACAATATTACCCAACTCTAAGTCACAGGTTAAGGTGAACCGGGTTTTGACAGGAATATGATCAGAAGTAGTGCTCAGGTAGTTAGGGATCAGTTCAAATGGTGCTACTACACGTTCTGAATTGACAAGCCAATTTTCTCTTAACTCATCGGTAATGATCATGTGGTCAATCACATTTTCAAAGGTAGGGAAGGTTCTTAAACCCGCCTGGCTTAGACTTAATGTCACTGGAATATAATTTTCTGGGTCGTTGATGTAATTGATGAACGAGGTTTCTGATGTATTTACGGTAGGGGCCGTCTGATCAGCCACAGTTTCATCAAGGTCATCATTAAAATCACCTAAAATGATCAATGGCACATTAGCGTAATAGGTGTCTAATGAATCTTTAAGGACGTTTACATCATATCTTCTCATGGCATATCTTGGATTCGCTGCGCTCTCGCCTCCTCCATTGGACCTCGTGTGTACATTGATAAGATTGATGTTTTGTCTGACCCCATTGATATTGGTTTTTACCTCCATCAGGAAAGGCAACCTGCCGCTGGCCCAGAATCTATCTGGAGTAGACGGGTAACCTACCAAGTCTTCCGGTTGCACACCTTCAAGTAATACCCTGGAAGTGACTTTCTCAACTGTAGCTGTTTTATAAAGGAAAGTCAATTTCTGCCCAGTTTCAAAAGAATCGGGTCCCTGTGAGACAGCTGGCGAAACTATGCCTTCGTAACCTTCCAGGCTGCTTACCAATTCATTAAATTTTTCGAGGTTTGTAATTTCCTGGAAAGCATAGACGTCTGCCTGAAGATCTTCAATAACCTTCTTTACATTTTGAAGTTGCAATTCCACATTGCTTGGGCCTTGGTTGTTTTGGGTTGATCCAAACCATTCAATGTTCCAGGTGACAACATCAAATGTATTTTTCCTTTCAAGGGTAGCACCTGTTAGGAAGCCTCTCATCATAGAAAGGTCTCCACTCGTGAATTTGATAGGCCCACTGAAAGCACCTTCAGTCTGTGGTGCAAACCTGATAGTGACCAGATTATTTAATCCAGCTTCTTCAGGCGTATAGCTTAGGGAAGCGAAGAAATCAGTTCCATTTTTGGAGAATTCAAAGCCTTCTATCGCTTCTATTGTTAATGGTGCTACGGCATCAGATAAGGAGAATCGGAAGTCTCTGCTTTCTGTTGAAACTGTGCCTACAGGCTGAATTCCAAAATGCCAATAATCAACATTGCCAATGTCATTGACCAAGAATGGAGCTGGAGGGGTGCTGGAATTTCTCAGCGCAAAATCATCCAAAGTCCAGCGTGTGGCACCCGTTTCTATGGAAGAATTATAAACAAATGCAATTCTTACATTGGCAGATTTAAACACATCAAGGTTTATCTCTTCTGAGAAGGTCCAAATATTTTGAGTAGCAAACCTATCAGGCAGCTCGTTCCAAGTTGCTGCTCGTGGATCGCCTTCCTCATAATCAGTAGATACTAAAAGCCTCAACCTTGGGCCTTCAAAAGCTGCTCTTGACCAGAAAGAAAGCAATGGGAAATCAAACTCCGTCAGGTCGTAAGCAGGAGTAATCAACCAATCTTCATTGAGTACCTGTGTTCCCCCCGCAAAGCCGTTCATCTGTAGACCAAATGGTGCATTGGCAGTAGAAGTGGTTCCTGCTCTTCCAAAATTCGTACACTCCCATTCCTGTGGTCCTTCAACTGAAAATCCTATCCAGCCAGAAGGTAAACCCTCAGGACAGGAGTTATTAAAGTCTTCTTGAATATTGAATGGGTCAAGAACAGCAGCCTTAACGGGAAGAGAAACTGGTGTCGTACCATTGGTTTCATGTGAGATAGACAGATTTAGATTGCCTGAAGACTCATTATCCAGTTTTACAAAAACAGACTGTGCACCATTCAATTCTTCTGTAGTGAACACGATACTAGCTGCAAAATCATTTCCATCTTTTGACAAGCTTAAAGGTGCCGAAGTGTTCACCGTCACTGGGCCAGAGAGGTTACTGGCCGAAAGTTGGTAGGAGAGGATTGGTTTTTCTTCCCGGACGCTGACGATACCGAAATCAAGTTCCTCAATATCAAAATTAAAGTTTGGAACGATAACCCCCTCAGCTTCCTTAACTATTCCGATGAAACGGGTGCCAAGATTATCAGGGAAGAAATTGGTTGCCCGGAAAGTGCCACCCGAAGCAATGGTCCCTTCATTAGCAGAGACATCGCTTATGGTAACAATTCTAAATTCTACTTCCCCTGTTAGGTTTTGAAGTGAGCTTAAATCAATTACCTGATTGAGGAATACATTTTCGCTGGTCCAGGTAGCCAAATTACTGGTAAAGCCGTCTCCACTATAGCGAAGGGCCATGTCTCTTGGACCGGTATTAGAAGATCTTGTACCAATTTGTAGTGCATTCAGGTCAACCAGTTTGTCCTGTGCCACTGTAAATCCAAAAGTAAAGAAGCGGTCTTCTCCTGCATTCCAACCATTCGAACTTATAGAATTGCTTGCAGAAGCAGGATTGATGTCTGCGCCCCTGGCAAAATCCTGTACTTGAATGCCCTCTGCATCTGTGCTTCCAGCTGTCGATTCTTGGTTGCCAGGCTCCCCGGCAAAATTCCAATTGGCCACAACAACAGGTACTGCCGGTTGGGTTTCCTGCAATTCACCTCTGATACTTACCGGTGTAAAGATGCCATCATTTAAAAAATTACCCACCCGGAAAGTGCCACCGGATGCCAAGGTACCACCCCCGGCAGATGTGGTATTCAAAACAAAAATTCTAAATTCTACTCTTCCTTGGAGACCAATAAGGCTACTCAGGTCTATAATTTGATTATTGAAACTGGTGCCACTTTGGGACCAGGTAGCTAGATCTGAGGTGAAATCATCTATGCTATATCTGAGTACAAGATTTCCAGGTCCAGTTCCGGATGACCTAGAGGATATCACTAAATCTTTTAAATCAGCTTCAAAGCCTTCTTCAATTTCTAAACCGAAGCTAAAATAGCGATTTGCTTCCACTGCCCAATTTGAACCCGATATGGAATTAGCTGCTGAGGTGGGAGTGATGCCTGAACCTCTTGTGAAATTAAGCGCAATGGCGTTATTTGATCCAGTTCCTGTAGTAAAATCCTGATTTCCCGGTTCACCCGCGAAATCCCAGAACGCAAGTGTTGGTGATTCTCCCGAAGAGTCAGGGTCAGTAATTTCCCCCACAAAATTAACAGAGCCACTACTATGGTTGAAAACACGGAAAGTGCCTCCTGATGCAAGGGTTCCTCCATTGGCAGACACTTCATTCGTATTGAAAATTCTGAATTCGACGGTTCCTTTCAGCCCGGTCAGTCCAATAAGATCAATGGTCTGGACGGTGTTAGCAGTGCCACTTTGTGTCCAAGTGGCTAGATCTGAGGTAAAATTATCCACACTAGCCCTTAAGGCGAGTGTCGAGGGTCCTGTATTGGAAGAACGGGATGCAATAGAAAGACTGGATAGGTTCAATGACCTCCCTTCCTCTATCACAAAACCAAAGGAAAGGTAACGTTCTCCCTCACCTAACCATTGAGAAGAATTCATTGAACCAGCACCTGCGTTGGGGCTCAGGTCTGTACCTCTGGTAAAATTCAGGGCGGAAATTCCATCGGACCCTGAACCTGGTGTAAATTCTTGATTACCGGGCTCATCTGCAAAATTCCATGATGCAATTATTTGGGCTTCAATTGAAAAAAAGAGGCCCAATGATAATAACAAAAGAAATTGGATTTTAAGTAAAATTTTTTTCATGCGTAGTTTTCGAAATTGAATAAGGATAATAATATGCCCTTAAAAGTATATGAACTGAAAGTATTGGCCCAAATAAAATTGTTATTTAATTGTTAAAATTAGGCTATGGTAAAATTATATCTTGAAAAAGTATGTAAAAAAGATAGGAGTTTTTGTAAAATTCATACACGCTGAAGTATGGGTATACACCTCATTTTTAGTGTTTTATTTACATATGATTTCAGCTTGATAGTGGCTGGAGAAATAGGCGAAATTGTGAAATTTTTTTCTACTTCTTTTAAGTAATTAGCGTTTACATTTTCTGGTAAAAACTCTCATATTCTGGTATTATCTGCTGTTTACAGGTAATCTGGATGTTTTTTAGATTATTTTCAATATAGTAAGTTATTGTTTATCAAATTTTTAGGTCTCGTTTTGGCCTGGTTTTTGGATACTGCTGCCAAATCATTTATCGATTACCGAATAGACCGAAAGTATTAAAAAATGAAAAGTAGCAGATGGATAGCCATGCTATGCCTGTCATTAATGATTTTGATGACTTCCTGTGGCATAGATCTCATTGACATGGAAGAAGTGAACACCCAAGCACAAAGGGTAGAAACTAAAGAATTGAAGGAAGGGAGTAGGGTAGAGGTATTGGCAGAACCTGAATCCGGTTTTGAATTTTCACATTGGTTGAAGGATGGGGATATAGTTAGTAGGGAGCAAAGTTACACCTTCACCATGCCTGCTAGAGATATTTCTCTTGTTGCTGTGTTCACTAGAAAATGATGCGGAAAAGCTTACTGGTAAAAAACAATTCTATAAACAGCCAAAAAAAGAAAATCCACTGAAAGATCAGTGGATTTTTTTTGTTGACCGACTAGGGCTCGAACCTAGACTCTTCTGAACCAAAATCAGACGTGTTGCCAGTTACACCATCGGTCAGTTTACTAAGGCCCTTTTCTTTAAGGTGTCACAAAGGTATGATGTCTTAACTTTTTATGCAAATCTGATAAATAAGTTTTTTTAAGTATTCTATCTAACCTTCTTAAATTCAATAATAAAAATTAGATATTAATTTCGGTAAGCATAAATAATATGGCAACAAAGTGGAGAATTGTCCCAGATAAAACAAAAAGGTGCCATATGGTGTGGGCAAATCTCTGCTGTGGTCTTGCATAAAATATAGTCCCTAAGGTATAGCTCAATCCGCCGGCAGCAATTAAAGTCAAAACGGTCAGGGAAAGGTTTTCAAGCAAAGGTTTGATTAGAAATATCGCCATCCATCCCATGCCGAGATATAAAATTAATGAAGCTCTTTTAAACCTATGGGTATAGAATATTTTGAAAACCACCCCGAATAAAGTTAGTCCCCAAATAATACCAAAAAATATCCAACCCCAAAGTCCTCCCACCGCCAATAAAAGAAAGGGAGTATAAGTTCCTGCAATCAGGAAATAAATGCCTATGTGGTCAAAAGTTCTGAGCCAGGATTTTATTTTCTCTTCTTGAAAGGCATGGTAAAGGGTGGAGAAGGTATATAAGAGTAAAATAGATGCTCCAAAGATGCTACAGCTGACAATATGGATGGCAGTTCCATTTAACATGGAAAAGGTTACCAAAAGGGATATGGAGATGATACTGAACAAAATACCAAACCCATGGGTGATGCTGTTGGCAAATTCTTCCTGTAAACTTTGTTTTCTTTCCATGATCATTTAAGTATAGACGAAGATAAGTACTATTTGAAGAAAAAGTTTCCTTTCAACGGGTCTTCGAAATCGATTGTGTACTGAAAATCAGTTAATAATGAATTTTATTTTTTGTATTTATGAAAATAAAAACCTTGTTTTGTTAAAAAATTGAAAAGGATTTAACCAATTAGTTAAAATTTATATTCTTATGTCAGTAAAAATTTCAGAAAAAACCATTGTGTCCACTTTGGAAAAACTGGACAAGTTAAAGTTGGATGAAAGGCTGCATGCTGAGTTGTCCTGGTGCTGGAACAGTTACAAATTTGATAACAATCCAGTAGGCGTTATTGAAAAGAGTAAAGAGGCGTTAGCATTGTTCAAAGCAAAGCGTGAAGAAAACAGCAGGGCTGTTGCCAAGAAGTTGGTGGATGATTTAGAAAAAATTGTGCTCAATTAATCAGAAAATTCATTCAAGGAAAAAGAAAAAGCCATCCTGTAAGGGATGGCTTTTTGTATAGGGTAGGGAAGTATTATTCTCCTACAACTACGAATTTTACATTGCTTTTCACTTCTCTGTGAAGGTCAACCTCAGCTTCAAATTCCCCTGCACCCTGAACAGGTACGTTAATGGAGATTTTTTTCCTGTCAATGTTGATGTCCTTCTCAGCAAGTGCATCAGAAATTTGAAGGGTGGTTACCTTACCGAAAATTTTACCGGATTCTCCGATTTTCGCTTTGATTTCTAAGGTAATACCAGCAAGTTTTTCCGCAAGTGCTTCAGCTTCAGTTTTAAGTTTCTCTGCTTTATGCGCAGCTTGCTTGATGTTTTCAGCTAATATTTTTTTATTTGATACAGTAGCTAATACTGCATAGCCCTGAGGGATGAGGTAATTTCTACCATAACCCGGTTTCACTTCTACCAAGTCATTTTTATATCCTAAATCCTTGATATCTGTTTTAAGAATAACTTCCATTGTTGTGCAATTTAAATGATGAATGATGCGAACAAGGACGGCTTATTTCAAACCGTCAGTAACGAATGGCAATAAAGCCAAGTGTCTTGCTTTTTTGATAGCATTTGCCACTTTTCTCTGGTACTTTGCAGAGTTACCGGTCAATCTCCTTGGAAGGATTTTGCCCTGCTCGTTTACAAACTTCAAAAGGAAGTTAGGATCTTTATAATCAATATACTTGATGCCATGCTTTTTGAAGCGGCAATATTTTTTTCTGTTCTCAACTCTGTTGATAGGTTCGTTTCTAAGTGTCATTAGGCTTGCTCCTCCTTAGCTTCTGCTTTTTTGTTAAATTCACCTTTTCTTCTTCTTTCAGCGTAAGTAATGGCATGCTTGTCTAATAGGGTAGTCAAGAATCTCATTACTTTCTCATCTCTCCTGAACTCAACCTCTAATTTTTTGATCATGGCTGGTTCTGATTTGAATTCTACCAAAACGTAGAAACCGGTGCTTTTTTTCTGAATTGGATAAGCCAGTTTTTTAAGACCCCAATTTTCAACATTGATAACATCTGCCCCCTCTTCTTTTAACAAGTTAACAAACTTGTCTACGGTATCCTTCATCTGAACTTCAGACAAAACGGGAGTTAATATGAATACCGTCTCGTAACTTTTTTGGAACATGTTTGTATAGATTAAACTGTAATTTTTAACAGACCGCAAAATTATAACAATACCCCTTGATTTCCAAATCCAGCTTGGAAAATCAAGGGGTTTCCTGCCTTTAAATATTTATTTTTCCTGATTATTTTACCTCGAAGGTTTTATTGCCAATCTGATAACCTTCTGCAAAGACCCTTACTTCATAGATTCCGGGCGTGTATCTGCTACCTTTTTCATAGAAGTATGTCAAGGATTGCAGTGTATTGTCAAAGAACAAATCTTGATGTGCGGTGTAAAACTCCTCTCTTCCATCGATCGTAAAAGTTCCGCTGCCTTTTGCTACATCAAAGATAGGCTGATTGTTTGGCGCAATCAATTGTATATAAATGTCTTTATGACCTTTTTCAGCCACTTTGTTATCAGCCAAATTAAAAGAGACTTTTATTTTTTCAATTTGTCTGCTTCTAAAACCATCTTCACGTTCCCTTCCTCTTGAGTTGACTGCAGCTACAGAAATATTTTCAGCTTTCAAAACAGCGGCAATATTTACCTTTTCTTCTAATTCCTGCCTACGTATATTGAGTTGGACAACTTGCTCTTCTATTTCAGCCTGTGTCGACCTTAAATCCTGATTTTCCGCATAAAGCTGTTGGTTTACCTCTCTTAGGCGTAAAATTTCATCATCCTTTTCCCGAAGCGTTCCTGCGTAGCTACTAATTCTCCTGTTAAGGGAGGCAATTTCCTCGGCTGTACGCTTTCTTTCTGTATTTCTTTCAGCCAGTAATTGCTCTTTGATTTCTTCTAAAGCCTGTACATCTCCTCCTAATTTTTCTATTTCCTGTATCCTTAGATCCAATTGAAAAGTCATTGAGTCAATTCTTCTGTTCAGGTCGTTGTTCTCTTCGGATAAAATCAAAATCTCCTCCGACTTTTTGGTTTTGTCCAAATAATCTGTGTACAATTTGATACCACTTATGACTACTAAAATAGCTAAAACGATAATGAGTATGTTTTTACTGTTCTCGGATTTCTTCGGTTTTTCTTGAAAATTTGATTCCATTGCGTATAAATAAATAATTTTGCACGAATATTAAATTCACTGTATATGTACTTAGATGAAGCTTATTGGACCAACCGGTATAAAGAAAAATCAACCGGATGGGACATTGGATACCCTTCTCAGCCTTTGAAGCAATATTTAGACCAAATTTTTCAAAGGCAGTTGAAGATATTAATTCCAGGTGCAGGCAATGCTTATGAAGCTGCTTACGCTTTTGAATCTGGCTTCCAACAAGTACATATTCTTGACTTTTCTCCGGTTCCTTTGAACCAATTCAAAGAAATTTACCCTGAATTTCCATTAGCTCAAATAATTCAGGAAAATTTTTTTGATCACCAAGGAAAATATGATCTTATCCTGGAACAAACGTTTTTCTGTGCCCTTGATCCAGCTTTGAGGCATGCCTATGTTGATAAAATGTATGACTTATTGGTTCCAGGAGGTAAAGTTGCAGGCGTACTTTTTTCCAGGGAGTTTGAACATCAGGGCCCTCCTTTTGGGGGTACTAAGGAAGCCTACTTACAATATTTTGAACCAAAATTTGAGGTTTTAACCTTGGAGCCGTGCTATAACTCTATTGCTCCGAGGATGGGAAATGAATTGTTTTTTCAGTTGAAGAAGCCTATATAGAAAGAATATGCTGGCTTTTGGCAAGTCCTTTTCGGAAAAATAATATTCCGCATTCAAAGAAATCAAGACTTAAACTTACTTGTGGTTGTTGAGCTATTTCCTCCCAAGCCTTTTCCATTTCTTTTGACCAATGTATGTCCCCTATGGCCACCACACTTTGGTCATGAAGGTAGGGCATGACCATCTTTAAATAGGTGATGGTCCCCTCGTAGGTGTGATTGGCATCCAACAAAATAAAATCTACTTTTCCCATCTGGTCCAATACTGCAGGCAAGGTTTTCCCAATGTCCCCTTCAACAAATTTGATTGGCTGATTTCCGCAACCTTCCTTGGCTTTTCTGATCAGACTTTTGGATCCTTCAAAGGTATACAGGTGGGACTGGACTACTTTTGAAAGATAAAAAGTATTCAGTCCTACACAAGTTCCCAGTTCTATTACGCAGTTTCCAGGGCTTTGCATACAGAAATATTGATAAAGCTGACTGAATTTTCTATTGCTTGTACTGTAACGAGTAATGGCTTTAGTGCTTCTAAACCTTTGTTTTTTTAATTTTTTTGATCCTGCACCGTAATCTTCTATTTCAAGTATTTCTTCGTCCTGTAGTAGTGCCTTTCTCCAGTATTCTATCTCAAGATCTTTGGTTTTGCTGTTTTGTAAGTATAGCTTCAGGTTTTTATATAGATTTGCGACAAAAGGACTTTGAAGGGAGTAATTATCCTCTTTTTTTAGCCAATATAGTATGGAAGCCCGTAGTGGGAACAGGTGTTTTTTCAAATCAATTGTCAAAAATATCGGCTATCAATTGAAATTCAGGTATTTGCACTTCAATAAGCTTGCCGTCAAAAAGCTTTTCCATGATATAAGCCCCTTTCATCTTTCCCAAGCCAGACCTTAAATTACATCCTGAGACATATTCATGGAAATTGCCCGGCTCCAATATGGGTTGCTGCCCAACAACCCCTTCACCTTCTACAAATTTTGGCTGGTCACCGGCATCAAAAATTTCCCACCTTCTGCGCAGGAGTTGTATGGTATGACTGCTGTTGTTTTCTATCTTTACCTTGTAAGTAAAAACAAAGTGTTGCTGATGAGGACTTGAAAACTCAGCCTGGTAAGTGGTTTCAACACTTACTTTGATACCTTCGGTGATAGCAGTTACCATATATCGTCTGGAATAATGCTTATAAAATCTAAAATTAAAACTATAAATCTTTAATCACAACGTATTTTCGTCAAAATGGATGTCAAAATTGAAGAGAGTTGGAAAGAAAAACTATCGAATGAATTTAATAAACCCTATTTCGATCAGTTGGCCCAATTCGTCAAAAAAGAGTACCAGACCAATCAGGTCTTTCCCAAAGGAAAAGAGATTTTTAATGCTTTTCAGCACTGTAGCTTTGAAAAGACTAAAGTTGTTATCCTTGGACAGGACCCTTATCATGGCCTGGGTCAAGCACATGGTCTTTCTTTTTCTGTGCGGGAAGGCATACCTTTTCCACCAAGCCTGTTGAATATTTTCAAAGAAATCAACAGAGATTTAGGAAAGGAAATTCCTTCAAATGGCAACCTGTCACGTTGGGCGGACCAAGGGGTTTTGTTGTTAAATGCCACTTTGACTGTCAGGGCGCATCAAGCGGGTTCTCATCAAAATAAAGGTTGGGAATCGTTTACAGATGAGGTTATCCGTCAATTGGCCCAGGAAAAAGAAAACCTGGTATTCATGCTCTGGGGTGCTTATGCCCAAAAGAAGGCTGCCTTTATTTCGGATGACAAACACTTGAAACTTCATGCCCCACATCCCTCACCACTTTCAGCACATCGGGGTTTTTTGGGCTGTGGGCATTTTTCTAAAGCCAACGCTTATCTGCGTGAAAAAGGGCTGCCGGAAATTCATTGGTAAAATATCCCAAAAAAGAGGTTGCCTCTTTTGTTTAGGCAACCTCATATCATCATATCATTTACTTAATCCCATTAAAGAACCTGCTCCAGCGGATTTTGCTGAACATGGACTTATGTTTGTCCAAGGATAGCCATAAGAACCAGGCTTTGCCTACGATATGGTCTTCTGGTACAAAACCCCAATACCTGGAGTCCAGGGAGTCATGCCTATTATCACCCATCATAAAGTAGTAGTCTTGATTGAAGGTATAGCTTTCCACTTTTTGTCCATCAATATATAATTGATTGTCTACTACCTCTACGGCATCTAGTCCTTCAAACTTCTCTATGGTTAAAGCATATTTGGCAATATTTTCCTCATTCATTTCAATGGTCCAGCCTTTGGCGGGAATGGTCAAAGGGCCCATATTGTCTTTGTTCCAACCAAAATATGCTCCATCAGGAAAAACTCTGGGATCTCCCATATCCATACGGTCTACCCTTTTGGTGACCGAGCCAATTGCCGGGGATTTTCTTAATCTTTCGGCAATTTCGTCGGTAGTCATGACCAAATAGCCTGAACCATTGGTAAAGGACATGAAGCCTTCTGGATTGATGCCATAATCACTGAAGAAATCTGCACTCAGGTTTCTACTGGTCATGACATCATAGGAAAACTGAAGTCCTTCTGGTTTATATCCAGGTTCGCCATTGACAAAAAGCTCTGTTTGTACAATTTCAATTTCATCTCCAGGAATGGCAACAGCCCGCTTGATGTAGTTGGTTTTCAGGTCAACAGGAAATTCAAACTCAGAAGGAAAGTTAAAGACCACCACATCATTTCTCTTTACCGAAGTAAAGCCAGGAAGTCTGAAGTAGGGTAGTTGTATCCAGTCTACATATGAGTTGGCGTCTGTTCCCCAAATTTTCTGATGTGTCAATGGAATTTGGAGCGGTGTTCTTGGAATTCTTGTACCATAATGCATTTTACTGACAAACAGAAAATCTCCTACCAAAAGAGACTTCTCCATTGAAGCGGTTGGAATTGTGAAGGGTTCTAATAATAACCACCTGATCAAAGAAGCAGCGATGACTGCAAATACCAAGGCATCCACCCATTCACGGGCAGCTGATTTTTTCTTTTTTTCTTCTGTCATTTCACTCAAAAATTTTAGAAAGATAGGAAATCATCCATTGATAATACACCTTTTTTATCTTTTATCCATTCAGCCACTAAAACTGCGCCAAGTGCAAAACCCTTCCGGCTATGGGCTGTATGGCTGATTTCAATGTCGTCAATTTCAGACTGATAGCGGATAATATGGGTGCCTGGTGCAGGGTCTATCCGCTTGGCTTCTATGTAAAGCAAGTGTTCATTTTCGTCCATTCCATCGGACAATTTCCAATTCTTATAGCTTGATATTTCACCTAGGATTCCTTCTGCTAAGGTGATGGCCGTACCACTTGGAGCATCCTTTTTTTCAGTATGGTGGACTTCCTCCATCCTAGCACGGTAGTCTTGCTGGTCCTTCATTAAGGAGGCCAAAAATTTGTTCACTTTAAAAAAAATATTCACCCCAATGCTGTAATTAGAAGCATAGAAAAAAGCTGTGTTTTTTTCCAGTGTTAGGGCTGAAATGGCCGGTTTTTTCTCCAACCAACCTGTTGTGCCCGAAACTACAGGAATCCCCCTTTCAATCGCCCAACTGATATTGTCAAATGCTGCATCGGGTTGACTGAATTCTATGGCGACATCTACCCTTGAAGGGTCAAGTTTTTCCAGTTCGTTCCTGTTTTCAATGTTGATTTTTCCTACCAGCTGATGGCCTCTGGATTCGGCGATTTCACCGATAATTTTCCCCATTTTGCCATAGCCTAATAATAATATATTCATAATCAGAAATTAATTTTCATGGATAATCCAAAAACACCCCCTCCAGCACTTAGCATTTCGAAACTTGGCTCGAACCTAAAACTTAGGTCGTCACTGACATCAAAGGAGGAAAGATGTGCATCTACATGTGCGTCTATGATATTCAGCGCATAAATACCTATAAATATGAAATAATTCAAATCCCGGTTTCTTCTCCAGAAATTGACCTGTCTTACCAAGCCATCCCTGTTCAGGTTTGGGAAATCGTTTGGCAGACCATCATCCAATAAAAAAAGTCCCTCCCTCAATGCTTTATATCGTCGATCGTTGAATTCAATGAAGAAGATGTTGGTAGCAAACCCACCGTAAATGATAGGTACTTTCCAGCTTTTTTCATTGTAAACCTGGCCAGCTCCAGGTAAAATCGCTGAAAGGATGGTGGCTTTTTTAGGATTTTTATAGCCTTCTGGCCGCCAATCTAAGTTTAGGGTGTCTCCGGATACTTGTTGGGCATTGGTATAGGCGGCACTAGACAACAATAAAATAAAAACAGCAATGATATGGGGGGGTATCATTGCCATTTTAAATTTACTGAAGCGAATTGTACTTTTTGCCGTAGTCAAGGCTTTAAATGATATCTAGAATTTCAAGTATTCTATTCAGGTCATCAGCTGAACGAAAAGGGATTTTGATTTCACCTTTATGTTTACCGTCGGCTTTGAGCTGTACCTTTGTTCCAAAATGAGATGCCAGTCGCTGCTGAATCTTTCCTATTTCATATTTTTTAACAGGGTCAAGTCCCGCCACTTTTTCCGGGCTACTTTCTTCCGGACCGCTACTGAGGGCTTTAACAAGTGCTTCTACTTTTCTTACGCTGAGCTCTTCAGCTACTGTCCTTTTATAAATGGCCAACTGCCGGTCAATGTCTTCTATATTGATAATGGCACGTGCATGGCCCATGGAAATGACATTATCCCTAAGTCCAGCCTGAATGTCCGGTGGCAATTTCAACAGACGCAAATAATTGTTGACAGTAGTCCTGTTTTTTCCTACACGGTCACCAAGTTCTTCCTGTTTGAGGTTGCATTCGGCCAATAACCTTTGATAAGAATGGGCGATCTCTAAAGCATTCAGGTTTTCACGTTGGATGTTTTCAATCAGCGCCATTTCCAACATTTGTTGGTCATTGGCTGTCCTGACATAAGCCGGAACTTTTTCCAGACCTGCCATCTTTGACGCTTGGAATCTCCTTTCTCCGGAGATTAACTGGTATTCCCCATCTGAAAGCCTTCTTACCGTGATTGGCTGAATGATCCCTTGAACTTTAATGGATTCCGACAGTTCTTCCAGCGCTGTTTTATCGAAGTGTGTTCTGGGTTGATAAGGATTGACCTGTATTTCCGATAAGGCAATTTCGTAGATTCCCACCACTGGTTGAGAAGGTAATACATCCGTAGCTGGTTTTTTCTGAGGAGAGTCATTTAGAAGTGCTCCAAGACCTCTTCCCAGTGCTGGCTTTTTATTGGGTTGTTTTTTATCGGACATTATTCAATTTATCAATTTACCTTCTCCATTCCGTTTTTTGTCGCAATTTCATTGGCCAAATTTAAATAGGCCACAGCACCTTTTCCGTCTGCATCAAAAGCAATGACCGGAAGTCCAAAACTTGGAGATTCGCTTAACCTTACATTCCTGGGTATAATGGTATCAAATACCAGATCCTTGAAATGCATCCTCACTTCGTCCACTACCTGATTGCTTAACCTTAATCTTACATCATACATGGTCAGCAAAATACCTTCAATTTCCAGGTTGGGATTGAGTCTTGTTTGGATAATTTTGATAGTATTCAAAAGTTTTCCAAGTCCCTCCAAGGCAAAATACTCGCATTGTACTGGAATAATTACAGAATCTGCCGCTGTAAGTGCATTGATGGTAATCAAACCCAAGGATGGTGAGCAGTCAATGATCACAAAATCATAATTGTTTCTGATTTTGGCTATCACCTCTTTCATTTTTTCTTCCCGATTGTCAAGATTGATCATCTCTACCTCGGCACCCACCAAGTCGATGTGTGAGGGGATAAGGTCAAGGTTCTCTATTTCGGTTTTCAAAATGATGGATTCAATATCCGTACCATCTACCATACATTCATAAATGCTGGTATCGATATTTTTGGGGTCATGTCCTAATCCAGAGGTGGTATTTGCCTGAGGGTCAGCATCAATAACCAGTGTTTTAAACTCCAAGACGGCCAAACTCGCCGCTAAATTCATCGCTGTGGTGGTTTTTCCTACCCCACCTTTTTGATTGGCAATGGCAATTACTTTTCCCATTTTATTGTTTACAGGCTTACAGAGTCTCCAATATTAATTATTATCAGTTCCTTTCCTGCACTTTCGGCCGCCTTTTTTGCTGTCTCCAGGTCAATTTCTATGAAAGGAAAGGTACCGTAATGCATGGCAATTATTTTTTTTGTTCCCACAAAATCAGCAGCTTTTATAGCGTCATGTATTCCCATGGTGAAATTGTCTCCAATCGGAAGAAAAGCAAAATCTATTTTATATTCTTCACCGATCAGCTTCATATCATAAGTCAAAGCTGTATCGCCTGCATAATAAAATGTGCCTGCTTCATGTTGAATGACGAAGCCACCGGGATTTCCCCCAGAGCTGCCATCCGGTAAGGTACTGCTGTGTACGGCATTGACATATTTAACTTTGCCAAAATCAAAAACCTTACTTCCACCATGGTTCATGGGATGGTAATTTTTCACACCTTTTCCTGCAAACCAGACGGCTATTTCATAATTAGATACCAACATGGCATCGGATGATTTTGTGATTTTTTCTGCGTCAGCCACATGATCTTCATGGCCATGACTGATCAACACATAATCAGCACTGATGCTCGAAATATCGATATGAGAAGCTTTTTCGTTTGGACTGATAAACGGATCGAAGAGTATTTTTTTTCCAGCAACCTTCACCAAAAAGGAAGAGTGTCCAAAATATGTTATCTCTATCATACTGTTTCGGTCTTTTGGTTTTGTTAGCTTACAAATATAGGATTAATATCCAGTCTGTAAATGAATTATTATCCACAATATATTGTGGATTACTTTAATGCCTTGATTTTTACCCTGATAACCACTTTTAACTTTCTAGGCAATAAAACAAAAAAAATGACATAAAAAAAAGGCTGTGCTTCTCCTCGCACAGCCTTTTTTAAATTATTTTCTCTTTTTGTTGGCCTCAGCTGCTTTCATGGCATCTTCCAGTTTTTGTTGGAATTTTGATTTTTTCTTATTGACGTTCTTCTTTCTGTAGGCTTCGATTTTTTCTCTGATTTTGGCATCGTCTACAAACATCTTAATCAGCGCTTGCTGTCCGAAAGTTACCATATTTGAAACGAAGTAGTAGAAACTCAAAGCAGCAGGGAATGAGTTAAGAACAAACATAAAGATGACCGGCATGATATATCCTAAATTTTTCATAGGACCTGCCTGAGCTGTCAATTGATTGTTGAAATGGGTATAAGCAATCTGCGATATGGTCATCAAGATGGTGAATAAACTCACGTGGGCACCATAAAAAGGAATGGTGAAAGGCAACCAAATGATGGCATCATATGTAGATAGGTCATTTGCCCAAAGGAAAGACTCTTGCCTCAACTCAATGGAATTGGGGAAAAAGAAGAACATGGCAAATAGAAAAGGCATTTGGAACAACATGGGCAAACATCCGGAAATAGGACTTACACCAAGTTGTCCGAACAATTTCATTTGCTCTTGCTGCATTTTTGCAGGGTCTTCTCCAAATTTTTCCTTTAATTCATCAATTTCAGGTTTGATTACCCGCATTTTGGCCATTCCTATGTATGATTTGTATGTCAAAGGGAATAGGGCCAATTTAATAATCAGTACGATGAGGATAATGATGATACCATAGTTGTTGAAATACTTCTCAAGGAACTGAAATAAATTGACAATGATATATTTGTTCACCCAGCTCACAAAGAAATAACCCATGTCCACGTTATTTTCAAAGCCCGGTGTAATTCTTTTCAGGATGTTGTAATTATTGGGTCCGAAATAGTACTGCAACTCAGCCCTTCCATTTTCAAGTGGCATGACCAAGTTGGCCCGCATGTTTTTGATGGATAAGGTGTCATTTGGGATTTCCTGCCTGAAATTTGCAGTGTTGAATGTGTTTCCGGCAATAATGGCAGAAGTAAAAAACCTTTGGCTGAAGCTCATCCACTTGATAGGTTCTGTTACTTCTTCTTCTACAGAAGTTTTGGTAAGACTTAGGTCATCGTGAGAACCCGATGCCGTAAAGAAATTGATATTGGTCTTTCTTCTGGATTCTTCAATATCCCTCTCCTGTCTTTGTAATCTGTCATCCCAGAGGATCTGGATTTGATTATCCTTTAAGTTGTTATTAAGTCCAACAAATTCAATGTATTTGTCCAAGGTGTAGTTCCCATCTTTAAGGGAATAGGTCCTGGTAATCCTGGCATTTCCGGACTGCGCTGTAAAGGTCAGGACATTAGCAGTTTCTCCCTCAACGTCCATTGTGGATAAAGTAGGCGTGAAGAAAAATTGGTTTAGGCTCAGCGTACCTTTGTCCGTTTGGATCATATAATCCAGATCTGAACTGCTTTCATCCAATAACACCAAAGGTTTCTGCTCCCAGGTTTTAAATTCTTTCAATTCTACCTGTACAATTTCAGCTCCTTGGGTAGAAAATGAAACAATCATTTTATCATTTTCCAGGATTACGGTTTCGGTTGTGCCTTTGGTCATCGGTGCAAATACACCAAACTGCCTTTGGGCAATTATATCCTGAATACTGTCCGGTTCAACAAGTACTGGGGCACTTACTGGTTCCATCACATCCTCTTCCTGAACCTGTAAGGTGCTGGTTTGTGCTACTTCTTCCTCTACTGGCTCTGGTGTAGTCGCAAAGAATATCGAATACACCATCAGTACTGCTGCGAATAGGATCAATCCTGTCGCTTGGTTTCTATCCATAGAATTTACTTTATTAGGCTTTTCAAAAAGCGAAGGTGACACAAAGATTTGGACGATATCCAGAACATCTTCGCATTACCCTATGCTTTACCGGGCCGTAAAATTACTTTATTTTTTTATTTTCTATTGCTGCTGCTATAAATCGCACGAATAATGGGTGCGGATTTAGGACAGTACTTTTATATTCTGGATGGAACTGGGTCCCTACAAACCATGGATGTTCTTTTACCTCAATGATTTCTACCAGTCCTGTTTCAGGATTGATGCCAGATGGTACCATCCCATTATCTTCAATTTTTTGAAGGTATTTATTGTTGAACTCGTACCTGTGCCTATGTCTTTCCTGAACTTTGGATTTTCCATAAGCCTGTGCAGACCGGGATCCTTTTCGGAGTTCGCATGGATAAGCACCAAGTCTCATGGTACCTCCCAATTGATCCAGGTTTTTTTGTTCCTCCATTAAGTCAATGACAGGATGTTTGGTTTGTGGGTCCATTTCGGTACTGTTGGCTCCCTCAAGTCCTAAAACATTCCTTGCAAACTCAATTACTGCAACCTGCATTCCTAAACAAATTCCCAAAAAGGGTATTTTGTTTTCGCGGGCAAATTTAACAGTTTCTATTTTTCCCTCAAGTCCTCTTTCTCCAAAGCCAGGTGCTACCAATATGCCGTCTAAAGATTCAAACCTTTTGACAACATTATCTGCATGGAGTTCTTCCGAGGATATCAATTGCAGATTTACTTTGCATTCTGCAGCCGCACCGGCATGCACAAAGGCTTCAATGATGGATTTATATGCATCGGGCAGTGAAACATACTTTCCAATTAGACCTATATTCACCTCTTGGGTTGGGTTCTTTAATTTACCCAGGAAATCTTTCCACTGCTCCAGATCAATGTTGTTCTTATTTCCCAGCTTAAGTTTGGTCATTACCCTTTCATCAAGTTTTTCTTTCTTCATGAGCAAGGGGACATCATAGATGGTCTCTGCATCCATGGCTTCAATGACACAATTCAATTGGACATTACAGAACAGTGCAAGCTTCTTTTTCACTTCATTGGGCAGGGGGTGTTCTGTCCTACATACCAAAATGTCCGGTTGAATACCTGCTTCCAAAAGTTGTTTAACGGAGTGTTGGGTAGGTTTTGTTTTTAATTCTTTTGCTGCAGCTAAATAGGGGATAAGTGTTAAGTGGACAACCAGGAAATTATTCGCGCCTATATCCCATTTCGCTTGTCTTACCGCTTCTATAAAAGGTAAGGACTCAATATCGCCCACACATCCTCCAATCTCCGTGATGATTACATCATATTTACCTTCTTCACCCAGTTTGAAAAAATTCCTCTTGATTTCATCTGTAATGTGGGGGATAACCTGAACCGTTTTTCCTAAGTATTCACCTTTTCGTTCTTTGGTGATGACGTTGTTGTAAATTCTTCCTGTGGTCACATTATTACCTTGTGAAGTAGGCGCATTCAAAAAGCGCTCATAATGCCCCAGGTCAAGATCTGTTTCTGCACCGTCTTCAGTGACATAACATTCTCCGTGCTCGTAAGGGTTGAGTGTTCCTGGATCAATGTTCAGGTAAGGGTCGAATTTTTGGATGGTGACACTGAAACCTCTGGCTTGGAGCAGCTTGGCTAAAGAAGCTGCAATGATGCCTTTTCCTAATGAGGAAGTCACGCCTCCGGTAATAAAGATGTATTTGGTGGATGAAGCCATAAGAATGGAAGGATATTATTTTGTTTTAATTCTTATGGGATTCAAAGGTACGCGAAATATTTGATTTGACTTTTGCTTTCCTTAGATAATTTTGAAAATCAATAATGGGTTTTGATATACTGCAGCACTTTTTCCATTTCTCTGCGTATCTCGGAGGCCCTGTTGAGGTAATTGTTGTTCATAAAAGCGAAAGCATAATATTTACCGGAATCTGCCCTGAGGTAGCCTACCAAAGAGTGGTTATTGCTTATGGTACCTGTTTTGGCTATGACATACGGTCTTCGGGCAGCATAATTGTTTTTCAACGTCCCATTGATGCCTCCTTGCGGAAGAAGACGGAGTAACTCAGACCTGGGCATCATTCCGTCCAGTTTTGTCATCAAAGTAACCATAGTCCTTGGCGTGACAAGGTTATGCCTGGATAAGCCAGAGCCATCCACCCATCTTGGCTTGTCAGGAAAATCATCCATGTAATTTTTTTTGATGTAATCAATGGTTCTTTCCCCATTGAGTTCACCAAAAAGTGCATCGGAAACCATAAGAAGCAATTGCTCAGCAACGAAATTATCACTCTCGATAAGCACCTCTCTCCAAAGTGGCAGTAGGCTTCCTCCTTTAAAAACCTTGGCATGGGCAGGGGCCTTTCCTTTGACCAAATTGACAGGCTTACCCAAGGTTTCTTCCATGAGTTTTAAAGTGACCTCTTGATTGGTAATAAATGGAAGTGTAGAAAACTGATTGACATAAAGGCTGGGATTATAAAGGAAGTTATTTGAATTAAAATCCCGTTGTACTCCCCTGATCTCCTTATCTGTCCTTACAAGCATGGTTGAAAACAATGGAATATCAGGAACAGGTGTTCTGTTTCTATTGGTAAAAACAACAATATTGCCATGAACTGGGAATGCAGACCGTTCAGGGGAATATGCAAAATAATAATCATCCCACTGCCAACCGTAGCCAAAAGGGGTGTCCCTCCAATTGTCCAAAGAAAAATTTATGCGGTCAAAGGGCTGGAAAAACTCCCTCAGTTTGGGCTGGGGCAAAGGCCTATATTTCCAAGAAGGGTCTCCTGCACCCCAAATGGTCACTTCTTTGCCACTATTTACATACCTGAAAGTGATGGTACTGTCTTTTAGTACCAAGAGAGAGGCATAAAAAGTCAATAACTTGGTAGTAGAAGCAGGAATAAAGTTCATGTGACTGTTTTTTTCATACATCACCCATTGGCTGTCCAGGTCATAAAGCATGAAGCCTGTGAGGTGGTTATCAAAAAAAGAATTTTCTCCAAGGAGTTCATCCAGCCTTTCAAAGCGGCTCCGCAGGTCAATATCCTGACCAAAACTTTGAATGGAATAAGTAAAAATTAATAGTGTAATTAGAATTTTTGATTTCATGAGATCAGGACTTGGCAGCGAAAACGATAAAAATCCAACCTATAATGAAGGCAACTCCCCCAAAGGGAGTAATGGCACCGAGCCAGGTAATTCCGGATAGTGATAATATGTAAAGGGAACCCGAAAAGATTAAAATACCGATAAAGAAGGACCAAATGGATGCTTTTAACCACTTTCTTTCAGGTTGAAAGCCATGCCAAATCCCCAATATTAAGATAGCAAGGGTATGGTAAAAATGATATTTAACAGCAGTTTCAAAGGTTTCTGACCGACCGGTTGCTTCTAATAGGGGTTGCAATCCATGCGCTCCGAAAGCGCCAATGCCAACTGCCAATCCGCCCAATATTCCTGCTAATTGAATAAACGTTGAATTTTTCATCTTTATTAATAGTTCCTTTCGCCAAAAATAGCCGTACCAATTCGTACCATGGTGCTTCCCATTTCCTGGGCCACAAGGTAATCTCCACTCATCCCTATGGATAACTCCTGCATGACTACATTTTTTGGAAGCGTAGTGGGTTTCAGCACTTCAAACAGTTCTTGAAGTCCTTTGAATTCAGACCTGATTTGAGATGTATTATCCGTAAAGGTTGCCATACCCATGAGTCCTACAATCTTCACATATTTCAGGTCATTCAACTCTTCCGAAGCGAATAATTCTTTCAGCTCTTCTTCGGAAAAACCAAATTTGGTATCTTCCTGCGCTATGTGCACCTGCAGTAAACAGGTAATTGTACGATCATTTTTCTCTCCTTGTTTATTGATTTCCTTCAGCAATTTTAGTGAGTCTACCCCATGGATGAGGTGTACAAAAGGGGCGATGTACTTGACCTTGTTTCGCTGCAAATGACCAATCATGTGCCAATTGATATCTTTGGGCAATGCGTCATATTTTTCGGTCAGCTCTTGAACTTTATTTTCTCCAAAATCCCTGATTCCTACTTCATAGGCCTCCATGATTTCCCCGGCAGACTTCGTTTTGCTTACTGCAACTAAAAGACAATCGGGCGAAATGAATGTATTTTTTATCGCAATAAGGTTTTCTTTAATCGACATTCCTGTATTTTTGATTTATCAGTTTTGATTACAAGCAATAAACAAAGATATGGCGTTATTAGGTACATTGCTAAAAAAAGGCATCAGATTAAGGGAATCCTTGGAGCAGGAATATAGTAATCCTGCGGAACTTCAAAAGCAGGAACTCAAAAAACTTTTGATTCAGGCAAGAAACACTGCCTTTGGGAAAAAACACCGTTTTGACTTGATACTAAAGGAGTTTAAAAAACCCAATAAAGATTTTTATCGCGCATTTTCATCCGTAGTGCCTACTTATAACTATGAAAAAATATATAATGAATGGTGGTACCGACTGAAAGCAGGTGAAAAAGATATCACCTGGCCCGGTGCTATTCGGTATTTTGCGTTGACTTCAGGTACTTCAGGTGCTTCTTCCAAATACATTCCCATCACCCAGGACATGGTGAAGGCCATTCGTAAAACAGGCGTCAGACAAATTCTATCTCTTTCCAAATACGATTTACCGGATTCATTGTTTACCAAGGGAATTTTGATGCTGGGAGGTAGTACGGATCTGGATTTTAATGGCACCTTTTTTTCGGGGGATTTGTCCGGCATTACCACGGGTAGATTGCCCGTATGGTTTCAGCAGTTTTACAAACCAGGTAAAGCCATTTCCAAGAATAAGGATTGGGGAGAAAAGATTGAGCAGATTGTGGAAATTGCTCCTAAATGGGATATAGGTATCATTGTCGGGGTGCCGGCTTGGTTACAGATTTTGCTCGAAAAGATCGTTGAAAAATATCAGGTGAAAACCATTCATGACATATGGCCTAACCTGATGATTTTTGTCCATGGAGGAGTGAGTTTTGAGCCTTACAAAAAAGGGTTTGAGCAATTGCTCGCCAAGCCTTTGATTTACATGGAAACCTATTTGGCTTCAGAAGGCTTTTTGGCATTTCAGGCACTTCCCAATAGGAGGACCATGCGCTTGGTGTTGAACAATGGTATTTTTTATGAATTTGTACCTTTCAATGAGGAGAATTTTGACGAAAACGGAGAACTGAAAGAGGGGGCGAAAACATTTAAGATAGATGAGGTTGAGGAGGGGGTAGATTATGCCCTTCTGATCAGTACCTGTGCCGGCGCATGGCGGTACCAGATTGGGGATATGATTCGCTTTGAATCCAAATCGGAAAGTGAAATTCTGATTACAGGAAGAACCAAGCATTTCTTGAGCATGTGCGGTGAACATCTTTCTATGGACAATATGAACAGGGCCATTGAATTAGTTGCGGAGGAAATGAATTTGAATATCAGGGAATTTACCGTTTTGGGATTGCCACACGGGTCTTTGTTCAGACACCATTGGTTTGTAGGCACTGACGATAAAGTTAAACCAGAGGATTTGATGGGTCGCATAGACGCCTACCTGAAGGAATTGAATGATGACTACATCACGGAGCGTAAACATGCTTTAAAAAAGGTAGACTGTACAGTGGTCAGTCCCAAAATTTTCTATGACTGGATGAGGGCCCAAGGCAAAGAGGGCGGACAAAATAAATTCCCAAGGGTATTGAAGGGCGATAAAATGGAAGATTGGCTGCTTCACTTAAAAAATAACCAGATTAATTTATGATGGAAGCATTAGGGGAGGGTATAACCATGGGGCTTTTATTGTCCGTCATGGTTGGCCCTGTTTTCTTCACCTTGATCCAAAATAGTATTGCTTTCGGGTTCAAATATGCCGTTGTCCTTGCCGCAGGAATTTTAATGAGCGACTTTGTATATGTTCTTATTACTTATTTTGGCATCAGTCTATTGACCCAATTTCCCAATTTTGAATGGTATTTGGCAATTTTTGGGGGTGTAATACTGATAGGTTTTGGCCTGAGTTCTTTTTTGAAGAAAACCAAAGACAGGCCTATTACCGGAGGGTTACCCCTTGGCAAATCCAGCAAGAGCACTGCCTTTTTTAAAGGCTTTGGCATCAATGGGGTTAATCCTTTTGTATTGCTTTTCTGGATCTCCATAGCTGGTCTGGTAGCGATCAATGATAATTATGATCGATTTGATATTGGCGTCTATTATTTAGGGATTTTGGTTACTGTATTTTGTTTTGACCTGCTCAAGGCTTTTATAGCCAAACAACTCCAAAGCTACGTAACACCTAAAGTGATGATTTTAATGAATAAAATAGTGGGTGTTGTGCTCTTACTCTTTGGAGTAAGGCTATTCTGGCATGCATTTTCTTTACCTGCATAAAAGCCCCAATTATATTCCTGATTTGAGTTTTCAAACATTCAGGCAATTCCCTACATTTGTGCACGACAAAAAGGCTACAAAAAACAGCACATGATCCTCTTTTTCCAATCTCCCCAAAGCCTGGTATATGCAGTTCAGGCAAATCATCCCATTGCAAAACAAGACATTGAAAAACTGACCTGGCTTTTTGGCGAAGCCCAGCAGGTTCCATCAGACAAGGTTTCCGGGAAGTTTGCAGGTCCAAGAAAAGAAATGATCACCCCTTGGTCTACCAATGCTGTGGAAATCACGATGAACATGGGGATTCAAGGTCTGCAACGTATAGAAGAATATTATCCACTAGGAGCAGATGATAAAATTGACCCGATGCTCCAAAAAGAATATGATGGCCTTAACCAGCAAATATTCGATATACATCTTGATCCGGAGCCCATCATAGCTGTAGACGACATCAAAAATTACAATGAAAAGGAGGGACTGGCTTTAAGTGAGGAAGAGGTAGCTTATTTGGAGGGGGTAAGTGAGCAACTTGGAAGACCGCTGACAGATTCAGAAGTTTTTGGATTCAGCCAGGTCAATTCAGAGCATTGCAGGCATAAAATTTTTAACGGTGTTTTTGTCATTGATGGAGAGGAAAAAGAAAAAACACTTTTTCAGTTGATTAAAGAGACCTCAAAAAAGCATCCTAACAAAATTGTCTCGGCCTACAAAGATAATGTAGCCTTTATCGATGGGCCAAGGGCCCAGCAATTTGCACCTAAAACTCAAGATAAGCCTGATTATTTTGAACCAGAGACTATCGAAACGGTAATTTCCCTAAAAGCAGAAACACACAATTTCCCTACCACAGTGGAGCCATTCAACGGTGCTGCTACAGGTTCAGGTGGTGAAATCAGAGATAGACTTGCAGGAGGCACTGCCTCGATTCCGCTGGCAGGAACGGCCGTTTACATGACCTCTTATCCCAGATCTGAGGCCGGAAGAAGCTGGGAAAAGAATCTACCCGAGCGAAAGTGGTTGTATCAAACACCGATGGATATTTTGATCAAAGCATCCAATGGTGCCAGTGATTTTGGTAATAAATTTGGACAGCCACTGATCAGTGGCTCTGTTTTGACTTTTGAGCATGAAGAGGGAGGGCAAGTCCATGGCTTCGATAAGGTAATCATGCTGGCTGGTGGCATTGGTTTTACCAGAAAAGAATATGCCAAAAAGAATGACCCCAGCAAGGGTGATAAGATTATCGTCATGGGAGGTGATAATTACCGCATTGGTATGGGGGGTGGTGCCGTTTCTTCTGTGGCGACCGGTGAATTCAGTAATGCCATTGAATTGAATGCGATTCAGCGTTCAAATCCTGAGATGCAAAAGCGGGTCGCTAATGTAATCCGTGCTATGGCAGAAAGCCATGAAAATCCCATCATTTCCATTCATGATCATGGTGCCGGTGGACATTTAAATTGTCTTTCAGAGTTGGTGGAGAGTACAGGAGGTACCATTCACTTGGATAAATTACCGGTGGGTGACCCAACCCTTTCTGCCAAAGAAATTATTGGTAATGAGTCCCAGGAAAGGATGGGACTGGTTGTGCATGAAAAGGATGTTGACACCCTTAAGCGAATTGCTGAAAGGGAGCGTGCACCTTTTTACGTGGTAGGAGAGACCACTGGAGACATGCACTTCAAGTTTGAAAATAAGCAGACCGGAGAAAAACCGGTGGATTGGAATCTGGCTTATATGTTTGGCAGTTCGCCCAAAACCGTTTTGGAGGATAGTCCGGTACATACAAAATACAATAATCCTCAATATAGTCCTGATCACCTGAAATCCTATATTGAGGAGGTGCTCCAATTGGAGGCGGTGGCCTGTAAGGATTGGTTGACCAATAAAGTTGACCGTTCTGTAACAGGTCGGGTGGCCAAGCAACAGACCACTGGTGAAATCCAATTACCGCTGAATAATGTGGCGGTGATGGCTCTGGATTTTACAGGAGAAAAAGGTATTGCCACTTCCATAGGCCATGCGCCTGTGGCAGCATTGGCCAATCCGGAGGCAGGATCAAGATTATCCATTGCTGAGGCATTGACCAATTTGGTTTGGGCACCGATCACAGATGGTTTGGCAGGGGTTTCCCTCAGTGCCAACTGGATGTGGCCAGCTAAAAATCCAGGTGAAAATGACAGGCTTTATCGGGCTGTACAGGCCATTTCAGATTTTGCCATTGAATTGGGTATTAATGTTCCTACCGGAAAAGACTCCTTGTCCATGACCCAAAAGTACCCGGGAGGAAAAACTGTTTATTCTCCGGGAACGGTCATTATCTCTACGGTTGGGGAATGCGCCGATCCTCAAAAAGTTGTTTCACCTGATCTTAAGCCAATTCCGGGATCTAAGGTCTACTATATTGATTTTTCAAAGGACAGTCCTAAATTGGGAGGTTCGAGCTTTGCGCAGACCCTCAATACGATAGGAGATGAAATTCCCGATGTGTTGGATAGTCAATATTTCAGCACTGCTTTTATGGTTGTTCAAAAACTGATCGAAAAGGGAGAAGTGCTGGCAGGCCATGATATTTCTTCCGGTGGATTGATTACCGCGCTTTTGGAAATGTGCTTTCCATCCACACAGGTTGGATTGAAGGTAAAAACCGATCGCCTGTCAGAAAGCGATTTGGTTAAGGCACTTTTTGCAGAAAACCCAGGGGTATTGATTCAAGTGGGCAATATTGAACGTACAAGGGCTGTTTTGGAAAACTACGGAATTGACTATACCTCCATTGCAGATGTGAACCTGGAAGGGAAGTTATCCTTAGAAAGTACAGGTTTGGAATTGGACGTGGCTGAAATGCGTGATACCTGGTTCAGATCTTCCTATTTGTTGGATAAACAGCAGAGTGGCGCAGCTTTGGCTGCGGAGCGCTTTGAAAATTACAAACTACAACCGCTAATTTATAAGTTTGGTGAAAACTGGGCAGGTAGTTTGGATAGCTTTTCTTTGAACCCTTATCGTAGGGAGCCTTCCGGCAAACGTGCGGCCATTATCCGAGAAAAAGGTGTGAATGGAGACAGGGAGATGGCTTATTCACTTTGGTTAGCCGGATTTGATGTAAAAGATGTACACATGACCGACCTGATATCCGGTAGGGAAACGCTTGAGGATGTACAGATGATTGTTTTTGTGGGTGGTTTTTCCAATTCTGATGTTTTGGGTTCTGCCAAAGGCTGGGCAGGTGCCTTCCTGTACAATGAAAAAGCTAAACAGGCCTTGGATAAATTTTATGCCAGGAAGGATACCTTGAGTTTGGGTGTTTGTAATGGCTGTCAATTGATGGTTGAATTGGGTCTGGTGGCTGCCGAACATGATGAACGACCAAAAATGCTCCATAACGCCAGCCACAAGTTTGAATCTGCTTTTGTCAATGTGAATATTCCTGAAAATGATACCGTGATGTTGAAGAGTCTTTCCGGTCAGCGCCTGGGTGTCTGGATAGCCCATGGTGAAGGTAAATTCCACTTACCTCAACCAAAGGAAGCTTACCATATTGGCATGACCTATTCCTATGCTGCTTATCCAGGTAATCCTAATGGGTCAGATTTTGCGGTAGCGGGTATAGCCTCTGCTGATGGCAGGCATTTGGCCATCATGCCACATATTGAGCGCTCTTTAAAGCCTTGGAACTGGCCGAATTATCCTTCAGAGAATCAAGAGGATGAAATTACGCCATGGGTGGAGGCTTTTGTAAATGCCTTTAGGTGGGTGAGTGAGAGGTAATAGAGATGAGAGACGAGAAGCGAGAGGCGAGATTTTAGAAACAAGAAACAAGAAAATGTGGGATTTCGGAAGTCGAATTTCGAAAGAAAAAGAAGTTCATCGTTAACGGTTAACGTGTTAACTGTTAACATTGAAAGTTAAAGGATTATCCCATGATCTTAAAAGCTACAGTTTTAACCCTTTTAGTGGGTTGTCCTTCCATATCTTCTTCAAGGATCAAACTGCTGTCTTGCTCTTCTTCGAAAACTTCCTTCATGTCTTTGATTTGACCGAAAGGGACCTGATTTTCCAATAACAATGGGACCCATTGGGAGGATGGTTTTTTAAGGAAAGCTTCTTTCAAATATCGAGTTAATGCTGTTCTATGTTGTACACGGAAAGTATTGGTTTCAAATCTGGAATCAGTAATCAGGGCCGAAAGGCCTAGTAGCTGGCATAGTTTTTCAAATTGCCTGTCACTACCGACGGCAAGTACCAGCCATTTACCATCCGCACAAGTAAAAGTTTCCCCATAAGGAGCAATATTGGGATGCAATGAGCCTATTCTTTGGGGAATATGTCCATTCATCAGCCAGTTAGAAGCTTGATTGGCCAGCGCAGTGAGTCCCGCCTCATACAAAGAAACACTTACTTTCCTTCCTTTTCCGTCAATTGCGCTTTCTAACAAAGCACAGAGTATGCCTTCTTTCAATTGATGGGCTGCCATAATATCAATCATGGCCAAGGGCATTTTCAGGGGAGGGGAGTCAACTTCCCCGTTCATCGCCATGTAACCCGTTTCCGCCTGAAGGACTACATCATAAGCCACCCTTGGATCGTTATCCGCAAAACCAATAATCTCAGCATAGATCAATTTAGGGTTTACCTTGGATAAGGTGTCATGGTCGAATTTGAGTTTTTGTGCATCCCCTGGCTTGAAGTTAAGCAGGACAATGTGTGCTGTTGCTATCAATTCAATTACTTCCTGGTAATCTTCTTGATTCTTGAGGTTTTTGAAAATGGATTTTTTTCCAAAGTTTGCAGCTGCATAGTAGGCAGAAACTGGGTGTTGCTGATTTTCTTCAGGAAGTTTCCACTGTCTTGTGACATCTCCTCCGGTTACTTTGTTTTCGACTTTTATCACTTTAGCGCCCAATTCTGCAAAAAATGTACCTACAAGGGGGCCTGCGAGTACGCTTGAAAGTTCAACGATTTTGAGGTTTTGGAAGCTTTTCATAAACCCTAATTAAAAAAAATCCTGCTTTTGGCCAAAAACAGGAATTTTTCATTTCAATCAAATGTCATTTCCGGAACTTCCCCTTCAATTACGAGCCTTCCTTCTGTTTTGCTTTGGATTTCCTCTACACTTACACCAGGGGCCCTTTCCAAAAGTTTGAACCCACCTTCTGGAAGGATTTCCAAAACAGCCAGGTCAGTCACTACCTTTTTGACACAACGCAGCCCTGTTATGGGTAGTGCACACTTTTTCAATAGCTTGGACTGTCCGTCCTTGCTGCAGTGCTGCATGGCCACAATGATATTTTCAGCTGATGCCACCAGGTCCATTGCTCCCCCCATACCTTTGACCATTTTACCAGGAATTTTCCAATTGGCGATGTCTCCGTTTTCTGATACTTCCATTGCTCCTAAAATTGTCAACTGCACATGTCCACCCCGGATCATCGCAAAAGACTCCGCAGAATTGAAGAGTGAAGAACCTTTGAGCATGGTGATGGTTTGCTTACCGGCATTGATCAGATCAGGATCAATTAGGTCTTCAGTAGGGAAGGGGCCAATGCCCAATAATCCATTTTCAGACTGTAATACTACATCTAAATTGTCAGGGATATAGTTGGCGACCAAAGTGGGGATTCCGATGCCTAAGTTGATGTATTGTCCGTTTTTTACCTCTTTGGCTATTCTTTGGGCTATTTGGTTCTTATTCAGCATTGTTTTCGGTTTTTTATTCTTTTTCTAGAAATTTATTGCCTATGGGTAACTTCCGAAATTCTTGTTTCTTTTCTCTTGGTTCTATGTTTTTATTTTTCCAGCCCTGCAACCTGGCTCCTCGCTAAAAAGCTATCAAAATAGCTTTTTATAACGCTCGGCCCTCTCTTGATTCTTGATTCTAGTCTCTAGCTTCTTTCTCCAGTCACCGTCCGTTGCTCTATCCTTTTCTCATAATCTATACCCTGGAAGATCCTTTGCACGTAAATGCCGGGTGTATGGATCTGATTTGGGTCTAAATCTCCTGCGGGCACCAGTTCTTCTACTTCTGCGATAGTAATTCTACCTGCGGCTGCCATCATGGGGTTGAAGTTTCTGGCTGTACCTTTGAAGATCAGATTACCCGCGGTATCTCCCTTCCAAGCTTTAACAATCGCAAAGTCTGCCTTTAACCACCTTTCCATAAGGTATAATTTTCCGTCAAATTCCCGAAGTTCCTTTCCTTCTGCTACTTCTGTACCCACACCTGCTGGGGTAAAAAAGGCGGGTATGCCTGCACCTCCTGCCCTTACCCTTTCAGCCAGTGTTCCCTGAGGAATTAGTTCTACTTCCAGTTCGCCTGAAAGCAACTGACGCTCAAACTCAGCATTTTCTCCCACATAGGAGGATATCATTTTTTTGACCATCCGTTTTTTCAACATAAGTCCTATGCCAAAATCGTCAACACCAGCATTATTGGAAATGCAGGTAAGACCTTTAATGTCCCTTTGCAATAGGGCATCAATGCTGTTTTCAGGGATTCCGGAAAGACCAAAGCCTCCTAGCATAAGAACGGCACCAGAGGGGATGTCTTTAACAGCCTCTTCAGCATTTGCCACTGTTTTGTTGATCATAGAAAAGTTATTTTTGGGTTATAGATTTTATATCAGCAGGCAAGGAGCCTAAGAGCCGCTTCTTTATCCTGCTGGAGTTGTCCTTTTAATTCATCGAGATCAGAAAATTTAACTTCTGGCCTTAGGTAAGCTTTTAATTGGACAGCTATTCTTTTGTCGTAAAGGTCTCCATCAAAGTCAAACAAATTCACTTCTATGGTCTGACTATTACCATTTACGGTAGGTCTGTTTCCAATGTTGAGCATACCCTGATGGGTTTCCCCTTCCACATTGGCTGTCACGGCGTAAGCGCCATCACATGGTATCAATTTATAATCATGCGGAATATGTATATTGGCAGTAGGAAAACCAATGGCCCTTCCCAGTTGCTGTCCTTTGATGATTATCCCGTTTAGCTCATATGGCCTGCCCAGGTATTCATTGGCCACCTCTACTTTTCCCTCCTCCAATGCCTTCCTTATTTTCGTGCTTGAAACCCCCACATTATCCACGTCTTCCCTGGAAATTTCTTCCAGCTCAAAACCAAAGTGATGCATATTGGCCTTCAGGTAGTCAAATCCGCCTTCCCTGTTTTTACCAAAGCGATGGTCATATCCTATGACCAATTTACGGGTTTTAATGGTATCTACGAGTATTTGTTGGATAAATTCGGCCGAACTCAGTGCGGCAAATTCTTTGGTAAATGGTATAGTAAGGAGGTGATCTATGCCAAAATCTTTCAGTAATTTGGTTTTCTCTTCAAATGTGGTCAGCAGCCTCAGGTTATGCTCATTGGGATAAAGCACCAGCCTAGGATGTGGCCAAAATGTAATGAGTATGGTTTCTCCGCCAATTTCATCGGCAATGGTTCTGATTCTTTTTAATATTTTTTGATGCCCTAGGTGCACACCATCAAACGTACCACTGGTGACTACCGGATTGTTTACCTTCCCAAAGTGGTCCGTTCCCTCATAAATTCTCATGGGGTCTTGTTTTGATTTTTGTGATCAACTCATCTAATTGCTCTGCTTTTTCCAACTCGAAAGCTCCTATCCTGGTTCGGCATAGGGCTGAAAGATAAGCGCCAACTTCTAATATTTCTCCAAGATCTCTGGCCAGGCTGCGGATATAAGTGCCTTTGGAACAAACTACCCTGAAGTGTACTTCAGGATTTTCAAAACCGGTAATTTCAAATTCTGAAACTGTCACAGGCCTTGGGTCAAGTTTGACTTCCTGACCTTTTCTTGCCGCTTTATATACCCTTTTTCCATCTACCTTGATAGCGGAGTGTGCCGGTGGGATCTGCATGATCTCTCCTGTGAGTTGTACTGCTGCGTTTTTAATATCCTCTAATTTTAAGTGAGATGTATCTGCTACATCTATTACTTCTCTTTCGAGGTCGTAACTTTCTGTGGTTTTACCCAGAACAAAAGTGCCGGTGTATTCTTTTTCCTGACCCATGTAGGTTTCAATGGATTTGGTTTTTTTTCCTGCACATACGATCAGAAGCCCTGTGGCCAGCGGGTCTAATGTGCCTGCATGTCCCACTTTTTTGATTTTTAGGGCATTGCGGATTTTTTTGACCACGTCAAAAGATGTCCATTCGTAAGGTTTGTCCACTAAGAACACTTCACCGTAGGCTGTTTTTTCCTCCATTCTACAAATATACACCAGAGAAAATGGCAATCAGTCCCACTATGGTACAATAGATGGCAAAATAAGTGAGTTTGCTTTTACGAACCAGTGCAATCATCCAGATACAGGCTAGGTAACCGGAAATAAAGGCTGCGATGAAACCTACAGCCAAGTAACCGAAAGTATCTTCGGTGAAGACAAGTCCTCCATCAAGGATGTCTTTTGCTATTTTTCCGAAAATCAGGGGTACTACCATTAGAAATGAGAAACGGGCAGCTTTATTTTTATCAATCCCAAGAAGCACCGAAGTAGAGATGGTGGCTCCTGAACGGGAAATTCCAGGTAACATGGCCACTGCTTGGGCCAGGCCTATGATGACTGCATTTTGAAAAGTGACTCCTTTTTCTGTGTTTTTAGCTTTATCTGCTAAGAACAATAAAAGTGCGGTTACCAGTAACATGCTGCCTACGAATACTATTTTTCCGCCAAAAAACTGTTCCAGTTGCTCCTCAAAGAAAAGACCTACAATAACTGCCGGTATCATTGATACAATGATTTTTACAGAAAACTGAGTTTCTTGATTCCAATCTTTTCTGAAAAGTCTTGTTAATATTTCCACAATATCTTTTCTGAAAACAAGAATCGTGGCCAAAGCAGAGGCAAAATGCAGGACCACCGTAAACATCAGGCTTTCCTCAGGAAGCCTGTCATTTCCCAATAAAGCCGCACCAAGTTCCAGATGACCACTTGAAGAAACAGGCAAAAATTCAGTCAGTCCTTGGATGATTCCAAGGATGAATGCGTCAAGAATTTCCATGAATTACTTGGTTTCTGGTTTTTTGAAAATTGCGTAAAACTGAAATAAAAATCCAATTAGGGTTATGATTGGTCCTAAAGTTAAGCCCATAAATCCAAAACCGTGTGGTTCTTTATCCAAACCAATGATGGTGAATCCCAAAACAATGATACCTATACCGATAAGCATAAGCCTATAATTCGATTTTTCGAAAGGAGATGGTGAATTTGCCATTTTAATAAAGTTCGTCAAGTGACATATTTAAATATTTATTTACGGCCTGCAAAGTACTGAACAGGGAGAGCATGGCGCCTATGATGACCAAGCCCCCAAACAGGTAGTACAATAAGGTGTAATTTTGCAAGAGTGCGAATCCGTCAATATTGGCTTTGGTGTATTCAATGATTAAAAAGAGTAGGGCAGAGGCAATAAGTCCTGCCAGGATACCGAAAAAGAAAGCTCTGAGTAAAAAAGGTTTGCGTATAAAACCTCTGGTGGCACCTACCAACTGCATGCTGCGAATCAGAAAGCGTTGGGAAAATAAGGCCAATTTAATGGTGTTGTTGATCAACATCACCACCGTGAAAATAAGAATCAGGATAAAACCACCCATTACAATGGCCACCTTGGTCAGGTTTTGATTAATGGAGTCAACCAAATCTGCCATATAGGTAACTTCAAATACCCCATCAATCTGCTGTATTTCAGCGACAATTTCGAGAATCTGCTCAGATGTTTGGTATGCTTCAGCTATGGCAATGGTATAGCTATCTCTCAGGGGATTATCATCTAAAAATTGGGCAAAATCCTCGCCTGTATCCTGAAGGAAGACCTGTGCTGCCTCATCTTGGGAAATAAATTTAACACCAATATTTTCTTCCTTAGATAAAACATAGGGTTTGGATTCAAGTAAATTCCCTATCCTTGTGATTTGGGCTGCAGAAAGGTTTTTGTTCAAAAAAACCTGAATTTCTATGTTTTCCCGAATCAGACTGGTCAGTGTTTTAGCCTGAATGACAATCACACCAAAAAGGCCGACAATAAATAAAGAAAGGGTGGTACTGAACAGTACAGAGATAAATTTAAACCGTCCTAACCGTGTTTTTTTCCTTGGATTCACCCTCTTTTATATTTTGAATTCTGCCAAAATTAAACAGCTTCCTGAATTAAACCAACCTTAGCTACTTAATTTGATTTCCAGTACTTTTTTATCAGCCACCGCAAATACCCTGTCATTTTTGCCACATTCCATTTTTGCCAATCCGGTAAAACGCCCAAAAGCTGGGAGAATGATCCTTTCAGGTGAAACAAAGAAGCAGGGCATGGTCAATTTTTGCCTTCCCGCTCCATAAAGTGAAACCCCTGGATGGATATGTCCGCATACATTGATCGTATTAACGGGAATACTGGGTTCAGGTTCATGGGAGAGAACCAATTCACCTAATATGATGGATTGGTCATGTAGTTGCCAGTATTCAGAACGGTAAAAACCTTCAGGCAATATGTCATGGTTTCCCTTTATCAAGTGGAATTTGATTTTTGGGTATAGGCTAAGAAAAGCCTCTAAATCATGCCAGGAATTGTTGAAATCACTGTGGAACAAATCGCCCAAGAAAAAGATCTCTTTTGGAGCAAAACGGTTGATCAGGCTTTCAATTTTGAGGTAATCGACCAAATGGACTTTTTCCGGTACAGGAATCCCTGCTTTCCTGAAATGTGCGGCCTTGCCAAAATGAGGATCTGCAATCAATAAACAATGATGCTTTGGAAGAAAAATAGCTTTTTCCGGTAAAAGTAGGAAGTGTGTATTTTTCAATGTCAATTCCAAAGGGATTGTTTGGGTTGAAACTTTGGGTTTAGATTGCTGATGCATTTCAAAAAAGCCAGTAACAGTTGAACATTTTCAGACGTAAAAGTATTACTATACTTTGAAACCTGATAATAAAACAGCATACTATGATTAAAAAGTCAATTTACTTAAGTGTTTTATTGAGCTTAGGCCTTCTTAACCTGGCATTGGCCCAGAAAGCTGATGATATTTTGGGGCAATGGTATAATACAGAAAAGGATGCTAAAATTGAAATTTTTAAAGATGGAGGTAAGTATTTTGGCAGGGTAGTTTGGCTCAAAGATCCAGTAGAAAACGGAAAACCTGTAATGGATGCCAATAATTCAGATAAATCTAAAAGAACTAGACCTATCATCGGGATGAAGTTATTGGAGGATTTTGAATTTAAAGGAAGCAGTTGGGAAAATGGAAGTATTTACGATCCCAGAAATGGGAAGACCTATTCCAGTACCATCAAGAAAAAAGCAGAAAACATTTTAGAAGTGAGGGGATTTATTGGGGTTTCTTTGATTGGCAGAACAGTAGAATGGACCAAAGCCCAATAATTTTCCGGTTTATTTTATTCCCAAATTCCATCCGGGACGATTTCAAGCACATGACCGAATGGGTCTTCGAAGTAGCTGCTTTTCAGGCCATCCTTCCATTCTTGCTCATGGGTAATTTGAATTCCACTTTTTTTTAAGGTATTGATACTTTCCTGATAATCATCTTGGCTTACTTCAAATGCAATATGCTGTTTACCAGTGGCAAAGTGGGGCGGAAGTGTTGATTCATTTTTGGTAGCTTCCGGCAAAAAACAAAGTAAAACAGCATTCCCACATCTAAAAAAGATGTGCCTGTCCTTCACTTTGGATATGATCGGCATGCGGAGCATTTTGTGGTAAAATGCTTCGGCCAGTTCCAAGTCATGTATGTATAGGCAGGATTCTTTAATTTGTGTGAATTTCATATTTAAAGTTAACCTTATCCCATAATTTTTCAAATCCGATCAAATGGTGCTTCAATCATTGGTCTAGGGATAAACCATTGTGGGAAATTTATTTATCCGTATTACTTTCGAGGTAAAAACTGCTTAGTATATATTGTAGTTGCCCATATTCAATCAGAAAGGCATCATGACCATAGGTAGAGATTATTTCACGAAAACTTCCTTTTTGAGCATGTTCTGCGATGAATTGTGATTCTTCTTTCAAAAACAACATGTCCCGGTCTACACCGATGGCCAAAATTTTAGCCCGAATTTGAGAGAGTGCAGGTACTGTTCCTCCACGACCTCTACCGATATCATGGCTGTCCATTGCCTTGCTTAAGACCCAATAGGAGTAGGCGTTAAATCGCTTGGCCAGTTTTTGACCTTGATAGCGGAGGTAGGAAGCAATCCTGAAATTATCTAATTTTTCTTCTTTGTCTGATTGTTTTAAAGCAAAATCTTCAGGGTGCCTGTAAGAAATCATAGCCATGGCACGGGCAGCCTCCAACCCTTTTTTACCTGCTTCGGGATACTTTTTTCCCCAAGTGCTGTCTGCTTCAATGGCCATCCGTTGACTTTCATTGAAACCTGTTGTCCATGGAGAAGTTTTAGCGTTAGAGGCCAGGATAACGGCGTTTATTACTTTTTCTTCCAAGAGGTATGCCCATTCCAAAACCACCTGTCCGCCCAAAGATCCTCCAATCAAGGTATAGATCTGTGAAATGCCCAGGTATTGGCGGAGCAGCTCCAAGGAGTTGGCCAAGTCTCTTGTGGTCAATTGAGGGAAATCATAATAATAGGGCTGACCTGTGGCAGGATTTTGGGATAAAGGATTGGTAGAGCCGTAACAGGAACCCAATAGATTAGCACAAACGATAAAGTATTTGGAAGGATCATAGAATTTGTCTTCACCCACTAACCCACTCCACCATTCTTGAACTTTGGCATCACCGGTGAGCGCATGAACGACCCAAATGACATTGTCTTTTTCCGTAGTAAGATGGCCTTGTGTGGTAAAGGCAATTTCAAAATCTTTAAGTGTTTCACCTGATTCCAGTACCAAAGTACCTTCATGCTTATAGGTTTCCTGTGCCATTTCTACAATCAAATAATCGCTTTCTAAATTCATTTTATTAAAAAGGCTAATTAAAACCTGTCAAGCCTCAAAAGACTTGACAGGTTTTTCTGTTTTGTAATTAGGCGAGACTTTCAAACGCCTGTTGAAGATCGCCTTTGATATCCTCGATGTGTTCTATTCCGAGGGACAGGCGGAGTAGAGTAGGCGTTACACCTGCTGCAACCTGTGCTTCCTCACTCAATTGCTGATGGGTTGTTGCAGAAGGTTGAATGATAAGGGTTTTGGCATCTCCTACATTAGCCAAGTGGGAAATCAGTTTCAGTTGGTTGATAAAGTTGGATGTGCTGGCTTTGTCTCCTGTGAGTTCAAAGCTCAAAACACCACCAAAGCCATGTTTGAGGTATTTTTTCGCCAGTTCATGATAAGGAGAAGAGGCCAGGCCGGGGTAATTGACCTTCTTTACTTTGGGGTGGTTTTCCAACCATTGGGCAATGGCTAAGGCATTGTCCACCGTTCTCTGCACTCTTAGAGACAGCGTTTCCAAACCCTGTAGTAATAAGAAAGAATTGAAAGGACTCAAGGCAGGACCAAAATCCCTTAAGCCTTCAACCCTTGCTCTGATGGCAAAGGCAATATTGGGAAGGCCTAAAGGATTGTTTTCTCCAAATACTTCCCAAAATTTGAGTCCATGATAGCCTTCAGAAGGGGCCGTAAACTGTGGGAATTTGCCATTGCCCCAATTGTAATTCCCGCCATCTATGATGATACCTCCAATGGAAGTACCATGTCCCCCAATCCACTTGGTAGCAGAAGCGGTAACGATATTAGCGCCATGTTTCAGGGGCTGAAACAGGTAACCTCCTGCACCGAAAGTGTTATCTACTACCAAAGGGATGTCATGTACTTTGGCCAATGCTGAAATGGCTTCAAAATCGGGAATATTGAATTCCGGATTGCCAATGGTTTCCAAATAGATGGCTTTGGTTTTCTTATCAATCAATTTTTCGAAATCTTTGGGGTCATTTCCTGCTGCAAAACGGGCTTCAATTCCGATTCGTTTGAATGCAACCTTGAATTGATTGTATGTGCCCCCATAAAGAAAAGAGGTAGAAACAAAGTTATCCCCTGTTTCAAGGATATTATTGAGGGCTAGAAACTGTGCTGCCTGTCCAGAAGCAGTAGCTACAGCTGCTACACCACCTTCTAAGGCAGCCACTCTGTTCTCAAAAACATCTGTGGTTGGATTCATGATCCGGGTGTAGATATTGCCAAGTTCTTTTAAGGCAAATAAATTGGCACCATGTTCAGCAGAGTTGAAGACATAAGATGTCGTCTGGTAAATGGGTACAGCTCTGGAATTGGTACTGGGATCCGGACTTTGGCCAGCATGTAACTGTAGGGTTTCAAAATGATAGTTGGGCATAATGAGTAATTTAAGGGTTAAAATGATATTTTTATTTTCCTATAGACTTTATAGGATAATATTTGAGCTGTAAATTAATTAAATGGGATCAGTCCTACAAAGGGCTGTTGGGTTAACAATAAAATAAGGGGGTTGTCTTAGGTGGCGTTTTATAAAATTCATACTGTCAGAATTTATATTTCCAGTTGACAATATGTTCAACTGGCAGGAATTGGCACCTTGGATTTTCCAGGTTGCCAGAGGGTCTTAAAGCCTGTCTCTCGCCTCTTCTTTATAAATCCTTCACGCTAAAAGTGAAAGACAAAACAAAATAAACGCCTGTAATTTGAATTTCCAAGGTATAGGGCCAAAAAATATTTTTATCCAAAATGGTTTTTAGGAGAATCTGGCATTCCTTTCGCTGAGACAGTATTTTAAGTTTAAACACTAAGTTATATATGAAATTTAATCCATTTGGTGCTGAAATCAGTCAGCGCATATTATTTGGTAGTAAGGCCAAAGTACTTAAGTTAGGAGTATTGCCCATTTTATTTTTCTTAAGCAGTTGTCTAAGTGATGACCTTTCTTTGGTTTCAGAGGTTCAGCAAGATTTTCAAGGCGTCACCAAAGTAGAAGTTGATGGGGGATTTTTAGAAGTAGAATATATTGGGGAAAGCGGTAGACAATCCTTGAGTTTGGATGTTGCATTACGTTCTAATTCCAGCCGTAAGTTTGAGGTAGATTACAACTTGGTAGGCAGCACCTTAAAAGTATCATTGGTCTCCAATAACAGGCTGTTCAGTGGGAGTGCCAGAGGTGATGGTTTAATCCGGATCACAGGTCCAAGGAATATGTTGCTTGATCTTGAAGTGGGATCAGGAAAAATTACCGCCAAGAATGTGGTGGCAACATCGGCAAATCTAAGGGCTGGCTCAGGCGAAATTGTCGCTCAGAACCTTGCTGTACCAAGGCTTGAGGTGGATATAACTTCTGGTAAGGGAAGGCTGGAAGATATTCTTGGAGGTATTGATGCCACTTTGACATCTGGAAAAATCGAAATGCTTCGGTTGGAAGGAGATGTTCAAGTTCAATCGTCAAGCGGAGAGGTATTTGTCAAAGATCTTAATGGCCTTATTGATGCCATAGCAAGTTCAGGTAAAATTGAATTGGCCAATGTGAAAGGGATTCGTAATATCGCTGTTTCATCTGGCCAATTGTTTGCCACTAATTCCGGTTTAAGTCCTCAGACTACTTTAAAAGCCAGTTCGGGGAATATGTATATTCAGACTTTTAGCAATCTGAGGGATTTTAATTTCAACATTACCACGGGTAGCGGATCTGCCAAAGTGGGCGAAGCCCAGTCTACTGGGGCATTGAACATCAACAATGGTGCTTCAACGACCATCCGTGGGGAGGTGGGCTCTGGTAGGATTGAAATCGTCAATTAATTGAAGACTTTCTCTATTTTCACGGCTGTTCCGGCAGCCGTGACCATCAACATGCCATCCCTAATGGTTTCATAATCCAGATCGATACCTATGACAGCATTGGCGCCAAAAGCTTTGGCCTGCATTTCCATTTCAGCCATAGCGGTTGCTTTTGCTTCTCTCAGTACGCGCTCATAGGCACCGGATCTTCCTCCTACAATGTCTGTGATGCTTGCGAAGAAATCTTTGAAAACATTGGCACCAATGATGGTTTCACCTGATACTATACCCAGGTAGGCGGTAATTTTGTAACCTTCCAGTTGATTTGTAGTGCTGACTATCATATAAAATATAAAAAAACCGCAGCCAATAGTAGCTGCGGTCTAAACTTAATTCCAAATCAATTTTTTTCCAAGCCTGGAGATCTTTCCAGGAATTCTTGGTACAATTTAATGTGTCGGTTACTCATGGGAACCCTGAATCCATCGATAAATACATGACGGATTTGGGATTTGGTTTCGAAAGGATCACCAGTAGCCACAAATAAAGTAGCGTCTTTTCCTGCTTCGATGGATCCCATTTTGTCAGCAATACCAAAGACTTCGGCGGCATTGATGGTAATGGCTTTTAAAGCTTCTTCTTTACCCATACCATAGGCAGCAGCGAACCCTGCATTAAAGGGTAGATTCCTGGTGTTTTCGGCATCATTACTTCTAATGACTACCTTGACTCCCGCTTTAGCCATTTTGCCAGGGTTGGTATAAGCAGCATCATATCTGTCTGACTGCCTCGTAGGTATGGAAAGCATGGGGCCTGTGATTACTGGAAGATTAGCTTCTGCTATTTTGTCTGCTACCCTCCAGCCTTCAGCAACTCCGGTGAGTATGGCATTTACATTTTTGGACTTGATCCAGTCAATGGCCGATAAAATATCTGTGGCTGCATTGACTTCAACAAGTAATGGAAGCTCACCAGCCAATACTTTGGCCAATTGTTCCATTTCAGGATAATACTGAAGTTCCGCATTGGCTTGCTGAAGCTGGTAATAAGTTTCAGCTCTGCCCCATATTTCATTTAGGGTTTTTTGGGCCTCATCGGCTTCTCTTTTAATGTCTTCATCGCTTCTTCTGTCCCAGGTACTTCTTCTGGCGGAAGAAGGGAAGTTGAGTACCACACCTTTGAAACCTGCATACATTTGATCCGGCGTATAACCATTCAGGTTGATTAAGGCAGCAGTTCCTGGGAATATACCCCCAGAAGGCATGGCCAAAGTGGTTGTTACCCCACTAACTCTTGTTACCGGTATAGCCACTGAATTGGGGTTAATAGCAACTAAAGCCTGCATATTGGGCGTTACTTGTCCAATTTCAGCATAATCTTGTGTTTCAGCTAAGGAATTCACTTCGACCAACCCTAGTCTGCTGCCGCCATCAAACATACCAGGATAAATAAAATGATCTGAACAATCGATCACTTCAGCATCTCCAGCGGGGATGTTTTGTCCTACTGAAACAATTTTCCCTCCATCGATAAGAACACTGGTGTTTGCTAAGGTGCCCTTGGTAACTGTGACCACAGTGGCATTTTGCAAAAGGAATTTCCCTGACCTTGGCTTGATAAACTCACCATCAAACTGCGCATGTCCCAATAAGGGGAGGCAGACTAATAGAAAGGCATATATAAGTTTTTTCATTGTTTTCATTTTTTTACCATTTAATCTACACATGTAGCCATTAATGTGAGTGGTTGAAAAGGCTTCTTCCAAAATTGGTAAAGAAGAAATCTACCCCATGCATGCAACGGTGTTCGTGTTCTTTAAGGAAAATTGGCTCTAGGGCTTCACTTGCACTTACCTTAAGCCTCATGTCATCTGGATCTTCATTGATATCAAAGTACTTTACCCCGTCCACAAACGTCATTTGAGGTATAGCATACACAGATAGAGGGTGGCCTTCAAAAATGACTAGGTCCGCTTGTTTTCCTTCTTCTATAGATCCTACCTTATCAGCAATCCCCAATTGTTTGGCTGGGTTGATGGTAATCAAAGCAAGTGTTTGTTCATCATCCAACTCTCCGTATCTTTGGGCTTTGCCAGCTTCATGGTATAAGTGTCTGATCAATTCTCCTGAATCAGAATTGATGGAGGTAATTACGCCATTTTCCATTAAGATCGCAGCATTGTAGGCTGTGGAATAATATACCTCAAATTTGTAAGCCCACCAATCAGCGAATACAGATGCCCCCATAGTATATTGAGCCAGTTCAGGAGCGACTTTGAAACCTTCATTGACATGTGAAAACACAATGTTGTCGATTCCAAATTCCCTACAGGTATTTATCAGCGCATAAATTTCATCTGCACGATAGGAATGGCAATGGATGATAATATTACCATCCAAAATATCCACCAATGTTTCAAGCCTGCTATCATACTTTGGAGGTACTGGATTGGCCCCTCTTTGTTTGGAGGCAGCTTCATAATCGGCCCAAGCTTTTTTGTATTGTAGGGCCTCATTGAATCCATTTCTGATGACGGCATCCACCCCCATCCTGGTTCTGGGCTGTATGCCATTACCCCGGCCATGCACCCTGGTTGGGTTTTCGCCAAGTGCAAATTTAATGGTCCTTGGGGCCTCCTTCATGTAAAGGTCTTCCGGATTATAGGAACCATAGCGGTGCTTCAAAGTGATGTTTTGCCCACCAATGGCATTGGCGGAACCATGCATGGCGTGAGAAATGGTTACACCCCCTGCCAATGCCCTGTAAAGGCCAATATCATAAGGGTTTACCACATCAGCCATTTTAACTTCCGAGGTGATGGGAGCAGTGGCCTCATTTACTGCATCCAAAGCCACGTGGGAGTGCGCATCAATGATACCCGGCATGAGATATTTTCCAGTAGCATCAATCACTTCAACATTTGCTGCATTTAGGTTTTTGCCTATTTTCTTGATGATACCGTTCTCTACCAAGACATCGGTCTCTTCAAGGGTGCCATTGGTTACCGTCAATACGGTGGCATTCTTTATCAATAAAGAGCCTTTTGGTGTTTGGGCATTTGCAATCATTCCGCCCAATATCAAAAAGCATATGAGGATCAAATTAATTTTTTTCATGGCTTCAAAGATTATTGGTTGCGTTGATTAGGTTTTTTATTGGCATTGAGCGGAAAGCTTCCGAAATCACTCAAAGACATATTCCCCCTAAAATCCAATTCAGATACATCTCCGGCTACGGTAACTTCCAGTGACATGCCACCAGCGGAAACATTGAATGTAAAGGAGAGGTTGTTACCGGAAAGCGTGATGTTATTCATTTCAGAGCTGGCTTTTCCACTTCCTGCAGGATTATCATAAGTAATGGTCCCGCGCAATGAATCGCCTTCTTTTTTGATTTCCATAGTACCGTTGGAACTGCCTGCCGGTGTATCGGAAGTGTAATCCCAAATACCAGTGATATCAATAGTTTTTCCATTGGCGCCATTACTTTTACTTTTCTTGCTGATATCATAATCAAAAAGGTATCCATCAGCCATGACATGCTGGATTTGGGCATCTTCAGAGAAAATTGGGGCAGTACTGATTACCATATTGGCCAGTTTGCCTTTTTCCAAAGTACCTGCAAATTTTTGGATACCAAGGATGTTCGCATTATTGATGGTCAAGGCAGCAAGAGCTGCTTCTTCGCTGAGACCATTTTCAATCATCAAACGGATGTTTTTGAACATTTCCGAACTTCTTCCACCCATACTGGTAAATCCAAAAGGAATTCCTGCTTTTTCAAGTTGGGCCGGGCCTTCCAGAATTTCCTGGTAAGCTTCCTTGATCCTGATGGTCCTTCCCCTCATTTCATCAGTCTTTCCCTCTAGGTCTGCATTGGCGGTTTTGTCATTTGGTAATCTAAAACCGATCAAGACCTGTGCATTAGAGGTTTTGATGGCATCAATGGAATAATTGATGTCTGAGACCCCGGCTAAAACCAAAGGAAAACCAAGTTCCCTTTGTAAACTCGCAGCCCTTTTGGTTTCTAAATCATTAGAAACTTCAAAAAGGATGGGCATATTTTTATCCAAAACAGGGAAAAATGCCTCCAAAGTTTTATTGATTTCAGGTCTTGTCAAACCGGAAGTTGAGGCAAACAAGCGGTTATGTTTTGCCGAAAGTTCAGCATTTTTATACAAGTCTCTGAATTTTGCCATGATACCCAATTGGGTCCCGGGATACATACCTCGGCCACCTCCAACATTTCTAAATCTGGCATTGAGGGCAGTATTATTAGCAAGTATATTGGTAGATTCTTTTCCCCCGTAGGTAACAATTGCAGATTTACCAGGAAGCATACCACCTTCAGGAACGATTTGGGCGATAGTAAATCCTACCTTTCTCCAATCTGTAATTTGATTATTGTTTTTATCATAATAATCCAGGGCATTTCTCCAGGGGGTTATCCCTGCTAATTCATCTGGTGGGTTGGAAGGATCAAAATTTGCCGGTCTCTCCGGATCCGCAGGTTTGCTTATCCCAATGCTTGAAGCACCATCAATAAAACCGGGGTAAATGAATAAGGAATCGCCTTTGATCACTTGGGCTTCAGGAGGAAGGCTGATGTTTTTTCCGACATTTTCCACCAATCCGTTCTTGACGAGGATGGTGGCTCCCTCTAGAGTTTTACCTGGTGCGGTGATTACGGTAGCATTGACGATGGCATAAGTACCTGTGACCCTTCTTTCTCCTCTTGGATCGCTCTGTCCAAAAGCATGTAAAGTGAAGCACAAAGCCAAACAAAGTAAGCTACTGAATACCTTAGGTTTGAATCTGATATTCATACGTCTTTATGTTGATTTTACTGGTTTTTTCTAAATGATAACATTACGAAACATTTTTTTTTCAAAAAACTGTTTTTTTTTCAATCGACAAAATCGGTTAAGAACGGCAATTATTTTTTGACATAATACATTTTAATTTATTTGTATTTTTTTGAAAAAAATTTATATAATTTTAAGTTTTATGCAGCTTGTTTTTTATAATTCTTAATATTTATATTTATCCCGAATTATACTTTAATCCAATTGTTTATGAAGCACATTTTAATAATTGAGGACGATAAACTGATTTCCAGTTTGCTTAGCTTCAGGTTAAAAAAAGAAGGTTTTAACATTACTTTGGCCGAAGATGGTGAAGAAGGAATCAGTAAATTTGATTCAGTCCATCCGGATCTGGTTATTACAGATGTATTGATCCCTTTCCGGGATGGTATTGAGATTGTTGAATACACAAAAAACAAGCGACCAGATTGCCCTGTCATTGTCTTGAGTTGTATGGGCGAAGAAGAAGAAACGGTAACTATAGCTTTTCAGAAAGGCGCTTCTGATTTTGTTCCGAAACCCTTTCATCCCAATGAATTGGCTTTTAGAGTTAAAAGATTGATCCAGAATTAACCCTGGTAAACTTTATTCTTTCTCTTTTTTTATCTGTAAGCTACATACTACATCATTTATAATTTATTAACACACCTGCTATGTTTTTATCTAAAGGACAGGCAGCTTCAGGGGATATACAATCCTTAGCTGAAATTTCAGGAAACCTTGGTTTTCAGGAGGCTTCAGATTATGTTTTGATTTTCCTTTTGTTGTCTGTATTATTCATTATTTCCCAGTTGTTTTTATTGAGGTTAAGGAAGAGTTACCTCAATAATAAAAAGACATTAGTGCAATACAGGACCAATGGCTTTTTATCGGAGATTATTTTTTCAGAAGACCAATCTGAGAAATTCATTGATAATAAAATCAATGAATTCAAAAAGAAAGTACCATTTCAAAAGCCTTGGTGTAAGGATTTATTGATACAAAATATCATTGATTTGGACAAAAACTTTAAAGGTCAGAACGGTAAACTTTTACATGCTATTTATTTCAAACTTGAATTACATGGATATACAGAAAATCTAGTTAATTCCAAAATATGGTATTTAAAGGCTAAGGGAATATATTATTGGAGGGAACTTCAATATACAAATGCAGTACCTAAAATTTATGGTTATCTGACCCATTCTAACCCTGAGCTCCGTTCAGCGGCACTATTGGCCTATATTTCGCTTTCCGAAGACGAAAACCCATTGGCTGTATTGCAAACGTATGTGGATACCATCACCTATGTGGAAATGTTGAACCTGATGCATGTAATCCAGCGAAGGAAATTTAAAAAGCCTGCAAATCTAAAGTCTTGGCTAAGTTCTAAAAATGATTCTCATGTGATTTTTGCCTTAAAGTTAGTGGCCCACTTTAATGATTTGGAGTCGGGTCAAGTAGTGACTCAATTATTGGGGTCAGGTAATGCTAAAATCAGAAATGAAGCTATTAAAACGATAGGTAAATTATTTCTATTTGAGGCGGAACAAGACTTGATCATAGGGTTTTTCAAGGAAAATGAAGAAAACCAAATGGAGATTGTCCTGACATTAAAAGAAATAGGAGGTCGAGATTCAATTCAATTCATACATCATCTGCTTAGTATGGATAAAGGTGCTGAACTGAAGCTTACGGCTATGTATGCATTGAAGGCTTTGGACTCAAAGTTTTCTGAGACTGAATTTGATCCACAAAAGTCCTTGGATAAGTTTAAAAAACATGTATTAAGTCCTTACCTAGAAATTTAATTTTTGAAAATGGAATACTTAATAAATACTTTAGAATGGTTTATCGCGGGGTACGCCTCAGTCTATATTTTCATATTTCTATTAATGGCCATAATGTCTTTTTGGGCTATTAAAGTGTATAATAATGCCAAGTACACGATTAAAGATGATGTTTTGGTAAAATCCAATCACTTACTTGGGGTCTCAATCGTTGCCCCTGCGTTTAACGAGGAGCTAAACATTATTCATAATGTAAGGTCTTTACTTTCTTTGAATTATCCCAAATTTGAGGTAGTTATCGTCAATGACGGAAGTGTCGATAACACCTTACAAAAACTTATAGAGGAATTTGAGTTGGTAAAGGTTGACTTTTACTACGATGAAAAAATATCCACACAGCCAGTACGTGGTCATTATAAGTCTACTAACCCCATTTATTCAAAACTTCTCGTAGTGGATAAAGTAAATGGGAAAAGTAAAGCAGATGCATCTAATGCAGGGATTAATTCAGCAAAATATCCTCTATTTATTTGTACTGACGTAGACTGTATCCTTAGGAATGATACCATCCTTAAACTTGCTAAGCCATTTATGACCGAAAAAACCCGTGTCATTGCTACCGGTGCTCCCATTAGGGCTTCCAACTCCTGTGAAGTCAAAGATGGTTTTATGGTGAAAGTCCACTTTCCTAAAAACTGGTGGGCATCTTTTCAGGAATTGGAATATATCAGGGCATTTTTGATGGGTAGAATGGCTTGGAGTCAGATTAATGGTCTGCTGCTGGTTTCTGGCGGTTTGGGAATGTTTGACAAAGAAATTGCCATTAAAGCAGGAGGTTATTGGCATAAATCTTTAGGTGAAGATATGGAACTGATTACCAGGATGAGAAAAGTTATGCATGATGCAAAAGAAAAATTTAAAATCTTATACATTCCGGAATCTTTATGTTGGACAGAGGTGCCTGCAACAAGGGACGTTTTGATCCGACAGCGCGTTCGCTGGGCAAGGGGGCTGATACAAACTTTGAACCTCCACAAATCCATGTTTTTTAAACGAAAGTATGGTAAAACAGCCTTTTTGGTGATGCCTTATTTTTTCATTTATGAATTTTTGGTACCAATTATTGAGCTTATAGGTTTGATAGGGCTGATTTTTGCATTTATCTTTCTTGATTTCAATGGGATTTATTTTTTGAAAATAACTTTCATCGTTTACCTTTTTTATCTGACGGTGACTTTGCTTTCAGTACTCTGGGATGAGTGGTTTTATGGGCATTATGCAAGTTGGAAAGAGTTGGGTAGTCTCATACTGAAAGCTATGATAGAACCTATTGTTTATCATCCTTTCAGTTTGTACGCTTCATTGAAAGGATATTGGCATTTTTTCATGAATAAGGAACAAAAGTGGGGTAACATGCAAAGACAAGGTTTCACTACAGCTAAAAAGTTTTGATATGCATTTAACTGAAAAAATTCTAATAATAGCTATGGCTGTGGTATTTGTGGGAAATGCAGGACTAAAAGCCCAGCAAATAGATACAGACAGTTTGTTGCAAGTGGTTATTGAAAAGTCAAAAGATAAATCAAAAGCCAATGAAGCCATAGCATTGGGCAGATTGGGTATTCAGGTGGCACCGGATTACTATGATTTTCACCTTCTGCTGGGAAAAGTATACAAGGAAGTAGGTTTCTACGATAGCGCCAGGTATTTTCTTAATCTTGTGATTGAAAATAATCCTGCATATAAAGATGCTTTTTCAATAATCCTGCCTTTGGAATTGGAGCAGCAACAGATGGAAGTGGGGCTTCGGTTATCTGAAATGGCTATTGATAATTTTCCCGATGAGGCTAAGTTTTATGTCTTCAAGCATGCTTTTATTCAACTGGAAAGAGATGAGCGAAAGGAATTTGATTTTTTACAGTCTGTGATCGTTCAATTTCCTGACCAATCCAATTTTAGACAAAGGCTCAATTTATTGGAATTGAGATTGGATAACGACAGGATTGGTACAAATTATAGTTTAACCGGATTTGATAGAGATGGGGTAGGTCCTTGGCATTTAATCGGAATGCAGTATATCCGTGAAAGAAGATGGGGCTCCTTGATTGGTAGGATAAATTATGCCAACAGGCTTAGTGCTGGTAGCAGTATTGACTCCGGGCTTCAGTATGAGTTGGAATCTTATTTTTTTACAGGCCGCAGATCTTATTCTTATGCGGGTTTGGCTTACAGCCCAAGCTTGGTTTTTCCTGAACAGCGGTATGGTTATTCTTTTTATCAGAATCTAGACAAAGGCTGGGAGTGGGAAATAGGAGGAAGATTCACCTCAGTAGCTCCGCCCGAAGGCAGAAGAGAGTTCAGATCTCTTATTTTCGGATTGAGTAAATATGTTGGTTCTTGGTGGATTAACCTAAGATCTTTTGTGCAGAATGAAGAAAGCCAGTTTTTTCCGGCCTTTACCTTCACTTCCAGGTATTATATGAATACGAGGTTTGATTACTTTACCATTTTGGCAGGTTATGGTACTTCTCCTGATGAAAGACCTACTTTAGGCCAATTTGAAAATAGGATAGCTTTAGATTCCTGGCGTATAGGGGCAGGGTACTTCAGGTTATTTGGAGAAAAATTTGTTTCAGGTATACAGGCTACTTATAATTATCAGGAATTTGATCCCGGTAGGACACAACAAGAATATGAATTTTCCTTAATGTTGCAGTATAAATTCTAAGGCCTATCCTAGAACAAGCGTGCGTGGAAGGTTGGGGTAGTCCCACCCTTTTTGAAAGATTAATTACAATAGAGTACCTCATGAAGAAAGTATTGCTCATAGAAGATGATGAATTGATTTTAAAGATGGTTGAATTCAAGCTTTCAAAAGAGGGGTATCAGGTGTATATAGCAAGAGATGGTGACAGTGGTGTCAGAGCAATCCATGAGTTGAGGCCGGATCTGGTGATAACAGATCTTATGATGCCTTTTAAATCAGGTCTTGAGGTCACATATTTGGTAAAAAAAGAATATCCCGATCTTCCTATTATTGTATTGTCGGCACTAGGAGAAGAAGAATCCTCCGTTCAAAAGGCATTTCAATTAGGGGCTTCAGATTTTGTTGCCAAGCCCTTTAACCCCAATGAATTATTGTTGAGAATAAAGCGCTTGATTTAATTTTTTAAGTAGAAAAGCTTGAATATCGGGCAATTTTTCTTTTTTTGAGTTGTGAAGCTAATTACCAATACATCGCCAGTCTTGGAGACCGCCATTTTGGAAATGGGAAGGATGAGAGGCAAATCCAGTTTTTGTCCTTCTGAAGTGGTGAGATGGATTTATCCCCAATCATGGAGGTATTTTATGGAAGATATTCAGTCCGAAATGATGCGGCTTTACCGGGAGGGAAAAGTGGTTGTCTTACAAAACAATCAACCTGTGCACCCCTATAAATTTCCAAAAGGACCTGTCAGAATCCTTGTCCCGTAAACTTCTTGATCATGATTTTGGTTATCCCATAAATTGCTCAAATGATGAAGTATACCCTTTTATTAGTTTTATTCATTGCGGCAGTAAGTACTGCCTGTGCACAAAGTCCCAATAAAAAAGAAAAAAAGATGCAGGATTTACCCAAAACTCAAGTTGAAGTTAATGCAGGTTATGAAGTGGCTACTCTTGGAGCTGGATGTTTTTGGTGTACAGAGGCCATCTATCAAAATCTGAATGGCGTGGAGGTAGTTTTATCAGGGTATAGTGGAGGTCATGTAGCTAACCCTACTTACAGACAAGTGACCACAGGAACGACCGGTCATGCTGAAGTGATTCAGATTCAGTACGATCCAAAGGTGGTGTCTTTCGAAGAAATTCTAGAAGTCTTTTGGTCTACCCATGACCCAACCACATTGAACCGTCAAGGAGCTGATGTGGGTCCTCAGTATAGGTCGGCAGTATTTTTCCACAGTGAGGAACAGCAGGAGAAGGCCATGTTTTTCAAAAGGAAACTAGATGAGTCAGGTGCTTTTGATAGACCTATAGTTACAGAAATTACAGCTTTCAGTAACTTTTATGTTGCAGAGGATTACCATCAAAACTATTTCAATGAAAATGGGATGCAACCGTATTGCCAATTTGTAATCAAACCTAAGCTTGAAAAATTCAAAAAGGTGTTTGCAGAAAAATTAAAAGATTGACATAGTTTTATTTTTGCAATACACTCATCTTCTGATTAGTTTTGAAAAAAAATCCACCTATGAAAAATCCACTTATTTTCAGCTTGATTTCTTTCCTGTTGATTGCAGGATGTAATGGTAGTCAGTCAGAAAAGTCCACCGAAGCTACTGTTCAAAGTGATCTTCCTACCGGATATTTTGGAGAGGAAATCAATGAAGCAGGTGTGGTTTCTTTGCAGCAACTGGTTTCTGTTCTCGAAAATTCAGAAGAATTTTCTGGAAAAGTGAAAGGAGAAATCAAGGAAGTCTGCTCCATGAAGGGTTGTTGGATGACTATTGATCTTCCCAATGGCCAAACAATGAGGGTCACTTTTAAGGACTATGGTTTTTTTGTTCCAAAAAACGCACATGGCTTTCCAGTAATCATAGAAGGAGTGGCTACAAAAAAAGTTACTGATGTTGCCACATTAAGGCATTATGCCGAAGATGCAGGAAAATCTCAGGAAGAAATAGAGGCCATTACTTCTTCCAAACAGGAATACGCATTTGAGGCTATAGGAGTGATCATCCAAGAAAATGCTTAAGTATATACATATAGCTTTTTGTTTTTTAGTTTTACTTTTTGCTTCCTGTAGCCAAAAGACAGATGCTGAGGTTAGCAAGTCGGTAAAATTTCCTAATGAAGATGCCCCCTTGGCACTGCTGATGCGAGAAATGTTTACAGACATGGAAGATATTCTCCAAGCTATTGAAAATGGGGATGAAATAAGGTCCTATTTGGAGAAACACAGGGAAATCCTGAATGCAAAGCCTACGAATCCCCAAGTAAAGACCCCTACATTTGCGCTTATGGGTTCAGCATATTTGGAAAATCTACAAATCTTGGAAGAAAGCCCACAGGCTTTGATGCAGGATAATTTCAAAATGGTTGTTCAGACTTGTTTGGGCTGTCACCAGCAGTACTGTCCTGGCCCCATAAAAAAGATCAATTTATTGAACAAAGAAACATCTTGATTTATGGCAATTGCACTGGATAACCTCAGGGTAGGAAGATTTTATGAATTCACTAATCAAGGTGAAAAGAGAAGGTTGGAGATTATTGCCAGATTGTCCTCTGATAATTATAAAGTCAGAGATGTAGATACTACTGAAACTTATACCATAGAAGAACTCTTAAGGTGGGGTAAGGGTAAAGATTATGAACTGGATGAAATCCTCAGTATAGGAGGTAGGGGAGTTGTGCCCAAACAATTTTAAAAGAGACTTTTTCATCAAGCCCAAAATAGAATTTGGTGTAGGCAATAAATTTGAAAATCGATTTATAAGACAGCCTCTTTTCAGTGGAATGTTTTAAACCCTGGTTCATAAATGATCCGGACAAAAGAACTTAAGCTTTCTCTTTCACGATTGATGGGAATTCCTGTCACTATACCCACCATTAAATTTTCCGCCAATCCAACCCGCATTTGTGGCCTAAGTACAGCTTCGAGCTTTCCCTGATGAATTTCCTTATTGACTTCTATTCCGATAAAATTTCGGGTACCTGAAATCATGTAGTGAAAATTGGTATGGATCTCATAGGTGAAATCCCTTCTTTGGTTAAATTCTTTTTCTATTCTGGGCCCGGTGTACACCAAGGTGTGGTAATTCATACCCCATCTTTTTGCGGCTATAAAGAACGGGTTGTAGATGTTCCCTTTAAAAAGGTCTCCCTGTCCCATTTTGTTGAGATCCACAAACTCAAATTCATGGATATATCCCAAAGCCAAAGTAGTTTTGGCTTTTTCAGAAACCAGAAAGGACCATTGACCGGCCAATTTTAAGGATTCGATTCTATTGGAAGGACGATCAATATCACTAGGACTGTCCCTAAGATTGAATAGGGTTACAGGGACTTCTATTTCAAGACCTAGCCTATCGATAGGGGCCCATTCATACTCTACTAAAGCCTCATATTTGTCAAAGTCTCTTTTGTCAAACATTCCAAAGCCCACGTTCCACTCCTTTTCTCCTTTCCTGGCACCTAAGTCTCTGATGAGGTCAATGTAAAGTGGCTCTGCATGGAGTACCTTTGGTTTTTGGTTTATTTGAGGTTCCTCAAATTCTGCAAGGAAAATACTGTCCAAAAGGTTTCTTTCAAATTTAAGGCTGTCTATTTCATCTTGTGCCCTGAGCCCTGAGCTTACGAATATGATGGCCATAAAAGCCAATATCTTTTTCATCTGTAATGGAAAATCTTTTTTTGTGTAATTTTTGTTTGATATGGTTTGCCCACATCAGAAATCCTTGTGGGTTTTTCGCTGATTTACACTTTGAACCATATTACATAGTTTAAAATAAATCAGGAAATACTTTCATTTATAAGTAATCAAACAAATCGGGGAGGTGGTGAATGAGTTTCACCTTTAATGGAATCAAAATGTACAAGATACGTGTCACCGGTGATATTTTCAATAAACCTGAACTTTGGTAAAAACCCGATTTTTCCTGGTGCTACTTGAAGCTTTATGTCAGAGAATTTCTTTTTTTCATGAGGTACTTCCGTGTCAGGAATGGTTTCTTCATCCATGTCTAATACAAATTCCAGAACCAGTTCAGCCAAAGAATCGATAGGATCCTGATGGACCAAGAGTGATGAATCTATGACGGAAGCATGGTAAAAATTTGCAGTAAGGTTGATAAAGTTTACCAGTAATAGGTAAACCAAAAATTTGCTGATGATGCTTTTTTGTAAGCGCATTAACATGTTACAAAAATAGCTAAATTCTTACAAAATGACTATTTTTCGGCTGATTCTAATTTATTTCTAATTGTGACGTAAATCACGTTCATTTGGTTATTGTTCATTTATTTTGCGATTTATTAAGGAGTTTATGAAAAGAAGAAGTTTGGGGTCGGCCATTTTGAACGGTAAGTGTCCAAGGTGCAGGGAAGGAAATATTTTTCCAGTAGCTATGCTAAGTTATTTAAAATTGACAGAGGTGCACCAAGAGTGCCCGCACTGTGAAGCCGTTCTTACCCCAGAGCCGGATTTTTTTTATGGTGCCATGTATATCAGTTATGCTTTTTCTGTAGCCTTGGTTATCAACATCCTTTTGATTCTGAATTATGTTTTTGGAGACCCTGAAATTTCCGTATATGTGATTACTGTGATTATTTCTAATTTTCTTCTGCTTCCTTTAATGTTGAGGTATTCCAAAGTATTATACCTGTATGGCGTAGGAAAGCTCAAATACGACCCTGAAAAAAGTCAGAGCTTGAAGTGATCAGGTAATTTTTCAATTACCTGATCTTGCCTGCCTTAAACAAATAATTCCCGTTTTGCTCCGCAAGCCTCAAGCATGAAATTATGGAGTTCATAATTCTTGACAAACCCATTCATTTTCTCACTTCCAGGGCCATACATGGCCAATTCCACATAATCTGCAGAATGGTTTGTTCCAGCCCATTGTATGGAAGTATACCGTGACTGAATGCCAGCCAATTGATGGAAAGGAAGATTGGCTGGATTATATAAGCCATCTGCGCCTACCTGATAGGATGCCAGGATAGCTTCTGCTTCTTCGGTTTTTAAAGGAATCTGTTGGTACTCCACAAATAATTCCCTTACCATATCCAATGAAAAATCAGGATTAATCTGGTTGAGTATCCATTCATTGGATGCTTTTGTTTCATATAATCTTTCAAAATTTTTATTGGCCTGCCCGCTGTAGAATAAGCCTGGATTAGAATTTCCGTGGTCAGTGGTGATGATGACTAAGGTATCATCATTATTCAAGGCAAAAGCCATGGCTATTTTGACCGCTTCATCGAAGTCCACTTGATCATAGAGTAGGGCAGGGCCATCGTTGCCATGGGCAGCCCAGTCCACTTTTCCACCTTCTACCTGCAAGACAAATCCTTGAGGGTTTTTGCTCATGATATCGATGGCTTTTTGGGTCATTTCTGGCAAGCTGGGCGTACTTTGACTTAGGCTGGGGTCTGTATTTCTATCAATGGCGTAAGGGAGTCCCTCATCAGCAAAAACACCCATCATAGGCTTATCACCCTTGGCATTCAACATTTCTGCTTTGTTTCTCACCAGGTCAAAACCTGTCTGTCGATAAGCTTCAAATAGGTCTCTTTGGTCTTCCCGCTTCTCAGGGCTGAAGTAATTGGCACCACCACCCAACATAACATCAAATCTAAGCTTGAGGTAATCTTCAGCAATTTCAGGCATGGCATTTCGACTGCCGTTGTTGACACAAAAAGAGGCAGGCGTAGCATGGGTGATCTGTACCGTAGTAACGCAGCCTACAGCTTTACCCATTGATTTGAATTTTTGAAGAATAGGTACGGGTTTTTCTCCATTTGGTCCAATATTGAGGGCACCATTTCTAACACGCATTCCTCCTCCCCAAGCAGAACCTGCTGCTGCCGAGTCAGTCACAAAAGAATTGGCAGAAGCGGTGTCCATGAGTCCTCTTTTGACGGTATTTTTTTCGTAAAGGTCTATCCATGTGGAAGGTTTTCCATATTTGTGACGCATCAAGATATCTGCCATATTCAATGTACCTGAACTCATACCGTCACTAACAAGGAATATGATGTTTTTAGCTAACCCTTTTCTCTTAATTGTTGTAGCAAGGGCGGGACTGGCTCCTAAGGCACCCAATCCCAAAGTTGTCAATAAACCATTTTTAAAGAAATCCCGTCTTTTCATTTTATGTAGTTTAGTTTGAAGCTTAAAATTAAACGCAATTTATTATGATTTAGTAAGGTAAATATTAGCAAAATGTTATCCTTCTATTATTGAACCAAAGGCTAAATTTTGGGTTTAATAGCCATGAAAACAACTTTAAGGCTAGCAGCAATTTACAATTTGATTTGGGGATCATGGGTTGTTCTTTTTCCACAACAGTTTTTCCAGTTGACAGGAATGGAACCTATCAATCATCCTATGGTCTGGCAAGGTATGGGTATGGTGATCGGTGTATATGGATTAGGATACTGGTGGGCAAGCTATAATCCATTGAGGCATTGGCCGATAGTGGCAGTCGGTTTTTTGGGAAAAATTTTTGGACCTATCGGCTTTATATATAATTATTTATTGGGTGAAGTACCCTTTACATTTGCTTACACATTAATTACCAATGACCTGATTTGGTGGGTTCCTTTTTTTCTTATATTGAGAAAAGTTCATTTTCAACACCGCTGGGCGCTCACATGATTCAAAAACTTCTGATACTTGCTATGGGTCTGTTTTTCATCATATCAGGGTTAAATCATTTTATTCAACCTGAATTTTATTATCCCTTAATTCCTAACTATTTGCCATGGCATGGTTTTATCAACTATGCTTCAGGAATCCTGGAGATTATATTGGGATTGGGAATATTAATGCCATCAGGCAGAAAAGTTTCTGCTTGGGGGGTAGTGGTTTTGCTGATCCTTTTTATTCCTTCGCACGTATATTTTATCCAAATAGGAAGTTGTGTGCCAGATGGATTGTGTGTACCTCCTTGGTTGGCATGGGTACGTTTGCTCCTTATCCATCCTTTGTTGATGGTTTGGGCATTTTATGTTTCAAAAAGTAAATGATAATGGCGAAAAATGTATTCGGAGAAAATTTAATCCCTTGTAGTACAGCACCCATGACCGGTTATTACAGAAATGGATGCTGTGAGACCGGCGTGGATGACTTGGGTACCCATACGGTATGCGCAGTGATGACAAGGGAATTTTTGGAGTTTAGTCTTAGCCGTGGCAATGACCTTATTACCCCAAGGCCGGAATATGTCTTTCCTGGATTGAATCCGGGAGATAGGTGGTGTCTTTGTGCAAGTAGATGGGTGGAGGCATACAGGGCGGGAGTGGCTCCAAAAGTCATATTGGAAGCCACCCATGAAAAAACATTGAAACATGTGCCTTTGGAGGAGCTGGTTAAATTTGCATTTAAAGATTAGGTGTTTAGTTTTTTTTAAAGATTTAATTTTATCTTATAAAAAATTAATCATTGTTATTATGAAAGCTTTTGTTCTTTTATGCATATCAGCATTTTTGATTGGGAATCCAGTTTTAGCTCAAGAAAGTTTCAATAGAAATACAGTGTATGGTGAATTTTTGGGTGCAGGTGGATTAGTCTCTTTAAACTTTGATCGTAGATTGGGCAAAAATCCTGATGGTTTTGGTTTTAGAACTGGAATTGGCTATTTACAATGGAACAATACTGCCATGGTAACATTTCCGGTGATGGCCAATTATCTTATTGGAAAAAACGGGAAATACCTTGACCTTGGAATAGGTGCACGGCTTGGATATGAGTGGATGGTGGATGAAAACCATCCCTCAGTTGATGAGGTCTCTGAAGCAGGTTTTAGGGTGGGTACGCCCATATTAAATTTAGGCTACAGATATCAGCCAATTGAAGGAGGGTTTAATTTCAGGGCAGGTTTTTCACCTTACATGAATATATATAAAAATGCCTTTCCTGATCTTTTTTGGATGCCGCATCTCTCTCTTGGCTATACCTTTTGATCAGCTCCTGATCTGGCCATGGCCCCTAACAACCCATTTGTAAGATGTCAGCTCATTTAAGGCCATTGGTCCCCTGGCATGGAGTTTTTGGGTGCTGATACCGATTTCTGCTCCTAAACCAAACTGATTGCCATCGGTAAAAGCCGTCGAGGCATTGGCATAGACTGCTGCCGCATCTACCTCATTCAAAAAGCGATCGATATTTTCAGGACTTTCAGAAATGATGGCTTCGCTATGTTTGGAGCTGTATTGGGCGATATGTTCCAGAGCCTTATCTAGGTTTTCTACGGTTTTGATGGCCATTTTAAGCGATAGGAATTCTGTGCCAAAATGTTCGTTTCCTGCCAATTGAATACAAGGGTGGGAGGGGAGCGCATGGAATGCCTTCTCATCAGCATATATCAGTACGTTTTTTTCTAAAAGTGGAGCAATAAATTGAGAAAGGTCTTTAAGCCGATTTTGTTGGATAATCAGACAATCCAAGCTGTTGCAAACGCTAGGTCTTCTCGTTTTTGCATTCAGAATGATGGTTTTCCCCTTTTCCAAATCTGCAGTTTCATCAATATAAGTATGCACAATGCCCGCCCCTGTTTCTATGACAGGCACTTTGGCGTTGGTTCTCACAAAATCAATCAGGCTCTGACTACCTCTCGGGATGATGATATCCACATATCCTATTGCTTCCAATAAAGCCTGCGTTGCTTTTCGGTCTGGCGGAAGCAGTAAAAATGCTGCTGTTGAGATGCCATTTTTCTCTAAGGCCTGATGGATGATTTTCATTATGGCCTTATTGGAATGCGCTGCATCGGATCCTCCTTTAAGGACCAGGGCATTTCCAGACTTCAATGCCAGGCAAAATACATCAAAGGTTACATTGGGGCGGGCTTCATAGATTACCCCTAAAACACCAAGTGGGACTGAGATTTTGCGGAGTTCAAGTCCATTTTCTAGTATCTTTTTTTCTAATATATGACCCAATGGACAGGGAAGGTTTTTGACTTGTTTAACCTCTCCTAAAATTGACATAATTCTTTCTTCTGTCAGTAATAATCGGTCATATTTTGGGTCTTTTGGATCCATTTTAGCAAGGTCTTGTTGATTGGCATCCAATATTTCCGGTATAGCAGCTTTGCTCAGTTCGACCAAGGTATCCAAAGTATCCTGAATTTGCTTTTCGGTCACTCGTATCAGTTTCCCGGAAGCATTTTTTAAATCCTTAAAAACATTGTTAAAATCATTCATGCGTAAAAAGATAAAGGTAGTCGTAATGGATAATGGGTTTCTGGTTCTTTTGGCCAATTTTTTCTGCCAAGGACTTCAAGCCATATTCAGCCCTCCCCAGACCGATTCGCTTGCCCTCTTCATCAACAATCCTCAGGATATCGCCTTTTTCAAAATTCCCCGTAAAGGTGACTACCCCCACAGGCAGTAGGCTACTTATTCTAGTGGAAAACAAAGCTTTTTTAGCGCCTTCATTGATTTTTATTTCCCCTTTATAGTATTGCTCACCATGGGCCAGCCATTTTTTGGGGCTATGCTTAACTGGAGAGGGCTCAAAGCGTGTGCACTGGGCACTTTCATCTATGATGTCATTTAGAATCCCTTCTTTTTTGCCATTGGCAATAAAAACCTCGATCCCTAAGTTGGCCGACTTTTTGGCCATGTTCAGTTTGGTCAACATTCCCCCTCTGCCAAAAGAAGATCTACTGGCCTGAATGAAGTTGGACAAATCCCGAGAATCATGGTTTACCTGCTGAATGAGTATGGAATCAGGACGCTCAGGAGGACCTGTATAGATGCCGTTCACGTTAGTCAGAAGGATAAGGGTGTCTGCATTGACCATGGCAGCAGTGAGGCTGGCCAGTTCGTCGTTATCCGTAAACATCAACTCTGTAATGGCTACAGTGTCATTTTCATTGATGACAGGGATGATACCTTGTAAAAGCAGCCCTTCAATACAATTTTTCATGTTGAGGTAATGCTTCCTGTCCCTGAAATCTTCTTTGGTAACCAATATCTGTGCTATGGAATGGCCTAAATCAGCCAATAGCTTTTGATAAGTATTGATCAGGTCTATCTGACCATTGGCAGCCCAAATTTGCTTTTTGAGAACAGGATTTGTCTTTTCCGGTAGTTGTATATTTTTCCTTCCAAAAGCCACTGCTCCTGAAGTTACCAAAACCACTTTTTGGCCCATGTTCATTAAGGAAGAAACCTGGGAGCAAAGTGACCTGAGCCGGGAGAAATCAGGCATTCCTGAATTTTCAGTAATGACATTGGATCCTATCTTTATTACAAAAGTTTTCAAAACAACCCCCTTTTGATTGATTATTATTTACAATAATACGGGATTACTTAATAAAATCTAAATAAAACCTGAGTTGACGATTTTTTCTAATTTCCAGTAAATGATAGCGCTTGGATTGGTTAAAACCATTTTTTTCTCTTAAAGTAGAAAACCATGATTGCTGAAATGCCTATAAATACCAACCAAGTAAGCCAATAGCCATATTTCCAGGACAGTTCTGGCATAAACTCGAAATTCATACCATAAACGCCAGCCAAAAAAGTCAAAGGAATAAAAATGGTTGCAATGATGGTAAGGGTTTTCATCACCTCATTTTGTTTGAGTGAAATATCCGTCATGAATATTTCTACCAGGGTAGTGATAGACTCCCTTTGCATTTCTAAATTTTCTATGATCTCTACCGTCTGTTCGTATACATCATTAATAAAAGGAGAAGTTCTTTTTTTGATCAAGGGATTTTCTAATTTTCGCCAAATAGAGAGTAATTCTCTCGTTGGCCAAATCACTTTTTTGATCTGTTGAATGTATTTTCTCTGATGGTAGATTTCAGATAATCTGACTTTCCTATCCTGACTGATGATACTGTCTTCAAGGATTTCTATTCTATCGGTGATATTTTCCAAAAGTAAATAATATTCATCCACAATAGCATCAATCAGGGCGTATGCAAAGTAGTCGGTCCCTAATTTCCTCATTCTGCCATGCGGATTTTCCAATCTTACACGAATTTGGTCAAAAATATCGAAAGGAGTTTCTTGGAAAGTAATGACATAATTTTTCCCCAGAATGATACTGACCTGCTCAGATTCTATATCTAAACCATGATTCTTGGAATACAGCATTTGAACCACAATCAATATGAAGTGGTTATATTCTTCGATTTTTGGCCTTTGCCGCTTTTCTTTAATATCGTTCAAAGCCATGGAATGTATATCAAAAACCTCTGATAACTCCTGCAATAAAGCTGAATCCTTCGTTTCCGTTACATTTAACCAAAATTTATGATCTCCTTCCAGCAGTGTTTTGATTTCTTCAGCGTTTGGCTGAGATTGCTTGTAAAATAAGTGTTCCCCAAACGCGATAATTTCCATAGGCTTTGGATTTGAATTGGTCGATTTTGGTTGCTATAGAATGCTTTTCATTTTTTCTATGGTAAGCGGTTTTTCAAGGAATGTCTCTACCTGTTTGTAGGAAAAAGCTTTTTTTCTATCTTGAAAATCAATGGAGCTGGATAGCATCACTATCTTATCAGTCCTTTCAGCAAGCTGATCATTATAAAAATTGAGAAAATCCCAACCGTTCATGACAGGCATGTTGATATCTAAAAGAACAAGGACTTTGGTGTTTTTGTCAAGTTCCTGAAGCCTAGCCAATGCCTTTTCTGCTTCCAGATAATCCTCTACGCGCTCTGCCACTTCTAATTTGGCGATTAGCCTTTTATTGATCAAATTATTTATTGGATCGTCGTCTACGAGAATTATGACATGGTAGGGAAACATTGATCAGTTTAAATTGCTTCTAAAAATTTAAAAGGCCAGAACTACTCTCAAATATATGGATACTGTTCAAAAAATTTAAACTTTTTTTAATTTTCAGTTTTGAGTTAAGAAAGTACAATTTGATGGTAAACAAAAAAAGGAAACCAATTCGGCTTCCTTTTTTTGATAATTTACATGGATTACATCATGCCACCCATGCCCCCGCCGCCCATTGGAGGCATAGCTGGAGCATCTTCTTTTACGTCGGCTACCACACATTCAGTAGTCAACAGTAGTGCAGCAATGGATGCAGCATTTTCTAAGGCCAATCTCGTTACTTTGGTAGGATCAATTACTCCTGCTTCGAATAAGTCTTCGTAAACATCGGTTCTTGCGTTGTAACCAAAGTTGCCTTTATTTTCTTTAATTTTATTGATTACTACAGATCCTTCACCGCCTGCATTTTCCACGATAGTCCTCAAGGGAGACTCTATGGCTATTCGGACGATATTGATACCTGTATCCTGATCTTCGTTTTCACCTTTAAGGTTTTCTAGAGCAGCAGAAGTTCTCACCAAAGCTACACCACCACCTACTACTACACCTTCCTGTACAGCAGCTCTTGTGGCATGTAGGGCATCGTCAACTCTGTCCTTTTTCTCCTTCATCTCCACTTCTGTAGCAGCACCAATGTAAAGGATGGCTACCCCACCTGACAATTTGGCCAATCTTTCCTGCAGTTTTTCCCTGTCATAGTCAGAAGTTGTTTTATCTATCTGCGCTTTGATCTCAGCAATTCTTGCCTTAATCTGGCTAGATTCTCCTGCACCATTGACAACGGTAGTATTGTCCTTATCAATGTTTACTTTTTCAGCAGTACCTAGGTAATCCATGGTTACATTTTCAAGCTTGTAACCTCTCTCTTCAGAAATTACAGTGCCACCGGTAAGGATAGCAATATCCTCCAACATGGCTTTTCTTCTGTCGCCGAATCCTGGAGCTTTTACAGCAGCCACTTTCAAAGCACCTCTGATTTTATTTACTACCAAAGTAGCTAGAGCTTCTCCATCCACATCTTCAGCGATGATCAATAGAGGCTTTCCAGACTGTGCAACTGGTTCCAAAATAGGAAGCAGTTCTTTCATGGCAGAGATCTTCTTGTCATAAATCAAGATATAGGGTCTGTCCAATTCGGCCTCCATTTTCTCAGTATTGGTCACAAAATAAGGGGAAAGGTAGCCTCTGTCAAACTGCATACCTTCTACCGTTCTCACCTCAGTTTCCGTCCCTTTTGCTTCTTCAACGGTAATGACACCGTCTTTGCCCACTTTGTCCATGGCGTCAGCAATCATTTTGCCGATTTCATCATCATTGTTGGCAGAAACTGTAGCTACTTGCTGGATTTCTTTGCTGGTAGAGATGGCTTTGGAATTGGCTTTCAATTCCGCTACTACAGCTGCAACCGCTTTGTCAATGCCTCTTTTCAGATCCATTGGATTGGCACCTGCTGCTACGTTTTTAATTCCGGCATTAAAGATAGCCTGGGTCAATACAGTTGCTGTAGTAGTTCCATCTCCTGCATTGTCAGCAGTTTTAGAAGCCACTTCTTTCACCAACTGTGCACCCATATTTTCAATAGGTTCTTCCAGTTCAATTTCTTTTGCTACAGAAACACCATCTTTGGTGATGGTTGGAGCTCCGAATTTTTTATCGATGATTACATTTCTTCCTTTTGGACCTAGCGTAACTTTTACTGCGTCAGCAAGAGCGTCCACGCCTTTTTTCAAACGGTCTCTCGCATTGGTATTGAAAAATAGTTCTTTAGCCATTTTTTTGTTTTTTAAGTTTTGATTGTTTTTGATAGATGATTACAGGATAGCGAAAATGTCAGCTTCTCTCATAATAAGATAGTCATGACCATCTACGGAAAGCTCTGTTCCGGCATATTTGCCATAGAGTACTGTGTCACCTACTTTTACAGTCAATGGTTCATCTTTTTTGCCATTCCCTACTGCTACTACAGTACCTTTTTGAGGTTTTTCTTTGGCAGTGTCCGGAATATACAAGCCGGAGGCAGTTTTCTCTTCAGCTGCAGCTGGTTCTACCAGAACTCTGTCTGCAAGAGGTTGGATGTTAACTTTTGACATAGTTATTAGACTTTTTAAGGTTAGTTCTAAAATGTTACATACCCTGATGATCATTTCCTGTGCCAATTTTAACCTAACTTTCAAAACTGACATAAAGGCGTAAAATTACTGTCAAGTCGTTGTCAGGTAATGTTTGGGGGATTTTTAACCCTGTCAAAATTTCCAAAAGCTTTTATCTTTTGTCAGTTTTCTTTAAATTTTTGGAAAGATTATGCCTATGAAAAGTTTATCGGAAAATTGGATTACAGAAGGCTGGATTGATTTTGAGTATAAAAAATACCTCCTTCTGGCCTACCTGCAGCATGTAGATTCCCAGTTCAAAGAAGTTAAACTTTATCCCCCTCTTGCTGAATTGGTACACCATTATACAAAGCTAAAAAACTTTGCCGAGAATAGGGATCAGTTAAAAGCTGCTTTCCCCAAACTGCTGCAAGGTCCTGATTTCAAAGAAATGAAACTCAAATACAAGCCTTTGGAAATGGATGATGAAATGATGAAGCAATTGGAAGAAATAGTAAATTTTTCACTGCCACAGTTTAAAAAAACCATTGAAGAGGGTAAAAATATCTATGATTTTTTAGAGCAAGAAATGGTTATTGAGCCGGTTGGCTTATCCCCATTGTATCAAAATGAAGGTTATGCGATTCTTTCTCTTGAAAAGAGTAAAGACATCTACGTTTATCGTTATAGAGTCAATCTGTTTCAAAACAGCATTGACGTGTTTAAAGGCATTATGATGCAGCTTGTCCAAAAAGTAAGAAGGAGTCTTACTCAGACCTTCGAACAGATTAAAATGGATTTGATCCGTACCTACCAAGAATTGCCCAATCCTGCGACATTTAGGATTCACAGTGCACATCATATTCCATTGCAGGAAAGCTTCGTGCCTATCAGTAAAAGGCTATTGCTCAAAACTGTAAAATGAAAAAAGGGGCCTTAAAGCCCCTTTCAGATTTTTTTGAAGTATATTAATCTTCTATACTTTCCTCACTCTCTTCAGTAGCTTCTTCCACCGGGGATGGAAGCAAACCTTCAACATCACCAAACGAAGGCGTAAGAATTTGTTGCCTTGCACGATCAATGTTAGGGGAAGTGAAGTCACCTGTATTCTCCTTGCTGTAGAAAGCAGCAGAAGTAAGAGACAAAACCAGAATAGCGATAGAAAGAACCCAAGTGGATTTTTCCAAAATATTACCTGTTTTAGTTACGCCCATTATTTGTGATGCGCTGCCTCCAAATGCCGCTCCAACACCACCTTTTGAATCTTGGGCCAGTATGACCAAAACCAATATTACAGCTAATACTACAATGATACTGATTAATAAAGTAAACATATTATTTAATTAGTTTTTTCAAGTCTTTCAATCAAGTTTGCAAAATAAGTGTTTTTCTCTGGAAACTTCACCATCAATTTCTTATAAATTTCTTTCGCCTTTACTTTTTTCCCTTGTTTGACCAAGATTCCGGCGTAGGCTTCAGTAATCAGACTGGGATTAAGTTTTGTGCTATTTTCAGAAAGGTCTTCTTGCCTTTGTTGGCCTTCAATTTCCTTAATGGTTGCCAATTTAATTTCTTTTTTACTGAAAGCTTTGATGATATCTATTTGTTCCAGTTTTTTCTTATCGAGTATTTCTTTTTTCTCCTTTTTCTTAATGGATTCTATGAGTTCATCCTTATGAACCCTTCTTTTTGGGTTTTTAGCAGAACTTTTATTTTCTGGTTTTTGGGTTTTATCTGGCTTAATTTTTACTGTTTCAACCGGTGGAGTCTTTGGGGTAGTTTCTTCAGGGGTGATAACCTCTTGAGAGGGATCCTGTTTAATATTTCCCTTTTCAAGTTTTTCTAAGGCCTTGATCTTACTTTGGGCCAAGTCTTCACCAAGTTTTTTTAATGTAGCTGTAAGGTCTTTGGTGCTCGTTACTTTTTTATTCTCAGGTATCAGTTGGCCCTCCAAATCATCTATGAGGTTCTTTCCCTCAATTGCTTTTTTACTTTCTGTAACTTCGATCAGCTTCTTTTTCAAAAACTCTTCTCTTGTCTCAAATGGAACTTTTGTCTCTACCATTTTTCTTAACCAGACTCTATCGGGAGAAGTAATGGCAGCCCAGTGAAGTAGCTCGTTTACTTGGGCATTTGATTTGTCAAATTCATATTTCGCCAATAAAACTTTTGGAATCTGAAAATACGGAAATGCCTCATGAAGCTTGAGCAATTCCGTAAAATCATCTTTGCTGAGATGATTTGCATGTTGAATGATTCCAAGTAGCTGTAAAGGGTTCACTTATGATTTTTTTGAAAGTTCAATTTAATAAATTTTACCAATTGGCGACGGTTGCTGCAAAAATATCCTGAATAATGCTTTCGAATATTTCTTCTATTAATACACTTTCCACCTGTAGAATGGAAGTATTTCTGGGATCATAATCCTTAAAGAATGTAAAGTTTCTTTTAATATTCTCGTCTTCTTTAACCGTATTGACGTATTCTACTTCCACTGTGATGCTCAAACGCATTTGGCCGGCCCTATCGGGCAGGTTGGGATCTGTAGTAGTTACAGTTGCCTGTGGCGTAATGGTGTACCGGTTGATGGCACCGGAAAACTGTAAATCCCCATTATTTCTTACCAGCTCCAATTGGGTATTTCTTTGATAGAAATCCTTTAGTGACTCTGTAAACAACTGCTCCATATTGGCAGGACCACCACCTGAGTCATTGAAGAAATTGTCCACGGAAAAAGTTTTGATGATGTCGTAGTTGATATTGGTGCCTGTAAAACTGTAACTTACCGAACAGGCCTGCATCAACCACAGGGCGAAGATACAAAAGGTGATATCAAAAGACCGCTTAATCGATGTCATATTGCTTAATTTTTCTATATAACGTTCTTTCTGATATTCCAAGGTCGCTCGCGGCGTATTTTCTTTTATTGTTGTGTTTGCGCAGGGCCTTGACGATCATTTCTTTTTCCTTTTTTTCTAATGAAAGGGAATTGTCATCTTCCTCATGGAGGATATCTTCTATATTTTCATCCTCATAATTTTCCAACTCTTCCTTTTTTCCTTTTGGATCAAGCACAATAGGCATATTTACCGAGGATGTAGGACTGTGGTCACTTTCCTCAAATGTCACCGGAGATTCCAGGTCTTCAAAAAGGGTTTGGTGTTTGTTGATGATACTGGCGTTCAGACCTCCTGATTGATACGTTTCAAGTACCAGTTTTTTAAGTTCGTTCATGTCCTTTTTCATGTCGAAAAGGACTTTGTACAGGAGCTCCCTTTCTGTGAAATCACTGTTTTCTCCTTTGCTGCCTCCCGCAAAAACTGCCGGTAGTCTACTTTGCTCTGAAGGCAGGTATTTGGAAAGTGTCACAGCATCTACTTCTCTTTCCTGTTCCAATAAAGAAACCTGCTCAGCGATATTTTTGAGTTGTCTGATATTTCCAGGGAATGGAAAACGCAATAACAGTTTTTTTGCATCATCAGTCAGGGAAATCGGCTTTACAGTATATTTTTCGGAAAAATCAGATGTGAACTTTCTGAATAAAAGTACCATATCATCTCCTCGTTCCCTTAATGGGGGAACATAAATGGGTACGGTATTGAGACGATAGTATAAGTCTTCTCTGAATTTCCCTTTTTCTACGGCTTTTATGAGGTTGACATTGGTGGCTGCAATGACCCTTACATCTGTCTTTTGCACTTTTGAAGAGCCCACTTTGATAAACTCCCCATTTTCCAGCACCCTTAGTAATCTGGCTTGTGTCCCCAAGGGCATTTCTCCTATTTCATCCAAAAAAATAGATCCGCCATCAGTGACTTCAAAATAACCCTTTCTTGCCTCATGGGCACCGGTAAAGGAGCCTTTTTCATGTCCAAATAACTCTGAGTCAATTGTGCCTTCCGGTATGGCTCCACAGTTGATGGCAATGAATTTACCATGTTTACGGGTACTTAAAGCATGGATGATTTTGGAGAAAGACTCTTTTCCACTGCCACTTTCTCCGGTAATCAATACGGTCATTTCGGTAGGTGCCGCTTGCATAGCCACAGAAATGGCATGATTGAGCAAAGCGCTGTTTCCTATGATTCCAAATCTTTGCTTAACACTTTGAATTTCAGAAGCTGAAAACATAAATTGAAATTTGTTTAGGATACAACTTCACCAAATAGCGTCGCAGGGGAACAATCGTATATTTTTACCTGGACATAATCACCTTTTTTAAGTTGGCCATCATTGTCTATGATAACTACTTTATTGGCTGAATTTCTACCTTTGAGTTGCGCTTCGGATCTTTTAGAAGTTCCCTCAATAAGTATCTCCTGGATTTTTCCAATATCCAGCTTATTTCTTTCCAATGAAAGTGAATTCTGCTTTTCTATAATCTCAGCAAGCCTTCTCTTCTTTACCTCCAATGGGATATCATCTGTGTATTTTTTTGCGGCAAGTGTTCCTGGCCTTTCAGAATAATAGAACATGTAGGAGAAGTCATATTTTACGATATCCATCAATGTTAGGGTATCCTGGTGCTCTTCTTCAGTTTCTGTACAGAAGCCTGCTATCATATCAGATGAAATTCCGCATTCCTCACCGAGTATTTCCCTGATAGCCCTGACACGGTCCAAGTACCAGTCTCTGTCATAAGTCCTGTTCATGAGTTCCAGTACACGGGAATTGCCACTTTGTACAGGGAGGTGAATGTATTTGCAGATGTTATCATACTTTTTCATGGTGTATAAGACTTCATCTGTAATGTCCTTGGGATGTGAGGTACTGAACCTTATCCTAAGTGCTGGATCTACCAATGCCACCATTTCCAGAAGTTTGGCAAAGTTTACCAGAGTAGATACTTCATCTTCTTTTTTGTTCAGTCGGGCCTTATTGTTTTCTTCAGGAGACCACTTATAAGAATCTACATTTTGCCCCAATAGGGTCACCTCTTTGTAACCCTTTTCGAAAAGCTCTTTTGCTTCGTTGACTATGGAATACGGGTCACGGCTTCTTTCTCTTCCCCTGGTAAAAGGTACCACACAGAAAGAACACATGTTGTCACAACCCCTCATGATAGAAATGAATGCGGTGACACCGTTAGAATTGAGCCTTACCGGAGATATATCGGCATAAGTTTCTTCTCTGGAAAGGAAAGTATTTACACCCTTGTTGCCTTCTTCAGCAGAAGCCACCAAATTGGGCAGGTCCCTGTACGCATCGGGGCCTACAACAACATCAACAATCTTTTCTTCTTCGAGTAATTTTTCCTTCAGACGTTCTGCCATGCAGCCTAAGACACCAATCGTCAGTTCCGGTTTGTTCTTCTTTACCGTATTGAACTGATTCAACCTGTTTCTGACAGTTTGTTCTGCTTTTTCTCTAATGGAGCAGGTATTGAGAAATATTACATCAGCCTGCTCAAAGTCTGAAGTAGTATCAAATCCATTTTCTTTCATAATGGAAGCCACAATTTCCGAATCGGAAAAATTCATTTGGCAGCCATAAGACTCAATGTATAATTTTTTGGATTTACCCGTATTTTCTTCTTCGGTGGTTTTGAAATCACATGCCTGCGCCTCGTCCGGTGAGATGATGTCAATATCTTTGATGATGTTTTCCATATAATCTGAAATTCAAGTTGCGAAATTAAGAAAATACCGACAAAATGACAGGAAAATTAAGCACATTAATTGTTAATAATCCTCAAAGGATGATAGAAACAGGAGATGTCGTTAAAAAGTAAGGAATAAAGAAAGCCTCCTGCTTGCCAGGCAGGAGGCTGAAATCCTAGTGTTCCTTCAATTCCTTTAATGGAAGTTTGTCTTCAATGATTTTACCAAACCTGATTTTGCCTTCAAGGGAACTGCCTACATCAATTCTTTCTACCAGGTTCAACCTGGCACTTGTGCCAGTAATTTGCTGTATGGCAAGGCTCAAAAGATACTCATCCCTGTTTCCAAAAGGTAATAACACGGGCTGACTCAGTTCATTGGCTTCGACATTGGGTGTAAAGCCATTGATGAAATCTGAATTTCCATTGCTATTGAAAATCATAGAAACAATAGGCAGAAGGCCATAATTGTTATTGGGATTGTCTTCTTCATCAATGAGTATGGACCCTACATTTTTCCCAAAAGTTGTACCTCCGATCAAAAACACATTCATAAAAGGCTTTAAGCCATTGATGATTATTTCGCTTGCTGACGCGGTCCTTCCTGATGTGATGATATGAATTCTGTTTCCCTCCAAAATATTACCTAAATTTTCAGCTTTATCAACGAAAAATCTGTTTTCCAAGGCCTGAATTTCAGAGAATCGAGAAAGGAAACTATTGTATCTTGTTCTTGAAAAAAGATCTTCTGAGGTCACATTCGGAGCAATTAAGCTGGCCAAGTTGACAGAACTCGATAAGGCACCGCCTCCATTATACCTCAAGTCCAAGATCAAATGATTGATGCCTTCAGCTTTGAACCTTCCAAAGATTTCGTCCATTTGATTGTCGTAACGGTTATCACCGTCCACACCGGGAGCAAAAAAATGATATACAGCATAACCGATTTTTTTATCATTTATGGTAAACACCGTATCCATGAAATTCGGGTTTTCTGCTAATACCACGGTTTCAAGGGTGATTTGAGGCTGGGGTTGGTAATTTCCAGTGGAAGGGTTAAACCTGAAGAAATTCACGCTGTGATTTTGTGATCGTTGTCTAAGCAGGTTTTGAAAATTACTCAGGGTCAAGGCTTGGTCGTTGATTTGGGTAATTACATCGCCTCGTTTTAATCCTGCGGACTCTGCGGGACTTCCTTTTTTGGTATAAGCAACAAAGGCCAAAACATTTTCATTTTCTTCACTTTCCCTGGCTAAAATGATCTCATAACCTGCTTCTCTATTTACCCCTTGAAGGCTATTTCTCAAGTCATTGGCATTTGGAAATATGTCAGAAAACCTATCAGTGGGTCTATTTAAAAGAGATTCAAAATAGTCTTCGGGATCTGAATTTGTTGCTATAGGCTGTCTCATTTCTTCCAACCAATAATAAATCTCATCCATTACATTTTGAATCCAGGTATTGATTGGAACATTTGGAGATGCCGTAGGTGGATCATTGTCCACAGGAGCAGGCTGGTCTTCCGCATCCTGGCAAGCACTGAATACCAATACAAAAATTGGCAGAATCAGAATTTTTTCGAATTTCCTTATTAAATCACTCATAACCATACTTATTTGATGTATAAACCCATAGCTTTAGGCTAAAGTTTAATATTAATAAATTCTTTTGATTCCTAATTCAACCTAAATAAAAAAACACCTCTTTAATAGGAGGTGTCAATACTTATGTCAGCTGTTTTGCTGTCTAAAAGTTTTCCCTTTTCACATTTTAATACCCGGTAGGGATATTTTCTCAAGAGGTCATGGTTATGGGTAGCCATCAAAACAGCTGTCCCTTCCTTATTGATTTCCTGAAACAGCTTAAAAATACCATCTGCTACGTCCGGGTCGAGATTACCGGTAGGCTCATCGGCCAGTAGAATCGCAGGGTTATTGATCAATGCCCTGGCAATTACCACCCTTTGCTGTTCCCCTCCGGAAAGCTGATGGGGCATTTTAGTGGAAGCATCAGCCAGCCCAACCTTTAGGAGGACCTCAATCATTCTGTTTTTCATTTTGGTTTTGTCCTTCCAGCCTGTAGCCCTCATGACAAAGAATAAGTTTTCTGCCACGGATCGATCATTAAATAGCTGAAAGTCTTGAAAAACGATCCCCAGTTTTCGTCTTAAAAAAGGGATATCTTTATTTTTGATTTTTTCAAGCTCAAAGCCAACGATTTGGGCAGTTCCCATTTTCAGCGGAAGATCTGCATAAAGCGTTTTGAGTAAGGAGCTTTTTCCACTTCCCGTTCTGCCTATCAAAAAAACAAATTCATCTTTTTCTACGGTGAAATTCACATCTTGAAGGATGGCATCAAGTCCTTGAAATACACAGACTTTTTCTAAATGAATGATAGGTTCGCTTGTAAAAACCATTGTTTATAGTTCCAATTTTTGAAGTTTTCCAAAAGGCAGCGCATTGATCAACGCTTCTAATTCCTCTTCTTTACCTTCCAGCCCAAACTTTTCCATGTTTTTCATGGGCCTATCTGCTCTAAAATAAGATACCAGAACAAAATTCTCATCCCTTATCTGAATATAATCAGGAATTTTGGCTTTTCCTTTGACTTTAATGATGTACATGGCGTGAATTCTTGTTGATTCGAATATAGTAAGCTATTACCTTAAAATAGAGAAATTGTTTCAAAAAGGGTAGGGGAACTGTTTTTAAGTTCCCCTCTTTATTGCTGATTTTTATTTACCCGCAGCCTTGGCATGGTCAGCTAAAAACTGTGCCAGGCCGGCATCTGTCAGTGGGTGTTTCAAAAGCCCTGTAATCACTTTCAGAGGGCATGTCGCAACATCAGCACCGATTTCAGCACATTTGATCAGGTGCATGGTGTGTCTGATGGATGCTGCCAATACCTGTGTCGCATAACCATAATTTTCATAGATATTCACAATCTGCTCAATCAGGTCTATACCGTCATAAGAAATATCGTCCAGTCGCCCAACAAAAGGAGAAACATAAGTCGCACCGGCTTTGGCAGCCAAAATAGCTTGACCAGGACCAAAAATGAGTGTGCAGTTGGTACGTATACCCTCACTGCTGAAATATTTGATGGCTTTTACACCCTCCTTGATCATGGGGACTTTCACCACAATCTTGTCATCTAATTTGGCCAATTCTTTACCTTCTTTGATGATGCCCTCAAAGTCAGTCGCAATGACTTCAGCACTGACATTGTCATCTACAATGTTACAGATGGCTTTGTAATGCGCTATGATGTTATCATCTCCGCTGATGCCCTCTTTGGCCATCAACGAGGGGTTGGTTGTTACGCCGTCCAGGACACCAAGCTCATAGGCCTCCTTGATTTCACTTAAATTGGCTGTATCTATAAAGAATTTCATGTAAAAAGGGGTTGTGTTGTTGATGACAACAAAGTTAAACGAATAATGGGGAAATGTAAGATCGGTAATTTGAAAGATGTAAAAAAAGTAAGCGGCATCGCACCGCTACAACCGCCTACCCTTGCTTCCTTCCGGACCTGGGGGATTCAGCAGGAGCTGGTCGTGCCGCTTGTTACAAAGGTACGGCAAAATTATCTTGTTGCAAAGCTGTTGGTTAAAATCCCATTGATTTTAGGGTAAAAGCTTCATGTTCAGGACTAAAATTTATGGCAAAGTTTTTGCATAATTCTTTAGTACAAAAGAGTTTTATTATGAAAAAAGCATTAATATTATTTGTGACATTGGTTTTATTGGGTTCCTGTGCTCCAAGACCGGAATTTCAGCAAGGCATGACTGAAAGGAAGTTTTTGAGACAAAATAAAGAGGCGGTTTTGGCCGGACTCGATGGTAATCAAAAAACTTACCGAGTCAATAGGGGAGAACGGTTTTTTGATTGGCAACGTTTGAAGATGGAAGATTGGTGAGGTTGGAAGAAAGAGAGACAGTTCCGGCATGGATGCCTGGACAATCAGGGAAAGAGCCCGATGGAACAGAAAAATTGATCATATCATCAAATATCA
>NZ_AMGM01000007.1 GCF_000298295.1 Cecembia lonarensis LW9
TTTTAGGTACTGCAAATGTATAAATTATTGGATGATAATGGCTTTTCCGTTCAAAGAATTCTACCATTACAACACTGAAATTGACAAACGGTTTTATGGGTTTCAGAATTATTTCTAATTTTAAAGCCTTAATTGTTGAAATAGAAAAAAGACGTATGAAAAGAAGATTTTGGTTAGTTGGAGCCTTGGCGTTGTTGCTAGGGGCCAATGTTTCTGCCCAAGATGCTACAGCACTGAAATATGGTGCAACCATCACGGCAGAAGACTTGGAGCGACACCTTAGATACATCGCATCGGAGGAGCTTCAGGGGAGAGATACTGGTGCTGAAGGACAGAAAAAAGCAGCTGAATACTTGAAAGCGCACTTCCAAGACTTGGGCCTTACCGGACCGGTTAATGGTGATTATTATCAAGTGTTTGATTTGGCTGCTGTTTCTTACCCGGAAGTTACTTTTCAATTGGGAAGAGAAAAACTGGAAGCCAATAAGGATTTTATCTTCATTGGTGACGGAGATATGAGGCGTGCGCAGCGTGCAGACCTCGTGTTTTTAGGAGAAGCTACTGAAGGCAATCTTTCCAAGGTAGATGTCAACGGAAAGTTGGTTGGCTTATGGGCGATTGGCGCAAGGGCACAAAACGTGGTGAAGGATGTGATGGATGCCGGTGCTTTAGGTATTGTAATCACCACTATGGAGGATCAGGCTAATTTTGACAGATTAGCCAGCAGATATCGTTCATTAAGCACTTCAGGACGTCTGGGTTTTGAGCAAGCTACCAAGCAGGAGCCGATTTTCCTTGTAAGTGCTACCCAAATGGCGAGGATTTTTGACGTGCCTATGGAGATCTTGAAAGAAGCAGCCAGGAATAATCCTGAATCCATCAACGCCAAAAAGGTAAGCTATCAGGTCAAAAAGAACAAAAGGATAGTGTCCACTGAAAATGTTTTGGGATACCTGGAAGGAACAGATAAGAAAGATGAAGTTTTGGTTATTTCTGCCCATTATGACCACGTGGCACCTAATGCAGACGGCAGTGTTAATTATGGAGCGGACGACAATGGGTCTGGAACTGTCGCTGTTATGGAAATAGCAGAAGCCTTTGCGATGGCGGCCAAAGACGGTATCCGTCCCAGAAGAAGTATCCTCTTTATTGCTTTGACTGCGGAAGAAAAAGGATTACTCGGATCACAGTACTATGTAGAAAATCCAATTTTCCCCTTAGAAAATACGGTCAACAACTTCAATATTGATATGTTGGGCAGGATAGATTATGAATACCAGGATGTAGAAAATCCAAATTACCTTTATGCCATCGGCTCAGACATGTTGTCCAGCCATTTGAAAATTATCCTAGATTATAACAACATTACCTACACTGGATTAACTTTGGATTACCGCTATGATGCTCCTGATGATCCGAATAGGTTCTATTATAGGTCTGATCATTACAATTTTGCCAAATACAACATTCCATCGATCTTCTTTTTCTCAGGCTTGCATGATGACTACCATACACCTGCAGATACCGTGGATAAAATTGAGTTTCCCCTGATGACCACTAGGGCCAGGTTGATTTTCCATCTTTCATGGGATATCGCCAACAGAGAACACAGAACACCTGTAGATGGCACCAATACCAGAGGAGAAAGATAATTAAGATAATTTCCATATTTAGAACCTTCAGTGCTCACCAATTCGGTGTTTTACTGAAGGTTTTTCTTTTTTTAAGGGGCAAAATTGGTTAAATTCCATCATCAAAATCTAACCTGTCTATGAAAACATTATGCTTCCTCACTGCTCTATTTTTTATTAGTGATTTCAGCTTTGCCCAACAAATACCGTCTAAAGAAATTCAGATAAAAACTGCTCTGATGGCTGCCCCTGATGAGTTAAAAGCAGACGCCATGGTATATGGGTACGATGAAAAGGGAAATTTGATGGTATTGAGAAGAGGGAATAATGATTTAATTTGCCTGACTGATGACCCCAATTCTCCAGGTTTTAACGTGGCATGTTATCATAAAGACCTTGATGAATTTATGGAAAGGGGGCGTGTTTTGAAGAGGGAAGGGAAAAGTGCTCAAGAAATTTTTGATATACGTGAGGCAGAGGCCAAAAGTGGAAAATTAAAAATGCCCAAAGATGGAGCCACCTTATATGTAAGGACTGCCGATGCCAAAGATTACAACCCCTTAACAGGAGAGGTTCAGGATTCCTACCTTCGGTATGTGGTTTATATCCCTTGGGCTACTGCTGAGAGTACAGGTCTGCCTCTGCGCCCCTCCGGTCCTGCCATGCCATGGATCATGGATCCCGGTACCCATAGGGCGCATATAATGATCAATCCTCCCAGGGATAATTAGGGCGTGCTGAAAAATGCCAATTGGAGAGAAGTAATTGTACCAAGTACCAAGTACGATGTACCAAGTATAGCGCACCTTGAGTAATTTGGGGTTTGTGGATAATAGTTGGTTTTCCGCTATTTTGAATTCTCTATAGTTGGGAAAGCTTATATAATTTTGAAAACCCTGTTATAAGAATTGATCCAATGTTTTCCGGATATCTCCTGATGGCCTTTCGGCATTTGGGTCAATAATCTTTCCTTCCTGGTCCAAAAGAATAAATCTTGGTATGGAATTGACCATAAAGTATTGGTTCAGGTCAGATCTCCAAGCTTTTTCGGCTATCCATTGCAAACCCTCCATATTTTTGGATATGACCATTTTTTCCCAGTTTTCTTTGTTTTCATCAATGGAAATGGTCAAAAAAGAAACCAGTTTGTCTTTGTACTCCTCTTTTAATTGGTCCCAGTACGGATGTTCTTCAATACAGGGTTTGCACCAAGTAGCCCAAATGTCGATGTAAACCAAGGTGCCTTTTAGGTTGCTTAATTGGACCATCTCACCGGAAATGTCTTCAAAAGTAAAGTCAGGAATTGCCATGCCGGGTAAAATGGCATCCCATTTTTTTAGCTCTTTTTCCAGTTTCGTGACAAGTTTTGGACTCTGATTTTCAGCTTGGAATTTTTCAATGGATGGTTTAGCAGCTTCAAGTCCTTTGAATTGCAGGTTTTCTATCGCGTGTCTGAATAAAAAATAGTCTTTGACCAATTGGTTTTCCAAAAGATCTTCCATGGCTAAAAATGACGCCCTCTCATTCCCTTCAGGAGTATTTTGTAGGGTACTGTCCTGTTTGGAAATTTCATTGGTTTTTTCGCTGAGCAGATGACTTATGATAGCTGTGTAGGTTCCGTCAATCAGTAAGTCACTTCTGTCTAAGTCAATTTCAGCCAACTTGGCTTTCATTTCTTCCAAAGGAAAGTCTAGATCTTCTTTGTCAACATTTTTAAAATAGGACTGATAATTCAGGTAATAGATATCCATTGAAAGGGGAGAAAACTCAAAATAAGCTTCTTCCAGTTTTAAAAATCCGGGATGAAGTTCATGCGCTTGCTTCAAATTTTCGAAACGCCCACTTTGTTTGGTGAAAAATATATTCATTCCTTCAAGGTACTCATCCTTATCTTTTTCAATTAGGTCCATCATACTGCTTTCAGAATAAGACCTTCCTTTTTCAACCAAATAAGTGTTTTCTTCAACCCGATCTCCAGAAGCCTGAAAGCTGTTCCTGAAATCTTTGGCATCAGCAGTCACATAAATGCTGTCTCCTGGGGCCATAAACAGCTCAAATGATCTTCGATCCGTTCCCAGCTGAAAAGTCTGATAATCATCGATTTCCAGACGGATGAGAAAATACCCATCCTCTGCTAAAGGAAAGAACTCCAAGTCATTTTCCATGTAAAGCTCCACTTCCTTTGATTCAGAATTAAGAAATTGCCCTGCAATAATGATTGTTGAATCGAATGCCTGTTTTGGCCCACAACTAAAAACGAAAAGTAAAAGGAATAAAGGGGAAATGGATAAATGCCTCATTTTGATCAAATTATATTAGAAGCATAATATCAGAAAAATTCACTAAATTTTTAATGCCAGGTATGTTTTTTTATGGAAATTTAAGATTTGGGGAAATGTAAAGAAAGGGGGATCACTGTTGTTTTAAACCTCTTCTCTAGCTATTAAAATTTGTTATTTAAAGAAAGGATATTTCAAATTAAATGGTAAGGCCTCGGCAAGCTTGGCCACCGGATAGGCCTTAAATAAGTGGTGGTGGGGGAGGGAAATGCGGCAGGGCTGCATTTCCCTCCCCCACCACCTGAAAAAGCAAACCTCCCGATCCCCGAGCCTGCCGAGGGGAAGATTATAAATCTGTCAATGGCAACTGGAGCTTGCGGAGGTGAAGGTCTGCCCCGTAGCATTACGGGGGATCTCCTCTATTTTGTGAGACAGACAGACTCCCCGAAAGTATCGGGGGAGGCTTCCGCTTTACTCAGAGTGACGTTTACTTGTGTCAATGTTCTCTACCACTACCACAGAGGGAAATTTGTGACAGAATTTTTTTAACCACATAGGAGAAGATAGCACACATAGCTTCCCCTGTATCAACCGTTTGATTTTAAAAATAAAGGTTTGCTGCTGCCCTGCTATGTTTTCTAGGTCACTTTCCCAATTCGGAGAAGGATTTCTTTTGCTTTAGGAGACCCTTTTCCCGAGCCTTTGGGATCAGCATGACGGTTACCTAAACTTGTCATTGGTACCGCTTCTTGGTACTTGGTACATAGTACATGGTACAATTTCCGCTATCACCCTTTATTCTTCCACTTGCCCTGACTTTTAAGCTGGTTGCGGTTCCTTTTGGCTTTGGAGTTTTTGTTGCCCCTTTTTTCTTTCTTTTGGTCGGGATTCGGTCTATACTTTACTTTTTTCTCGTGGAAAGCCCCTTTGTAATCCGGGTTATCTTTCTTTTTCTGATTATCAATTTCCCTTTCATACCCCTGCTTTTCTTCAAAAGGAGTTTGTGTGATGTCTACTTCAGCAGGGATCTGTACCCTTGGCACTTCCATGCGGATGATTTCCTGGATTTTTTCAAAATGGTACTCCTCAGCAGGGTTGATAAAGGTGATGGCAAAGCCTTCATTTTCAGCCCTACCGGTCCTTCCAATTCTGTGGACATAATCTTCATAAATCAGAGGTACATCAAAATTGATCACATGACTGACCATACTGATGTCCAATCCTCTGGCTGCTACATCCGTGGCTACCAATATCCTGACATCCCCAGCCTTGAAATCCTCCATGGAATTGATGCGGGTGTTTTGGCCTTTATTGGCATGGATTACCCGGATTTCTCCCAGCTTCTTTCTTTCCAGGAAGTTGAATACGGATTCTGCATTTTTCCTGGACTTGGCAAAAATGATCACCCTATTCAAGTTTTCATCCTTCAGGAGATGAATGAGCAGGTTGATTTTTGTTTTGATATTGGGCACATCATATTTGACTTGTTGAATGGTCTCGGCGGTTGTGGCCTGGGGGGCGACTTCTACCCTTTCCGGAAATTCCAAAAACTCCTGTGAAAACTTTTCCACTTTTGGCCCAAAAGTGGCTGAAAAGAGCAGGTTTTGTCTTTTGACCGGTATGAATTCTAAGATGCTTCTTATTTGAGGCATGAAACCCATATCCAGCATTTTATCTGCTTCATCGAGTATCATGGTTTTTATCTCTTTTGTGAAAATCTCCCCTTTTTTGTAGAGGTCTATAAACCTCCCCGGAGTAGAGATGATGATATCCACACCCGCCTGAAGTTTCTCAATCTGCGTTTTGGGCCCTAAGCCTCCATATAAACAGACATAGCGTAAATCTGTATACTTTCCAAAAGTAACCACAGCCTCTTCTATCTGCATCACAAGTTCCCGTGTAGGGGCCAAAATCAAAGCACGGGGATGCATGCCTTGTGCGTATTTAACCTTCATTAGTAAAGGGAGCACATAGGCGGCCGTTTTTCCTGTTCCTGTCTGGGCAATCCCTAATACATCATGTCCGGACAAAGCCAAGGGAAGAGCCTTTTCCTGAATAGGTGTAGGTTTGGTATAGCCTGCATCGCTCACCGCTTCCAAAAGCTGTTTGTTCAATTTAAAATTTTCAAAAGTAAGCGTGCTATCGGGCATGATTTTGTATTTTTGGATCAATGGTTAAATGGCCATCAAGTGAACACTTTTGTGTTTGAGCAGGTTGAATTTTATGACAAGCTTGCTTTGAAGGTCATTTCGGAAAATGATTACAAAGAAATTAATCCCATAAATTCAAATGAAAAGTATACTGATAACCGGTGCAAATATAGTAAATGAAGGGGAGATAACCCGATCCGATATTTTGGTAAAGGATGGATTGATCTATAATGTTGGAAAAGACCTGTCTGAATTTGATGCAGACATACACATCAAGGCTGATGGTAAATATATCTTTCCAGGTTTGATTGATGATCAGGTACATTTTAGAGAACCGGGGTTGACACACAAAGCCGAAATTTATACCGAAGCAAAAGCAGCTGTAGCCGGAGGTGTTACCTCCTATATGGAAATGCCCAATACCGTTCCTCAAGCAGTTACTATAGAATTGTTGGAAGAGAAATATAAAATTGCTTCAGAAAAGTCTCTGGCCAATTATTCCTTCTTTTTTGGCGCGACCAACGATAATATAGATGAGATTTTAAAACTGGATCCCGAAAATGTTTGTGGGGTAAAAGTATTTCAGGGATCTTCTACCGGAAATATGCTGGTGGATAATCAGGAAAGCTTGGAGCGTATTTTTGCAGAATGTAAAATGTTGATTGCCACGCACAGCGAGAATGATAACATCATCAAAGCCAACTTAGAAAAGTATAAGAAGGAATATGGAGAAGATATTCCTGTTAAGTTTCATCCCAAAATCCGATCTGAAGAGGCTTGTTATGATGCTTCCAAAAAAGTGGTAGATATGGCAAGAAGGTATGGCAGCAAACTACATGTTTTGCATATCAGTACAGGGAAGGAGGTTGAGCTTTTCGATCCACATATTCCTTTAGAAGAAAAAAGAATCACCGCAGAGGCCTGTATCCATCACCTTTGGTTTTCGGAAGATGATTATGAAGAAAAAGGTAATTTGATAAAGTGGAACCCAGCTGTGAAAACCAAAGATGACAGAGAAAGGATATTGGAGGGCGTCAAGAATGGGAACATTGATGTAATAGCGACCGATCATGCACCTCATACCTTGGAAGAAAAAAGTAAATCTTATACCTCTGCACCTTCAGGAGGTCCTTTGGTTCAGCATAGTTTAGTAGCCCTGTTGGATATGTACCACGATGGCAAGTTAAGGTTGGATGAAATTGTGCAAAAAGCTGTTCACAACGTGGCAATCCTATTTGAAATAGATAAGCGGGGTTTTATCCGACCTGGATACCATGCAGATTTGGCCATTGTGGATCTGGATAGTCCATGGACAGTCGGGAAAGAAAATATTCTTTCCAAATGTGGTTGGTCTCCTTTTGAAGGCCATACTTTTAAGTCCAAAGTAACCCATACTATTGTTTCCGGACATTTGGCGTACGAAAACGGCACATTCCATGAAGGACAAAAAGGACAAAGACTAAAATTTTCAAGAAAAATAGAGGATTGAATATTGTAAAAGAAATTATCAACAATTACCTTTGCAAACCAATCAGGGGAAAGGCCTTGAGAATAATGAAAAACGGTGGTTGTAGCTCAGCAGGTTAGAGCGCTGGTTTGTGGCACCAGAGGTCGCCGGTTCGAATCCGGTCTTCCACCCAAATGCCCCTTATCACAGGGGCATTTTAGTTTTTGATCTATCAGTGAACCCAAATGGCACAAAATTTGTCTGAATGGTATTAATAAGATTTTAAAGGTATGTTCACATTATTCAAGGCTTCGCCAAAATTTCCAAAGGTCAAAACGGTAGACTTGAAAGCTGTAAGACTATATGTGTCAAAGTTTGAAGAGTCACTAAAAAATTTCGAAGAGTTGCAAAAAGAAGGAGTTCGTTCCTGATTTTTCAAATATCAAAAGGTTATGGAAACATAACCTTTTATTTTTATGTTAATTAGTTTTTCTTTCCCGCTCAAAAAGGTATTTTTATGGAAATCTCAAACTTTTAACGCATGAGTTATATCCATTTTGACAAAACCCAGCTGATCAATTTAAATTATTCCCTGGATAGGGAAATCATCCGTACCAATAGAGGAGGATGCTATACCAGTACTACCATTATAGGATGTAACACCAGAAAATATCACGGACTCTTAGTTGCCCCTCAGCCCCAAATAGATGAACAGCTTCATGTGATGCTGTCCACCGTGCATGAAACAGTCATCCAAAGAGGAGCGAGCTTCAATCTGGGGATCAGTAAATTCCCGGGCAATTATTCCCCTAGAGGGCATAAATACCTAGAAGATTTCAGTTCTGAACCTATTCCCAAACTTACCTACAGGGTAGGTGGTGTGGTACTTCAAAAAGAAATTATTTTAGATACCAATCGTGACAGGGTAATGATCCGCTATACGTTGCTGGAAGCACATTCTCCTACCAAAATTCAGATCAAGCCATTTTTGGCCTTCAGAGGCTATCACCACCTGTGTAAGGCCAATGATCAGATCAATAAAGAATTTCAAAAAGTTCCTAATGGAGCCAAGTTTCAGCTTTATCCCCATTACACCCCTTTATACCTACAGCTATCCAAGAAAAATGTATTTGCCCCCATGCCAGAGTGGTACTATAACTTTGAGTATATCATGGAAAGAGAAAGGGGCTATGAATATCAAGAGGACTTATTCTATCCGGGTTATTTTGAATTTGATATTGACAAAGGAGAGTCCGTAATTTTTTCAGCGGGACTAATCGAAGCTGACCCAAGTACCCGACAGCGAGCTTTTGAAAAAGAACTGGCCCGGAGGGTCCCAAGAAATAATTTTGAAAACTGCCTGATTAATTCTGCCAGTCAGTTTATCCAAAAGAGAGACGGAAAAACCCACGTTATTGCAGGTTATCCTTGGTTTGGCTGGTGGGGTAGAGATACATTTATTGCTACTCCCGGCCTTACACTGACGCAAGGGGATAAGGAAACCTTTTTGGCCATCATGGATACCATGGTAGCGGATCTTCACGGGCCATTATTCCCTAATGTTGGTAGTGGTGTAATGAGAAACCTTAGTTCTATGGATGCTTCACTTTGGTTTTTCTGGTCCTTGCAGCAATACATCGCATTCACAGGAGACAAAAAAACAGTTAAATCCCGGTATTTGGAAAAAATGAAAGGCATCATTGATGGGTATAGGCTGGGTACAGACTATAATATTCACATGCTGGAAAATGGGCTCATTTATGGGGGAGAAGAGGGACTGGCGCTGACTTGGATGGATGCAGTCAACTCAGATGGTCCTGTAACACCTAGAATGGGCTGTCCTGTTGAAATCAACGCCCTTTGGTACAATGCCCTTTGTTTTTACCATGAATTGACTGGGGATGAAGAAGTTAAATCTACTGCTGATCGTGTCAAAAAAACTTTCAATGAGGTCTTTTGGGATGAAGAAAGGGGGTACCTAGCAGATTATGTAGATGGGTTTTATAAAGATTGGTCCGTTCGACCCAATATGATATTTGCAACCTCTCTTCCTCATTCCCCCTTGGAGGAAAGTCAAATGGATTCAATTTTGGAAATTGTCAGGTCTAAATTATTAACCAATAGAGGGTTGCGTTCCTTAGCACCGGATGATCCCGGGTATAAAGGCTATTACCATGGCAATCAATTTACACGAGATCAGGCATACCATAACGGAACAGTCTGGGTTTGGTTACTAGGGAATTTTGTGGAGGGTTATCTGAAGTTACATGGTAAATCCGGGAAACGCTTTGTCGAAAAAATCATAGAAAGCTTTGATGGAGTAATGACACAATATGGTGTTGGTACCGTTGCAGAGATTTACGACGGTGATCCTCCACATAGACCAAAAGGAGCCATTTCTCAGGCCTGGAGCATAGGAGAATTACTTCGAATCATGTATTTAGTGAAAAAAGTTTAACTGTTTGTATATGAAGGTTTTAATGTTCGGGTGGGAGTTTCCCCCACATATTTCCGGAGGATTGGGGACAGCTTGCTATGGCTTGGTGAAGGGATTGGTTCACCACAAGCAGGACATCATTTTTGTGGTGCCCAAACTTTGGGGGGATGAAGAGCCATTGGCGGACTTTGTCAATGCCAGCGATGTGGTGATTGACTATCGTGAACGGAAGTTTAAAAAGATTTGGAAAAACCTCACCTACTTGGAGGTCAGCAGTTTTTTGGTTCCTTACCTAGGCCCGGAAGAGTTTAAAAAATATACGGACTATACTTTACATGATAGGACTGATGTAGATGAAAGTGTTTTCTCCAATAAGTTTGAGTTTAGCGGAAAATATGGGAAAGATCTGATTAAAGAGGTTTCGCGTTATGCTTTAGTAGCTGCTCAAATTGCCAAGTCCAAGGATCACGATCTCATTCATGCCCACGATTGGTTGGCCTATCCTGCGGGCATTGCGGCAAAGGAAATATCAGGGAAGCCATTTATAGCACATATTCATGCCACACAGTTTGACCGGGCCGGGGAAGGCGGAGGACAAGGTCCTGTTTATGAAATAGAAAAGGCAGGATTGCTGGCAGCTGACCATATCTTGGCAGTAAGTCACCTGACGAAAAAAGTGGTGATAGAAAAATATGGCGTAGATCCTAATAAAGTCAGTGTCTTACATAATGCGGTTTTGGATGCAAGTATCATTCAATCCTCGGTCAGAAAAAATGTACCTGAAAAAATTGTAACATTTTTGGGAAGAATTACTTTTCAGAAAGGACCTGAATATTTTGTAGAAGCTGCCAAAAAAGTAATCGATAGGGATCCCAATGTCAGGTTTGTAATGGCAGGCAGTGGTGATTTGCTGAACAGGATGGTAGAACGTGTAGCAGAATTGGGCATGGGGACCAAGTTTCACTTTACAGGATTTTTAAAAGGGAAAGACGTGGATGACATGTATGCGATATCAGATGTGTACGTGATGCCTTCCGTATCCGAACCTTTTGGTATTGCTCCCTTAGAGGCGGTAAGGCATAATACCCCGGTGATCATCTCTAAGCAGTCAGGCGTGGCTGAGGTGCTCAGGAATGCCATTAAAATTGATTTTTGGGATGTGGACGCCATGGCCGATGCCATATTTGGGCTTTTGCATTATCACAGTATTTCCAAAATGTTTAAGGAACTTGGCAGTGAGGAACTGAAAAAATTGAAATGGGAGCATGTTGCTGCCAAACTAGTTACTGTTTACGAAAAATTACACCAAGAACAACCATGAGAACCATTTGCTTTTACTTTCAGGTACACCAACCATTCAGGATAAAACCTTATCGTTTTTTTGATATAGGAGAAGACCATTACTATTGGGATGATTATTCCAACAGAAGCATCATTCGAAAAGTGGCCCAAAAATGCTACCTTCCTATGAATGAATTGCTTTTGGAATTGATAAGACGTTACAATGGTAAATTCAAGGTTACTTTTTCCATTTCCGGCGTGTGTTTGGATCAATTTGAACTCTATGCCCCGGATGTGTTGGAAAGCTTCCAAAGGTTGGTTGCCACCGGTCATGTTGAACTCTTGAGTGAGACAGATGCCCATGCATTGTGTTCTCTCGCCAACAAGGAGGAGTTTGTGAGGATGGTAGAAAGTCACAAAGAAAAGATCAAAAGACTCTTTAATGGTTATGAACCCAAAGTCTTTAGGAATACAGAGTTGATTTACTCTGATAAAATCGGTGCTATGGTAGCGGAAATGGGATTTGAAGCCATGCTTACTGAAGGTGCCAAGCATATTTTGGGCTGGAAAAGCCCAAATTTTGTTTATCAAAATTCAGTTGATCCCAATCTCAGAATCCTCCTTAAGAATTTTCAACTCAGCGATGATATTGCTTTCAGGTTCAGTAATAAAACCTGGTCAGATTACCCATTGACTACCGAAAAATTTGTGAATTGGATCAACGCGATCCCTCAGGAACAAGAGGTTTTAAATCTTTTCATGGATTATGAAACTTTCGGGGAGCATCAGTGGGCAGAAACAGGAATATTTGAATTTATGAGGAGCTTGCCAGAGGCAGTTTTCCGTTATACTAATTTCAGTTTTAGTACCACCACTGAGGCGGCAAGAAACGCTAAGCCTATAGCGAAAATACAGGTTCCTACCCCTATTTCATGGGCGGACGAAGAGCGCGACCTTACTGCATGGCTGGGCAATGATCTCCAAAATGAAGCCTTTACCAAACTGTATGAGCTTGAGGCACAGGTTCAGAAAATTGATGATCCGGATATCATAAGGGATTGGAAATACTTACAGACTTCTGATCATTTTTATTACATGTGTACCAAGTTCTTCTCTGACGGAGCAGTACACTCCTATTTCAGCCACTATGATACACCATACGATGCATTCATAAATTATATGAATGTATTGAGTGACTTTATACTTAGGGTGAAAAACAAGTTGAAAGCTTTGGAAGCTGTTGATAAATAAAATAACCATGAAAACACTCATTATTCCTGTCCTAATGTTGCTTTTGGCTTGTGAGGCTAAGGTTTCAGACCAGATGGCTGCTGCAGGACCAGAAGAAGACTTTATTGTGCGATATGACAGGCCAGATGCCAGTATCCTAAGAGGAGTATATATTCCTGAGGGGAAGGAATATTTTTATACTTCTGGCTTGGTAGCACCTGTTAAAAATCCGGATGCCATACCCGGCACCTATCAAAGGTACGGAGACACCTATGAGCAGAGTATAGGAATTTTGGAAAGGATCAAAGAAACTATTGGAGAAGCAGGGTTTACCATGGGAGATGTGATTTTTTTGAGGGTTTATCTGGCCCCTGATAAAGAAGGCAATATTGACTGGAATGCCTGGTTTACAGCTTATGGGGAATATTTCAACAATGATCAAAACCCAAACAAGGTGGCCCGCTCTACTTTGGCTGTTTATGCCTTGGCAAATCCTGATTTGTTGATTGAAATTGAGGCGGTTGCTGCCAGGTAGTTTCAAACACATTGAAAATGAAAATCCGTGTACCCATTTTTCTGTTGACCTTACTTTGGCTCAGCTCATGCGCCTGTGATGGAGAAACCTTGTTCAAAGGGATCATGTGGAGCATGAATAAGTTAGCAGGGGATGGGTATTTCCCTTCCTCTAAAATCATGGCCATTGGTAACTTTGAAAGGGTGGAAGTGAACATGCAGAAAAGCTTCCACGATGGCGTTCGGTACAATGAAGTGGAGTTACGCCTGATCAATGGAAGGGGGCCCCAGCTCCATGTAGGCGAAGAAATCATTGCCAGAAAAGTCGCTGAAATCTACGCTGTGGAATTCAGCAAAATCAATGAATATGATGCGGTGAAAATCACCTTTATTCAAACAGATCCTTTCAACCCGGACAATTTGGCCATGAGTGAATACCATTTCAGGGTAGAGGATTTGATTTCAGACCAAAACCCCAGCGATTATGGACTTCAATAATGAATTCAAACACCCTCCAGTAAATACAGGAGATTGGTTTTTAACCATCTTTATCGCCAATATTCCAATTTTAGGATTGGTCATGCTTATCGTTTGGGCCATTGATAAAAACGGCAATCCCAATAAAGCCAATTGGGCCAAAGCCAAGTTGCTTTGGTATGCAGTAGCTTTTGGCTTAGGGATTATCATCCTAATCTTAATGGGAATAGGAGCGGTTACAGGAATTTTTAATGGGGCCTTCGATGGCTTTGATTTCTAGTTTTAAAGCAGGCCATTGCCGTTTTCTGTCTCTTCTATGGCTCTTGCTAAAAAATCATGGAAGGGTTTCATTTTTTTAAAATTGGCAATCGCTTTTTCCTTGAACTTGCCTGAATTGATTTCATCATCTGTTAAGGCGGTGGAAACGATAAAGCTTTTGAAGCGCAAAAGTTCTATATGTGGGTGGTCAGCTTCATAACCTTTTGGCGAGGTTTTCAGCTGCTCGCCTTCCAGACCTCCAAAGGTTTTTTTGAATGCGGATTCTTCAAGAATCTCTAGCAAATCTTTACCAGAGTAGTCGATTTCCTGACGGATTTTTTTGAGTATATCCGCCGGAGGCATCCATATACCACCCGCTAGGAAGCTTTGTCCAGGTTGAATATGAAGGTAATAGCCTGGTCCATTTGATTTTTTTCCGCCCACTGAGAAATAGGCGGCAAAATTGGTCTTATAGGGATCTTTATTGGCCGAAAACCGAATGTCTCTATTTTGCCGGAATACGCAGTCCTTGGCTTTGAAAGTGGACATCCCAGGTTCCCAAAGACTGATGGATTTGAGCAAAAAATCCACATCTTCCAAAAACTCCATTCTTACCGATTGATACCAATCCCTATTCGCATCCATCCAATCTTTGTGGTTGTTTTCTGTAAGTGCAGAAAGGAAAGAAAGATAGTTTTTACTCATCTTAATAATAATTCGAAAATACCCTGAATTGTTTTGCTTAAAGCTACTAAATGAAATCCACCAAACCTTCCAGTTTCATTCCTCTACTGCCTTTGATCAGGATCATGTAATCTTCCAGTTTGGAATCTTGTAACCAATTTCGGAAGGAAAAAGGATCTGGGAAATAAAGCGATCTGAAAGGTGCTTTTTTTAAGGCTGCCTCGATATATTTTCCTGTAAAGCAGATTTTTTCAAAGTTGTATTGCCCAACCAGCTCTCCCAATTTGGCATGTTCTGCCTCTGTGGCATCGCCCAATTCATACATGTCTCCCAAAATGACCATTTTGTGCTTTTTCCCACTCATCTTTCCGAAGGTGTCAATGGCCACTTCCATACTGGATGGATTGGCATTATAGGCGTCCAAGATGATCAGGTTGGACCTTTTTTCTACCAGCTGGGACCGCATATTGGATGGACGATAAGCTTCAATGGCCTTAACAGCCAAATGCATAGGGATACCAAAATATTTTCCAAGGGTCAATGCGGTGGCGATGTTGCCGAAATTGTAGGCTCCAATGAGTGAACTCAGGTGTACTTGTTCATCACCTTCTACCCTGAATTTCACAAAGGGATCAGCGCCCAGAAATTCAACTTCGCAGAAATCCCCCTTTGCCGGATATAAAACCGGATTTTCAAAGCGCTTGGCCATATTGGACAAAATAGGGTCTTGAGAATTGATGAAAACTACCCCCTTTTTCTCTCTCAAATGCTGAAAGAGTTCTGTTTTGGTTTTCAGTACCCCCTCCGGTCCACCCATGCCCTCGAGATGAGCTTTGCCAATGTTGGTGATAAATCCATGGGTAGGCTCAGCAATGTCGCAAAGCTCTTTGATATCTCCCTGCTTATTGGCTCCCATTTCAATTATCGCAATCTCCGTATCTTTTGGAATGGCCAATAGCGTCAAAGGTACCCCAATATGGTTATTGAGGTTCCCGACGGTGGCAGAAGTTCGGAATTTTTGCTTCAAAACCGCGTGTAAAAGCTCTTTTGAGGTAGTTTTGCCATTACTTCCTGTCAAGCCAATGATCGGAATGGTTAATTGCCTTCTGTGGTAATTGGCTAATTTTTGGAGTGCCAAAAGAACATCATCTACCAAGAAATACCTTGAATCTTCCTGAGGTATAACCCGTTCCTCATCTATCACTACCATGGAAGCCCCTGTTTCCAATGCTTGTGCAGCAAAGTCATTGGCATTGAAATTTGGCCCTTTAAGTGCAAAGAAAATATTATCTTTTTCTATTTTTCTGGTGTCAGTACTGACGCCTGTGGACTTTAAAAAAGCCAGGTATAAATCTTCAATTTTCATGATCACTCAATTAGCTGATAAAATTAAAGCTTTACAAAACATCTTATATCAAAATCAATCGTTTAATTTTAAGTGATCAATATGGCTACTCATGAAGTATTTGCTTTTGCTGCTTTTTATATTCCAGAGTTTTTCTCTCCAAGCTCAGCAAGTTTTCTCCTTTGATCAAAGCATTCCTGTGGAAGTAAATGGGGTGCCACTTGCGCTTCCATTTGCTGCAGGAATCAATGCGGCACAAATTCAGGAAATGGATACCAATGGAGATGGGAAGGAAGAATTGCTGGTATGGGATATCAATTCCAGGAGAATTTTGGTTTTTGAAAATACGATGGATGGCTTTCGGTATCTTCCGGAGATGGCCTATTATTTTCCAACAGATGTCAACGGGTTTTTAGTATTGGCAGATTTTGACGGGGATGGCAGAAAAGACCTTTTCACTAGTTCTCCTTTTGGCATCAAAGCTTACCGGAATGTGACACCTGCAGGAGCCAATTTTCCCCAATGGGAAGTGGCTCAAAACTTCCTCCGATTGGACAATGGGTCCAATGTACAGGCCAATGTGTTGGACATCCCCTTGATAATGGATATTGATGGAGACGGGGATCTGGATATCGTGACCTTTAATTTTGTGGTTGGGGATTACCTGGAGCTTTATAGAAACACCAGCATGGAAAGGAAAGGCGTGCCGGATATTGACGGCTTTGCATTTCCTCAGTCCAGATGGGGAAATTTTGAATTTTGCACTTGTGGAGATTTCAGCTTTGGTCTTACCTGTGGTGGCATTCCTATCAGTGAAGCGCCTGAAGCCGATGAGACTTCAGCAAGAATCCAACATGCCGGTGGGCACTCCGTTTTGTATGCAGATTTTAATGGAGATGGTGTTTTTGATCTTTTACTGGGACAGGATGAATGCGATGTGCTGTATTTTTTACCCAATGAGGGTTCTAATGCAGCACCCCTGTTTCGTTCTTTCTCCACCACGCTGCCAGAATATGGGGCACTGCCTCAATTTCCGATTTTCCATGCTGCCTATTTGAAAGATGAGCAGTTGTTGGTCAGTAGCAATTCCTCCTCAGTAGCAGGGGTTTTTAATGCAGATTATGGCAGAAATGTTTTTTCATTGAGTAAAGGCATTGGGGTGGCTGAGCCCTTTCTGCAATCGGACATGCTGGATTTGGGTGAAAATACCAGGCCTTTTTTTAAAGGGTTCAAAGAAGCAGGAGAGATGGTTCTTACGGCCAATTCGAATGTTGACGGGAGGGTTGTTGGATTGGCATATCAATTTATAAAAGATGAGGAGGGCTTTCGGTTGGTGGAGACAGATTATTTGGGATTGTCAAGTTTAAACTTTACAGACCTGCAGTACCTAGAGTATCAGACCACATCAGGGCAAACTATTTATTGGGTTTCTGGCGTAGATACGGTTAACTTCAGATTGGAAAGGAGGATTTTTGTGGGTAGACAGGCAGATTTAGCATCCATGAGGGAATTGACAGTACCTGTAACAGGGACCAGACCATTGGACCATTTGGAGCCTTTTAGCTTCAACAGTAGAGATTACCTGCTCTTGGCAAAACAGAGTGGAGAATTGGTGTTGTTTTCCCTTGATTTGGAAGGAGAGTGGCGACTAACACTGGAGAGCAGGGATTTCCTGGGATTTCAGGATAATCCTGCCAGTAGGAACCTAAGTGTGCATGTCTTACAGGGACAGAGTCCTTCTCTATATGCCATTGACCAAAGAGGCGTATTGATTTATATTGAAAATTTCATGGAACAGAATCAAAGGCAAACTGTTCAACTTTTTTTACATGGGGTTGAGACGAGTCAGAGCAGATTTGCAAGGAACACTTGGCTAAGTGCTTTATCCATGCCCTTTGGAGCAGGCCATGACCTGATTCTGGGAAATACAGCGGGTGGTTTGGAGTATTTAAAAGGAGTTCAAGGAAGCCTTCCACCATCTACCGAGGATTTTTTGGTGAGGGTTTACCCTAATCCCACCTCAGGTGATTTCCGTGTCTTGAGTTCTCAAAATGCAAGTTTGCGACTGGTTAATATGTTAGGTCAAGTGATCTTGGACGACGTCACCATAGAGGCCAATAGAGTAGAAGAAATACAAGGGTTTGGACTGGCCCCAGGCATTTATGTATTACAATTGGTGAGTGATTCCCGGCAAAAGCTTACAAGGAAACTCTTGGTCAGGTAAATCTCAATAACTCTCCCCTTGGTTAGGAAAATTTCTATCCTTGACATCTTTGATGTAGTCTTCCACGGCTTTGGTCATGATGCCCTGCAGGTCTGCATATTGGCGAAGAAATCTAGGTTTAAACTCCTGTGTGATACCCAGCATGTCGTGGACTACCAAAACCTGCCCATCGACATCAGGGCCTGCACCAATTCCTATGACGGGGATTTCTACGGCTTCGGCAACTTTTTTGGCCAAGCTGGCTGGAATTTTTTCCAATACTATAGCAAAACAGCCACATGCTTCCAGTAATTTGGCGTCTTCCAATAGTTTTTGGGCTTCTGCCTCTTCTCTGGCCCTTACAGTGTAGGTCCCGAATTTATAGATGGACTGGGGGGTTAAGCCCAAGTGCCCCATCACCGGGACACCTGCACTGAGTATTCTACTTACTGATTCTTTGATTTCAGCACCACCCTCAACTTTTACCGCATGCGCACCAGACTCTTTCATGATCCGAATGGCAGAACGAAGTGCTTCTGAGCTATTCCCCTGATAAGATCCAAAAGGAATATCTACCACAACAAAAGCCCGCTTGACCGCACGGACTACTGAGGTGGCATGGTAAATCATCTGATCCAATGTTATTGGGAGCGTGGTTTCATGTCCTGCCATCACATTGGAGGCCGAATCGCCCACCAGGATAATGTCTATCCCCGCGGCATCGATGATCCCGGCCATTGAAAAGTCGTAGGCTGTCAACATGGAGATTTTTTCCCCACGCATTTTCATTTCCTGAAGGATATGGGTGGTAATTCGTTTGATATTCGAAGATTGATGAATGGACATGGAGGTATTAGTGCAGGTGAACAGAATGGTTTTCTTTGCTAAGGTCAACTGTGATGTGTTCGCTGAGTGTAGTGGCCAATTCTAGACCAGTATAATCAGGGGTTACCGGAAATAGCTTGTGGCTTCGGTTTACTAAAACAGCTACTTCCATTTTTTTGATAGGCGCATCTAAAAAGGGCTTTAAGGCATAGACCAGCGTTTTTCCTGTATTGAGTACATCATCCACAATGATGACATTCTGGTCGGTCAGGTCCAAATCAGATGATAACTTTACTTTTCCCCTGTTGACATCCTCTTTATCCAGTAAAATCTCAGTAACCTGAACATTAAGATGGGAGATATTTTGTAAACTTTCTGCCAGATAGTGGGCCAGCTGACTGCCCATGCCACGAATGCCAGCTAAAAGGATTGCTTCTTCAGAGGCATTTCGCTCATAGATTTCGTAGGCCATTCTGGTGATCTTTTGTTGGATCTGTTTATGGTTCAATACCAAAGTCATGGGCTCAGTCATGCTATTTTTATTATCTACTTTTGAAAAATGAAAATTAAGTCAATTGGCTATGTATTCAAAGAATTTTTAACAGCAATGTAAATTTATGTGTGGTGACATGAATTTATTTTTCCCTCAATTGTTCATAAAAAGAATCAATTGGTATTTTATAACCAAAGCCCTTACTTTTGGTTTTCAAAAAAAGCATTGTTGAAATTGATATGATAAATAAAAATAAAGCCAAGATCGGAGTATTGTTGGTCAATTTGGGAACACCGGACAGTACCAAAACCGGTGATGTAAGAAAGTATCTCAGGGAGTTCTTGATGGATGGCAGGGTGATTGATTTTCCTTTTATCCCTAGATGGATGCTTGTTAATTTAATCATTGCACCTTTTAGAGCCCCCAAGTCCGCCAAAGAATACAGAAAATTGTGGACCGATAGAGGTTCTCCTTTATTGTTTCATACAGAGGACTTAAAAGAAAAGTTGGTCAAAAAGCTGGACATGGACAAGTATGAGGTTGAAATTGCGATGCGGTATCAGTCTCCGAGTATTGAAGAGGGGCTGAAGAAGCTCAACAAAGCCAATGTCAAAAAAATAATTGTCATTCCACTTTTCCCACAGTACGCTTCTGCCACTAATGGTTCTGTGGTGGATAGAGTAATGGAAATTGCGAGGACCTGGCAGATTATTCCTAACATTACTTTTGTCAACAACTTCGTAGATCATCCCATTTTCCTAGAAGCCTGGGCGGAATTGGGTAAGGAAATGATGGAAAAAGAGGACTATGACGTGTACCTATTTTCTTACCATGGATTGCCTGAAAGACAGATCAGAAAGGGTTCAGTAGATGGTTATTGCCAACTCAGTGATAAATGCTGTGCCAACTATACTAAGAAAAACCAGTTTTGTTATAGAGGGCAATGTTTCCATACAACGCGTTTGATAGCAGATAAGCTGGGACTCCCCGAGGAAAAAGTGGTTACCTGCTTTCAGTCCAGGTTAGGGAATGATCCTTGGATCAAGCCATATACGGAAGATTTGATCAAAGAAATGGCAGAAAAGGGAGTGAAAAAAGTACTGGTGTTTTCTCCGGCCTTTGTGGCGGATTGCTTAGAGACTACCATTGAAGTAGGCGAGGAATATAAAGAGGAATTTGAGGAGTTGGGTGGCGAACACTGGGACTTGGTGCCTAGCCTTAATTCCAGAGATACTTGGGTGGATTGCGTGAAAGATATGGTGGAATCCAATACCTGATTTCATAAATTTGCCTATCATCCAGAAATAAATCGATTAAGAGGCTGTCTTATACATTGATTTTCAAATTTATTTCCAAAACAAAATTTTGTTTAAGAATTAATCCCTTTGTGACTTATCGGCTTTGTGGCTAAAAACGCCACGAAAACTCCATTACACAAAGTTTCACTAAATTAAACGCCAAAAAAATTCCGGAAATATTCTGAAATCTTGACTTATAAGACAGCCTCATTCTTTTTCATAGAACATGAAATCTGACCAGCCGCTTTACCAGAAAACTGGATTTTTGTTTCTAGGGATCCTTTTAGTATCCTTCAACTTGCGTCCCTCCATAACCGCAGTGGGTCCTTTGATACCAATGATCCGTGAAGACCTTGGATTATCCAATGGTTGGGCAGGCTTTTTGACTACCCTTCCTTTGTTGACATTTGCTACCTTTTCGCTGTTTTCTGCAGCAATCGGTAAGCGGCTGGGCAATGCCAGGGCGATTTTTTATGCACTCTTATTGCTCTTGTTTGGGACGATAATCAGGGTACAGGGAGGTCCGGATATTTTGTTTATTGGTACTGGACTTACAGGGATTGGTATTGTAATCTGTAATGTGCTACTTATCCCTCTGATAAAGAACAGAATTCCACAAAAAATAGGTTTGGTTACCGCCTCCTACACCACCGGGATGACCTTATTTGCAGCCATTGCATCGGGGATATCAGCACCCATGGCCATTGATTTGGGTTTGGGCTGGAGAGGTTCTCTTTTGACCTGGGTGGTTTTATTGGTCTTGGTATTGCTTCTATGGTTCCCGCAATTGAAATGGAAAACCCCTGAGCGTCAAACTGAAAATGATCTGCCAAAAGTTAATGTTTGGAAATCTAGGCTGGCCTGGGAAGTCAGTATGTTTATGGGGGTTCAGTCTTTACTCTTTTTCACCATCATTGCCTGGTTGCCCGATATGATGATAGATCGAGGCTTGTCTGCCGTGGAAGCTGGAGTTTTGGTTTCCTTAATGCAGATTGTAGGTTTGACCGGTTCTTTTTTAGCTCCCATTATAGCTACAAGATTTAAAGATCAAGTGGGTGTAGTTTGGGTACTTGGCATCATGTACCTTATCGGGTTCAGTTCGTTATTTATACATGAATTATGGGTCAATTACTTGGGACTTATTTTGGTTGGATTAGGCTTAGGTTCCAGTATTTCCTTAGCATATACTCTGATAGGCTTGCGTACCCGGCATGAAAAAACCACCGCTTCTCTTTCAGGCATGTCCCAGTCCACAGGTTATTACCTCGCTGCCTTAGGGCCTTTACTGTTTGGAATAGCATTTGATATTTTTGCTGATTGGAATTTATTGATTTGGTTAATGCTGATATGCTCGGTATTATTCATTTATTTCGGCAGCAAATCCGGGAGGTCCATTCAGATATAAAAATAAAAAAACCCGTCGTTTGACGGGTTTGGATTTTATTGGTTGGCTAGGACCACTTTTTCTTTAAATTTTTTGATCTGCCTTCTAAGAGCTTCTACTGCCTCATCAGCGGCAGCTTCAAAAGAGTCACTTTGCTGCTTGGCAAATAAGGTCTTGCCGGGAACATTCATTTTAATCTCCACGATTTTATTCGCATTTTTTTCATTTTTATCAAGTCTTAAAAATACTTCACCGTCGATGATGCGATCATAGAAAGTATCGAGTTTATCTGCCTTCTTCTGGATGAAGTCAATAAGCTTGCGATCGGCATCGAAATGGATGGAATGCATTTGAAGTTTCATAACTGTAAAGATTTAAAGTTAAACGTATATTAAGCTTTAGGATGTGCTTGTTCAAACACAGCCTTAAGTTTTTCCATGGAATTGTGCGTGTAAACTTGGGTAGCAGCAAGATTGGCATGGCCCAGCAAATCTTTTACCGCATTCAAATCAGCTCCCTTGTTGAGTAAATGGGTGGCGAAAGTATGTCTCAACAAGTGCGGGCTTCTTTTTTGGGTCTGAGCGAAAAGGTCTAAATACTGTCTCACAATCCGATAAATTTTCATAGGATAGGCCTGCTCTTTCTTAATACTAACGATAAAATAATCACTATGGTCTACATTTGAAAATGTTTCTTCAAATACTTTTTTATACGAAACAATATTTTTTTTCAGCACATTATTTATAGGTATTATTCTCTCCTTTTTTCTTTTTCCAAATACTTTAACCGAATCAGAAGCCAGGTTGATATCCCTCCATTTTAATGCTATCAATTCGGACAAACGCACCCCGGTAAGGTAGAGAAATTCCATCACCATACGGTCCCGTTGCCCCTCAAATGTATTCTCATATTGAAACTCATCCAGGATTTTTTCTATGGCCTCTTCCTGCACAAATTCAGGCAAACGTTTGGGAGTCTTTAGGGCTTTGATTTTATAGGTAGGATCTTTGCTGATTTCATCTGACCGTAGCAGGAACTTGTAAAAAGACCTTAAAGTGGCAATCTTCCTGTTGATGCTGGTACTGCTTAATCCTTCTTCCACCAAATCTATGATCCAGGCACGGATTTCCGCATGTTCCGCCTGGGCAATATCTGCTTTCTCAAAAGCCGTCTGGCAAAACTCAGAAAATTGCTCCAAGTCTTTCCTATAGGCCAGTACCGTATGGGCACTTGCCCTTTTTTCAAATTCCAGGTAGTTGATAAAAGAATCTAGCATAGGGTAGGATTACTAATTCTGAATATAAGAATTTAAGAATGATTCTCATATTACAGTATTTAAGATTCACCCAAATTACATTTCAACACACAAAATCACTAATAGATTGGGTTAAGTATTGTTAAGGAAATAAAAATAAAAAAAGCGCACCCACTTATGGTAGGTACGCTTCTAGATGTGATGTATCTCAAAAAGATAACAAACAATTACTTCATTTCTTCTGTCTGTAATCTCTGCTTGTAAGCTGCTTTGATTTTTTGGTCTCTGTTCTTTACAGAAGGTTTTACAAAGTGCTGTCTAGCTCTAAGCTCTCTTACAGCTCCAGTCTTATCAAACTTCTTTTTGAAACGCTTAAGCGCTTTCTCAATAGATTCGTTTTCTTTTACGTTGACTATGATCATATGTATACACCTCCTTTCAGGGTTGCAAAGGTAGAGACAAATAAATCAGAAACCAAAAACCTATTGGAAATAAAAGGTGTTGACCACCAGCATTTTCCAAAAGGGCATAAAAAAACCCGGACCATTAGGCCCAGGTTTTCAAATGATGTATTTATATTTAACCGATTACTTTTTCGGCCAAGAGTACAATTTTGTTATCATTCACTTCTACCACTCCTCCTTCGATAACATGGCTCTTTAGTCCTTCTTTGGTGGTATAGGAAACATTTCCCTTTGCCAAAGCCGAAACAATGGCCGCGTGGTTTTTCAATACCTGGAAAGAACCATTGGCACCTGGGAAAGTAGCTTCTGTTACTTCACCCTGAAATACCATTTGGTCTGGAGTGATAATGGTCAATTGCATCATAATTCGATTCCTTTAATTCAGTTGTCCTGAATATTAATTTTTAACCTCGGCCAACATCTTCTCACCTTTGGCAATGGCATCTTCAATGGTACCTACCAAGTTGAAAGCTGCTTCAGGAAGGTGATCCAATTCACCGTCCATGATCATAGTGAAACCTTTGATGGTGTCTTTGATATCCACCAATACACCTTTAAGACCGGTAAACTGCTCTGCTACGTGGAATGGCTGAGAAAGGAAACGCTGTACCCTTCTTGCTCTGTGCACCACCATCTTATCTTCTTCAGACAATTCTTCCATACCTAAGATGGCAATGATGTCCTGCAATTCTTTGTAACGCTGAAGGATTTCTTTCACTTTTTGAGCACAGTCATAGTGCTCATCTCCTAAAATATCCGGCGTCAAAATTCTAGAAGTAGAATCCAGAGGATCTACTGCTGGGTAAATTCCCAATTCAGCAATTTTTCTGGAAAGTACAGTGGTAGCATCCAAGTGGGCGAAGGTGGTCGCCGGTGCTGGGTCAGTCAAGTCATCCGCAGGTACGTAAACCGCCTGAACAGAAGTAATGGAGCCATTTTTGGTGGAGGTAATCCTTTCCTGCATGGAACCCATTTCGGTAGCCAAAGTAGGCTGGTAACCCACCGCTGACGGCATCCTGCCCAAAAGGGCAGATACTTCAGATCCTGCTTGGGTGAAACGGAAGATATTGTCGATAAAGAATAGGATATCTTTACCTGCGCCATCACCTTCTCCATCCCTGTAGTACTCAGCCAAAGTCAAACCTGTCAAGGCTACCCTTGCACGGGCACCAGGAGGCTCGTTCATCTGTCCGAACACGAAGGTTGCTTTGGATTCTTCCAATTTCTTCAAATCTACTTTTGAAAGGTCCCAACCACCTTCAGTTTCCAATGTATGTAAAAAGTCTTCACCATAAGTTACGATGCCTGATTCGATCATTTCCCTTAAAAGGTCATTACCTTCACGGGTTCTCTCACCTACACCTGCAAATACAGAAAGACCTGAATAAGCTTTGGCAATGTTGTTGATCAATTCCTGAATCAATACTGTTTTACCTACACCGGCACCACCGAATAGACCGATTTTACCACCTTTTGCATAAGGTTCGATCAAGTCAATTACCTTGATTCCGGTAAAAAGCACTTCTGTAGAAGTAGAAAGGTCTTCAAATTTTGGTGCAGAACGGTGGATTGGCAATCTTTTGGCTGATTCTACCTCAGGTAAGCCATCGATAGCGGAGCCCACTACGTTGAACAACCTACCCTTGATGGCTTCACCGGTAGGTACTGAAATAGGAGCACCATTGTCAATAGCCTCTTGGCCTCTTACAAGCCCTTCGGTTGCATCCATTGCGATGGTTCTCACCCTGTCTTCGCCTAGGTGTTGCTGAACTTCAAGGACAACTTGCTGACCGTCTTCTTTAGTAACTGTCAGCGCATCCAAAATATTAGGCAATTTTCCTCCCTCGAAGGAGATGTCCACTACCGGACCAATTACCTGGGTTATCTTACCAATATTTGCCATTTGTATTTAGTATTGTAAAAAGGATATACACTTTTTAGATATTGGTCGCAAAATTAATTATTAATGCTGAATACCAAAGGATGTTTGGAAAATTAATCCCAATAATCCGTTGATTTTTATATTTCTATCCTACAATTCATTTTGAAATTGAATTTACCCCGACTTTTCGGTTTTATCCCGTCGAGCCCGCTCTTCTGTTAGGCCATAAAAATTGTGCTACTAAGAAATTCAGCACCTTTATTTAACTATAGACTTTTTCTATGAGATTTAAACATTACATAATGCCCTGAATGATAACTCAAAGCGATAGAAATTTTCAATTAAAATTAATTTGGATTAAATCCAAATAACATGATATTTGCCATATAATTTGAAATTAATCTAAATAATGATAAGAAATTTATTGTTGGGTTTATTGATGCCCCTATTGTTAGTTGCCTGCGGACAGAGCACGCCTTCAGAAGGAATGGCTAGGGATGAGGCTAAAATCATTACCGCAGGTGGTACTGTTTCTGAAATAGTAGCTGCTTTAGGTTTCAAAGAGCAGATCATTGCCACAGATATCACATCTACCTATCCGGTAGACCTTCAACAATTGCCTTCTATAGGATATAGAAATCAGATCAAAGCAGAAGGGATATTGGCCTTGGGCCCGGATTTGGTCCTCGCTGAGGAAGGTTACCTTACAACTGATGTAGTGCAGCAATTAGAAGCTACAGGTATCGTATTGCATTTCTTTAAAAAACCACAGCAAGTTTCCGGAACCTACAACCTTATCAGTGAACTGGGGCAGTTCCTTGGAGTTGAGGAAAGGGCGGCTGCACTGAGTGCTAATCTTGAAGCGGATGAGGCTGCATTAGCTGCCTATCTGTCAGCTAATAAAAGCGAAGACAGGCCAAGAGTGGCATTTGTCATGGCAAGGGGCTTGGAAACGGTGTTTCTTGCAGGCGAAGAGACTTTTGCAGCTTCAGTTATTGAAATGGCTGGAGGAGAATTTGCAGGTAAGGGTTTCAAAGATTTCATTCCACTGACCCCAGAAGCCATTGTTTCTATCAATCCGGACTACTTACTTTTTTTTGAGTCCGGTTTATCCACGATCGGGGGTAAGGATGCCGTGTCCCAAATCAGGGGTATTGATCAGACTACTGCCTTTCAAAAGCAGCAAGTTCTGGCATTTGACGGTCATTATCTTTCAGGTTTTGGGCCTAGGATTGCTGCGGCAGCATTGGAACTTGCAAAGTCAATCAGAGATTAATGATATCAAAGTTGGCCATATCGAACAAAGTCTCCCATCAGCGGCTCGTGCTTGGTGCCATGGCATTTTTGCTCTTGGTATTGGCTGTCCTTTCCTTGAGTATGGGTGCTTTTCCAATTCCTTTGTCCAAAGTCATGCAGGTGATTTTTGGAGAGTGGTTGGGTTTCGATGGTGTCAGCTTGCAGGAAAAAAATGTTTTGCTTCAGATTCGCCTTCCACGTTTACTATTGGCCATGTTGGTGGGAGGTGCGCTGGGCATAGCGGGTGCTGCCCTTCAGGGGCTTTTTAGGAATCCTCTGGTTGAACCGGGATTGATCGGTGTCAGCAGTGGCAGTGCCCTTTTTGCAGTTATTTTCATTGTCTTTGGTTCTTCCCTTACTTTTTTGTCTGCATTGGGGAAATTCGGATTGGTGGGCTTTGCCTTTATTGGAGGTTTGATGAATACCTTTTTGGTCTATCGCTTGTCCAGTCAGGCAGGTAAAACAGATATTTCTTTGCTTATTCTTGCTGGTGTGGCGCTAAATGCCCTGGCAGGGGCCCTGATCGGTCTATCTATTTTTTATGCGGACGATGCAGCCTTGAGAAATTTCACATTTTGGAGTCTCGGGGATGTGGGAGGTGCCAATTGGGAAAAGGTTATGCTCATGTTGGGCTTTTCCTTTTTACCGGTAGGGCTTATCATCGGTCAGCACAGAGCATTGAATGCGCTTGCCATTGGAGAAAGTGAAGCCTTCCATATGGGAGTAGATGTGCAAAGAACCAAGCTGCTCATTTTGGTGGGCAGTGCATTGGTAGTGGGTACAGCTGTGGCCTTAACAGGAACCATAGGCTTTGTTGGTCTAGTGGTACCTCATTTATTAAGAATTTTATTTGGAGCAGATCATCGTTTGGTCATACCTGGATCTTTCCTGGCCGGCGCTATTCTTTTGACATTGGCTGATTTATTGGCCAGAACCATGGTGGCACCTGCTGAGATGCCCATTGGTATCATTACGGCCATTTTAGGAGCTCCATTCTTTATTTGGTTATTGATGAATGTAAAAAAGATCAGAACGTAGTATGCTGGAAGCAAGAAATATTCAATACCTCGTTCAGGGAAGAGCCATTGTCAACAAGGTCTCCCTGCAGCTAAACCCTGGAGAACTTACTGCTATTGTAGGGCCTAATGGTGCTGGAAAGTCCAGTCTGTTGAAAGTTCTGGCCGGAGATTATAAGGCCCAGGCAGGAGAAATCATCTACAATGGCAAAGCCATAGAAAATTATAGGCCGAAAGATCTGGCTAAAATTAGGGCGGTCATGCCCCAGCATAGCCAACTTACTTTTCCTTTCAAGGTAAAAGAAGTCGTAGAATTGGGCCTTTTATCATTAGGTATGGCCGGAGGTGAACAGCTCGTCAAAGAAGTCATGATAGAAACGCAGACCTGGGCATTCAGAGACAGGTTGTATGGAGCGCTGTCCGGCGGAGAGAAACAAAGGGTACAGTTGGCCAGAGTCTTGGTACAGGTTTGGGCCGGCTCAGACCAACCTAAGTTCCTGCTATTAGATGAGCCTACTTCCAGCATGGATATCGCCCATCAACATCAGGTGTTGCACATTGCCTCACAACTTAAAAGAAAAGATATCGCAGTCTTGGCTGTGCTGCATGATCTTAATATGGCTGCAGCTTATGCCGATCAGGTGATATTGCTCAAAGAGGGAAAAGTCTATCAACAAGGTGCTGTTGCTGAAGTCATGGCTTCGCAGCACTTAGAACACGTATTTGAACATCCCATTTTGGTCAGAAATGGCTATGATGGTATGCCCCATTTTATCCAATCCTTACCCGTACATCATCAATCCCATACATTTAAAATTGCATAAACTATGGAAACCGCATTACAAAAATTCACAACAGAAACATTGAAGCAGGCATGGGATGCCTTGAAAGCAGAAGCGCCTCAGCTAAGAATCAGAGATGCTGCTAGCCAACTTGGGGTGTCTGAAATGGAACTCTTGGCCACTACTATTGGGGATTCTACCATCAGACTCGAAGGTAACTGGGCGGAGTTTCTCATCGCCTGTAAAAATCTTGGAAAAGTGATGGCCTTGACCAGAAATGATGGCTGTGTCTTGGAGCATAAAGGAAATTTTCAGAAAATAGATATTCAGGGAGAGGCACCTTACCAAGTAGCCACGGTAATTGGTCCCATTGAACAGCGGGTGTTTTTTAGTGCGTGGAAGTATGGCTTTGCAGTGATCAATGAGACTCCAAGAGGTACCATGAGAAGCTTTCAGTTTTTTGACAAATCCGGTGAAGCCATTATGAAGATTTACCTGCAGGAAAAAAGCAGGGTTGAAGTATTTGAAGCCTTGGTAACACAATACAAGGCCTCAAACCAAAATGAGGAACTCCCAACAGAAGCATTTGCCATACCTGAGTATGCCAAAGAAATTGACATGGAAGCCTTTACCCAGGATTGGGAAAATATGAAGGATACCCATGAATTCTTTGGTATGCTTAGAAAGTACAAGGTTCATCGCCTTGATGCCGTGAAATGGATTAATGATAAATGGGCCTATGAAGTGGAAAGGATTTCTGTAAGGAAGGTATTGGAGGTAGCCTCGGCCGAAAAGATGCCTATTATGATTTTTGCCGGGAATAAGGGAAATATTCAGATCCACCAGGGAAAAGTACGCACCATCCGTCAAATGGGGGCTTGGTTGAATGTGTTGGATCCTGATTTCAATATGCATCTCAACGAAGACCTGATCGATTCAGCTTTTGTGGTGCATAAGCAGACGGAAGACGGTCTGGTTTCTTCCTTAGAGCTTTTTGATCAAAAAGGTGATATGATCGCCCAGTTCTTTGGACTAAGAAAGCCTGGTATCCCGCAATTGGATGCATGGAAAAGATTGATTGACAGCTTGTAAAACCTAAATCGCCGGGAGCCTGTCTCCCGGCAAAAAAATTTATAATTATGATTAGATTTAATCTAAATAAATTTAGTCTATGCTTTTTGGCCACACTTTTATTGCTTTACTCTTCTGCCCAAGCGGAGAAAGGTTTGAGGGGTAAGGTAGTGGATGAAAATGGCAGACCTATCCCTTTTGCAACGGTTCAGTATGGGGAGGCTAAAGGTGTTGTCGCTGATGTGGAAGGTGTATTTGATATCAGTAATTGGGAATCGGTAAGTTCCTTAAAAATTTCTGCCGTAGGCTATGATAGCCAAACCTTCCCCATACATTCAGAATCTTTGTCCACGGTTTTTGTCCTTAAAGAAGCATTGAATGATTTAAATGAAGTGGTCATTACTGGAAACTTTGGACCTCAATCCGCAAGACAGTCCACTTACATGGTGAGGTCTATTGATAAAGAAAGAATTCAGCAGCGGGCAGCCGGTAATTTGCAGGAAGTTCTCAATACTGAATTAGGCATCCGGTTCAGTCAGGACAACGCATTGGGAAGCAGTAATTTGGAAATGATGGGGATGTCAGGGCAAAATGTAAAAATACTGATTGATGGAGTGCCGATGGTTGGCAGACAAGGAGTCAATAATGAAATCAACCTCAATCAGATTGATATCAATCAAATCGAAAAAATAGAAATTGTAGAAGGGCCTATGGCTGTTATCTATGGTGCTGACGCCCTGGCAGGTGTGATCAATATCATCACCAAAAATCCTGGAGCCAAGGCAGGTTATACCCTTTCTACCCGAATGCAGGAAGAAACTGCGGGTAATGAGTACAGTCCTTTTCATGGAGCGGGTAACCGCATCAGGTCCGTTCAAGGTACTTACACAACAGAAGGTCCGCTTTCTTTAGGATTGGGACTTACCCAAAATCAATTTGGAGGATGGAAGGGCCCACAGACCGGGCGAATGTTTCAATGGCTGCCCAAAGACCAATGGTTGGCCAATGCTTCCATAGGGTTCCGCAAAGATAAAGTTGAGTTAGACTATCACGTTGACTTTATGGACGAAATCATCACTTCCTTTGGTCCGGAAAACCGATTAGAGGTAATTGATCGGAATTTCATAACCCAGCGTTGGATGCACCGCATGAATGCCAGGGTTGATTTCAGTCCGGCCTTTCAATTGTCTACCCAAATGGCCTATACAGACTTTAAAAGGGAGACCCAGACTTGGGTGACCAATGTGCGAACCAATGAGCAAAACCTATCGCGGCAGGAAGGATCACAGGCGTTGGTGAACCATCAGGGCTTTACTTTCCGTACGATTGGGAATTGGCTTGTATCTCCCAATCTCACTTTAATGCCCGGCATTGACATCAATACCGAATCCGGAGTCGGTGATAGGATTAATGAAAATCGTGGTATCCAAGATTATGCAGCCTTTCTTACTGGGGAATGGCGGATCAGTTCATTTCTTCAGGTAAGGCCTGGATTGCGTACGGCCTATAACTCGGCCTATCAGGCTCCTCCATTGATTCCTTCTATCAATACGAAATTGGCGATCAGTTCCAAGTTGGACCTGAGACTGGCTTATGCTAATGGGTTTAGGGCTCCATCCATCAGGGAGTTGTATTTTGACTTTTTTGATGCCAGTCATTCCATTGCAGGGAACCCTGATTTATCACCTGAACGTTCGGATAGCTTCAATGCCTCCCTGACCTTTCAGGAAAAAGAAAGTGCTTTGGGCTGGAAAACCATATTGAGTGCTTTCCATAATGAGGTTAGGGACAGGATAGCCTTTGGAATGGACCCGACTGATCCAAGGATTACCACCCTTTTTAACATCAATCAATACCGTACACAAGGACTGATGCTGAATCAGAGTTTAAAAGCAAACCGCTGGACTTTAGAAGCCGGGGCATCCTATATAGGGCGTTTCAATTTGCTTTCTCAGGAAGATCAAACACTCCCAGTCATGTTATTCAGCCCTGAAATAAATAGCAATATCACTTATAAAATCCCATTCTTAGAGACAGATATTAACCTGTTTTATAAATGGACTGGACCCCTTCCTGGGTTTGAATTGGCAGCAGGTGATGGTGGACAGGCAGTACCCAGGCAAATCATGTTGGAAGGGTTTCATTGGATGGACTTAACCTTAAGAAAAAACCTTCCGATAGGAATTACCCTTACAGGTGGGGCTAGAAATATGTTCAACATTTCAGATATCATGAGTACTTCTACGGCTGGAAGTGCCCATGGCGGAGGTCCGGCAAGACCAATGGGTTTTGGCCGTTCCTATTTTCTTGGAATTACTTATCAATTATCAAAATAACACGTACAACAAATGATTACCACAAAAAACATTCGCATTTGGATGATGGGCGCATTAGCTGCCTTCACGTTTTCCTGTACTGAGTCTGAGGAACCGGTTCTAGAAGTCCCACCTGTGGAAGAAGGATTGATCGAAATCAACGGAGGGGGATCTACTTTCCCCAATTCGGTATTTATCAATTTAAGTAAGGGAGAACAGCTTCCTGTCAGCAGAAAAAAGTGGGACCTGGCATTTTCTACTGGAACAGATTTTAAAGTATTGATTAATGGCACCGCTGGAGCCTTGGCCTATCCTACAGGGATCTTTGACATGAATGCTGTGAGCGATGAACAAGCAGAACCCTTAAGGTCCAGTGGGAGACTGGAAATGAGCTTCACCAATATGGAAGCCATCCTGTCTGTTGACCTGCCTTCCAACCCATTGTCATCACCGGTAATGGGTACTGTCAATGCCACTGCCGCATCCAACCAGGTCTTCCTCCTGAATAGAGGTGCTTTCGGTATCGACCCCAGACCTTGGAAAAAAATCAGGGTTCTGGTTCAGGATGGAAAATATATTTTGCAGCATGCCGATGTCACATCTTCTACCTTTAGCACTGTAGAGGTGTCCAAAGACCGGGATTTTAATTTTGTGTATGTTTCTTTTGAAGAAGGTGTGGTACAGGTAGAGCCAAAGAAAGAGGATTGGGATTTTATGTGGAGTGCAGGAACATCAACTACCCCTTTTCCTCAGGCGGTCAATGGAACCTTGGCTTATCCCTTCCAGGATCTGGTTTTCCATAACATTTATGGCAATGTGGGAGCGGTTCAAGTTATGGAAGCTGATATTGCTTATGAAAATTTTTCCGAAGGCAACCTGACCGGGTTGGCGTTCAATAATGACAATAGATTAACTATTGGCTCGAATTGGAGAGCAGGTGGTGGGCCAAATGCTTCTCCTTCTATTAGGGAAGACAGATTCTATCTTGTAAAAGATGCGGCTGGCAATATCTATAAAGTACGGTTTATCGCTTTAACCAGAGATGGGGAAAGAGGCAGGCCATCTTTTGAGTTTGCCTTGGTAAAAGGAAATTGATTTTAAACCCTCAAATGGCATCGCAATCGCTGCGGTGCCATTTTTTTACAATATCCTTTTCCCAAATCGGAAAGCCTTGTTCCAGTATGGGTTGGTGAGGTTATCCTCCGTTACACCTAGGCTGGTGGAAGAGTGAATAAAATATACGCCCCGTGAAGACACTTCGGTAACAATGCCCGAATGGGTTACCTTTCTCCTGCTTTTCCCGGTAGCAAAAAACACCAGATCGCCCTTCTGAAGGTTCCTAGCAGGAACATTTTTCCCTACTTTGCTTTGATCGGCGGAAGTGCGTGGGAGGTTGATGCCTATGCTGTTGTAGGAATGAAAAATCAAAGCCGAACAATCAATTCCGGACCGGGTGGTGCCACCGTAGCGGTATGGGGTACCTCTGTAGGATTTGGCAGTGTCAATTACTTTTTCAATGTTTTGTTTCCTGATTTTTTTGGTGGAGGAGCAGGAACTTAGTGCGAGAACTAAAGCAAATATAAAAAATACCCCCAAAATGCCTTTGCTGTAATTTTCCCTCAAGCCTTTGTTCATAAATGTCCAAAATAATTTTTATCTTCAATAATAGCTTTCAGTATTCAAGTTTACAAAGCTTTAACGTCCAAAAAGGAAATAACTATGAGATTTTATGTCATCTTTTTCGCCATTTTCTTTTTTTGTTTCTGTTCATGCAGTGCTCCTGAGAAAAAAAAGGTCAATAATAAGAGTGGATTTATTGTAGAACCTGAGGCTGTGTTTCAAGGAGTGAGCCTTTTAGGAGATTCTTTGATGACCACAGTAGACTCCGTGTCCCAAAAAGACCAGATTGAAAAGTTAGAAAAAGCATTTGCTTCCTATGCAGAAGACCCCAGCTTGGATAACCTGATTTGGATAGGTAGAAGAGAAGCTTATCTGGGCAGGCATGACCTGGCCATTCGCACTTTTACAAAAGCTTTCAATGAATTTCCCCAAAGCTATGAGGCACTAAGGCACAGGGGGCATCGTTTTATAAGCATCCGTAAGTTTGATCAGGCTATTGTAGACTTGAAAAAAGCAGCCGAGTTGATGGAAGGGGAGCCATTACAAATAGAACAAGATGGTATGCCTAATCGTCTTAACATTCCCTTGTCAAATGTACAGTTCAACGTTTGGTATCATCTAGGTTTGGCCCATTATCTGAAACGTGACTGGGAAAATGCCATAGCTGCCTATGAAAAGTGCATGGAGGTGTCTGGTAATGCTGACCTTTTAGTGGCAACTCTGGATTGGTATTATATGGCCTTGATGAAGTTGGGGAGAACCGAAGAAGCCAAAGCCATCATCAATCCGGTAAATAAAAATATGGAGATCATTGAAAATGATGCTTACTTCAAGCGAATCCTAATGTATAAAGGTGAATTACAGCCAGAAGTCCTACTCTCCACCAACGTAGAGGATGGAGATCAGAGGCTTCAATATGTGACCCAAGGTTATGGGCTTGGTAATTATTACCTCATGCAGGGAGATACAAACAGGGCCATCTCCATTTTTCAAAATGTTTTGGATACTGGATATTGGTCTGCATTTGGCTATATTGCGGCCGAAATGGAATTGTCAAAGGTATATGATGAGTAGGGAAGAATTTAGAGCACTGCCATTACATAAGAAAATCCAAGTCCTTTATACAGAAGGGACTTTCATTGTAGCCATCCGCTACTATTCCCACAAAGTAAATCTCTATTTACTTGGGGAGGAATATATAGAAGTTTTTTACAATCATAAGCTGGATAAAATTGACCAGATAGACTACCTCAATACTTCCCACACGAGGATGAAGTTTTACCTGGATCAAATTCAATTACCGATTTGAGTATTCAGTAATTCCTGGTGGATTTTCAGGACTTGGGGTATAAGCAGTTTGTTGTCTGTGTTTTTTATAACGTAATCTGCTTTGTTATTTTTCTCCTCATCCGGTAATTGCTTATCAATGATGGCATTCACCTGTGCCTCATTCCTGTGGGGGTCCCGGAGCAATACCCGTGTCATCCTGAGTTTCAAAGGGGCGCTGACATTGATGACTTTATCCAGTTCTTGGTATGAACCTGTTTCAAAAAGCAAAGCTGCTTCTTTTAATACATAAGGGCTTTTTTGTGCTGCAGACCAAGCTTCAAAATCTTTTCGCACAGCGGGATGAACCAAGCTATTGATCAATTTAACCTTATCCTCATCAGCAAAAACGTGTGATGCCAAAAAGCTCCTGTTCAATTCTCCTTCAGCTGAATAGCTTTCCTTGCCGAAGGCGGCAATGATCTGTTCTTTTAAATGAGGGTCATGGGCCATCAGCCATTTGGCCCTATCATCCGCATAATAAATGGGGATGCTCAAAATGGAAAAAATCTGGGCTACGGTGCTTTTGCCAGAACCTATACCTCCTGTAATACCAACCAGAAAGGGCTTATGGTTTTTCATACCTGAGTTTTAAGATTTCCGGCTCAAATTTGATGTTTTCAAGGAAATTGGGACGGGGGCTTACCTGTACCTTGATCGTACTATCTTCCCTATTCCTGTTGTTGTAATTCAAAACGGCTTCAAATTCAAAATTACCCAATTCTTCTACCTTCCTTTCGTCGATCAGATAGGACATAATGACTGTATTGACCTCATTTTGGAGGGAAACATTGGAAGGGAAGTTTAAGGTTTTTACTCTTAGCCTCTTATTCCCTTCCAGCATTTGGATAACATCAAATTTGATATGGACACTTTCTTCATCCAGCGTCAAAAAATCTTGGAATGCTTCAGGAGCTTCCAGTGGAAGTATTTTATTGAAGGACTTGTTGATCTTATCTTCACCAAGAGATATCTTTAATACTCCATCAAGTTCTTGAAGAATAGATGTTGGTCCTTTTATATTGATCACATCGGGGTCAATTTCCATTTTTCCAACCAATCTATGGTTTTTTGCCAATGTGTTTGTGGTGGTATCTGGCAATACTTTTATTTTTCTTGTGACGAGCTTATCTACTTTGAATTTAATGGTATCCGTTACCATAGAAACCAATCCTGTTGGCGAAATGGTTTCTGCCAGATTTCTTCGGATTTCAGAAGTTAGGATGTAATTTTTAGTGGAAGGGTTATTGATTTCAATCAAGAAAGGGGCCTCATTGATTTTAAAGTACTTCCTCAGCAAGTCCCAGCCATTACCGTTGATTTCTACCTTTACCCTTGAAGGCAGATTTTCTACAGCCATAAACTCTTCCTGGTCGAAAATAATTTCGATCGGAAAGTCTACCACGGTAGTGTAATTGTCCTTATTGAGGGCATTTAAAACCCAAAAAGTGGCGGCTGCCAGAAAGCATAATGCCGCCACTTTCAGGTTTGCCATCTTTTGAGGATTCAAATCGGCAAATCTTTTTTTTAATACTGACAAGGTTTAGTTATTTAGTGCCTGTCGTTTTTTTGGTGTAATCAGCTGAAATAGCCGATTTTTCAACTTTAATTTTGAGACCTTTATCCAAATCCAAAACCAGGGTATCTCCTTCGATGGCATTCACTTTACCGTGAATTCCACCAATGGTTACTACCGTATCCCCTTTCTTGATGGCTTCAAGGAATAATTTGGTTTCTTTTGTTTTTTCTGTTGAGGTCTGATCATGAAGAAATACATGATCAATATGATAGAGCCAAAAAGGAACACTTGTCCCATGATCCCGGCTCCGCCGTCAGCTTGTAATAATATCCAGGTTTGCATAATTATCTTTTAACTGGACCCAGTTGACTGGTGGCCGCTGCTCCTCTTGGTGTTACATTTCCTTTCATTCTCAATCTGGTCACATTAGGGCTGGTATTTGCCTGGATGGTGACCGTTGGTGCCTGAGTTCCAGGTTTTGCAGTAGAGTTGAATACTACCTTAACAAATCCTTCTTCTCCTGGTTTTACGGGAGCTTTGCTCCAATCAGGGCTTGTACAGCCACAAGACGCAGTGATATTGGAAATTACCAATGGCGCTTCCCCTTCATTGGTAAATTTGAAAACGTGTTCGATCACCTTTCCTTCATCTATGGTGCCAAAATCATATTCCATTTCCTGGAAACTGAATTTTCCTTGGGTAGAAGGATCTGCTGAAGTTACAGAGGACACGTTGGAAGGTACGGCTTGTGTAGCTTCCAGTCTGGCTAACTTTTGTTCTAATTCTGCGATTTTGTCAGACTGATCATCTTTCTTAGAATCACAGCTCGCTGCCATCAACACAACGCCTAGTGCCAAGGCTGTTAATCTGAAGTATTTCATGAAATTTAAGGGTTAATTGGCTTCTCTATTTATTTGTTCTATTAATTTATTCACGTCGCTAAGCAGATTTTCTGCTTTGTTTTTGGCATCCGAAATCACGCGATTGCCTTCGGATTTTGCCTCATTATAAGGCATGTTTTTACCTTCTTTCAAATCATTGATCAGCTTTTCCAATTCTTCGCTGTACTTTGACAGTTGATAGGAAAGCTTGTCTCTGGTATTTTTGCCTGTATCTGGGGCAAACAATATGCCAATGGCCGCACCTATACCTGCTCCGGCAATAAATGCAATCCATCCGTTAGTACTCTTGCTCATATCTTTTAATTTTTATTTGTTATCTAGTAAACCTCTTCCACTCTTACGGATTTGTCCATTTTCAGTTAATTCTTTTGAAAGTACATCCAAAAGACCATTGACAAATTGCTTACTTTTCGGAGTAGAATAATTTTTGGAAATGTCAATATACTCATTGATGCTGACCTTTACAGGAATACTCGGGAAATTCTTCATTTCCGTAATTGCCATAGACAGGATTATTTTATCTGTTTGGGCAATTCTTTCGATGTCCCAATTTTGCGTTTTTTTGGCAATTAATTCCCTATTGGCCCCATCATTTTCAACTGTTAAGTTAAATATATTTTGGAAAAATTCCTTGTCCTCTTCCCAATTCAGGGCGATTTCAGGCAATACCTCCCCTTCCGGGTCATAATTGTCTTTGACATTCTTAAGCACTTTTGATGCCAAGCTCCTTACAATGGTTCTGTTTTCTGTCCAATTCAGGTCTTTTTCTGAAAAAAAACTTAAAATGGCCTCTGTTTTGAAAATGACCTTTTTAAGGATCTCATCTGCAATGTCAAAATCCTGCTCAAGGCTCGGCGTATCCAATTTCAAATAGGCCTGATAGCTTTCCAATGGCCTGACATAATCTCTAAACCATTCTTTGATTTCCAGCTCAAGTTCTTCAATATCCGCCATTTGTCGGATACAAGCTGACTTGAACTCTGCAGACTCCCTGATCTTAGCTAGGATTTTATTGTTGGCCAAATTTAATTCCCCAAGACTAAGCGGCGCTTTGTCCTTGGAAAATTTCTTTTTCTTTTCTCCCTCGACAGCCACATGGTCGCTAAAAGCCACCAAAATCTGTATGGCAAGCAGGTATAATTGTGGCAATCGCTCTGCAGAGGCAATCATATTTTTAAGCAAAAAATCAGTATCCTTTTGATTGGCTTTATGGAAGTAATGGATAGCGTTTTTTACTTCTTGGATGATTTTACCATTTTCAACACCTCCTGTAGGAAGTAATTCTGCATTCAGGTTGTTGGAAAAAATTTCAATCGCCTTTGCGGCATCCCTTTTCAATTGGACTTTATCCTGCACTTCCATGCTGTTGAGATCCGGTTGAAAAGCCTCTCTGATCTGATCCTTCGCAAGGTTAAAGTTGGAGGATCTGCACTGCTCATAAGCGTAAAGGTTTTGAAATGCTTTTACCCTTAGAATTCTTCTGTTTAACATACCTGAAATTAAAGAACGTAAATATAAGTGTTTTGGGCTAAGATTGACAGTTTATGGTCATCTTGCCTAGGTTAATGTACAAAAAACCACCTGATTCGGGCTAAAGTTCCCGATCAGGTGGTTTTGAATTTATAAGATGCCTAATAAGACAATTTAACTTTGCCTATGGCCTCTATTCGGGCCCAAGCCATTTCAATAGCTGCCTGTTGTGAAGGGATTTTGTCTTTTTCTGATTTATTTAAGATGGCCAAGCAGGTGTCATAAATTTTTTCTGCATGTCCATAAGCCACTTCTCTTTTGTATCCACCTAGGAACTCGGTATAGACATTAATCAAACCACCGGCATTGATCAAGAAGTCTGGGGCATAAATGATTCCTCTTTCCAGTAGCATTTGGCCATGCTTTTGCTCGTCCAAAAGCTGATTGTTGGCTCCACCGGCAATGATATAGCACTTCAACCGATCAATGGTTTCATCATTGACAGTAGCTCCTAGTGCGCAAGGGGCATAAATGTCCATATCGATGTCATAGATGGCGTTGGGATCCACTACAGTGGCCCCGGTTTCCTGAGATACAGCCTTTAATCTGTCTTCAAAGATATCGGTAATAAATACCTCCGCACCTTCCTGTACCAGATGATTGACCAGGTATTTCCCCACTTGACCAATTCCCTGAACGGCTACTTTCTTTCCGCTTAAGGAGTCAGAACCATATGCTTTTTTTGCAGCAGCTTTCATGCCCAAGTAAGTGCCATATGCGGTTACGGGTGATGGATCTCCACCGCCACCTTTGTATTCTGGTAGGCCAGTCACATGTTTGGTCTCCATGGCGATATATTCCATGTCGCTGGTTTTGGTGTTGACGTCTTCAGCGGTGATGTATCTGCCATTCAAGCTTTCTACAAACCTGCCGAATCTTCTCATGAAGGCTTCACTCTTCAACTTTGGGTCTCCAATGATTACCGCTTTACCTCCTCCCAAGTTCAATCCTGAGATGGCAGCTTTGAAAGTCATTCCCCTGGAAAGTCTCAGGACATCTGTAATGGCTTCGGCCTCTGAGGCGTAGTTCCACATCCGGGTGCCACCTAAAGCAGGGCCTAGAACGGTGTTGTGAATGCCGATGATGGCTTTTAGGCCAGTGGGCTCGTCATAGCAAATCACCAATTGCTCATGACCCAATGAAGTTATCTGTCCGTAAATCGAACCTTCCTTCACTTTTTCCTCAGTATTAATTTCTACCATCTGAACTTGGAATTTTTAAATGTGTTATATTTGGGAATGTTGTTTGTGATGTGTCCCGGAGCAAAATTATATATTTTGTTTGGGCTTTACTACTGCAATTAATAGAGTAATATAAAACAAATCAAGAGATTTAAAAGTTTTTATTTTGTGAAACCGCTTTGGAGGCTTAATAAGTATCTGTATAAATATAAGGGTTACCTCTTGTTGGGAACTTTATTTACTATCATTTCCAATTTTTTTGTAATAATTCCTGCCCAATTGGTGCGGATTGCCATAGATTATGTGGTAGAGGTTTTTTCCTTTTATCAGGTGTTTTCTGAGGGGGAACTGGCGGATTTTGCACGGTCTGCTTTTCTGAAATACATCCTGATTTTTGGTGTGCTGATTTTGGCCATGGCACTGCTCAGGGGTTTTTTCTTATTCCTTATTCGTCAGACGATTATCATCATGTCCAGGCTCATTGAGTATGATATGAAAAATGAAATATTCGCCCATTATCAAAACCTCCCATTGAGTTTCTACAGAAGAAATAGCACAGGGGATTTGATGGCAAGGATAACGGAAGATGTCAGCAGGGTGAGAATGTACTTGGGGCCAGCCATCATGTATGGTTTGAACCTCCTGATTTTATTTCCCATGGTGATCGGGTACATGCTTTCTGTCAATGTGGAATTGACTTTGTACTCCTTATTGCCTTTGCCCATTCTTTCACTGAGCATTTACTTTGTGAATAATATGATCAATGAGCGCTCGGAAAAAATCCAGCGCAGCCTATCGGGATTAAGTACCTTCGTGCAGGAGGCCTTTTCAGGAATAAGGGTATTGAAAGCATTTGTAAGAGAAGATGATTCTGCCAATGATTTTGCCAAGGCCAGTGAGGAATACAAAGAGAAATCCATCAGCCTGACTATTGTGCAGTCCTTGTTTTTTCCCTTGATCATGGCTTTGATTGGAATCAGCACCATTTTGACGGTATATATTGGCGGGATTCAGGTCATGAACGGAACCATTGGTTATGGTGTCATTGCTGAGTTTATTCTTTATGTCAATATGCTTACCTGGCCGGTGACTTCTTTGGGCTGGGTAACCAGCATTGTTCAAAGGGCAGCAGCCTCCCAAGCGAGGATCAATGAATTTTTGGATGAACAAAACGATATTCAAAGTACAGAATCACTCGATATACCCATCCGGGGCGATGTGGCTTTTGAAAACGTGAGTTTTGTCTATCCGGATTCGGGAATACATGCATTAAGGGATGTGAGTTTTAAAATTGACTCCGGCCAATCCCTCGCCATTATTGGAACCACAGGCTCAGGGAAGTCTACGATAGCCAACCTGCTGATGCGTATGTATGATGTCAGTTCCGGACAGATTCAGGTAGATGGAAAAAATGTTGAGGTATATGATATTGCTTCTTTGAGAAAACAAATCGGGTATGTCCCACAGGATGTATTCCTCTTTAGCGATACAATAGGTAGCAACATCGCCTTTGGACTGGACAGCATTCACGAGGGCGTAGTGGAAAAAGCAGCTAAAGATGCTGACGTTTATCATAATATTGTGGATTTTCCTAAAGGCTTTGAAACCCGGCTGGGGGAAAGAGGCATCACCCTTTCCGGAGGTCAAAAGCAACGGGTATCTATAGCGCGGGCCATTGCCAAAGAACCCAGCATATTATTGTTGGATGACTGCTTGTCAGCAGTGGATACCAAGACGGAAAATGCCATCCTCAATGCGCTTAAGGACATCATGGCCAAAAGAACATCCATCATCATTTCACACCGGGTGTCATCGGCCAAGCTGGCAGATAAAATCATCGTGTTGGATGATGGAGAAATCGTCGAACAGGGTACCCATGACACCTTGATGGCCTTAAAGGGCACCTATGCAGAACTCTATGAGAAGCAGACACAGTCTCCCGAAACCATAGAAGAATAGTTATTCCCGGGGCTTGGCAAAAAGATCAAATCCTATTTTTTTGGGATTGCCCATACTTGAGGTATGCTCCAGTTTTTGGTGATAGGTGATCAGCATAAGGTCCTGGAAAGCCGGCGCCAAGAGGTCATTGTCCAATGCAGATTCTATCAGTTTTTCGATGAGGTTACGCATTTTTTCCGGTGTTACCGGATTGTCCTTGAGCTCAGGAAAGGAGTAAACGATTTTGCGGTCCCCTTCAATAAAGAATTTATTTTCTTTATTTAATAAAACCCGGCCTATCAGGTATCCAGGATCTTCCAGTCTACCATAAGTAAGGGTATCACTGATGAAATTGTAAATTAATATCTGTCCGAAGTACCTCAGATTGAGGTCATTCTTCAAGTATTTGGTTTTGCTGAGATATGTATCATCTGAAAGACGGACAATATTGCTCTGCAGGATAAAGATCAGCACATCCCCGCCTATCCGGAAAATAAATTCAAAGTCATTGATGCGTTCTACCTTAAGGGGGACAGGTTTGTCATCTTTGTTGGCCTCAAAAATTTCCTTGGCGATGGTATGGCAGATTTCTTCCATTTGCCTGAAAAGGGCTTCACTCTGTTCAAACAAATTGTATTTGAGTTTGCTGGTAGTTTGGAGCTTATTGAGTATCTTGTTGATCATATTTTGGGTATTTGACTAAAACATTTCACATTATGGCTGCGAAAAAGACCGGATTTGAAGAAGTAGAAGCGATCCTTCAGGACATAGGCACTAAAATAGAAGAATTAATCGAAAAAGGTAAGGAGTCTGGAGGAGAAGCCAAGGAGGATATTGAAAAAAAGATCAAAGACCTCAAGGAAAAGCGGACCACGCTTGAAGCGGAATTCAAAAAAGGGAAGGAGAAGGTTGAAAAACTCTACAATGAGAAAAAGGAAGAAATGGAACCCAATCTTTCTGCTTCTGCCGAACATTTTAAGGAAGGCTTCAAGGAGATACTGGAAGGGGTGAGGAAGTTGTTAGGGAATTAGGGGACAAGCACTTAAATAGGTTTTTAGTCAATTTTAGGAAGATTGTATCTCAGGCCACCAGTTGGTTGTAATTATTTTAGGGGTGGTAATGGCTGGTTCATTTGGGGCTTTGATTTTCTGATTTTCACAAATCTATTCCAAACAGAACAGCTTAGTTTTTAATTATGAACCACAACCTGTCCCGAAAGTCGGGAAAAGATACAAAAGGGAACAAAAGGAGGGGTCTTTTGGGGTCTAAGGGTGAATTTAGGAAGCATTTAGGGATTTAAAGCATTTAGAGATGAAACTTGACCAATGCATAATCAAATTGCCCATCGTTTCTGGTTAGGCCAAAGATAGTATTGTCCTTTAGGACTGTAAATTCAAAAATTCCCGTGTCCAAGATCAATTTTTTTTGTAACTGACCGCTATGATTGAAAATATAAATGGTTTTTGATGGATTTTTGAATGTATCCTCTCTTCCATAGTATGTTTATAAATATATTTTTCTGAGATGAAAACTGATCCATAAAAAACAGTCTTCCCCAGTAAATTTTGAGCGGGTAATTCATCAGGCCCAAAAATAGAAATCCATTCATCAAGGTCTGCATGATATATTTGAATTAAGGGTACATTATAGTGTGACAGCGCAAACAATGAACCTCTGTTAACTAATTTCGCAAATCCAATTTTTTCTCTCAACTCTGATTTTGAAAACTGTGGATATTGTTTTTCAAAGTTTGGAAAAGTTCCAATTCTTTGAGTTCTCATCTCAGACATATCGTAATAAAAAAGCCTGCCATCATCGTTATTGGAATCAAAAAAAAATAGTCTTTCCTTAATTCGGGTTACCCCATTACTGTTTACACCAGCGGGAAGTTTTATTTCTTTAGGATCATTCATTCCCAAAGAAATGGATAGAATATCAGATTCAAGGGTTTTATTTTGCTCAATATCATAAACCCCAACGGTATTACTCTCAGGTTGATATAATTTCCAAGGAACTTGAATTTCTCCTGGACCGAAACCCCTTTCCCCAAAATTCATGATGTAATTATCATTTAATGCGTCATATAAATGAAGTGCCTTTTTTGCAGCAATATCTGAAATAACTAAATATTTATCATCTATTACCAAAATTGTAGATGGCCTGAAAAGTGAATCTGATATGACAGCTATATGTTCAGATTTTAAAATCTCATATTTTTCAAATTCACTATCAGAAAAAAATACAGTAGGTTCTCCTAGTAATATGCTCAAATTTTCATTCTTACAACTGCAAATTAGACTGATAATGATAACAAAAGAAAAAGCCCGCATTTTTTTATTGTTATGTTTTCAAAAAATGGCGACAGACCAATTCTGTCGCCATTATTCTTAAGTGTTTTAATATTATTTCTTTTTCATAAAGTGACATAAAACAGTGATTGGATGTCCATTCGCATCTGTTGCCGCGATAGAACATACCTTAAAATCATCACTTTCGCATGAGTCAGCACAGGTTGAGGTGCCGTCCTCTAACCCCTCATCATTTGCTTGAATCCCGAAATTAATGCCTAATAAAACGATAACTGGAAAAGCTACTGTTTTAAGAATTGAATTTTTTAAGAAAGAGTTTTTCATTTTAGTAAAATTTTAGATTGGAAATTTATTTTTACTTATAAAACTCAGTTATTACCGGTAAGAACTAATTCTTCACTAATCAAAAAAAATAGCTTAGTTGTCAAGTTTTAAACTAAAAAATATTTCCATCCAATTATTAACCTGCTGATTTACAGGGAGAAAAAAATTAAATTAAATAATGATTAAAGCACTGATTACCAATTGTTTACGATTTAGTGATGAAATTTGAAATATAGTAAACGAACAGCATGTTAAAGTAGAAGAAGGATCCTTTTTTGTCAAAAAACAGTTCGATTTTTTTTATGAACCACAAAAGTGACAAAAGGGAACAAAGGAGGGGGCTTTTGGGGTCTAAGGGTAATTCAGGTTACTTTTGTAACTATTGTGTTCTTTTGTGTTTGAAAAAATTGATGGTGTCAGCGATTGGAATAGACAAGGTTTACCGATAATTGGCTTTTTATTTTGAACCACAACAGGGACAATAGGGAACAAAGGGAGATAAGTATTTTAAGGGTTGTTTAAGCACCAAGCATAAACCTGAGGAAGGTATTCTCTTCCATAGCGCTTATTGGATAGAATGGTGAATTCTGAGGATTGTTTTAGCAGATCCACTAGACTTTTATCAGGGTTTTTTGGGTCGGGTTGCGATGCATGGACTTTGATCAAAATGATTTCATTTTGCAGGAGTTAATTATCTGTATTTAAACCTATGACTTCAATAATTTGATGTACCCGTTCTTAAGTTTAAGAGTCTGATTATAAATTTTCCTATTTCAATGATTTAACAGATTTTAATTTTTTGTTCTCCACTTCAAAATATATAGGTGTCTTTTTATTTGCTGAAAACTCAATTAATTCTAAAAACAAGTTTTCATCATAAGTGATTTGCCATGAAATCCAATCTTTGGTTTCATCTACATAACTAAAATCTAACAGTGAAGCCTTTTTAGTATGAGAAAATATAAGGCCATAGTATTCATTTGGGTTTCTATTTCCATAAATAATTTGATCAATGCAATTGTGACAATCAAGATTGGTAGTGAGTATTAGGTTATATGATTGATGATCAATGTCTAATTGTGATGAATACGTTTGAAAATCAGAATGCTTACAGCTTTGAAAGATCATTAAAGCTCCAAGTAAGTACATCAATTGAATATTTTTCACTTTCTTCATTATTTTCCTTGAAATAAAATTTTCCTTCTTGATCAATGAAACTATAATTTTTATAATGCTTTGGCAGTAAAAATTCCTTCCACAATTGACCATCAACATCTTCTTCTAACTCGAAGATTTGTAAAATAAAATCTTGTTTAGGGCCTTTCAAACGAAAAGTGTTTATATCCTTTGAGTCTATGTTGTTAACATTAATAGCCTTTCTAACCGCTCTTACAAAATATTTCTTATCTGATATTTTAAGTATACTTTTTGAAATCAGATTAAAATCATTTTTGATATGAAATACTTCTAAATAATGATTCTCCAAAAATTCGCTCTGATTCATACCAAAATTTACTCCCGTTGTAGATTTATTCAGCTCACCAGTATAATAAATAATATGGTAATCATTAGAATGCTCAGTGAAAACATAAAGATTAGGATCAAGAGGAAATGTTACATAATATTTATTTTCATGATATAGAATATATGCTGATTCGTCTCCCCAAAATAGGTATTTCCGATAAGGAGATTCATTAGGATACTTAAACATTGGTATAAATTCCCCGGTCAATAAGTTAATCTTTGCAGCTAAAAAAGACTCTTCAAAAAACTCTTTTTCTGTAGGGTCTAAATCCCCGTCCATGGCCACTAAAGTAATATATGGTACTTGATCAATATAATCAAAATTCACAATCTGAGGATTTGAGCGTCCCAAGTTTACCTTTGAATCTGTAAGTTTCCTGATATTCCAGGAATTTATAATTTTTAAATTTCCATCTAATAATAAAAGGTTATTATACCCTGACTCTACGATAAATATTGAATCTCTGTTTACTGGATATACATCACGTAAAGTCAAAAGGTCAATCTCATTTTCACCATTTTGAAACCTATTGCTTTCCAAAAGATTTCCCTTTTGGTCGAACTTAAATATTGCCGCTCTGCCTATATCATACCCGTATAATAATGAATCCTCAAATCCCCGAAATTCCATGTTGTGTATGGCATACATTTCGTTTTCAAAGTTAATTGTCTTTTCAAGAAAAAAAGTGAAATTCTCAAAACCTTCATTCCTTCCTGAGCAACTCAAAATGGAAAATAGAAGAACAAGTGAAATAGGTAATAATTCTCTCATTTTTAGAAAATGTATTCAACCATAGAACAAAGGACTTTAAATTAATGGTCCTTTGTTCTAGTAATTTAAACTAATATTTTGTCTACAAACAAATTAAAACCTCACATGACCCATTTGAGGCACAATGAACACACGTCGTTTTGATTACATTGCCTTCACTGTCTTTCTCTTCTGTTTTCATAGCGATCATATAATCAGGGTCATCTCCTGGAAGTGATGCGTCATTCGCTAATAAATGCCCACCGTAAATGGTAAGTGTTAGGAGAAATAAAGAAATTAACAATTTTTTCATCTTTGATTTAATTTAAGTTTTCACATTACTACCTGATTTTCAAGCAGTAGAAAAATTCTTACCGGTAAGAACTAATTCTTCACTAATTAAAAAAAAAAAATAGCTTAGTTGTCAAGTCTTAAACTAAAAAATATTCCCATTCAATTCTTAACCTGCTGATTTACAGCGAGGAAAAAATTAAATTAAATAATGATTAAAGTACTGATTTCCAATTGTTTACGATTTAGTAATGAAATTTGAAATATAGTAAACGAACAGCATGTTAAAGTATGAGAAGGATCCTTTTTTTGTCAAAAAACAGTTCGATTTGTTTTTATGAACCACAAAAGTGACAAAAGGGAACAAAAGAGGGGGCTTTTGGGAGTATAGGATGCTTTTGTGACTAATGTGTCCTTTTGTGTTTAATAAAAAAACCCTCCAAGGGTTTAGAACCCTTGGAGGGTGGTATGGTTGCAGATTTTTAGATCAATTCCACACTTCTCTTCACAAAGGCGGTCAGGTCTTTGCCAGTAAGCATGCCCTGGGCCAATAAGGCCAGGTCAAATGCCTGCTTGGCCAGTTTGGCCTGATCTTCTTCGGCTTCTGCTTTCAAAATCTTGTCAATCAAAGGATGGTTGCCATTGATGGCGACCTTGTAGTTATCAGGCATGGCCCCATAAAAGCCCATACCTCCTCCCATCTGGGCCATTTCCTTCATCCTGCGCATAAACTCCTCCATGGTAACCGTCACCGGCATCTCCTCAGGACTCAATCCTTCCACTTCCACTCTGTAGGCTTGGTTGTTGATGGCTTTTTCGAAGACATCCTTCACCTTTTTCGACTGCTCCTCAGTCAACAGGTTGGCATAAGTGTCCTCTTTTTGGATCAACTTCTCTACCACATCCGCATCCACACGCTTCAATGAAGTTTTCTCTTCCTTCATCTCCAAGTGTTGAATAAAGTGGTTGTCAATAGGAGAATCCATCACCAGCACATCATAGTCTTTTTTATTGGCAGATTGGATAAAGGCATCCTGTTTGGCAATATCCGTAGCATAGAGGTAAACCACCTGCTCATTTTTATCTGTTTGAAGGGCCTTGACTTTATCTTTATATTCTGTGAGTGTGAAAAACTCCCCATTGGTGTTTTTCAACAAGGTGAATTCCTTGCCTTTTTCAGCAAATTTTTCCTCGCTGATCATGCCGTATTTTACAAACAGACCAATGTCATTCCATTTTTCTTCATAGACTTTGCGGTCTTTCTTGAAGAGTTCGGCCAACTTGTCCGCCACCTTTTTGGTGATGTAGTTGTTGATTTTCTTCACATTGGAATCCGACTGTAGGAAACTTCTGGAGACGTTCAAAGGAATATCCGGTGAGTCTATTACCCCATGCAGCAACATCAAAAATTCAGGAACAATGTCCTTCACCTCATCAGTAATAAATACCTGACGGCTGTACAATTTGATTTTGTTTTTTTGGAATTCAAAGTCGTTTTTGACTTTTGGGAAATACAAGACCCCGGTCAAATTGAAAGGGTAATCCACATTGAGGTGAATCCAGAATAGTGGATCTTCGCTCATTGGATAAAGCTCTTTGTAAAAACTCAAATAATCTTCATCCTTCAGGTCGTTGGGAGATTTGGTCCAGATAGGAGAAGTGGTATTGATGATATTGTCCACTTCCACGGATTTCCATTTTTTCTCCCCCTTGTCATCTACACCATCTTCTACGCTCTCTGTCTTGGTGCCAAATTTGATCGGAACAGGCAGGAATTTGGCATATTTATCCAAGATGCCCTGTAATCTCCATTTGTCCAAAAACTCCTCTGAATCTTCATTAATGTGCAAGATGATATCCGTTCCTCTTGTCTTTCTGTCTCCGGCAGAGATTTCAAACTCCGTGCTGCCATCACAGGTCCATCGGGCCGGTTGCGCACCTTCCTGATAGGAGAGGGTGTTGATTTCCACTTGCTTGGCCACCATAAAGGCAGAGTAGAAACCCAGACCAAACTTACCGATGATCTCATTGGCGTCTTTGGCATCTTTGAATTTCTCCACAAACTCCGTAGCTCCGGAGAAAGCAATTTGATTGATGTACTTCTTGATTTCCTCTGCGGTCATGCCCAATCCCTTGTCAGAGATGGTAATAGTCTTTTTGTCTTTGTCAAAAGCCACTTCCACGGAAATGTCGCCCAGCTCCCCATTATACTGCCCTAATTGGGCCAATCTTTTGATCTTTTGGGTAGCATCTACGGCATTGGAGACCAGTTCGCGGAGAAAAATCTCATGGTCTGAATACAAAAACTTCTTGATGATTGGGAAAATGTTCTCGGTATGAATCGAGATGGTACCTTTTTCCTGCATAGCTATATTGATTTTAAGTTACTGATAAACATTTTTGACAATAGAGCCTTATCAAGCCCCGTTCCAAAGGGTGAAAAATGTCATTTTGGCAGAATTTAAAAGATATTCACTTCATGATATTTGACAAAGTCGATATTAGATCCGCCACTGAGGACAAACAATTAGAGGATATTTACTGAGAGATATTATTCGATATTGGGGATATTCAGTAGAAATATGGGAGAAATAATGTTGAAATAGATTGAAATATTTTATGAGGGAATACTAGATTTAAATATCTGTGTGAAATATCCCAATATCCAATATCTCAATATCCATAAGTATCCAATATCTACAAATACCGGTCATAAAAGAACTACACTTATAAAGCGCAAATTACTTCACAGGCACCAGTTTGGGCTGCAAGTCGGGGTCTTCCATGTCCCGGTCAAAGGGAAACATGGGTCGGTTGATGCGCTTAAATTCCATTCTTTCCAAATCTTGGTCCACTCCTCCAGGGGTTAATGCCATGATCCAATCAGCCCGCATGTCATAGAGTTCAGGTACCAAGTAACCTATTTTTACCACCAATATATCCGCCTCTCTTGGGTTCAGTCCCAAATTGGTAAAATCGGATTCTCTGTGATAGGGTTTTCTCCTTTTGGTAACAATTACAGATACACTTCCCACTTTCACCACGACTTCAGTCTGTGCATTGGGGTCCCCGTGTTCAATGGCCATAACCTGACCTTTAAGGAGGATGGGGGGAGAAAACCGGTCATCCACTCTTGCACCTGCATACCCTTCTACCTGTCCTCCCACACCGGCTTGTATGGCTTTTTCTACGAAGTCGGCATCAGGAATGGAGGCATAAATCAGTGATTTGCCATCCGTTTTTTGGAATTCCGGTCTTTTTAATATTTCCCTTAAAGTCCAAGTCACATCCCCTGCTCCTCCGGCGGTAGGATTGTCCCCCATATCACTGATGATAAAAGGCCTGACCTCACTTTTTATGGCTTTATCCAAGCATTCTTCCAGGCTCGCTGTGGGTGCAATGAAATCAAATTCCTTCCTTACCTCCCAAAAACTATTGGCCAAATAGGTAGCTCCTTCTGTCACCTTTTCTTGGTCGTCTCCAGTTACCATGACATAGGCTTGATTCCTTGGTTCATCCGCCCAGGCATAGCCTATCCAGATCCCAGCGTCAACTACCCCTTCCTGATCTGCAATCCGGGCTACTTTATCATATAGACTTTTGGCCGGCTCGACCCTTGTACTCGTCTTTTCCCCTGGTAACAAAATTGGAACGGCCACCCAAGCCTTGTAGGCCGGTTTTCCCAATCCGTGTTCAAGTCTTTCCAGGAGATTATCTACCGTCCTTTTCTTTGACTCCATAGCGTCCTCATGGGGTGCCATTCTGAAGCAGGTAATGAGGTCTGTATTTTCAGCCAAACGCCAGGAAACACTTCCATGTAGGTCCATGGAAGTGGAAATCATCGTTTCGTCACCTATTACTTCTCTTATCCTGACTATCATATCCCCTTCCGGATCATCAAGTCCAATAACACTCATGGCTCCATGAATATCAAAAAACATCCCGTCAAATGGGGCATTTTCGCGGAGCATGTCAAGCATTTCCTCCATCAGGGATTCATATGTTTCCCTGGTAACAGCTCCTCCCGGAATGGCTCTGGCATAAAGTGTGGGGAACCAATCAGCGCGATTTCTATTCGGAGCGTCATCAGCAAGGAAAGGGTAAAGGTTGAATATGTCATTTCCCCTGCTTATCCTAAAAGCGTCCATCTCACTGACGGCAGGGGAGAAGGTACTGGATTCTATGGCGATTCCGGCTATGGCAATTCTTGGAAGGCGTTCACTTTTTTTCTCAGTTTGGTCTTTTGGGCTACAGGCAAGAACAAAAAGCATGAAAACTCCGAACAGACTTAGTTTTGAAAATGTTTTCACTTGAGTTGATTGGATTGTTGGACCCTTAAAATACAGGATTTGTCCCAATAAATACCAATAGGTAATTGGATTATCATTGGTCAAAAAAATGCAGGTTGCTTTTGGGTTTGAAACATCTTCAAGAATAGACGTCATTCTTTGGCTTTTATGCCTTGCTTATTTTTGTCCTTTATATACATCTTATTTCCCTATCTTTGCGCCATGCACCAACAAATCCGGACCCTCATCATCAAAGAGTTTACCTTAGAATGGAGGCAGAAATATGCCCTCAATGGGATTTTGCTGTATGTAGTCTCGGCAGTTTTTATCGTATACCTAAGCGTGGGAGCCAAGCAAGGTAATATCGCTGTTCCCACCTGGAACGCCCTTTACTGGATCATCATTCTATTCTCTGCAGTGAATGCTGTAGCGAAGAGTTTTGTGCAGGAACATCAAGGCCGTCAGTTGTATTATTATATGATCGCCTCGCCTGAAGCCGTAATCATTTCTAAAATTCTCTATAATTCAATACTTACCCTGGTTCTGGCATTATTAGGTTACCTGGTCTTCAGTATCATTCTTGGGAATCCTGTTCAGGACCAAGGCTTATTTGTGCTGAATCTGCTATTAGGAGCTATAGGTTTTTCTGCCTGCCTGACCATGGTGTCGGGTATTGCTTCCAAGGCGAGCAATAATGCCACCCTGATGGCCATATTGAGTTTTCCGGTGATCATTCCGATTTTGCTAATGGCCATCAGGGTATCCAAAAATGCCATTGATGGATTGGACTGGTCCGTTAGTGTGGACAAACTGATTACACTTTTAGCCATCAATGCCATTGTGGCGGTGACTGCTTATATTTTATTTCCTTACTTGTGGAGAAGCTAGGGTTTACTTTTTGTGAGTGGGGCGTATCAATCTCTATTATTTTGATCGTGGAAAAGCTTGAATTGGTATATGGGGAATAGGCATTTGTAAACTTATGTCACAAAAAGCACAAGAATCAGGAACTTATGACGTATTTTTGCGCTTGATTAAGCAAAAATCGTACGATGAGAGCGAGTTGGTGGAAAATCCTTACCATTGCCTTACTGGCTTACACCCTTACAGCAGGTCTGCTGCTTGATGTTCCCCGTTTACCCATTTTGAATGAGACCATCCGGGCATTGCACTTCCATGTGACCATGTGGTTTGGTATGATCATCATGTTGGTGGTAGCCGTGGTTTATAGTGTCAAATTCCTTCGCAGCAATGACCTGAAGCATGACGATTTGGCCATTGAGTTTACCAATGCAGCCATTTTGTTTGGTGTTTTGGGAATAGTGACTGGGATGTTGTGGGCAAAGTTTACCTGGGGTGATTACTGGTCAGGAGATCCTAAGCAAAATGCATCTGCCATAGGCTTGTTGATGTATTTTGCGTACCTGGTTTTGAGAAATTCGCTAACGGATGTGCATCAGAGAGCAAGGATAGGGGCAGTTTACAGTATTTTTGCTTTTGCAGCATTTATTCCATTGATTTTTGTACTTCCCAGACTTACCGATAGCTTGCATCCGGGTAATGGGGGTAACCCAGGTTTCAATGCCTATGATTTGGATAGTAAATTAAGGTTGGTGTTTTATCCTGCGATTATTGGATGGACACTTTTGGGAACCTGGATAAGTTCTGTACGTGTAAGGCTTAGAAGAGCTGAAAGAAAAATAGAAGATAAGTTGATCAATCAAGTATCATGAAAAGGTGGTTAATCATCCTATTCATGGCCTTCAGTATGCAGGTCATGGCGCAGGAAAAAATAGAAATAACAGAAGCTGATTACCAGAATACCAGGGTAGAAATGGCAGATGTGATGCGTTCTGAAGGTAAAATCTATGTATTAGTAGGTATCATCGCTATCGTATTTGCTGGTATTGTGGTTTATATTATCAATACAGATAAAAAGGTAAGCAGACTGGAAAAACTGCTTCAGGAATAATCAATAAATAAGCTTGTTTGATCAAGCAAGTAAAAAGTATATGAAAAAGGGACATATTTTAGGACTTGGAATCATAGCAGTAGCTATAATTATCATCGTTTCGATGATCGGTGACGCGAGTACTTACGAAAGTTTCTCCACTGCCAAGGCGATGAAAATGAAAGGGGACGATAAGCCTATCCATGTGGTGGGCGAGTTGAAGAAAAATACCGCAGGACTTGCAGAAGGGATAGAGGTAAATCCCAGTAAAACTTCGTTTTATTTCATGATGGTAGATAATGACGGTACTGAACAAAAGGTGTTCTATAATGAACCTGTCCCACCGGATTTTTCTAGAGCGGAGCAAGTAGTAGTGATCGGTTCCTATAAAAATGAAGACCTATTTGTAGCCGACAAAATCCTGATGAAGTGTCCATCCAAATATCAGGAGAACGATATCAGTACCGCTGGTATGTAAAAATTTCCTTACTTTGACTTAGAAAAAGATGATAAATACCTTTATAGGTAATTTAGGACATTTTGCAGTGATCCTTGCCTTTGTAAGTGCTTTGGTTACTGCTTATGGCTATTACCAATATACTGTTGTCGATGAATTTCAAAAGCATGTTTGGAGGCGTTTCAGCCGCGTTGCATTTTATGTGCATGCAGCTTCTGGGCTGACCATAGCTTTGGCACTTTTTGAGATCATATATAACCATAGGTTTGAATATTTCTATGCCTATTCCCACTCTTCTAAGGCGCTTCCTGTACATTATATGATTTCCTCATTTTGGGAAGGACAGGAAGGCTCATTTATACTTTGGATAGTATGGAATGTGGTGTTGGGCTTGATCCTTATCAAAACCAATAAAATATGGGAAGGGCCAGTGATGTTGGTTTTTGCCCTGGTACAGGCATTTTTGGTGTCCATGATTTTAGGAGTGGTGATCGGCGATTTGAAGATAGGAAGCTCTCCTTTCATCCTCATAAGGGATGCGATGAGTGCTCCGATTTTTCAGATCAATCCGGATTTCGTTCCTGAGGATGGCACAGGGCTAAACCCCTTGCTTCAAAATATTTGGATGGTTATCCATCCCCCGACGCTATTTTTAGGTTATGCCACTACTTTGATTCCATTTGCCTACCTTATTGGAGGGCTTGCTACAAGAAAATACACAGAATGGGTACGTCCGGCTTTGCCTTGGGCAATCTTTTCTGCAATGATCCTTGGGATGGGCATCATTATGGGAGCTTATTGGGCATATGTCACCTTGAATTTTGGGGGATATTGGAATTGGGATCCTGTTGAAAATGCTGTCTATGTACCTTGGTTGATTTTAGTAGCGGGTATTCACACCATGATTACCTTCAAAAAGAGCAGTACCGCACTTAAATCTTCTATTGTACTGATCATCGCTTCTTTCATTCTGGTGCTGTATGCTACTTTTTTGGTGCGTTCAGGCGTTTTGGGAGATGCCTCAGTCCACTCATTTACAGACCTGGGACTTTCGGGACAATTGCTCATATACATGCTTTTTTTCCTTGCTGTGGCAGTTTTCCTTGCTATCAGACATTGGAAACATATTCCTACTTCTGAAAAAGAGGCCTCGGTTTACTCTAGAGAGTTCTGGATATTTATTGGGGCCACAACTTTGGCCTTGATGGCTTTTCAGGTCATCCTTCCGACATCCATTCCTGTATGGAATGCCATTGTGGAAAGTTTTGGAGGTATTTCCAACATGGCTCCTCCAGCAGATCAGGTGGGCTTCTATACCAAGTTCCAACTTTGGTTTGCAGTGGTTTTGGCCCTATTGACTGCTGTAGGACAGTTTTTCTGGTGGAATAAAATGGATGCCAAGGCACTTAGGGAGGCATTGGTGACCCCGTATGTCGTGGCAGTGATCCTTTCTGCTGTGATTATCGTTATTGGAAAAGTATATGACCTATCCTATATCGTAGTCACTTTGGCAGGTACATTCACGATTGTTGCCAATTCCACTATTCTTTTCCGTCTGATCAAAAAGTCTACCTTTAAACTGGTAGGGGGCTCACTTGCCCATATCGGTTTGGGTATGATTTTGATCGGGGTAATGTTTTCTTCCGGTTATTCTGAAGTCATTTCCTACAATATGTCCGGTCTTACGTACAGCAATAGCTGGGAAGACGAACTTAATAAAGAGCATGTTTTGCTTTGGATTAATAAGCCAACCCAAATTAAGGATTATACGGCCATTTATAGAGGCAGACAAAAGAAGGTAAAAGGTATGCCTTCCCTTGTTAATGTGAATAAGTTGAAATCCACGGACAATGTCAATGAAGCCATTGCCCTAGAGGATATTGTATACAGAAATAAAATCTATTTTGAGAAAGGTGATAGGGTGCCGCTTATCTTGGAGGAAAATGATTACTTCCAAATTGACTATTACAAGGAAGATCAATACCAGTTTACGCTAAACCCTATGTCACAATTCAATCCCCAAATGGGTTTGATTTCATCTCCTGATTCAAGAAGGTTCCTAAACAGAGATCTTTACACTTTTGTATCAGCCATCAATGATTTTGAAGATCCGGAGTGGAGGGAAGATGAGTTATTTGACGTTTCGCCCGGAGAAACCTTCTACATTGCAGACTTTGTTACTGAATTCCAAGGTGGTGATGTCATTACGGAAATTGACGGGGTAAGCCTAAGAGAAGGAGATGTGGCTGTCAAGGCCAGGCTGATGGTTATGGATTATGATGTTGAAAAATATCTCGAACCGATTTTTATCATCAGGGATAATCAAGTAGGAAGAATACCTGCTGTGGATATTGAATTAGGGGTTAAGGTAGAGGTGGAAAATATCCTTCCTGAAACAAACCAGTTTACCTTTAAGGTAAATAGGTATCAAAAAGATTATGTGGTATTAAAGGCTATTGTTAAGCCCCAAATCAATATCCTTTGGGCCGGGACTATTATCATGCTCATTGGGTTCTGTGTTGCCATTTACAGGAGGTATGATGAATTCAAAAAAATGAGGGATAAGGGGCTTGAGTTTAACGCTTAGACATTAAGCCGATATTATTGTATAAGGGAATGTGGGCTATCCGCATTCCCTTATTTTTTTAGCTGGTAAAATGAATTATATTTCATAGATGAAGTTTAAAATTGCAATTCTAGGAACAGGGAATGTGGCTTGGCACTTAGCTCCTGCATTGGAAGAAGCAGGCCATACGGTCACGGAGATCTATGGTAGAAACTTAGCTAAAGCCGTTGAACTGACTAAAAAGCTGTATACGACTGAGGCTCAGGATAGTCTTGACTTTTCCGAATCTGAAGCTGAGATTTATATTTTGGCAGTCAGTGATCAGGCCATTTCCGAATTGGCAGATGCCTTAATCCTGCCCGAAGAAAGTATTTTGGTACATACCTCTGGCTCAGTTTCAATGGATATGTTGGGATACAGTTCTGCAAGCTATACAGGGATTTTCTACCCATTACAGAGTTTTACGAAGGAGCGGGAAATCGATTTTACCGAAGTCCCTTTTTTACTCGAATCTGATGATCAACAAACCTTATTGAAGTTGAAAAAATTGGCTAATAGCCTCTCACCACTACAGTATGTGGTCAAGTCCAAAGATAGAATGGCCCTTCATGTGGCGGCTGTGTTTGCGAGTAATTTCTCTAACCACATGTTGCGATTGGCCGAAGAAATCATGCATAGAAAAGGATTGGATTATGAAATGCTGAAGCCTTTGATTATTGAGACCATCAGCAAAAGTTTGGAACTGGGTGCAAAGAAAGCCCAAACAGGCCCGGCCTTAAGGTCGGATTTGAATACCCTAGAGCTACACCATCAGTTTTTAAATTATAACGAACAGGTAGCAGAAATTTATCGGCTTATTTCTCAAGATATCATTGATTCTTATTGATTTATGCAAAAAATACCCTGTACAGGGTATTTTTTGCTCTTTGTTTTTGTCCTATCTTGTGTTTCATAAGGAATAAGCTTTTGGAGACCAGTAAAGCTTTTTTTAGTGTTTGTTGAAGTATTTTACATTGATAAGGCGGCTGATGATATTTTTTGTTGGCCGTTTTTTTGTCTACTGTAATTCTTTAAATGTTTCTTTTACTGGAACTGCTTTTGTAAATTTATTTTCAATTACTACTCTTCCAATGGCATTCGCATATAAAAGAATTTTGCGCTATTTCTTCCGAGGCTTGCTTTTTGTAGTGCCTATTGCGCTGACAGTTTACGTCATTCTACTGTTCATTCAGTTTTTAGATGGAATTCTTCCCATACCCGTGCCTGGACTTGGGATTCTGATTATGCTGGCATTTATCACCTTTGTAGGATATTTGGCCGGGATGTTTATTACCAGACCTCTTTTTGAAGAATTTGAAAGATGGGTATTTAAGATACCCCTGGTGAATATCTTGTACACGAGCATCAAAGACCTGATGTCAGCATTTGTTGGGGATAAGAAAAAGTTCAACACACCAGTAATCGTTAAATTATCGGAAAATGTATCGAGGTTGGGCTTTATTACCCAAGATAACCTGACCGTTTTACAGGAGGAAGATCTTGTTGCCATCTATTTTCCCCACAGCTATAACTTTTCAGGAAATCTTTTCTTGGTGCCAAGGGAAAATGTCAGGATACTTAAGAATGTTAAAAGTGCGGATGTGATGAAGTTTATCGTGTCAGGTGGGGTTTCACATTTGGGACAGGATTGATTTAGAATAGAGACGAGAGATTAGGAGCGAGAGGCGAGAAATTAGAAGCGAGAAGCGAAGAGCCAAGTTGCATGGCTGGAAAAAATAAGAACTTAGAAACGCTAGACAAGAAGCAAGAACCAAGAATCAAGAGAGAATCCAAAACCTATTAAACATAAAACTTAACATAACCTAAAATGAAAAAATTACTCGCTTTAATGATCTTATTTACCACCTCCTTGGGCATCAAAGCACAGGATCAATGGATTTCTTTATTCAATGGCAAAGACCTTCAGGATTGGAAAATCTCTGAAAACCCCAATTCCTTTACTGTAGAAGATGGCTTAATAAAAATTGACGGACCAAGGGCCCATGCATTTTATGTGGGAGAAGTCAATGGGGGTGTTTTTCAGGATTTTGAATTGATGGTTGAATTGAAAACCATGCCCAAGGCCAACTCAGGCATTTTTTTCCATACTGTTTATCAAGAAAAAGGCTGGCCAGAAAAAGGCTATGAAGTGCAGGTCAATCAAAGCCATGGTGACTGGAGGAAATCCGGAAGTCTATACTCCTTTAACGATGTCCGTGAAACGTATGTGAATGATGGGGAATGGTACACTACGCATATTATCGTAAAAGGAGACCATGTTACTGTAAAGCTGAATGGGCAAACGGTAATGGAATATGTAGAATCTGCAGATGAAAACAGGCCTGAAAATGCAGGTGAAAAAAGGATTGACAAAGGAACATTTGCCATTCAGGCCCATGATCCTGAGAGCGTTATTTACTACAAGAGCATCAAGGTTAAAGTGCCTTAAAAAAAAATATTCCCAGTGTTTTGGCACTGGGAATTTTTATTTTTTGAATACGGATTTGAAACTACAATACCGCATCTAATTTTTGTGAAAGTACTGCTTTTGGGACTGCACCTACTTGCTTATCTACAACCTGACCACCTTTAAAGAACATCAAAGTGGGAATACTTCTAATGCCCAACGCAGAAGCTACTGCTGGATTGGAGTCTACATCAACTTTACCGATTACAGCTTTTCCCTCATAATCACCTGCCAGTTCTTCAACGATTGGGCCGATCATTTTACAAGGGCCGCACCATTCTGCCCAAAAATCTACCAGTACTGGTTTGTCAGACTTCAATATTTCTTCAAAGTTTGCATCTGTTATTTCAATTGCTTTTGCCATTGTATGAATTATTTTGATTGTGCTTAATTTTCAAATATACTATCCAAATTTAATTTCTTCCTAAATAGTTCCAAATCAGTTTCAAATAATCAGGCATACCCTATTTGTGCACATATTTAGTGCCTATCAGATTATTTGATATACCACTTCTGGGATCTGACCTAAATCTTTGATCATTTCATTGGAGGGATCCACGGTATAACGTTTTGACATCAGATCTAAGGTAATGTTTTCTTTGTTGTCAATGATATTAATGTACAGCTTGGCCTCACCTTTGTATTTTTGGGTGATACCTTCCAATTTTTCCATCAAATCAAAACTCAGGTCATCCAAATCAATATTCACCCGAAGACCTTTTATCATTTTACCCCGGACATCACTGAGCAACATCATGCTGCTGATTTTAAACTCAAACTCGTTTTCTTTCCATTTGTTTGGATGTACGGCACCGGTTATGTAGATAAACCAACCCGTCATGAAGTATTCTTTGTATTTGATGTAATCTTCGCCAAAGATGAAAAAGGTATGGCCGCCATGATAATCTTCCAAGGTAAGTGTGCCAAAAGGTTTGCCGGTTTTGGTGGTCCTGTGTGCAAAACTTGTCACCATGCCTGCCGCTTTTACCTCTCCTTTTTTCTTTAGGTTTTCCAAGTCGGGAAATTCCGTTAACGGCGTGTTGGTAAAGGACTCCATCTCTACCTTAAACTGGTCCAAGGGGTGCCCTGATATATACAAACCTACTACCTCTTTTTCAATGTTCAATTCCTGTAGTTGGCTGAAAGGTTCCATATGAGTCACAGAAGGCAGCGGTACTTCCATACCTGATCCTCCACCAAACAAGCTTACTTGGGCGCTATCTGCTTCCTGCTGCACTTTTTGGGCATACTTTACAGCCTTCTCCAATAAGGTCACATCGCCATCAGGTGCTTCAAGGTATTGTCTTCTGTGGTATTGAGGAAAACAATCAAAACTACCCGCCATGGCCAGGGATTCAAGAGACTTCTTGTTCAAGGCCCTGGAATTCACCCTTTTGCAAAACTCGAAAATGTTGGTGTATTTGCCTTTTTTCTCTCTTTCTTCTACGATGGCGTCAACTGCTGCTCCACCAACGCCTTTGATGGCAGCCATTCCAAAGCGGATTTGCCCTTCTTGGTTCACAGTAAAACCATTTTTGGACTCATTGACATCTGGCCCCAAAACGGAAATGCCCATCCGCTTACACTCTTCCATGAAAAAGGTTACTTGGCTGATATCGTTCATGTTATTACTCAACACCGAGGCCATGTATTCAGCTGGGTAATGGGCTTTTAGATAAGCCGTTTGATAAGCTACCCAAGCATAGCAGGTAGAGTGGGATTTATTGAAGGCATAAGAAGCAAAGGCTTCCCAGTCTTTCCAGATTTTTTCAAGTTTTTTAGCATCATGCCCTTTTGCGGAGGCTTGTTCGATGAACTTGGGTTTCATCTTGTCCAAGACGTCTTTCTGTTTCTTACCCATGGCCTTTCTTAATACGTCTGCCTCACCTTTGGTAAAGCCGGCCAGTTTTTGGGAAAGCAACATCACCTGCTCCTGATAGACAGTAATCCCATATGTCTCTTCCAGGTACTCCTGCATATCATCCAAATCATAGGTGATGGGTTCATGCCCATGCTTCCTTTTGATAAAAGAAGGTATGTATTCCAAAGGTCCCGGGCGGTAGAGTGCATTCATGGCAATCAAGTCGGCAAAAACTGTTGGTTTTAGTTCCCGCATGTATTTTTGCATCCCAGGGGATTCGTATTGGAAAATCCCAACCGTTTCTCCCCTTTGGAATAATTCGTAGGTCTTCACGTCATCTATGGGAAAATTATCCGGGTCAAGTTCAATGCCATGCCTTTCCTTTACAATTTTGACAGCGTCCTTAATTAGGGTGAGTGTCTTCAGGCCCAAGAAGTCCATTTTAAGTAGTCCTGCACTTTCTACTACGGCATTGTCAAACTGTGTACAGACCATATCTGAATCTTTGGCCAATGCAACAGGGACAAAGTTGGTGATGTCATCAGGTGTAATGATGACACCACAGGCATGTATACCGGTATTCCTCACCGAACCCTCCAGTACTTTTGCCTGATTGATGGTTTTAGAGAGTTCATCCTGTCCCTTGGAAATCCGAATCAACTCCTCGGCCTTAGTCAGGTCTTCCCCGTTTCCTTTAAGCTTTTCAGATAGTTTTGCCCGGTCCTTTGATAAGTCAAATAAAGCTTTCAGCTTGATGTCAGGAACCAATTTGGCCAAGCGGTCTGCCTCAGACAAGGGGAGGTTTAGTACCCTTGCCGTATCTCTAATGGCAGATTTTGCTGCCATGGTGCCGTAAGTGATGATTTGGGCTACCTGTTTGGACCCATATTTATTGATTACATAATCGATGACTTTCTGACGGCCTTCATCATCAAAGTCAATATCAATATCCGGTAAGGAAACCCTGTCCGGGTTTAGAAACCTCTCAAAAAGGAGATCATAGGCAATGGGATCCACATTGGTAATTCCAATACAGTAGGCTACCGCTGATCCGGCTGCAGATCCCCTTCCAGGTCCCACTGAAACACCCATTTGTCTGGCAGCTCCGGTGAAGTCCTGAACAATCAAAAAGTAACCTGGATAGCCTGTTCTTTCAATAGTTTCAAGCTCAAAATCCAACCTTTCTTTGATTTCATCGGTAATGACAGGATACCGTTTTTTTGCACCCTCATAGGTGAGATGTCTCAGGTAGGCATTTTCCCCACGTTTGCCCCCGTCTTTATCATCTTCCGCATGCTTAAACTCCTCTGGGATGTCAAACTTCGGAAGTAGCACATCCCTTTGGAGTTTGTAGGTCTCGATTTTTTCTACAATTTCGTTGGTACAGGCAATGGCTTCAGGGAGGTCCGCGAAGAGTTTTTTCATTTCTTCTGGACTTTTTAGATAAAATTCATCATTGGGGAAACCATAGCGATATTCCCTGCCTCGTTTTCCTACGTATTTTTTAGGTTTTTCTACTAGCTCCCCATCTTTGACACAAAGTAGGATATCATGGGCCTTGGCATCCACCTTATGGTTGTAATAGGTGTTATTTGCTGCAAAATATTTAACGCCATATTTCTGCGCAAAACTTAGTAATACTTCATTCACTTTTTCCTCTTCAGGAATACCATGTCGGTTGAGCTCTACATAGAAGTCTTCTCCAAACTGCTCTTTCCACCAAAGGAAGGCTTCTTCGGCCTGGGTATCTCCGACATTCAAAATCAAGTAAGGAATTTCCCCCCAAAGTCCTCCCGTGCTTGCTATTAAATCATCTTTATATTGGATAAGAAGGTCTTTATCTATTCGTGGCAAATAATAATAGCCCTCTATATTGGCATAAGAGGCCAGTTTTGCCAAGTTATGATACCCATTTTTGTTTTTCGCCAAGAGTACAGTTTGGAATCCATCATCCTTACTGGATTTATTTTTTCGGTCCCTGGAGAGGTTAAACTCACAGCCTATGATGGGTTTGATATCTGCTCCCAAGGCTGCCCGTACAAAATGAAATGCCCCCATCATATTTCCATGATCGGTCATGGCTATGGCCGGCATATTCATCTGTTTTGCCAGATTGATCAAGGCAGGGATTTCTGAGGTTGCCTGAAGCACGGAATATTGTGTGTGTACATGCAAGTGGGAGAACGGCATGTCCACCATGTCAGAAATATCTGCTGTACCGGCTGCTTTTAGCACTTCTTTGGCGGCAATCTTGGTTTCATCTTTGGCTGCCGCAAAGTTGGCTTCGTCAAGTTTAGGTGCTTGGTAAATCACTTCATTGTATGTGATTCCAGGCTCAGGTTTGATGACCTGTTGTTCAATCAGTCCAAAAAAACATTTGGCAGTAGCGTCGACATCGTATGCTGCATCGTGCGCATCAGCAAATCCATTACCAAAGAGCTTATGGTGGAGCTCTGTTAGGGTGGGCCATTTGAATTTACCACCTTTACCACCAGGAATTGCGCAAAAATCTGTGGCTAGGTCTTTGGTGTCCAGTTCTGCCATTTCCCTCAGCTGCATTGGGATTTCTTTTCTGAGAAACTCAGCACCTACTACATTGATATCGAAGCCAATATTATGCCCTACCAAGTATTTGGCTTTGGCTACATCTTCATGGAAGACTTGCAGTACCTTGTTAAGTGCATGACCTTCTTTTATTGCCCTTTCAGTAGAAATACCATGTACTTTTTCGGCATTGTAGGGGATGGTGAAGCCTTCCGGTTTGACAATGAAATTGTTATTTGAAATCAGATTACCCTTGGCATCATGGAGTTGCCAGGCGAGTTGGACCAGCCTGGGCCAGTTGTCCAAATCTTCCATTGGGGCATCGTAATTTCTCGGTAATCCTGTGGTTTCGGTATCAAAAATAATGTACATACAAACTCCTGAATTTTGGGATTCTAAAATAAGTGATATCTCTTTGCACTACCCTATCATTGGCATAAATTGTCCCAAAATATTTTATTTGAACCAGATACTTGAACAAGCCGTTTTATTATACGAACAATTTAAATATCTTTAGTCCATGCAGGCATACGAATTTATCAATAATCTGATACCTCCTTTGAAACCAACTGATAAGACCAAGATGGCCTTGTCATGGATGGAGGAGATCCGCACCAATATGTTGCCTGTTGTTGATAAAGGGGAGTTCAAAGGTTTTGTCAGCGATGATTTGATCTACACCAAAAATAGCCCAGAAGCTAAAATTTCAAAAATGGAATTGCTTTCACCTGCTTGTTTTGTTTACCTGGATAAGCATATCTATGATGTCATTAAAGTGTCTTCAGAGTTTGATATCAACATGGTTGCGGTGGTTGATAGAGAAGGTAAATACTTAGGTGTGGTGACTATGGAGGATGCAATAGGTGCCTTTGCAGACACCTTATCTATTCAGTCGCATGGGGCAGTATTGGTGCTTTCCATGTTTATGACAGATTACAGCTTATTTGAAATTGCCCGTATCATCGAATCTGAAAATGCCAAAATTCTAAGTAGTTTTATATCCAACGATCCTCTGGATGACAGCAAGATCAAGCTCACGCTTAAATTGGATAAAACCGAATTACGGCATATTAAGGCAACCTTGGAAAGGTTTGGCTTTAAAATATTAGATCACTATCAAGAAGATAACAACATCAGTGAAGAACAGGAGAGGATAGATAACCTCTTACGTTTCCTGAATATTTAAATTGCCAATAATGAATATTGTCCTTCATGGGATCAACTTGGAAAAGGAGTTTGTTCCCTATTTCGAACAATTAATAAAAATTTTAGAGAGTAGGGGCATCCGGACATTTTTTACGGAAAACTTTGCGAAAAGCATCAAGAAGATCAATATGCTTCCTGAATCCTTTGAGGTGCTCAACCCTGAAAGAGGGATGTCAGATGTGGATTTTGTTCTGTCTATTGGAGGTGATGGAACCCTACTTGATACGGTCATTCAGGTTGGAGCTCAAGAAACGCCAATTATTGGTATCAACTCAGGAAGATTGGGATTCTTGGCGACAGTTGCCAAAGAAAATATTCAAAAGGCGATAGATGACCTGGTGGCGGGTGAATTTACCATAGAATCCCGTGCTTTGGTGAGCTTGGAAGCTTCCCGGCCCGTATTCAGCGGAATGAATTTTGGGCTCAATGAATTTACCATTCATAAGCGGGATACCTCATCTATGATCATTGTCCATACCTATATCAATGGGCAGTATTTAAACAGTTATTGGGCTGATGGTCTGATTGTGGCGACACCGACAGGTTCTACCGGTTATTCTTTAAGCTGTGGAGGACCTTTAATCACCCCAGGTGCCAGAAATTTTGTCATTACTCCTGTCAGTCCTCATAACTTAAATGTGCGTCCCATTGTGGTGCCCGATGAATCGGTCATCAGCTTTAAAATAGAAGGCAGATCAGAAAAGTTTCTCATCTCGTTAGATTCCAGGTCTACGGCCATTGATGCTACCGTCGAGTTAAAACTGAAGAAAGCGGATTTTTCCGCAAAACTTGTTAAGTTTTCGGGATATAACTATTTTGACACCCTGAGACAGAAGCTGAATTGGGGCTTTGATATGAGAAATTGAGGCCCTGCCGTACCCTGCGTTCATCGCAAGGGTTACCGGAAGCCAAAAGCTTGTCCTGTTAACAAAAATTAACCGCTGAAATACCAAAGAGGGTTTTTATATCGTTGTGTACTTCATAAATTGCATCGTCTTGGATAAATTCAACTGTCAGGTAGTTTGCCTTTTGCTCTTGGTGCTTACGGCAAGTCTGTTTCCTACCCCATCCAATGCCCAAAGTTACGAGTTGGGAGGAGGACTGGGTGTTGCCACTTACAGTGGCGATTTGGTCAGAAGGCTGGATCAGGGTAATGTTGGTATCCAAGGAACGTTGTTTGGCAGACGAAATTTTGACAATGTATGGTCTTTGCGTGGTGGCTTGTCATTTGCTAGACTTTCAGCAGCAGATAGCATTTCGCAGATAGATTTACCCTCTATAAGGAGAGATGCTTCTTTTCAGGGTAGTTTATTTGAGTTATCGGCTGTAATGGAATACCATTTCATAGACTTTCTGCATCCGCATTCAGTTTATAAATATTCCCCATATGGGTTTTTCGGGCTAGGATATTCCTATTTTACAGCTACAGGACAAAGCTATTTTGCAGATCCAGAAGCAGGTAGGTATAATGTTGGAACTCCTGTAATTCCTTTCGGTATTGGTGTCAAATACCAGTTATCAGAAAAATGGTTGTTGTCTGCTGAAATGGGTTTTAGAGCAACATTCACAGATCTTTTGGACAAAGTTGACGGGAATCTTCCTGTCAATCCAGTTCAGGCGGATCCCAATGGAGTTGTTCAGCCTATCCGCATCAGTAGGGGAAATTACTCCGATAAGGATTGGTATTATTTTTTAGGGCTGACTATCAGTTATTCCTTTAACAACATCAGATGCTACACCTATAATTAATTGAGCATTAGGTTAGAATATTGAAAAAGAAATAGCATTTTTGTACCTCCAAAAAAGAACGCGTTTCTTTACACCCGGAATGAAGGAATTATTAGACAGGAATAACATCCCCCAACATATTGCGATTATCATGGACGGAAATGGGCGTTGGGCCCAAAAAAAAGGTGCCATGAGGATTTTTGGTCACAGGAATGCCCTTGCTGCAGTAAGGGACTCCATAGAGATCTGCGCAGAAATCGGGGTTAAATACCTTACACTTTACGCATTTTCCACAGAAAACTGGTCCAGACCTCAGGATGAGATCAATGCTTTGATGGAGATTCTGATAAATTCCATCACAGATGAGGTGCCCACTATGATGAAGAATAACATACAGTTATCTTCAATTGGTGATATTGGTAGTCTTCCTCATTCGGCCCAGGCCAAACTTAAAGAAGCGAAAACACTTACTGGAAAGAATACAGGATTAACCGTATTTCTTGCTCTAAGCTACAGTGGGCGCTGGGAGATAGAAAATGCAATAAAAGAAATTGTCAAAAAAGTAGTTGATGGCCAGATCAGTATGGACATGATCAATCAGCAGTTGATTGCTGATCATTTGAATACAAAGGGAGTTCCTGATCCCGAATTGTTGATCAGGACAAGTGGAGAGTTGAGAATTAGTAATTTTCTCTTGTGGCAATTGGCTTATACCGAGCTTTATTTTACAGAGCTTTTATGGCCGGATTTTAGAAGAGAACATTTATTGGAAGCGGTATTGGATTACCAAAGGAGGGAAAGGAGGTTTGGAAAAACCACGGCCCAGATTAAATCAAAATCTTGAATGAGACGAAGTACTTTAATACTTTTATTGATCTTTTGGGTTGGAATGGCCCAGGCACAAATCCGTTTGGGCCAAAGTAGGTTTACGCCAAGTAAACCCGTGAATATTTTGGAGTTGAATTATTCCAGTCCCCAAACTTTCAGAATTGCAGAAATAAAGGCGGTAGGATTGGCTACCCTGGATGAAGTTGCAGTCATTTCCCTTGCTGGATTGAGGGTTGACGATGAAATTTCTGTGCCGGGTGACGCTATCTCCAATGCACTTAGAAAACTTTGGGGGCAGGGGATTATTGGTGATGTAAAGATTCTTGTCACCAAAATTGAAGGGAATGATATTTATCTTTTACTTGAATTGACCGAAAGACCGAGATTTTCCAGGGTTGAATTTTCAGGGGTCAATAAAACTCAGGAAAGTGAACTTCGGGATAAAATCAAAATCAGGGGTAGGGTAGTTAGGGATGATGTCCTGAGCACCTCTCAACGTAATATCCGTCAGTATTTTGTGGATAAAGGCTTTCTCAATACTGAAGTTAAAGTTATCCAGGAAAGAGATACCACACTTGCCAACAGTGTTAAAATTAAGTTTGATGTAGATACCCGATCAAAGGTCAAAATCAACCAAATTAACGTTTATGGTAATGAGGAAATATCTGATAGAAGGATAAAAGGTAAACTTAAGAAAACCAAAGAACACCCCCGGATGCATTTTTTCAGGGAATTGTTTTCCAGGATTACGAATACCACACCACAATCTGCTAAGGAAGCTATCCTGTACCGTCATGTGGTTTCTGATGAAGAGGTAAAAGAATATTTCAGCCGCAACTTTAAACTTAATTTTTTCTCAGCCTCTAAATATGTGGCCAAGGATTTCAGGGAGGATAAAGAAAAATTGATAGGTTTCTATAACTCCAGAGGTTATAGGGATGCGGCAGTTCTAGCAGATTCAACATACAGACACTCTGAGAATACCATCAACCTGGATATTTCTTTGGAAGAAGGACAAAAATATTACTACCGAAACATTTCCTTTGTAGGTAATTACCTTCATCCTGATGAAGTGCTTTTAGCAAGGTTGGGCATAGAAAAAGGAGATATTTATAATAAAGAAAAGTTGGAAAAAAGACTGAATTATGACCCTCAAAGAGGAGATGATGTCAGTTCTTTGTACCAGGATGATGGATACCTTTTCTTCCAGATAGACCCTGTTGAGGTAAAGGTACAGGCAGATTCTATAGATATTGAAATGCGGATCTTCGAAGGCCCACAGGTGACAGTTAATTCTGTGAATATTGAAGGAAATGAACGTACTTCAGACCATGTGGTCATGCGTGAAATCAGGATTTTACCAGGACAGAAGTTCAATAGAAGTTTGTTGGTGAGAACCATACGAGAACTTTCTCAATTGGGGTATTTTGACCCTGAGAAAATTGAGCCTGATATGAGGCCTAACTTTGAAAACGCAACTGTAGACATTACATTCAGGTTAGAAGAAAGACCAAATGACCAGATTGAGTTGTCAGGAGGATGGGGTGGATTCTTTGGTTTTGTGGGTACTGTTGGTTTGGTTTTCAATAACTTTTCTATCAAAAACATCAGGAATTTTGAAAAGTGGAGGCCACTACCTGTTGGAGATGGTCAAAAGCTTTCCCTCAGGGTACAAGCCAATGGTAGGACCTTCCAGAATTATAGTATTTCTTTGACAGAACCTTGGTTTGGTGGGAAAAAGCCCAATGCCCTTTCGGTGAGCTTTAACCACTCTGTGCAGCGACAACTTGATTTCTTTGGCGGAAATCTAGACAGGGAGATTGGATCATTCAAAATTACCGGTGCGACAGTCGGACTCTCTAAGAGGGTAACTTGGCCTGATGATTACTTTATGGTGTCAAATTCCTTGACTTTCCAGATCTATGAGTTCAATGAGTTTGGTACAAGTTTTGGTCTGAGTTTTCCAACAGGAAGAGCTAACAGTTTGGCATTTAACAATACCATCGCAAGAAACAATATTGATAACCCTATCTATCCGAGATTGGGTTCTAATATCTCTTTGGCTACTTCATTTACACCGCCTTATGCTTCCCTTAATCCAAATATTAATAGGGAATCTCCGGATGAGGAGCGATTCAGGTGGTTGGAATACCACAAGTGGATGTTTGATGCTACGTTTTACACCCCTGTATTTGGTTCTACAAAATGGGTAATCAGTGCGAGGACGCATATGGGTTTCCTAGGATCCTATGGGGATAGAATCGGTATTATTCCGCTTGAAAGGTTTGTAATGGGAGGTGATGGTATGAACTTCAATAACTTCGCCTTGGGCCAGGAGATCATTGGGCTTAGGGGTTATGATAACCAATCCATTACACCGGGAAGAGAGAGTAGGTTTGACCCTAACAGTACAGAAGGATTTGGTGGTATTGTTTACAATAAACACGTGATGGAACTGAGATTCCTGGTATCACCTAATCCGTCTGCTACAATATTCCTTTTAGGCTTTGCTGAGGCAGGGAATAACTGGGGCTCTTATGCAGAATTCAACCCGTATAACCTCAAAAAGTCAGCAGGTGTTGGTGCGAGGATCTTTATGCCGGCTTTTGGGCTTCTTGGATTGGATTGGGGTTATGGGTTTGATCCCATTCCAGGTTCAACCCAAAGAAGTGGAGCGCAATTCCACTTTACTATTGGACAGCAATTCAGATAATGATGAAAAAATCACTTAAATTGCTATTTTTGTTGGGCTTTATTTCATCCCTGATACTTAGTCAGGGTCTGTATGCCCAAAAATTCGGATACATTGACTCTGAATTTTTGCTCAACAAACACCCTGATTACAAGTTAGTTCAGGAAGAATTGGCCAGTGTAAGTGAGCAATGGAAAAAAGAGGCACAAAAATTGGAGCAGGAAATAAAGGAAATGCGATCCAGCCTGAAAGCAGAAGAAGTCCTGCTCACAGAAGAGATGTACCGGGAAAGAATGAATGCCATTCAGGAGAAGGAAAAGCAAGCCATAGCATTTAATAACCGGGTGTTCGGAATAAATGGACAATATTATCAGAAACAGGCAGAATTATTACAGCCACTACAGTCTATGATTTTCGATGCCATTGATAAAGTATGTAAAAGATTTAATCTTGCAGTCTTATTCGACAAAGCATCCGGGCCGCTGATGATTTATACAGATCCCAGGCATGACTACTCTGAATTTGTATTGCAGGAATTAGGTTTGGAAAATTAAAAATTAAATAAAAACAAGAATGATGAAAGTAAAAGTTATCCTTTCCGCAATTGCGTTACTTTGCGTAGGATTCGTTGCACAGGCGCAATCTGATATCAAGATTGGCTATACCAATGTGGAGCTACTGATGGACCTGATGCCTGAGATGGAACAAATCGGGGCTGATATCCAGGATTATCAAACTCAGTTGCAGACAAGTATGCAAACCAAAGCTCAGGACTTCGAAAGAAGGGTACAGTCCTATCAGCAGGCTGCTCCAACCATGACAGAAGATGCCAGAGCTGAGAGAGAGCAGGAATTGAGAAGGCTTCAGCAGGAAATCCAAAAGGCCGAGCAGGATGCGCAGGTAGCATATCAGAGAAAACTGCAGGAATTATTGGAGCCAGTTCAGCAGAGAGTGTTCAATGCCATCAACTCCGTGGCTGCAGAACATAACTACACGCATGTCTTCTCGGAAGCTGCAGGAAATTCTCCTATTTTGCTTTACACCAGGGATGATGATAAATTCACCGAATTGGTTTTGGCGAAATTGGGTATCCAAATCCCTGCTAATCCAAACAATTAAAAAGAATTTTAATCCAAAGAAGGCCTGCTTCATTCGAAGCAGGCTTTTTTGTGACAGATGTTGCAGAACTTTTTTGTATACATTCAGGGTTTTTTCTACTGAACACACGGTATTATGGCCAAGAAAAAATTTAAAGATGTCATAAAAAGCACAGAAGAGGCGGTGTTGGTCGATTTTTATGCGGACTGGTGCGCACCTTGTCAAACCATGACCCCTGTTTTGGAATCTGTGGTAGGTGAATTGGGAGGAAAGGTAAAGTTATACAAGCTTAATGTAGACAAGAACCCTCAGGTAAGTCTTCAGTTTGCGGTGAGATCAATCCCGCATTATATACTCTTCAAGAAAGGCAAAATTCTTTGGAGGAAAGGGGGATATATGACCAAGCGGGAGCTTTTGCAGCAGCTAAAGGGCTTTGTAGGATAGTATAGAATAACTCTCCAAGGGTTTGGAACCCTTGGAGAGTTATTCTTAAATGAGAATATTACTTTTTCCAACTGGCTTTACCTCCTTTGACAGAATCCACGTCTATGCTATAGTTTCTGCCTCCCGAGACAACCCATCTTACCTTCACTGCTCCCATGCCAGGAAAGTTGTCTACTTCCAATTTTTCCGGATTAACTTTCTGTTCTTTCAGTTTGTTGAAATCCTCATTTTCAACCACGAATCCTGCAATTACATTTACGCCTGAAATGCTAACGTAGTTAGGTCTCTCAATTTTGTATTTCAGGTCTTGAGAAGAGTGAGTAGGGATTAAGCGCTCGTTATAAATGGTTGCTGTAATCTCTCTCAATCCACCTCCCAAATCTTTTTCCTTCACGTCTGAGACACTCAGCTTAGGTGTATGGTAACCATGTAAAATGGTGAATGCAGAATTTCTATGGGCATCTTGTTCCATTAAGAAACCTGGATGCAATCTTCCAAAGTTCTTTTTGAAGCCTCCAATTTCAATTCTTCCATATTGTGGGTGATCGTATTCTTCCCAATTTACAAAGGCATCTCCAAACGTCAGATAAGTGTCTACTTTCATCTGTTCATCCTGATTACCTCTTCCTGCATTTTGATGGAAATATAGGTATGAAGTCATCAATTCATTGGAATAGGTAAAAATGCCTCTTCCTCCATAGAACCAGTCCAATTGTCCACCAAATACAGAGTAAAGGTCTTTATAAACGACTAGATACCTATAGCCGGGCATAAATTCCTCACCCTTTTTAGCAATAGCGTCATAGACTCTAATATCGGAAGCATTATAGGTGTTAAGGTCTTCCTCTGCTCCTGGCCCCCTTAAAATCATGCCGCCATAGTTATGGTAACTTTGTGCTGCAGCAATGTTAGGATGCTTCATGACAAACTCCATAACCGCTCTGTTTTCAGGGACAGAAAATGGATATTTCCAAGCACCTCTTTGGATGTAATCCGGCTGCCAATTCCAAGCCCAGTCTCTGTTGGGGTCGTAATAGCCTATACCATCTTCATTGACCTCACCGTCACCATCCATATCGTAGCCTTCATAACCCAACATTTCGTATTCTCCTTGTTGGTCTGCCGCTACTGGAATCAGTTTTCTTGGATCCATTTTATCTTTAATAAACCTGCCTGTAGGAGATTTTCTGATCATCATTGTGATATGCCCGTCACCATTTAGGTCATTGAATGGGTCTTCACCAGCAAGACCATCTCCGTCATTGTCCAATACAATCATACCCGATCTCGGGGAATTTTGAGTATTGGCTTCTTTGATAAAATAATCGTGAGCATCCGGATTGATGGTAGGGGCAATGTAGAAAGTTTTATCTCTCAAGAGCTCTGTGATGAAATCCAAATCCCCATACATCTCAGTCAGATACCAAGCGGTGTAAAGGGTGAATTCTGTCCCTTGGATTTCATTGGAGTGGATGTTACCATCAATCCACATGGCCGGTTTATCTTCAGGTTTGCCTGCGCTGAAATCGGTAACGGTCAAGACCCAAATGTCATTACCCTGATAAGATTTTCCTATACTTTCCAATCTGACCAGGTTTGGATGTTGCTTGACCATGTCTTTCATGATCTCTTCCAATGCCAAATTGGTATGATAACGGTTCCAAGATACCTGAACTTTTGGGTTATGTGGTGTGCCTATAGCACGGAAGTACCTGTCTTTAGCTACTTGGGCTGTCGATTCAATGATGCCCGCAAAACTGATAGCAGCTCCTAGAGCTGCGGTATATATCCAATTTTTGATTTTCATCTTCATAAAGATTTAAAGTTTCACATTTAAGGTAGCTATACCTGTGTGTGCTGCTCCTGCTTTGATATCTATTGAACCGGAACCTTTGATAATCCAGCTCAAGGTAACATTCTCGTAAGCACCCAGCTTATCAATAAGCTTGATCTTATCGCCTGAAACCAGGTCTTTCGCATCTCTGTTGATATCTACCCTAACTTTTCTTAACCAGCGTGACCTTGCTCCCATATCGGAGTGGGTGGGCAGCGGAGAGTTGTTAAACAGATCTACTGTAACCCTTGTAAGTCCATTACCCAATTTTTCAGTCTTCACGTTATGGAATTCCATCTTTGGACTCATTTCTGCCAGTTGGATGATGAAGTCTGTATGCTCTTTGGCAATGTCATTGACCATGGCATAAGGCGGGTTGTGCATCACAAAGGGCTTAATACCGCCAACTTCTACTTTTTGTCCGGGGAAATCGGGGTGCTCGATGCTTGTCCAAGGGACAAATACATCATCCATACCTTGTTCAGCAGCCCAAGCCAGGAAATTGGCTTCAGCATTGGTGCTTGATTTACCGTCTTCACCTTTTACCTCAGGAACCCACCATCCGGGTGTGCCAAAGCTCAATCTTCCAAAATGGAAATAAGCCCATTGGAAAAAGTCTCCATCAGTGCCTTGATTATTTTGGTTGTAGGCTTTTTGGGTAACAGTCTTATTGTAAATGCCGGAGACCATGCTATTGATGGCTACGTCTTTTTCCAGCATTGAGGTAACAATACGTTTTCTTGCATCAGCCGCATTGAATTTCAGCGGAGCAGAAAGGTTGTTGGCTGGGCTGAAAGTGACAAAAGCAAAAATATTCCATTGGTCAAATAAATAATCCAATAAAGCCCTGCTCTCTTTTTCTGAAACCGCAAAATCTCCAGCCATAGGTGTGAAGATGGGGAATTTATAAGTCATGTTGCGGTTAAAGGCAATCCCTTCTTTCGGATCTTCTCCAAATTTTCCATCTTTGTCATTATCCCTACTTTCAGGGAACAGGAGGTAGCCTCCTTTTTCACCTTTGGACCTGTCTGCTTTGACCATAATACGCTCATCAACTCCTAATGGCATGTAATCACCTATTGGGGATTCCACCCGCATCATGGTGATCAGACCGTCTTTGTTGAGATCTTCATAGCCATCCTCTGACAGCCTTCCATCACGGTCATGGTCCACATTGGATGCATTGCCTCTTCTTTCATACTTTAATGCAGCGTGGTATTGTTCATAAGCATCTGGTGACATATTAGGAAACACATAGAATGTGGTTCGGTCTAGAATTTGGTTGTGGTCTTTGACCAACCTTTCAGCAAACTGAACAGCCAACTCAACACTCAGCACATGAAATCCTTCTGCTCCACCTACCACAGCAATGGCGGGCTTATTGTCCATATCTCCTCTACCTACTTTCAGCACCCAAATATCTTTGCCACCTTCGGTTTTGGTAAGTGAGCTCAGTTTAGCCGTGCTGCCACTGCCGGATATGGCCTGCAGTCTTTGTGTTACTTGGCTAAGGGTAGGATAATCCCCTTGTGCCATTGTGGTTGATTGAACAGAGAAAAGTAACCCTGCCCCGACAATCCACGATAAATACATTTTCTTCATAAAGTATATCAGGTTTTGTTTATGATCGGATTTTATGAGGAAGTACCTCTTTTTCCGAACACATGTTACGAAAAATCTCCGGTACTTTAAAAGTCCTTTCGTTGTGTAGGTACGCACAGTTTTGAAAGGTTTTTCCAATGGATAAACGGGTAGCTTGAAACTAAGTCATGTAACACTTTAAAAAAAATACCAGTAGGTTAATATTTTTTTGGTAATTTGATGCCATCCAAATGATCACTTATGTTTAAACGAATTGCACTGGCTGTTGCCTTTTCGCCAAGGATGGAGGCTTTAATTTGTGAAGCTAAAAGGTTGAAAGAAATCTTTGATGCGGAGTTGTTTTTGATCCATGTTGGAGAAAAGATTCCCGAACTAGAAAAGAATCTGGAATCTATTCTCGAGAAGCAAGGACTAAAACAAAATGCAAAACTTGTCTGGAAAAACGGGAATCCTGCTAAGGAAATCATTCGTTTTTCAAAAGAAAATCAAATAGATCTTTTGGTGGCTGGGGCACTTAAAACAGAAGGCTTTTTTAAATACTACATTGGTTCAGTGGCAAGAAAGATCATTCGAAAGGCTTCCTGTTCAGTACTGATGCTGATAGAGCCATTGGAGATTCCAACACCCTTTGAGAAGGTGGTAATCAATGGTACCCAGCACGACCAAACCCCTTTTGTTATTCAGAAAGGGTTGGACTGGTGTAAAGCGGATAAAGCTAAGCAAGTATATGTGGTCAATGAAATTAAAATGTACGGTATGCAAATGGCTACCGCTGGAGAGGGTGGGGAAGAAGAAATAGGCAATACCAGGAGAAAGCTTGTGGCCGAAGAAGTGGAATACGTGGAAAAGATTTTAAAAACTTTGGACAAAGGGGAATTGAGGGTGCATATCAAAATTACCTGCGGGAAATGGGCAGTGGAATTGGCAAGGTTTGCCGAGGACATCAAGGCTGATTTATTGGTAGTAGGGGATGAAGGTAAGTTAGGCTTTCTTGATCGGCTTTTTCCCCATGACCTGGAAGATATCTTAAGTGATCTCCCCTGTAATGTTTTGATTGTAAAAAAATAGGCAGGCTACATGGAGAATTTAACACATCAAGATGTAGTCAATTTGTTTTTGCAATTAGCCACCATGCTATTGTTGGCTAGGGTATTTGCAGAAATTGCCCAGAAGTTTAAGCAACCCGCAGTGGTGGGAGAGCTTTTGGCTGGGATATTAATAGGCCCTACCATTTTGGGGACTTTTATGCCCGAACTGCACGAATACCTTTTTATGAGTAATCCAAGTGCCAATCTGGCTTTGGACGGGTTTGTTCAGATAGCCGTAGTTTTGCTTTTATTTATTGCCGGCTTGGAGGTCGAGCTTCATTTGGTCTGGTCCCAAGGTAAGTCTGCAGTAAGCATCAGTCTTCTGGGTTTGATTGTCCCATTTTTGCTTGGCTTTATCTTTCCCTATTTCTTCCCCGATTTTTTCGGATTGGCAGATGGGGACAGGTTATTGTTTTCCCTGTTTATGGGAACCGCTATGTCCATAACCGCATTGCCTGTAGTGGTCAGGATATTAATGGATATGAACCTGTTCAAAACGAAAATGGGTATGCTTATCGTGGCTTCAGCCATGGTGAATGATATCATTGGATGGTTGATATTTTCTGTGATTTTGTCTTTCATGGGTAAGGGTAGTAATCTTTCACTGGTGCAGACTATTGGCATTACCTTATTGTTTACCTTTTTTATGCTCACTTTGGGTAAGTTGATCATCAACAGGGTACTTCCTTGGATCAATAAAAAATTGGCCTGGCCTGGTGGTGTACTTTCATTATCCATGGCTTTCTGCTTCTTAGCGGCGGCATTTACAGAATGGTTAGGTATTCATGCCATTTTCGGGGCTTTCCTTTTGGGAGTGGCTTTGGGAGATTCTGAGCATATGTCGGAACGTGCCAAGGAAATAGTGCATCAGTTTATCAATAACATTTTCGCTCCCCTTTTCTTTGTTTCCATAGGCCTGAAGATCAACTTCTTCACCAATTTCAGCTTGATGTTGACTCTGGCTGTACTTGCTATATCATTTGCTGGAAAAATCTTTGGCAGTGGATTTGGGGCTTATAAAGGCGGTTTTGACATCAAAGAATCACTTGCCGTAGGCTTTGGGATGAATGCCCGGGGAGCCATGGAAATTATTTTAGGGCTAATTGCTCTGGATAATGGACTGATTGACGAGAAACTATTTGTTGCCTTAGTTATTATGGCAATTGTAACCAGTATGAGTAGTGGACCTTTGATGAAGTGGGCTTTGAAAACCAGTTAAAAAACCAAGATTCCCGAATTTGCCGGATGTTTATTTATGGCTTTCTTCTTCGAATAAAATATTTACATAGCTATCGTATCGATAAGGATGAATATAACCCTCTTCTAATTTCTGCAGCACCATGCATCCCGGTTCATTGATATGCTTGCAATTGTTGTATTTACATTGCCCCAGATATTGCCGCATTTCTACAAAATAGTGAGACAGTTCATTGTCATCAATGTCGAGAATTCCGAATTCTTTGATCCCGGGAGTGTCAATCAAGTACCCTCCATCTTCCAGTTCAAACATTTCTGCAAAAGTGGTGGTGTGTACGCCTTTGGCACTGAATTTAGAGATTTCTTTGGTGGCCTGTTGTGCTTCAGGAATCAATTGATTGAGAAAGGTGGATTTTCCCACTCCGGAATGTCCTGATAACAGGGTGGTTTTTCCTTTTAATAACGGGATAAATTCTCCTTTGAGCTTGTCTGATTTAAGAGCGGATATTTCAATAACCGGGTAGCCTAAGGGCTCATAGATTTCTTTAATATCCTGTAAATACTCGAGGTCCTTATCCTTGTACTTTTCATCCATTTTGTTGACAAGGATAGTGGCAGGGATGCGGAAACTTTCGGTGCTGACCAAAAAGCGATCGATAAAACCCAAGGAAGTCCTAGGATTTCTAAGGGTCACAATCAGGAAAGCCTGATCGATATTGGAGGCAATGATATGGGAATGGTGGGCTTTTCGGGTGGATTTCCGGATGATATAATTTTCTCTTGGAAGAATGTCTGTGATTACAGAGGTGACCTGCCCCCCTTCCTTTTCCAAAATCACATAGTCACCCACAGCTATGGGATTGGTCAGTTTGAGTTCGTCTTGCTTGAATTTACCCCTCAACCTTGCCTGAATGGTAGAGGAATCAGTTTTAACCGTATACCAGCTTCCTGTAGATTTGATTACCCTTCCTTTCATTTACTTTTTGTTGATGGTTGAAGCTTTTTCTCAAGCCAGGAAATAATGCGTTCTTGTTCATCTTGGCTGCAAAGTTCCAAACTTTGGATATTTAAAAATAAGGCATTTGGATCAGTTTCACACTTCTTTAGTTTTTTATCGATATATCCGCTATACCTGCCAGAGGGGTGCATAAACACGAAGGAAGGAGTACTGAAGTTTTTGTTTCCTGAAAGGATTTCCAGATGGTAGTAAAATGCGGCACAATTGAATTGGCTAAAATGCCGGAACCTATGTTTGATCTGATTTTTCAGAACTTCAGGATTTTCTTTAAAGTAGCTTGCTGCTTTTATTCTATTGACCGTATGAGGCGTATGGCTGGAGAAAAAATACCTGGACTTAAACCCCAAGATTTCAGCTGCATTCCACTGCCCTAAATGAAAGGATGGTTTGGGTTGGAATTCTTTATGATTCAAAAAGCCATGGTGAAATTTAATTTTCAATTTGTTCCAGAGATTCCTGAGGACAGGCCGGAATAGCCAGGTCCCGCGCATTACTGGTCTATTTTGGAGAAACAGGTCTTCAGGTTTCAGGGGCTTGATCAAAAACATATCATCACTGAGGAAGATAAACTGATCTGAAATCTCAGGGATTCTCCACAACATTGCTTCTATACTTCTGCTGTTGAAGGTCGGAAGGTATTGTTCGAAGCCAGCGAAAATTTCACGGTGATCTACAAATTGAACATGCTTGCTTCTTTCCGGAAAAAATTTTTCAATTGTGTTATGGATATCCGGATGCTGTTCATCCGTTACGATGAACACTTTACGAATAAATGAGGCAAATTTAAAGATGGAAAGGACGCTGTATTGAAGTTCATTGGCATTGCCAAACCTGGTCTCCTCTGCTCCTGGGATATAGTTCCTTGATTTGCCTTGAAGTACAGCATTCATTTTAGCTTGATGCTTGGGGTCTTCTCCATCTACCCAGGTAATTACAGCATCAATTGGATTTTCAGGGCTTCTATCTTTCATAAGCATTAAACTATCCCTTTGAACCTTTGGGGGATTTTCACCACAAGCTTCCATTTAAGCATGGTAGGCTTATTCCAAGCCCAAATGGGTCGTGCGTAGGTCTGGAGTTTTCTGGCCATACTCAGCCACTTTTCATCGGTTTTTGCTTTGGAATTAGTGATGATATTAATTGTTCGAGCCCTTTTTCGAATGTGTCCTGCTCTACCTGTAGCCATTCGGTCTTTATCTAAAAATCTGTCCTGAATCATTTTGTAATCTACCGAGCCAAAATGAAAAAGAAACAAATTAGGATCTATTCTAAAGTTATACCCTTTGATCCGGTGAAAACCTGAACCCCAATTTACAGGTTGGGAAATGACAGATGGTTTGGTATATCTTGATGAAAGCAAGGCAAATTCCCTTTGGTCTAAAAAAGGAAGGTTCTTATCCAGTGTTTGCTCCTGATTAAGGTTCTGTCCCACATCAATACCAAGTCCTGAAACGGAAGGGTTAATTTCTATTTCGCTGAGATAGGTGGCTAAGCTTTTCCCAACCTTAGGGTCTACAATTAAAAATTCATCCGCATCCACGCCAATGATGATGTCATAAGTTTCCAGTAGTTTTTTGGCTACTTCGGAAAGAAAGCCCAATCTCCGTTTTTCTGCTTTTACCACATGCTCAGCCACTCTTTTTTCATGGATGACATTGGCTTTGCCGGCGTTGGCAGGGATAGGCTGGTCTTCACCGTCTAGGTAAATGTAGAGATTTTCTTCACCAAGTTCTTTGCCATAGTATTTGATCCAACGGTTCAGGAAAAATTCATCATTCCTGGCCATGGTAATGACTGCAATTTTTTTTGTCTTGTGTGCCCCTGAAATGTCCGACATTATTGATTTCTACTTTTGAACTCTCAAAGGTACTTTATTTGTAAGGAATAAGAAATGGGATGATCCGTTTACCTCATGTTGCTTTCATCAAACCGTTAGGAAATTTTGTTGTCCTACTTTTTTTGCTGGTGGAAATAAACACTAATTTTGATTTTATCTCAACCAAAAATCCAGATGAGTCTCAAATATTTCTTCAAAAAGAAATACAATCAATTTCGATTTGATCTATGTGCTTCAGAAAATCCACTCTATCTGGGCTTTTATAAATACCTCTATAAGCCACCCAAAGGAACACTTTCGGATTTTTTGGACCAATATTCAAAAGAAAACAGTCCAGTTACATTTTTACAGATTGGAGCCAATGATGGTTTTATTTATGATCCACTGCAAAAATTCATCAAAAGGGACAATTGGCAAGGGGTAATGCTTGAGCCTCAACCGCATGTTTTTAATACGTTTTTGACAAAAATCCATGCCAAAAGGCCTGCAATCATTCCTGTAAATGCAGCTTTGTCCCATAAGGACGGGAAGACCATACTTTATACCATCGGGTTTAGTAAGGAACGGTGGGCTACCGGATTATCAAGCTTTGATAAGGAAGTTTTGATGCAAAAATTCAGGGATGGAACAATATTTAAAAAAGCAGCTAAGCAAGGAATTTCTGTTCCAGAAAATGAAAAAGACTGGATCGAGGAGTTGGAAATACACACCATGGCCTCAAGTACCTTACTGGAAAAGTTTCAAGGTAAAAAAATTGATCTTTTGGCAGTAGATACAGAAGGTTTTGATTTTGAGATTTTAAAAATGCTGCCTTTGGATAAAATGAATCCAAAAGTGATTATCTATGAAGAAGAGCATTTTGATATGGACACTAAAAATGCCTGTCAAAGTCATTTGGAATCTCTCGGCTATACCTATCATCAGGCGGGGAGAGATGTTTATGCCACCAAAGGTTTAGATTTTAAATAAAAATATCCATTTACCCTACCCACACAAAAAAAGCCCTAAGAATTCTTAGGGCTTTTAGTTTATAAACTGTGTTTGATTATTTGTTTGACAAGTAAGTAGCTACTCCCTCTTTTGTAGCTGCCATGGCTTCTTTGCCTTCTTCCCAGTTGGCAGGACATACTTCACCGAATTTTTCAACGTGGTGCAGGGCATCTACCAACCTGATCATTTCGTCAATGTTTCTTCCCAATGGGAAGTCATTAATGGTTTCGTGTCTTACCACTCCTTCTTTGTCAATCAAAAAAGTGCCTCTGTAAGCAATTGGAGCACCTTCAAAGGTCAGCATACCTTCTTCGTTGTAGTTCCACTCACCGGCAAGGACACCATAATTATGCGCAATGGTTTTGGCTGCATCAGCTACCAAAGGATAAGTAACACCTTCGATCCCACCGTTGTCTTTAGATGTCATCAACCATGCTAAGTGAGTTTCCTCTGTATCTGTAGAGGCACCTACTACTGCCACGCCTCTTTTTTCGAATTCTGCCAACTTTTCCTGAAACGCGATGATTTCGGTTGGACATACGAAAGTAAAATCTTTAGGGTAAAAGAAGAAAATCACCTCTTTTTTACCTATATACTGCTCCAAAGAGAAATTTTCAACGATTTCTTCACCGTTCACAACAGCACCTGCTGAAAATAATGGAGCTTTTTTTCCTACTAATGACATGATTTTTACTTTTTAAAAGGTTTTGAGAATTATTGATTTATTTAATCTTAGAGTCTTATTTTGGCTTTATTTAAATGGCGACATTCCAGTGATTTAACCCAAATTGGCACTGGCTACCAAAGGGAATACAAAGTTAAGTTGTGAAATTAAAGAACCAAAAAACGCAGTATAAAGTTCTGATTTTTTTTTATATTATCTCACTATCAGAATATAATGCTTTTTATAACATTTAATTTAGCATAATAGTTTGATGTTTGTGTTTTTCAGTATTAAAAATACTTCGAACTTCAAAAGATTGGTTAATAAGTTTTGTTCGAGCTCTTCTAAGTGTTTTAAAAATTATTTAACTTGTCATCTTATTGCGCGTTTGAATTAGCCCGATGAAGTTGACATGATTAAGGTTCTGTTTGTATGTTTGGGGAATATTTGCAGATCCCCTTTAGCTCAAGCTATTTTCAATCAAAAGATTCAAAAAAATCAACTGTCCAACAAATTCATGAGTGACAGTTGTGGAACATCAGACTACCATATCGGAGAGTTGCCTGATGAGCGCACCCTCAATTGTGCAGCGAAGAATCAAGTTCCGCTTCAACATAGAGCCAGACAGATTAATAGGGTAGATCTTCGGGAATTTCACTACATCGTAGCCATGGATTTTTCCAACAAAAAAAACATCAAGCATTTATTAGAAAAGTTTGGTTTGGAACATAAGAATTTATTTCTCATCCGTGAATTTCAACCAGAACCGGAAAGCCCGGAAGTTCCCGACCCTTATTATGGGGGGGAAGATAGTTTTGAGGAAGTGTATCAGATTTTAGACGATTCAATTGAGCATTTTTTGGAGTACTTGAAAAAAGGAGAGGATATTTATGTTTGATGATCAAGGTTTTTTTGAACAAGCGCTGTATTTCAGCCTTGGGCAAGAAGTACCGATCATTTCCACCAAGCTCATAGCTGCAGGTAATATTAATCAAGGAGTATATCTTAAGTCGGCCGATAGGTCTTATTTTTTAAAAGTGAATTTTAAAGAAAGCCCGGATATTTTTGAAAAAGAAGCCTCAGGGTTGAAATTGATGGCCGAAAACTCTCCCTTTAAGATCCCAAAGGTTTTAAATTATGGAAGGATAGAGGATCGCAACTTTTTATTGATGGAATGGATCAATTCAACTGTAGCCCAAAGTAGCTATTGGATAGAACTAGGTATTGGTCTGGCAGAGATGCATATGGCCACTAGGGCAAATTTTGGTTTAAATACGCATAATTATATTTCCTCCATACGACTGGAAAATGATGATGAAGATTCTTGGACAGACTTTTTTATTAAAAAAAGATTAGAGCTCCTTATAGGAAGGGCTTATTATGAAGGGTTGATTGACTTGGACTTCCTTAAAAAATTCCAGTCCATTTACCCTAAAATTCAGGATACTTTTCCAAAAGAAAAGCCTGCACTCTTGCATGGCGATCTATGGTCTGGAAATATCATGAAGGATGAAAAAGGGGCTCCTGTATTGATTGATCCAGCAGTTTATTTTGGGCATAGGGAAATGGATCTTGCTTTCTCCAAACTGTTTGGTGGTTTTGATGCCCAATTTTATGATGCGTACAATGAAGTTTTTCCTTTAGAGCCTGGTTTTGAAGATAGGGTTCCTATTTATAACCTCTATCCGCTTTTGGTTCATCTCCTTCTTTTTGGAAAGGCATACCTTTCAGGAATAGAGCGGACGATTAGGCGCTTCCTGTAGGGGCTTAGCTACCATTTGAAAGGTTGACCTTGTTACCTGTTCCATCAAAACCTCTCTTTGCTCCATCAATTGATTGATAATTTCTGGATTATGGTTTTTAATAGTGATCAATTGTAAGGCTTCATTGTACCGGATCTCAAAAAGTCCAGACAAGGCTTCGATCAGCCTATCTAATTTGAAAGGTTGTTTGTCAATGACTATAGAGATACTGATGGCTGAAGTTTGAAGCATATTGACTTTTAACTTCAGCTGCTCAAGTTGAGCATATACCTGATGTATGTGCTTTTCTTCAATAAAGGTAAAATCTGTAACCTTAAAACTCACCAATATTTGATCCTCCTTGAGGACGATGCAGGGTATGTGGTTTGATTGTTTTATATGGTGAATCCTTGTTCCTGATTCTTCAGGTGCAAGAAAAGATTTGACATAAAGCGGAATGGATAGATTAGCCAGTGGTTTGATGGTTTTGGGGTGTATTACTGAGGCCCCATAATAAGTGAGTTCTGCTGCTTCCTGGTAATCCAGTTCATCAAATTTTACCGCATTTGGAAACCTTTTTGGATCGGCATTCAGGACTCCAGCTACATCTTTCCAAATGGTTACAGAATGTGACTTCAGGCAGGCACCCAAAATTGCTGCAGTGAAATCAGAGCCTTCCCGGCCTAAAGTAGTAGAAGATCCTCCTTTTTCTCTTCCTATAAAACCTTGGGTGACCACTGGGAATTTAGTTAGAATGGGGGCTAAGATATTTTTGATGTTCTTAGTGGTTTTTTTCCAGTCTACTTTAGCAAAGCGGTAATCTGCGTTGGTTTGAATGAGCTCGCGCGCATCCTGCCAGACACAAAAAATTTCCACCGAGCAAAGGTATTCTTGCACGATTCGGGTAGCCAATAGTTCCCCATAGAGAATTATCTGATCATAATATTGATCAAAGTTTTCTACTCTAAGGGACTGCTGTAAATCCCTGTCAAGCTGTATAAAATGATTTTCAATTTGATGATGGATGCTATGCTCAGGTTCAAATAATTCCGAACAAATGTCCAAATGGTAGTTTTTTAGAATTGTAATATTTAAAGAAAAATCTTCCCCCTTTATTTTTTTTTCTAAAATGCTTTCCAAGGCATTGGTGGTTTTGCCCATGGCAGAAACTACAATTACGGTATGATTTCGCAATCGATTGTATAAAATTTTTGATAGGTTTATGATGGATGGTGCATCTTTTACGGATGCACCTCCAAATTTAAAAACAAAAGTTTTTAACATAGGAAATTATGTCGTAATTTTCGATTAGGTATAACTCAAATTTAATTTTTCTAATATTTTATGAAAATCAAATATTATACGCCAAGTGATTCTAAGCTGGCCTATTCTGTGGGCGTTACCTTGGATCGTTTCATCAAAAGTAAACAGGATGATTTTCCTTTTGCTTCAGGAGAACTGTCTCAGTTGCTCAGGGATATAGCCTTGGCGGCAAAGATAGTCAATCGGGAGACGAATAGAGCAGGTCTGGCTAATATTGTTGGGGCTCTTGGAAATACCAATGTGCAGGGAGAGGAACAGCAGAAGCTTGATGTCATCGCTAATATCCGCTTTACAAGGGCTTTGACTAAGGGGGGGGAGGTTTGTGCAATTGTGTCTGAAGAAGATGATGAAGTAATCGACCTCCAAAATAAATCCGGTAAATATGTGGTGGCAATCGATCCTTTGGATGGTTCTTCCAATATTGATGTAAATATTTCTATTGGCACCATTTTTTCCATTTATCGCAGGGTCACTCCTGTCGGAAGCCCCATTCAACCGGAAGATATCATGCAGCCTGGCATGCAACAGGTGGCTGCCGGATACGTGCTCTATGGCTCATCCACCATGTTGGTCTATACCACCGGTCATGGTGTCAATGGCTTTACCTATGAGGCTTCATTGGGTGAGTTTTTTCTTTCTCATCCAGACATGAAGGCTCCTGAGGACGGACTGATTTATAGTATTAATGAGGGGACTTATGATCTTTTTGAACCGGGGTTAAAGGTATACATTGAGCAATGCAAAAAGAGAGAATTTCGGGCAAGATATATAGGAAGCTTGGTGGCTGATTTTCATAGAAATCTGCTCAAAGGAGGTATATACATATACCCAGCTACGCCAAAGTCGCCATCAGGCAAACTTCGCTTGCTATATGAGGCCAATGCATTGGCATTCATAGCCGAGCAAGCGGGTGCAAAAGCCAGTGATGGGGAAAACAGGATTTTGGAGATCAGGCCCACATCCCTGCATCAAAGAACACCTTTGTATATCGGGTCAAAAGTAATGGTTGGTGAGGCTGAAAGTCTTTTAAGAAAAGAAAGAAACCAAGTTCTGGAAAAGTAAAAGCGTGTAGATTGATAGGGTTCCGCGGGAGGGTCTTTTGACCTGAACGCGGATTTTCCATTTTATAGTCCTTTGTATTTTTGGCGGATCTCCAGTTTCTGAATTTGCCGCCCTACCAAAGCCGAAGCAAGCTCCTCAGCCATACTGTCCGGATCTGATTCATAGAGGATTTTTTTCAACTTTTGTTCTCCCAGATCAATGCGGTAACAGAGCCCCAGCAACCTTTCGAAATCTCTGTCCAGCATCCGCTTGATGATGGGACTGAGTAATTTAATCAGCTGTTCTTCATTGAGGTTTTCCCTTATCTCGGGGAGTTCGAACTCTTTTTTGAAATAGGCAGCAGAGGCCAGTATGATGTCTTTCATCTGATCTAAAAATTAAAAAAGTGGGGATAATAAGCCCCACTTTAATTTATTCTGCTTCTTTATTACTATCTGCTTCTTCGGCCTTGAGCACATCAGGAGCTTCTGCTTTGATGATTTTATACCAAGAGATTAGTTTTTTGATGTCTGAAGGATAAACCTTGCTTTCATCGTAATCGGGTAAAATGTGTTTTAAGAAAGCTTTTAGCTCTTCGGCATCAGCATCAGCATCCAAACCCAAATCACCATCAAACTCTTTGTCGATGTTTTTCATGATTTCCTCTAAGGGAGAAGCGCCTTCCTCTGTCATGGTGTACATGGAAATTTCACCCAAAATAGATACCCGGTGATTTGCACCTACTACCAGTTTACTTTTTTTGCCATCCAAGGATTCCAAAATTACCCCTCCCCGGGTTGGTTTCAATACTTTGTATAATCCCGGCTTACCAGATACTGTGGCTATTTCATTAAATTTCATAGTTCCAAATGTTTTAGGCCTGCAAAGATAAAATATCCCCTAAAAAGGCCAAGTTTTACTTTTGACTATCGTAATATTCTTCGACTTCTTCCCCGATGAATGCCAGCAACTCTTCTTTTCCTTCTCCAGTTTGTGCAGAAGTAACATAGTATTGTGGCTCATCCCCGAAAATTTCCAAACAGGAATCTAGAAATTTTCGAACATTGGCTGAGGTTTTCTGCTTTCCCTGCTTATCAGATTTCGTAAAAATGAGTACAAATGGGATACCTTGCTCTCCACACCAGGTAATGAATTCGATGTCAATTTTTTGTGGGTCCAACCTGCTGTCAATTAATACACAAACGGCCACAAGATTTTCCCTGTGTATCAGGTAGTCACTGATCATTTTTTCCCAGGTTGATTGTATACTTTTGCTTACTTTGGCAAAGCCATAACCTGGCAAATCCACAAGATACCAATTGTCATTGATGAGAAAATGATTAATCAGCTGGGTTTTGCCTGGTTTTCCAGAAGTTTTAGCCAGATTTTTATTATTGGTCAACATGTTGACCAAAGAGCTTTTTCCTACATTGGAACGGCCAATAAAGGCAAATTCAGGCATTACCGGAGCAGGACATTTTTTGTAGTCTGTATTGCTTATGACAAAACTGGCTTTCTTGATCATTGCTTTTTTTTTACAAAGGTAATCCTTTTGAAAAAAATCGAGGGCTTCAAATACGTATATAATACGCAACATTTTTTAGATGCTCGGGTTTACTTAGTAATATTGCACAAATTTTAACGTCCATGTCGGTAGTACCATACAAAGAAAAGCAGGAAGGAAAGAAGGAGCAGGTAGCAGAGATGTTCAATAACATCAGCAAAAAGTATGACTTTTTGAACCATCTCCTAAGTCTAGGGATAGACATCATCTGGAGGAAAAAGGCAGTTAAAATCCTGAAAAAGGATCAACCCAAATTGATTTTGGATATAGCTACAGGCACAGGTGATTTTGCTATAGAGGCTTTGGCCCTGAATCCAGATAAAATAATCGGAGTCGATATTTCAGAGGGGATGCTCGCTGAGGGCAGAAAAAAAATGAAAAAGAAAAAATTGGATCATATCATTGACCTTCAGTTGGGGGATTCAGAGAAGTTATTGTTTGAGGATAATAAGTTTGATGCAGTGATCGTTTCTTTTGGAGTGAGAAACTTCGAGAACCTCGAGAAGGGTCTTTCGGATATGCACCGAGTGCTGAAGCCAGGTGGGAAAACTGTAATTGTTGAGTTTTCCAAACCAAAAAAATTTCCTATGAAGCAAGGATATAATTTTTATTTCAAATATATTCTGCCTCAAATTGGGAAATTAGTATCCAAAGACAATTCTGCTTATACCTACCTGCCAGAGTCGGTACAAGTATTTCCAGATGGGAAAGATTTTCTTGCGATATTGGAAAAGGTAGGTTTTAAAAACACGCAATGCAAACCCTTAACTTTCGGCATCAGTTCTATTTATGTGGGCGAAAAGTAAGCCTAACCTTTTGCTTGTTATTATTTATAGGTCATGCCTCCTTTTCTCAGGCCAGGTATGGTGAAATCAGCAAAGCAGGTCAGGACGACAAATTACTTTCTTATGGTTTTTTTCTTGCAGGGCATACCAATACTTTTAGACTAAGATATAGCGATGCTTTTCTCGATCCTTCTACAGGTTTGGGAGGAGATATAGAAAGCATTGTTCCTGTGTATAGCGCGGGTTTTTCCTTAGGGTTTTTGGGTATTTTGAGGTTGCACGACCAACTCAACCTCATGTTTACGCCGAAAATCGGATTTTATGAATTCGTAACAGACGTCAATTTCATGGGTGATGTTGGGACAGCCATTGAGCCTTCAGGAAGGCGAGAGACATTTGTGGCAGAAGCTACCATGGTAGAATTACCCTTATTATTTAAGTACAAGGCTCAGCGTTTCAATAATAGCAGGATGTTTTTTACTGCGGGTGGCAGTTATATTTTCAGGACCAAAGACCAGGAAGAAGCTGATTTTGAGGGTTTAGTGAGTACAGGAAGGGATATTACATTGGATTTAGGTGTAGGTTTCGATATGTATTTTAAATTTTTCAAGTTTTCGCCTGAAATTCGGTTTTCTCATGGTTTGTTTAACCTTTATAAGCCTGAAACCACTGACCCTAGGTTTAGAGATCTCATCTCAGATATTCGAAGAAAATCCATTACACTTTACTTGCATTTTCAGTAAACCCATTAAAATTTCAGCAAATAGATTTTCGTTACTTTTCTTGTCATTTTTGATCAAAAGTTCATCTTTGTTGTTCAAGATTAAAAGGCAAATGATGAATGTATAAGATTTTTGGCGTGTTTTTATTGGGCGTCATCCTATGGTTTATGCCTGTGCCTGAAGGTATGGATCCTCAGGCCTGGCAATTGTTTACCATTTTTATAGTAAGCATTCTCAGTGTAGTATTTCGGGTATTTTCAATTTTACTGGCTTCAGTTCTTGGGTTGGTTTTAGCCGTTTTTACACAGACCTTATCTCCGGACCAGGCTTTTTCCGGGTTTTCCAATGATATCGTGTTGCTTATCGTTATGGCCTTTTTGATCGCTAAGGCTATGGTCAAATCAGGCCTAGGTATACGTATGGCTTTGTTATTGATTAAGCGTTTTGGTAAATCTGCTCTTGGTCTGGCTTACAGTCTTTTGATGACAGACATGCTCATTGCCCCAGCATTCCCCAGTAATACTGCCCGTTCTGGTGTGCTTTTTCCAATTGTCTTTTCCGTAGCCCAAGCAAATGGATCTGATCCCGAAAAAGGCACAGAAAAAAAATTGGGAAGTTACCTAATGTTTACCAGTATGGCAGGCATAGGTTTATCTTCAGCAATGTGGCTGACCGCAATGGCTGTTAACCCAGTGGGCGCTGCCATGGTTTCGGGTTATGGTGTTGATATTCATTTTGCCAACTGGGTTTTGGCGGCCTCTGTCCCCACTATGGTTGCTGCTTTACTTTTGCCATGGGTTTTGTTGAAAGTTTATCCACCTGAGATCAAATTCACACCTTCTGCAGCATCATTTGCAAAGGAAGAATTAAAAAAGAGAGGGGGAATGAGTAGGAATGAAAAAATCACACTTGGTATTTTTATTTTGCTGGTGATGGCTTGGTCTTTGTCTGAGTTATTTGGGATTGATCGCACAGCAACAGCTTTTTTAGGTCTTGGTTTGCTTTTACTGACAGGGGTTTACACCCCCGCGGACATTCGCAAAGAAGGTGAGGCTTTGGTGACCATGATATGGTTTGCGATTCTGTTCGCTATGAGTATGGCTTTATATGATTTGGGTTTTATGAGTCATGTAGGCTTATTGATTTCTAAGGAGATTGAGATGCTTTCGAAACCTTTAGCTTTTCTGGTATTGGTGTTTATTTATGTACTATTTCATTACTTATTTGTCAGTCAGACTGCTCATTTGTTGGCTCTTTTTGGCGTTTTTATTAGTGCAGGGGCAGATCTAGGGCTTTATGTGACCGGGCTGGCCTTTATGCTGTTATTTGCCACCAATTATTTTTCCGTCATTACTCCCCAGGGAAGTAGTTGTAATGTGTTGTATATCAGTAGCGGCTATATTAGTGTGGAGGAGGTATACAAATATGGAGGCTTATTGACTTTGTTCTTTTTTGTGATTTACAATACGGTTGGTCTGGCTTGGGTTTTCTGGATTTTTTGATGTTGAACGGAATCATGTCTTAGAAATGTGTGATAAAAAAAGCCATGCTGTTTCCAACATGGCTTTTTCATTTGAATATCATTTGTTTGATTAACTACCCTGAGGGATCAATTTGATCATCAATCCAGTAGCTTCAGTAACGGCATAAATATAACCGTCCGGACTTTGGGATACCTGACGGACACGCCCAATGCCATCCAGTAGTTTTTCTTCTCCCACATAAGTAGTGCCGTCCAGTTCTACCCGCGCTACTTGTTGACCGGCCAAGGCCGCTACTAAGAGATTACCCTTCCAGGCAGGATATCGGTCTGAAGTTACTAAAGTCATTCCACATACTGCAATGGATGGCGTCCAATGTGTAACAGGTTGCTCCATTCCTTCTTTTTCCGTCAATTCTGTCAAAATGGTACCGTCATAATTGATACCGTAAGATATCACCGGCCAACCGTAATTTTTCCCTTTTTCGATCAGGTTCAATTCATCTCCTCCCTTAGGGCCATGCTCTACAGCCCAAATGCGGTCATTTTCGGCATCGTAAATCATACCCTGAGGGTTTCTGTTGCCATAAGTCCAAATGGAAGGATTTGCCCCCGGAGTATTGACAAAAGGGTTGTCCTCGGGAATGCTTCCATCATCCTTGATTCTATGAATTTTACCGTGATCATTATCCAATTCCTGGGCATTGGTAGGTCGGGAACCTTTGTCTCCATTAGAGAAGTACAGGTAACCTGCATTGTCAAATATGATTCTGGAACCAAAATGTCTACCGCCTTTCCATTCAGGCCCGCAGACAAATATTTCCTCTACACTGTGCATGTCATTGCCGTTCAATTTGGCCCTGGAAATTACCAAAACATCTCCTTCTCCCTCAGGTCTGGAATAAGCCAAGTAAATCCATCCATTGTTGGCATAATCTGGATGTAGGGTGATATCCAACATGCCGGCTTGGTTGATCTCCCTGGTTTCCGGTACACCTGTCAATTTTTCACCAGTAAATTTATCGTCTTTGAAGACCAGGATTTCACCTTTTCTTTCTACCACGAGCATCCTGCCGTCGGGAAGCCAAGTCATCCCCCAAGGACTTTCAAATTCTGTGTAAAGGGTGTCCACTTTAAATGTCATTTTGTCGGAGACTGTGGCAAAAGGACTTGGTTCCTGAATGCGGCTATTTTCTTCTTTTTCTGCGCAGGAAATCAGGCTAACGCTCATCATCCCCAGAAAAAATAAATAGAAACTTTTGATTTTTTTCATGTCATTTTTGCTAATTGAAACCTTAAAGCTAATCAATTTCAATGGTATTTGTTCATTCCATTTTATAAGCGGTGGCTTTTTAGTATTGAAACCTTTTTTATGCTCCTCTAGCTTAATATCTTTAAACTTTATCAAAAACAATACCTATGAATCAAATATGGATCATGACCTCCGCCTTTGATCAGCTCAATTTGGATCAGACGATCGAAAAAGCAAATGAGGCAGGGGTGCAAGGCCTGGATGTCTGTGTCTTTAGAAAGGATGGTACCCGGGATGATTTTGTGGCCACACATATGGATTATGATCATTTTACACCAGAAACTGCTCAAGAAATTCTTAGCAAATTCAATGCTGCTCAACTGCGTTTATCATTAGGTGCTTTTGAAAATCTTATAGGGGGAGATCCTGGGCACAGGGTCAAAAATCAAAACCATTTACTCAAATTGATCCGGATGGCTTACTTGATGGGCGGGGATGAAAATGATGTGAAGGTGGGGACGTTTGTAGGCTATAACCATGATTTGGGTAATCAGGAAAATGGATTTGAGAAGAACCTGGAGGAGTATCAGAGGGTATTTGCACCCATCATCAAATATGCGGAAGACCTGGGTGTCACGGTGCTGTATGAAAATTGCCCGATGGAGGGTTGGCGCTCTTCAGGTTACGGTACGACTTTCAATAACCTGACCGGTGTTTTGGCGGCAAGAAAAATCATGTATGAACTCATTCCGAGTCCCAACCATGGGGAAATCTATGACCCATCTCATGACATTTGGCAGAATACCGATCCTGTTTCGGTGATCGAGCACACAGATATCAACAGGTTGAAAAGGATACATGTGAAGTCCACGCGCAATTTGCCGGACCCGTTTTGGGGAAATATGTATCCGATGCAGCGGGTGAAACCGGAATGGGCGGCCAAAGCAGGTATTCCCTACAGCACCAATGAATGGGATAGGCACCATTATGAGGCAACGTTGCCTGGCTTTGGGCTGGGTGACAGCATGGATTGGAGAAGGTTTGTGGAGGTTTTACAGAAAATGGGATTCAATGGACCTTTTGAGATTGAAAATGAGGCCAAGCTTTCCAAGCAAACCGGCAAGATGGGTGCAATCATGCAGGGAATCAAGGCAGCTGTGCAGAACCTTGCACCGATGTTGTATCCGCTTACCGATGAGGGTTTTGTCTATCCCAAAGCTGAAGTTCAGCCGCTCAAAGATCTAAACAGAAAGGATGTGCCGGTGGTGAGGATGGAGGAGTTGGTGGGAAGGGGAAAGTGAAAAGTTAGGAAAAAGAGCCAAGGCAAAAGTAAAAAGAGCCAAGGGGAATGGAGAGTGAATAATTAATAATGAAGAGTGAATAATGAAGAGTGAAGAATGAAATGTGAGATTCCATTTCCCGACAAGGCCTGAAGAGCCACGTTGTATTATCCAGGGGCAACGTCCCGGGTAAAAGATCAGGTTTCCATCAGGTAAGGCCTGAATGGCCGCTCTGTATCAGCCTGAGGTAAAACCCCAGGTTAAGGATCCCGAACCCACCACGTGAGGTCTGAAGGACTGATAGGTGATAGAATGAAAACCCATTAAAAAATTAAGTTCAGGTGACGGTCGAAGCGATTATCGTTGTGGCCGCTGCGTGAAACAAAATGCAGTGATGTACCACCGATGGCATGATATGTCTTGCCTTTATTTTTTAAAAGCCTTGATCAGGTAAACAACAATTGTCCCAAAGAGGGTAATCAGGAAGAACGGCATAAAACCCCTTCCCAAACCCACTTGATTTCCCAGTGCATTTTGGATAGTACCATAGGAAGAATACAGGAAAGTACAGACGATGATCACATTCAAGGTTCTGATCATACGGGTCGCCATGCGGTACTGCCTTTCTGCATTTTCAGGAGTGATTTCAGTAGGGTAATTGAAGATATGAGGGACTTTATTGAGGAAAAATAAGCCCGCATAGGTGATCAAACCCATAATGGGCATCATCCAGATCATGCCTTTTCCCCAATAGGCAGTTACTTGTCCTGAGACATTATAATGTTTGGGAATTCGGTCTGGAAGTTCAGGATAGAAGTAAATTGGAAGCACCAACAGGAGGACAAGGGCCAAAAAGCCCAAGCCCTCCATGATTTTATCCATAGAGGACCATTGCAGTTTGATGATAGGTCTTTCTGCCATTTATTCTTTTACATTTCCCAACCTGCTCTTACGGGCTCTTTGATATATTGGTCAGCTTCAGGAATACCTATGGCTTTCATGTTCTGCTCATCCCATTCGATTAATTTGCCACCTAACCTTAATGAAAGAACACCCAAAAGGGTAATTTCAGTCAATCTGGATCCATATTCAAAATTGGAGGAGGCTTGGTCATTGTTAGGGATGGCATCTACCCAGTCTTGGAAATGTCCATTAGACCTTTTTAAACTGGGAGTGGGAGCTTTGATGCTATTGCGTAATGATTCCGGGTAAACCTGTGGTTTCCGGTTGCCCCCATCATTGATGATGATGCCTTTGGTACCCACAAACATAGAGGCTCTTGAAGGGTAAACATATCCTTTGGGTAAGGCAGGGTGGAGGTCAGGCTTCAACCCTCCGGAGTACCAGTTAATCTTCATGGCTTTTTGTTGACCTTTAGGGGAAAAGTGGAAATAGCCAATCTCACCATATGGAGCAATTTTACTGTCTGAATAACCTGCAGGAAATACTTGCACTGTATCTGGACTCTTTAGGTCAAAGGCCCAAGTGACAGCATCCAGGTCATGGCAACCAAAATCCCCCAAAGCGCCACAGCCATAATCCCAAAAATCCCTCCAAGTGACAGGAACATAATCTTTGTGGAAAGGCACCATTTCCCTCGGCCCTATCCATTGGTCCCAATCAAAACCTATAGGCATGGTGCTTTGACCTTGTGGTAAACCCTTCAATCCCGGGAGCCAGCGACCTGCAGGTACCCAAGCATGGCATTCTTTTACTTCTCCTATGACGCCTGCACGCAGGAACTCTACAGTCTCCCTGATACCATCTGTCGAATGGCCCATATTGCCCATTTGGGTCATCAGGCCAGTCTCTTTCGTGACCTTGGCTACTTCCCTTGCCTCCCAGATATTGTGGGTAAGCGGTTTTTCGCAATACACATGCTTGCCCATTTTCAGGGCCATCAAGGCGATGTAGGCATGGGTATGGTCAGGGGTGGAGATTACGATGCCATCCAAATCTGATGAATTTTCCATCATTTTGCGGAAATCAGTGTGTTGGACCACCCGCTTGTTGTCCCCCTTGGCGGCATTGTGCGTCTCAATCATATTGGAAACAGGTCCTAAACCTGCCTCTGATCGGTAGTAAAAGTCGGCCAGGTTCCAGTAGTAGGCAGGATCGGCAACTGCAGGAATATTCACATTTTCTATTTTTAGAAAATCCTGGGCATTCTGCTTTCCTTTTCCTCCTGCACCGATAATACCCAAGTTGACCTTGTCGCTAGGTGCTGTATATCCTGGACCGCCGATAACGTGCCGGGGTACTATCATCATTCCTGTGCCACTTAGGGCAGCAGCTTTTACAAAATCTCTTCTGGAAAGGGGTGATTTTTTATTTTTCATGCATAATCTAGGTTTAAGGTTGATGATAGGATAAGTTATTGATTTTGCACTTATAAAAAATCATTATTTTGATGAAAGCTGGCTCAATAAATATCCATGGTTTTTAGGCCATTTTAGCAATAAGTTCCTTCATCAATTTAAACGCCACCATTGCTGTCATGTCATGATGGTCCCGGATAGGATTGTATTCTACCAAATCAGCTCCAATGATTGGTAATTTGATAGCCAGCAGTATATCCAGTAATTGTCTGCTGCTCATTCCACCAGGTTCATAATGGGAAATCCCCGGTGCAAAGGCAGGATCCAAGACATCTATATCCAAAGAAATATACAAAGGACCCTCCAAAGCAGAAATAAAATCCATGGTGAAATCTTTCATTTCGATGATATTGACTTTGTACTTGGCCGCCTGTTCCCGCTGATGCTGGGTTAAGGAACGGATGCCCACTTGGGTGAGAGAATTTACCAAACCTTTTTCTAAAAGCCGAGCAAATGGCGAAGCATGGGAATAAGGATTTCCTTCAAAATTCTCATATAAATCCCCATGGGCATCGAGCTGCAGCACATGCAAAGGCCCATGTTTCAGGGCATGGGCTTCAATGACCGGGTAAGCGATGGAATGATCTCCTCCCAAACTCAGTAGTTTGCTGCCATCGGCTATGGCTTCGCTGACGGCTGTTTTGATCTGTTGATAGGCTCTTTGGGAATTTTGACTGGAAAAAGAAAGATCACCCAAATCCTGGTAATCCCTTCCAGCTATAATTTCTACTCCCTCTTCTGTATAGTTATTGGCAGAGCCTTCGGTTGCCATCAGACGGATTCTGGGAGGAGCTAAATACGGTCCTCTGAGGAAAGAACTGTTGCTATCGAAGGGGATTCCTAAAACTTTAATCATGGATTGGTTTTTATGGGTTTCAATTCTTCAAAGAAAATATCATCATTTGGCACATTGAAGTCCATGCCCGTAACCTGCATCTTGTTATTGAGAAGGAATTGGAGGGTTCCGAAATTAAACCAGGCATGTTTCTCATCCCAGATGATTTCATAAGTATCGTAATGCCAGTGTTTCAAACTTGCTGAAAGTTTTGGAGCATCTTCGAAATACAGGCGCAAAGCGCCATTTTCTTCCTTAACTTCGATTTTGCCATAGATGTCTGAGCGATAGTTTCCTGTAAATTGCGAAGAAGAGACGGATGTCTTGGTATTGAGAACTCTGGATTTTTTGATGTCTTCGATGCGGGTGTCATTGGCTTGGTTGGCCAAACTCCTTTTGAGTAAATCTGCTGACCAGTCCTTATTTCCTGTTCCCAAAAATTGGTCAAAAGCATAATAGGTAGCCGCCATGATGGGGCTTTGATGACCATTGGTCAGGACAACTACCCCCAACTTTTCCTCAGGAATCATGGTCACAGCGGTAATCATTCCATCGTAGCCACCTGTATGACCTACCATGAATTTTCCATGAAAATCACCCATATTCCAACCTAATCCATAACCACTGAAATGCCTGCCCAGGTCGTTTGGCTTGGTATGGTCCACCACATTGACATTATGCATGGTCCACATCAGGTTGCGGTTTGCTCTGGAGATCAGGGTGTCTTGTCCGATAATCCCATGGTTCATATTGAAGATCATCCACTTGGCCACATCGCTCACCGAAGAAATCAACCCGCCAGTAGCAGCGATACTTTCCCAGTCTTCAAAGTCAATGGGGAAATTTTTGCCACCTTCACGTCCATGGGCAGTGACATAATTTCCCTTTTTATCCAGATTTTTGGCTGTGGTAATGGTCCTGTCCATGCCTAAAGGCTTGAGGATACGCCCCTGCACATTTTCTCCCCAGGTTTTGCCGGTAATTGTTCGGATGATTTCCCCTGCCGTCACATACATTAGGTTGGAGTAACCATAACCTCCGCGGAATTCAAAGGCTTGAGGCACCTTTCCAGCCCTTTTGATAAAATCTTCAGCAGAACCTTCATTTTTGTACCAAATCACATCTCCACTAAAAGTCCCTAGGCCAACCCTATGGCTAAGGAGGTCCCGGATGGTGACATGTGCACTGATCCAAGGATCATCAAAAAGGGAAAAATAAGGCAGATAGTCTTTTACCCGATCGTTCCAGTTGAGTTTGCCCTCCTGTACCAACATCGCCAACACAGCCGAAGTAAAAGCCTTGGAATTGGAGGCGATGGCGTAAAGGGTATGTTCATCGGGTTTTTCATTTTTACCAACCGTCTTTGTACCGTAGTTTCCCGTAAAAACCAGTTGCCCATCTTTGACAATGCCTATACTGGCTCCAGGAACATCCCAGTCTTTCACCATCTGTTCAAAATAAGCATCAAGTTTTTGGAGATCTGGGCTTGTTTGGGCCTGAAGGGAGTGGCTTGCTAAGAGGAAAAAGATCCAAAAGAAGTGTATTTGTTTTTTCATCAATTGAGCGGGGATAGTTGATGGCTCAATTTAGAAAGGACTTGGGACTGAGACAATAGGTATTTAAACTTATTCCATGAATTGGAATTTTGATTTTAAATCCATTCTCTCGTGCAGAATTCTAACAATCAGAACATTATTGTCTTCAATAATCTTAATCCTGCTCTCATCATCTCGCTGGCATCATGTTTCTGATTCCTGCGATTTTCCAGTTTTCCCCCTCTTTGATGACCAAAAAAGTACTCCACATCCTTCTTGTTGGAGCCTCATTGTCACCAATGATTTCATAACGGGCATCCACAATAGCACAAGTTTCATTTAATAAGCGTGTTTTTTCTACTTTGAGTTGACGTTGACCAGGATTATTGGCAGAACTTCTTTGCATGCCGTACATGGCTTCACTGATCCCGGTTCTCCATTCTCCAGAAGAAACCAATTGATCAACTTCTGTTGTCAAAATTGATTTGAGCAATAAAGTATCCTGATTTTCCCTGGCCTTAGAATATTCATCGATCAGGGTAAGAATTTTTATTTGGTCTTGACCTGAAACTTGGTGTTGCCCAAATAAAAGGGAGGTATTTAGGGCATGCTGAAAAACGCCAATTGGAGAATAATTTCTTTAAATTTTGATGAATACCCCATTTATTAAGCGTTGTCTTTTTAAGCAGGTGCAAACTTATTCAATGATCCAGTTTGATTTGCGTGCACCTGAAAATTTCAAAATTCGAAATTTTCAGGCTAGCCTCAGGCATACCATCTTCTTCATTGGGCTCATTCGAAGTATAAGCATACATCTTCACTCGCCCGCTTTGAAGCTGGCATACCTGAGGCTTTTTCAGCAAGCCCTATTTAGAATAAGAAAAAGGAAAATTAGCGCCGAGTCTTTTATCATGGTGTTGTGTATTAGGGCAGAATCATTTGTCAGCTTTCAGATCTTATGGGAAGGAGTTTTATTCCAATATGAATGAATATAATCAATTCTTTGAATTCAAGGAACTGATTCCAAAACGTAAAAAAATTACATAATCTGAAGTATTAGTTCATGTCATGGGCGAAAAGAAAAAGATGATCAAAACCCTTACGAGCCTTGCAAAGTGTCAAAACCTAAATTTCACAGCAAGGCTGGGACTCAGCAGTTGAAAAGCTGCATTTCGGGTATTTAGGGTGACTGCCCCTTGATTGTCATAGCTCGCATCTTGGCTGGTAAGGAAATCCATGGTGCCTGTTTGCATATAATTCACCCTCAGTTCTAGGAAAGTGTCGCCTCCTTTTTCCAAGGGAATCATCAGTCCTCCGCCTAATTGGTACAGGTGAGACCAGTCATAGACCTCAGTGCCAGCGGCCATGGGTTCTGCAAGCCTGTTTTCTCTGACCTTTGAACGGGTATAGGTATGAATGGCACCCAGTTGGCCTTCAATAAAAGGTCTTATACCTACACCCAAGTCCGGCATTAGCCGGATTACGCCAGCAAAGTGGATGGCATTGTTGTTTCTCCGGATCCTAAACCGCTGATCCGTACCATTAATCACGTCAGTACTCCTGTGCATGGCTGTGCCATAAAGCATGTAACCGAATTCTCCTCCTAGGTATATGGGCGTATTGGAAAGCTGGTGAAGGAATCCAAGATTGAGGGATGGGAACCATTGACTGCCAACTTCTGATCGGAATTCAGCTATCGGTAGGCCTGCATTGAATCGTAGCCCTGCCATTTTTTCCTGTGCCTGAACCGAAAAAGAAAACAAGACAAAAATCAATAAGTAAGAAATCGTCTTTTTCATAAGCCCAAATTTTCAAAAGATGGTATTGATTTCTTGAACGAAAAATTAAAAACGAGGTTTTGAATTACGGTTATGGTTTTAATGCTACTTTGAATTAGAGTTCATGCAAAGCCGCAAAGCAAAGTGTTATTTTACAAATAGCAGTAGCTATACCTTTGCGCCTTTGCGAGAAACTATCAAAACTAAGCCCTTTCTTTCTCCACCAACTTCCCCGTAATCTCATTCATCGCCTTGACCTTATACTCAAAATCACCTTTTAGGGTAGCACGGTAGGCATTCAAGTTTTCCAAAAGCTCATCAATTTCCTCTGGGAGAATTTCCTCAAAGAGTTCTCTCAATCGCTTGGCGGTAGTTGGGGATTTTCCATTGGTACTGATGGCAATTTTCAGGTTTCCTTTGGTTACAATCCCACCCAAATAAAAATCACATAAAGCGGGAGTATCGGCCACATTGACTAAAATAAAGCGCTCTTTGGCTTCATCATGAATCTGCTTATTGACTTTAGGGAAATTAGTGGCAGCAATGACAATATGTTTGCCCCCCAAATACTTCTCATGGTAAGCATCTTCTATGAGGGTAACATGGGAAGCAGACTGTGCCAGCTCCAAAAACTCTTCATTGAATTCCTTGGACACTACGGTAACATGGGCCTCAGGACTACTTTTGAGCAAAAAGGATAGTTTCTCCGTTGCAACAAATCCGCCCCCTATAAGGAGAACATTGAGTTGGTGAACTTTGAGGAAAATAGGATATAAGTGGTTCATGGTTTTAGATGGTTTGAGGCGAGAAGCGAGAGACGAGAGTTTAGAGACAAGAGACAAGAATCAAGATGCAAGATGCAAGACTTGGATTTTCCGAGGAAATACGATGCGTTTACCATTGAAATATGGTAGAAATAGAGTTGAAATAGAGTTGAAATAGAATTGATATTGGTCGATATTAGCTTTGCGATATAATGATATTGGGTTCCCTCCAACTTAAGGGGGCATTTCTACTAATAAAAGGAGAAGCCCCAATATCCATTAATATCCAATATCAATAAATATCTATTATGCTACCTAGATATTTCAATTACCTAAATGAACCACTTCATCATAAACCCCCTTCAATTGATAACTCTCCTTCACTACCTCTCCTACAATAATAATCGCTGGGGCGGCAATACCGGATTGACGGGCCTTGGCCTGGATATCTCCTATGGTTCCAGCAATAAATTTTTCTTCCTTGGTAGTGCCATTTTGGATAATGGCAACGGGAATATCAGATTTGCCAGCCGCTGAATATGCTTTCACGATCTCATTCAGTTTTTTGGTGCCCATCAAGATGACTACCGTAGCCGTAGATTGGGCAGCAATGGCGATGTCGCGGGAGAGTTCTCCGTAGCTTGTGGTAGCGGTGATGACCCAGAAACTCTCGGAAACACCTCGTTTGGTCACAGGGATACCGATGGAAGCTGGAACTGCTACCGCGGAAGTGATGCCTGGCACCACTTCGGTAGGAATACCAAAGGCTTCTATATAGTCAATTTCCTCTGAACCCCTACCAAACACAAAGGGATCTCCCCCTTTGAGCCGGACCACATGCCCATGCTTCAGCGCATATTCTACACAAAGTCTATTGGTCTCGTCCTGTGGACAGGAATGTTTGCCTACCCGTTTGCCCACAAAGACCTTGATGGCCTGTGAAGGGGCATGTTTGAGCAAAGATTTGTCAATTAAGGCATCGTACAGAACCACGTCGGCTTTGTTCAAGGCTAATACGCCTTTCAAGGTGATAAATTCAGGATCCCCTGGACCGGCTCCTACGAGCGTAACTTTTGGTTTGATGGGCTGTATCATGCGAGTACCTCCTTTTCTCTGTAAGAACTGATGGCTTCGAAAACCTTTCCTGCATCCTCAAAATAAGACTTGGCAAAAGCTTCTGAAGGTTCTTGTTGGTTGATTTGATATATGATGTCCTTGAGCGTTCCTTCGATGGCTATCTTGCCAGTTTCCACGAAAGTCTCGTCAAACAAATTCACAATATTCGCATAGGAATTGGTGCTTTTGCTTTCGGACAATAAGATGGCTTTGGCTGCATTGACCAAGGCGGCATAGGTATGGTAGATGCTGTCAGACCAACGGTTTTCTATAAAGGCCTCTTTGGATAAATCCAACTTCTCCTGAGCTTCCAAAAGTAAGGTGGCTACCAAGTCGATCACCACCCCGGCACACTCTCCTACACCCACGGCCACTTTGTAGGCATCTTCATTGCCCCAATCCACTTGGTCTTCTTCAGTAAGGGTACTGGTATCAGTCAGGCCTTTCAGGATATCATAAAAGTACATTTGACCTTTGCGATCATAGTAGCGAAGGAAATCTTCTCCTGCCTCTTGATGTAGGGCAAAGTCATCCAATAAAATTCTCAAAGCCTGAGACCCCCTTTTGCTTGGAATCTTGATCACTTTATCTGCAAAGCGCCCATTGCCATCCCCCAAATTGCCACCGCCCAATAATACCTGCAAGGCTGGGAAAACCGTTTTCCCGGCTTTCAAAGACATGCCTTGGAAACCAATATGCGCCATGTTGTGCTGCCCACAGGCATTCATACAGCCGGAAATCTTGATGGTCAAATCCTTGGATTGAAGGTACTGCGGATATTCTCGTGCGATAACTTTTTCCAATTCCCGCGCTATCCCGGTACTGCTGGCAATTCCCAGGTTACAGGTGTCAGTTCCTGGACAAGCAGTGATGTCTCCCAAGGAATTATAGCCATAATCCGCTAATCCAATCTTCTTTAGCTCTTGGTAGAAATGGGGAACCAATTCCTCCTTGACATCCCGAATCAGGAAATTTTGTCTAAGCGTAAAACGGATTTCATTATTGGCGTACCGTAGGGCCAAGTCAGCGATTAACCGTGCTTGGGCAGTGGTAAAATCTCCCAGCAATACTTTCACACCAATGGCTACATAACCAGCTTGTTTTTGTGGAATGAGATTGGTCAATTTCCACTGCTCATAAGCCAAATCAAGGGGTTCGGTAACTTCTACTAATTCCGGATTCGGTAAGGTTTTGTTGGCCTCATAGTCATCCACTTCAATGGGATAGGTTTTATATGGCAAGGCTTTTTTCTCTTCCTCTACCAATTGCATAAAAGCATCAATCCCAATCTCATTGATCAAAAATTTCATCCTTGCCTTCAAACGTCTGGAACGCTCTCCATGCCTGTCAAAAATCCTCAATACCCCTTCTATAAACGGTATCAATTCATCTATGGCAAGAAAATCTGTGATCAGGTCTGCATGGCGAGGTTGAGAACCCAGGCCACCACCAAGCAAGACCTTGAAACCTCTGATTTCTTTTCCATTCTCAACTTTCACTTTTGGAATAAAACCTAGGTCATGTAGGTAGGAAAGGGCGGTGTCCTCATAGGAAGAGGAGAAGGACATCTTAAACTTTCGCCCCATTTCCTGGCAGACAGGATTCCGTAGGAAATACTTGAATACCTCATCTGCGTAAGGGGTTACATCAAAAGGTTCGTTGGGATCGATACCAGCAACTTCAGAAGCGGTCACGTTTCTTACCGTATTGCCGCATGCCTCCCGCAAAGTCACATCGTCTTTTTCCAGATCAGCCCAAAGTTGAGGGGTCTCATCCAAACTCACGTAGTGAATCTGAATATCCTGACGGGTAGTGATGTGGAGTTTGCCCGTCGAGTACTTGTCCGACACATCACAGATGCGTTTCAATTGATTGCCCGTTACTCGGCCATAGGGCAGTTTGATGCGTATCATCTGTACGCCCGGCTGCCGTTGTCCATACACCCCACGTGCCAAACGCAGGCTGCGGAATTTTTCCTCATCTATCTTCCCCTCCCGAAAAAGCCGGATCTTCCGCTCCAATTCGATAATGTCCTTTTCGACAACGGGATTCTCAATCTCGGTTCTAAAGCTTTCCATTTTTTGTTTAATCTATAGGTTTAGTAGAGTAATTATTTATGCCAATACCAGGTACCATAGCTCGTCCTGAGTATCGGGATACCAAGTATGAGTTTCTCCTGAGTTTACGATTTGGTTTTATTGCAGATTTTCTAAGTAAACCAAATATTCAATTTTTAATACATAATCTCTTTTCGAACTGTCTTGGTACTTGGTACAGTATGATTGAACTGTGTCTTATTTCTTGTTTCTTATCTTCCCGATTCTCGGGACAGGCTTTGATTCTAATTCACTCGCTTCTCGCATCTAAACTCTGGCATCAATAAACCCTACACTCACCGTATCATGTGTACCTTCATCAATCAGGATAAAGCTGCCATTGGAACGGTTGACTTGGTAGGGATCAAAATGAATCGCTTTGCTGAGTTTGAAACTCACTTTGCCTATATCATTTAATTTCAAAGCCTCGGTTTTTTCCTCCCCGCTGAAATCGGTTTGGATTTTGGATTGGATGGACTCTACCCTTGCCAATACCCGGTTGACGCCATGCTGCAAGGTATATTTCTCACCGATTCTCAAAGGCTTGTGATTCACTTGGCAGATGGTGGCTGTGATGCTTTTCTCAGAGCTAGGCAATTCTGAAGATTTGACAATCATATCTCCCCGACTGATATCTACCTCATCTTCCAAAGTGATGGTAATGGAGGCACCCGGAACAGCGACGTCCAACTCCTGACCGAATAATTGAATGGATTTGATTTTGGATTCTGTAAAGGAAGGTAGGATCGTCACCTGATCCCCCACCTGCAAGTTGCCTCCATACAACTTTCCTGAGAAACCTCTGAAATCATGGAAATTATCGGTTTTAGGACGGATTACGTATTGCACCGGGAATCGGGCAAATGCTTGCTCCTGCAAATCTTCCGGCTCCAAAACCTCCAAATGATCCAACAAAGTATTACCTACATACCAAGGCATCTCGGAGGACTTCTTAGCAATGTTTTCACCTTTAAGCGCAGAAATTGGAATAAAGGTAATTTGTTCAGTGTTGAAGTTGCTTTTTTCCACCAAAGCCTCGAAATCAGCTTTGATTTTCAGAAACACATCTTCGTCATAACCCACCAAATCCATTTTATTGATGGCTACCACTACATGGCTCAACCGTAGTAAATTGCTGATAAAGAAATGACGAAAGGTCTGTTCGATGACTCCTTTTCTGGCATCAATCAGGATGATAGCTACTTGAGAAGTGGAAGCACCGGTCACCATGTTGCGCGTGTACTCCACGTGCCCTGGTGTATCTGCTACGATAAAGTTGGTTTTATTTGTATTGAAATAAATATGCGCCACATCGATGGTGATGCCTTGTTCCCGCTCCGCCACCAATCCATCTGTCGCCAAGGAAAAATCCAAGTAATCAAATCCTCTTTGGCGGCTGGTCTTCTCGATCGCCTCCAATTTATCGGTAGTCAGGGAACCCGTATCGTACAATAATCTCCCGATCAAGGTACTTTTCCCATCATCCACTGAACCGGCGGTAGCTATTTTTATGAGTTTTCTATTTTCCATTTTTTTTAGACATTAGATGCTTGTTTTAGAATCAAGACTCAAGACACAAGATTCAAGACTTTGATCTGAGTTGGAAATAAGATTGTGGTAGAAATGATGTAAAGTAGATATATCGGGTATTGTT
>NZ_AMGM01000008.1 GCF_000298295.1 Cecembia lonarensis LW9
GAAAAAGATCAGTATCCACCCATATCCTTAGGTTTTTTTCCATACTGAGGCGAAATGTCACTTCTTTTCCTTGTGCATACTGTTCAAGCAAATTCAAACAATCATCAATGACCTGACCGGCATGTGTAGGCCTGAGCTGTACTTTAAACCCTTCCATTTGTGCTCTCGACCATGTAAGGATATTATCGAGTGTGACATATAGCCCATCTACATTTCTTTTAAGCTTGGGGGATAATTCCAAAAACTCCTCCTTACTTATATTTTGGTCATTTATCAAACCCAGGACACCCTGTAATTGAGCGACAGGAGTTTTTAGATCATGGGCTAAAATAGAAAAAAGCCGATTTTTTAATTTATTGGACCTGTCTAAATTGTTGGATTGTTTTTCAAGTTCCCATTTTTGCTGCTCTACTTTCATTTGATTATTCAAAAGTTCCACATTGATGGCCTTGGCTTTTTTATGCAAGGACCATAACCAAACAAAAAGTATGGCAAGGAATAAGGTTCCAATTGTAAAAAGAATATTGTAGGTTTTAAAACTTTTAATTTGAAGATCCTGATAATCATTTTCTGCCCTTAGGTAACGGATTTCCGCATCACTTTTTTCAACTTCAAACATGGCAGAGATCAGGGCAAGCCTATCCTTATTGACCCTATCTTCAAGAATATCACTCAAGCGGTTATAAGACATCTGATTGAAATAGGCCATATCTAATTTTTCCACTTGTTCATAAGCAATGGCCAGGTACTTATAGCATTGAATCAATTCATCCTGAAAGTTTTTTTCCAAGGCAATGTCTTTGCCCTTTTCCAATAACTCAATAGCTTTGGTCACTTCGGATTTATTTAAAAATGCATGTCCCAAACGATGAAGGATTGATGCTTCAAAAGATTCCAAACGTTGATGACTCGCAGTTTGTAAAGCAAAATTATACGTGGCTATGGCTTCATCATTCAAGTTTCTGGCCAATTGTATATCACCTAATACCCTATAAATAAAACTGTTATAAAAATTGGTATTGAATTCATTATTGATCATGAGCGACTGATAGGCATACTGATATGCTGAGTCAAGCTGCGTCGTGGCCAAAAAGTTAAGTGCTGTATTATTTAGACTTCTTACCATGACAAAAGGATCATCCAACTGGACACCAATTCCATATGCTTCTTTAAACTTTTTAATGGCTTCAGGGTAATTTTTTTGCTTATAATAAATGACCCCGAGATTATTTAAGCTCATGGCCACTCCCCTTTTATCTCTGATTTTATAGCTGATTGTGTAGGCATCTCTGGAAAACCTAAATGCTTTGTCCCATACACCGGTTCTATAATAGATCCAACCCAGGTTTTCCTTGGCATTAGCTAAAATCAAGGAGTCATTTAAAGCTTTACCCAATTTTTCGGCCTCATTTGCATATTCAAATGCCTGGGACAAATTTTTCTCTCTGACCAAAAAAGAAAGCCTATTAAGGACCTGTCCCCTTTCTTTCCCATCCAATTCTTGTAAAATCAAACTTCAGCTCCTCAAATGGATCAATATTTTGGGCTTTTAAATCCCAATAAAAACCAAAAAAGTGTTATTAAAAAGAAATTATATTTCATCCCCTAAAAATCTGTTAATTAAAAATCATTCCCTTCTAAAAGCAATGGGTGCTGGATCAGGAAGCGGATAATTCAAGACAAAACCATCTGTACCGATACTTCCCAAGACCCTCAAGCCCGCCACATGAGGTGCAGCCATTGAAGTACCAGTGGAATTAGCATACCTTCCATTTAACCAAGTAGACCTGATGTTTACACCTGGTGCAGCAAATTTCACAGGATGTCCAAAATGGGAAAATGGTGCAAAAACATCACCGTTTTGAAAGGCCGATACGGTAATGGTAAAAGTACCTTCTACCCTTGCCGGACTGAAAGCGGAAGCTGGCAACCTACTGTTGCCTGCCGCTATGACCATCCAAACCCTTCTTTTATTGGAAACATTCAAGACTGCATCATCCAATACCCTACTTTCATCAAAACCACCAAAGCTCAAATTGGCCACGTCACCGGGAATTCCTCTTACACCTACATATTCAATACCTGCCACTAAACCAGAATAGGTATATGCCGCTCTAGGACCTGTAAATATTTTAACCGGCACAACAGGTACACCTGCAGCTACGCCGACTACCCCAAAACCATTGTCTAAAGCTCCAACGGTACCTGCTACATGGGTACCATGTCCATGCTCATCCTGAACATTCCAATTGGGTCTTTTCCCTCCATAAGCATCAAAGCCTTTCCTGACATCCACATTTAGGTCTGGATGATTTATATCAATCCCGGTATCCAAAATGAATACACTGTGCCTGCCCCTAAAAGGAAAAGCCCCACCTACTCTTTGTACTCCCCATGGAATAACCTGTGTACTTTCTTTTTCTTCCTCCGCTACGGGCCTACCTCTTTGGATTTCAAAAGGCCCAAGCTCTCCTTTTCTGTCTTGCTCCAAATAATTTACTTTTGGATCAGCCATAATAGCAGGTAAGGTCTCAGGTTTGATCCGGGCTGAGAAACCAGTGAGCGCTGTAGTGAAAATATGCTCTAAACCTTCAGGGTCAATCCTGTGCTTTCTGAAAAAAGCATCCACTTCTTTTCTCATCATAGCTTGAGAGTTTTCATAATAATCCCAATCAACCCTGAATGATAGCTGATCTTCGTGAAAAACTACGATATATTGATCTTCAATGGGCTCAGATTTAAAATTGGGAAAAGTTGAAAAATTCTCTTCCTCAAGATTTTGAATCTCCTGAATGGGGTCAGGTGAGCAGGAATACAATAAAACGCTGAACAAAAGTACATAAATGCTTTTATCAATGAGTAGAATTAAAAACCTGTTAATCATATACTTACAAAATGAATAGTGAAACCTAAATCTATGTAAAAACACAAAATAATGGAAAAATTTCCCGAAATATTTCTCTTATGAAATAAAAAAAGGCTGACAAAAATCTTGAACAGCCTTTCTTTTTTTATGATTTTTTGTCAGAGTTCATCCCAGTTCCAATCCTCATTGATCTGATTGATGGCATGATGCGCAGTAAGATCATATTGACAGGGAACAATAGAGATATAATTATTGGCAATGGCCCATTCATCGTTATCCTCGCCTTTATCAAAGTTGACAAAATTGCCTGCCATCCAAAAGTATTTTCTTCCATTAGGGTCAAATCGTTCAGAGAACTCTTCTTGCCACTTGGCATGAGCTTGCCTGCAGACCTTTACACCTTTGATGGGTTCATTTCTTTTTGGGGGAAAATTCACATTCAATGCAACACCTTTGGAAAGCCCGTTGTCCAAAACCTGTTTCGCTATCTTATACACATATTCTTCAGTATGGCTAAAATCTGCCTTAGAAGAATAATCGCATAGGCTGAAACCAATAGAAGGATAACCTTCAAGTGCACCTTCAATCGCCGCTGACATTGTACCGGAATACAAAACAGAAATGGAAGTATTACTCCCATGGTTGATACCTGATACGATAAGGTCTGGCTTTCTGTCTTTGAGTACATAATGCTTGGCCAATTTGACGCAATCAGCAGGTGTTCCGCTGGATTTAAAAGCCTGAACATCCTGAAAGATATCCTCTTCATACAACCGAAGGGTTTCACCAATGGTAATGGCATGGCCCATTCCGGACTGGGGACTATCGGGCGCAAGTACCACTACTTCACCCAATTGTTTCATAATATTTACTAAAACCCTGATGCCTTTTGAAGTGATTCCGTCATCATTAGAAACCAAAATCAATGGTTTTTTTGACATAAAAATTACTTAATTTGGTTATAATATGCAGTTATTCTGAGCAAATCTCCTCTTTTATCATGAGACAACCTATTTTTTCTCATAAAGAGTTGGACTTCATCTGCCCTATCATCAAAAATATCTAATAATTCCCTCTTTTTGAGTGAATATCTTTGAAGTCTGCCATCTTTAATGAAATAATAATTGAAGGATAATTTGTAGGCTCCCCCTATAGGAGGGCCCCACAAAGGATTCATAGCCATAGGTGCCATCCCCATGCCCATGCCCCTATTGTCTATGACGATTTGTTCCCTGCACAGCAGCACGATATCATTGCCCTCCGTAAGAATTTCAAAAAAAGTAGGCGTTTCGTAATCCCCTGTAGAGGCATATGGTAAGGTATAAAAGGTTCTAATGCCTCCATATACTTCATCAAATATTTCAAATTGCCTTACATTAGAAGCACCAAAGGTCTTTATACCTGTGTCCTGAAGCTGTACCACATTATTCTCTAGGTCATATTTGACCATACCCTGGATAACCTGCCCATCCTCAGTAACAATTTGACCCTTATGCCATACCTGTGAAGGAAACTGGTTTCCCTGCGCATGAACCAAAAATATGGTCATGAGAAACATGATGACAGTATAGAAGGATATTTTAATCATAAGTATATTTACTTGTCTACTCATGATAACGATTTATTTTTACAATTGGTTGATTTGATGCATAAAATCTTGTAGAAAATCCTCGAATTAATGAACCCTGAGAAGTTATTTTTTCAAAATATTATGTCCCATCTTATCCCTTTTGGTAGTCAGATACTTTTCATTATGTGGGTTTGGGCTAATTTCAATAGGTATTTGTTCCACGATTTCCAAACCATAACCGATCAAACCTACCCTTTTGGTAGGGTTATTGGAAATTAACCTGAGCTTACTGATACCCAAGTCTCGCAAAATTTGAGCGCCAACCCCATAATCTCGCCTGTCCATCGGGAGACCAAGTGCTAGATTAGCCTGAACGGTATCCATACCCTGCTCTTGTAATTTATAAGCCTTCAATTTATTAACCAGACCTATTCCCCGCCCTTCCTGATTCATGTAAAGTACAACACCTTTTCCTTCTTTCTCCACCATTTGCATTGCCGCATGCAATTGTGGACCACAGTCACACCTGCAAGAACCAAAAATATCTCCGGTCACACAGGAAGAGTGGACTCTGACCATAACAGGTTCTCCTTGCTCCCAAGAACCTTTGATTAATGCCAAATGCAAGTCATCAGTATTGGTTTGCCTAAAAGCAATTAGTTCAAAATCCCCCCATGTTGTAGGCATTTCAACACCTATTTCTCTTTTGATCAGGGATTCATTCTTTAACCTGTATGCGATTAAATCTTTGATGGAAACCAACTTAAGTTGAAAACGCTCGGCAACTTTTACCAAATCGGAAAGTCTCGCCATCGTCCCATCCTCATTCATAATTTCTACCAAAACCCCTGCAGGCGAAAAACCTGCCAGTCTGGCAAAATCAATCGCTGCCTCCGTATGCCCGGCCCTTCTAAGCACTCCACCTCTTTTGGCTTTAAGCGGAAAAATATGACCTGGTTTTCCCAGTTCATCAGGGTGAATGCTATCGTCCACCAGGGCCTTAATTGTTTTGGATCTGTCACTAGCTGAAATTCCTGTGGTACATCCATGGCCTATGAGGTCAATGGATACAGTAAATGGCGTCTCATATGCAGCAGTATTTTGCCCGACCATTAATTCTAAGCCCAATTGCTCACAACGATCCTCAATCAAAGGCGCACAAATCAATCCCCTACCATGCGTGGCCATAAAATTAATGATTTCAGGTGTGACCTTTTCTGCGGCACAGACAAAATCTCCCTCATTCTCCCTGTCTTCATCATCTACAACAATAATAACTTCACCTTTTTTTATGGCTTCTATGGCATCCTCAATAGGATCGAGCTTGATATCTTCTGACATTTTATTTTAATACTTGGGTTTAGTCGATGTAAAATTACATCCTTTATTGAGTTAAACATCGAAAAACAAATGAAAGTTTGGTTAAAAGCTGATCACAATTCCCAATTGCTTATCTATTTCAACCTGGTATTTTTTCAGTTCCATGTAAACAGATATTCTCTCTGTAATGACTTCTTCTTGGGCTTTTTCCGTTTCAGCCTCTTTTATTTTGGCTTTGGCTTCGTCCAGCATGTTTTTGATTACCTTTTTCTTTAAATGCAAAATGCTGTCATATACAGTTTTGGCAAGATCATCTGCTTCATGATGCGTAAAAATCTGGAACCGACTTTCCCACAAAGTTGACAATTCATATTTTTTAGTAATAAGGTGTATGACCTCCTTTTTGACCTCCTGATCATTATGTTGTAAAAAGTATTCAGGCTGAGGAAGTACCCCCTGCAACAAGGCTTCTTTATAAAGTGTCAATATTTTAGCGTACACCGGTGTTTTGAATTCAAGCTCCTCAGTTTCCTGCAAAAGGTATTGACAGACATGCAGCTCTTCAGATACCATCTCAAATCCATAATTCACCAATAACCTGAGCATTTCCCTTTCTTGTAACTCAATCAACCTGTAAAGTGCAGTGGGGACTTCTTTGGTTGGCAGTAAGTCTTCAACAAAATCTGTCGTGGGCGAATTTTGGGTTTTGAAAAATTGGTCTTTTTGAGACTTAAGGTAAATTTTATTCAGTTCTGCCTGAATAATCTGCTCATCAATCTCAAGAAGGCCTGCTGATTGCCGGACATAAACCGTTCTGATGACTGGGTCCGGGATTTTTGAAATGCTTTGAACCACCTGCTTGATCAAATCAGCCTGTTTGATAGGATCATTACCTGCATCATCAGCGTGCAAACCGATCATAAAGGAAATAAAGTCCTGGGCATTATCTGCCAAGTAGGAAGAAAAAGCAGCAGATCCTACTTTTCTGGCAAAGCTGTCCGGATCTTCTCCTTCGGGGAAAACCACAGCCTTTACGTTCAAACCGCCTTCCAAAATCATATCAATACCACGCAATGAAGCTCGGATACCTGCAGCATCCCCGTCATATAGTACAGTAATATTGTCCGTAAACCTTTTGATCAGTTTGATTTGATTCTCCGTCAAAGATGTGCCAGAAGAAGCCACAACATTCTCAATTCCCGCAAGGTGAAGGGAGATGACATCTGTATATCCTTCCACCAAATAACAGTTATCTTTTTCCCTGATGGATTTTTTAGCTTGAAAAATACCGTAGAGTATGTCACTTTTATGATAGACTTCTGTTTCAGGAGAATTGATGTACTTTGGCTGTTTTTTATCCTGGGTCAATATTCTGGCGCCGAAGCCAATAGATTTACCCCCTAAATTGTGGATGGTAAAAGTTACCCTACCTCTAAATCGGTCATAGAACCTGGAAGCATCTCCTTCTTTCTGGAGAATCAGCCCTGCCTTAAGCAATAAATCAGTAGAATGTCCCCCTTTTTGAGCCGCCTGAAGTAGGTAATCCCAACCATTCATCGCATAGCCCAGGTCAAATTTTTCAATGATTTCAGGAGTAAAACCCCTTTCTTTAAAATAACTTAAACCTATCGCCTTTCCTTCCTCAGTTAGCAGGTTTTTAACAAAAAACTCCTTGGCAAAATTGAGCACGATATAGAGACTTTCACGCTCATTATAAGCCTGAACTTCCTCAGGCGTGGCCTGTTTTTCTTCTTCAATTTCAATTCCATACTTACCTGCCAACTGACGGATAGCTTCATTGAAGCCTATCCCTTCAATGTCCATTACAAATTGTATGGGGTCTCCTGCCTTACCACAACCAAAGCATTTATATATCTGCTTGGTAGGTGATACAGAAAAAGAGGGGGATTTCTCATTATGAAAAGGACAACAGGCCCAAAGGTTTTGGCCTTTTTTCTTAAGCGGTACATAGTCGCCTACGACATCTTCAATATCTACTCTGTCTTTTACCTTATCTGTAGTCGCTCTGCTGATTGCCATTTTTATTCCCTTAGACTTCAAAGATAAAAGTATTCCGACAAAATTCAGCCGTATTTGACTTCGAAACTATTTACAAGGATTGGGGGTTTGTACAGATATAAAGGAGTATTCTTTCCTTTTGCCTTTTAATTTAGCGCATTTATAAACTAATTTGCAGCCCGTATAAATAGAAAAAATGTCGATCAATAAAGAAGCCGTTTTAAAAGCACTTTCCACCGTCGAAGACCCTGATTTAAAAAAAGACCTGGTAACACTTGGAATGATTCAGGATCTCCATATCGATGGAAAGCAAATAAAATTTAAGGTTGTACTGACCACACCTGCGTGCCCATTAAAGGAAGTGATTAAAAACAATTGTATTGAAGCTTTGGAATCAGCTTTCGGAGAGGATATAGCTTTGGATATTTTTATGACTTCAAACGTAACCACTGCAAGGGACAACGCACCTTTATTACCCAAAGTCAAAAACATCATTGCCATTGCCTCTGGTAAGGGTGGTGTTGGAAAATCCACCACTTCCAGTAATCTTGCTGTGGCTCTGGCCAACACTGGCACGAAGGTTGGTTTAATTGATGCGGATATCTCCGGACCTTCCATTCCAACCATGTTTAACGTAGAAGCCGAGCAGCCCGGTGTGAAACAGATTGACGGTAAAAATGTTATTATACCTATTGAACAGTATGGCGTGAAGTTGATGTCGATAGGTTTCCTCACCCCTGCAGATTCAGCTGTGGTTTGGAGAGGTCCAATGGCCAGTTCAGCACTCAAGCAGTTTATTGGAGACGTGGAATGGGGAGAATTGGACTATTTGTTAATTGACCTGCCTCCGGGCACTTCAGACATCCACTTGACTATGGTCCAAACTATTCCGGTTACCGGTGCAGTGATTGTAACAACACCTCAAAAAGTGGCATTAGCAGACGCTACCAAAGGTTTGAGTATGTTTAAACAACCGCAAATAAATGTACCTGTTTTAGGTGTTGTGGAAAATATGGCTTATTTTACCCCCGAAGAATTGCCTGATAACAAATATTATTTATTTGGCAAAGAGGGTGGGCAAAAATTGGCTGAAAAATTTGGAGTTCCCTTTTTGGGGGAAATTCCCATTGTGCAAACAATCCGCGAAAGTGGTGATATCGGTTACCCGGCAGTTATGAGGGAGGGCGTATCTCAGGAAGCATTTTCCTTGGTAGCTGAAAATGTGGCCAGGCAGGTAGCCATCAGGAATGCTGCCCAGGCCAAAACAGAAGTAGTTCAGGTGAAAATTTGATAATCGAATAGCATGAATTTAACATTAGTAGAAAAGGTAGAAAAGGCGCTGAATAGTATCAGACCTTATTTAGAGGCAGATGGGGGAAATGTGAAAATTGTTGAAATCACAGATGATATGATTTTGAGATTGGAACTCACAGGCACCTGCAGTTCATGCCCCATGTCCAGTATGACATTAAAAGCGGGAGTAGAAGAAGCCATAAAACGAGATATTCCTGAAATAGTGAAGGTTGAGGCCATAAATGTCGCTGTCGCATAATTTATTACACATGAAAATAATTGCTTCTCAGATAAGGATAGGTTTAATTCTATCCTTTTTCTTGTTATTAATTTCTCCAAGCAGTTTTTCACAGCAGTTTTTTGGACAGAGTTTTCAGCATATTCATGATGAAAAATGTGCCGCTACCCATATGGAGAAGCTACAAGAGGAGCAGTTGGGTATTTATGGCAGTAAAGAATTTTTTGAGTCCTGGATGAATGGGCAAATCAAAGAAAGAAAGTCAAGGCCACAGACTAGAACCACAGAAGATGTTAAATTTATCCCTGTTGTGGTGCATATCATTCATAATGGAACACCTATCGGTGAGGGTGCCAACATCTCTTTAGCACAAATTGAATCCCAAATACGTACTTTAAATGAGGATTTCCGAAGACAAAATCCAGATGCAAGTCAAACCCCTGAGGAATTTTTAGGTGTAGCAGCTGATTCAAGAGTAGAATTTGTCCTGGCCAAACAAGACCCTAGGGGTTTACCTACCGATGGGATTAACAGGGTACAAGGACCAAAAACTACCTATAGTCCAAACGATGCTGGTCTTATTGGCCAATTGGCCCAGTGGCCACCTGAAGATTATCTTAATATTTGGGTAGTTCCATTGGTCAACCCATTTATTGGCTACGCTACTTTTCCTGTGTCCAATCTCCCTGGTTTAAATTTTCCTGCTGCAGCAAGGGAAACAGATGGCGTAACAGTGGACTATCGCTACTTCGGACAAGGAGGATCTGCGGTCGGAGGATCAAGAGGTCGAACACTTACCCATGAAATTGGACATTTTTTTGGACTACGGCATATATGGGGAGATGGCAACTGCAATGCAGACGATTTTGTAGACGACACTCCTAACCAGGATGGCCCCAATAACATTTGCAGACCCACTCCCCGAGTGACATGTGGTACAAGGGACATGGTGGAAAATTATATGGATTATACCACGGACGTCTGCATGAATATTTTCACACAGGGTCAGGTGGATAGAATGGATGTGGTATTGGCGAATAGTCCGAGGCGTGCCAGCTTGGTCAATGGAAGAGCAACCATTGAACCTATTTTGCAAGACAATGATTTGGGCGTTGAGCGCCTTTTGAACCCACAAAATTTTATATGTGAACTAAATATCGTGCCAGAGGTATTAATATTCAACTCTGGAAGTAACCGCATCACTTCTGCCAGGATTGAAATCCGTAACAATACCAATTTACTGCAAAGCCTTAACATTAGCTTGGACCTGGAAACTGGTGATAATACCATTGTTACTTTTAACCCGGTAACACTCAACAATAATTCCAATAATTTTGAAGTCAATATTGTAGAGGTTAATGGGACTACAGACCCTAACCCCTCCAACAATAGCGTTACGTCCACTCCTGTATTACAACCTGAACTTTCTCTCCCTTATAGTCTGCGCATTGAAGACATAGGAAATACCTGGGTGATTGATAATCCTGATAATGATATCACTTGGGAAACAATTCCACTGACAATCGGTGGCAGTACACAAGAGGTTATACGAGTTCAAAATTATGAATATGATGCCATCGGAGAATTGGATTTCTTAGTTTCTCCACAGATCAACCTGAATCAGTTTCCTAACGCACAACTTACTTTTCTCATGGCGCATGCGCCGTATAATGCACAGGGTTTTGGGGATGATCTGATCATTGCCATTTCAGCTGATTGTGGGAATACCTTTGAAATCATTGATGCCCCATATAGCAAGGACAGGGTATTCCTTCAGACTTCAGAACCCACACTTAATGAATTTGTACCACGAAATGAAAGTCAGTTCAGAAGAGAAATTGTCAATTTGGCTCCTTTTGCCGATTTGGGCAACGTGAGAATTGCTTTTATCAACAGAAATGGATTCGGTAATAACATTTACATCAAAGATATTGAAGTCCTTGAAGAAGAATTCTTTAAGTATGATGTGCAATTAACCCAACTGGTCAGTCCCACTCCAATATCTACTGGAAATCACGAAGTAGAGTCAATTTTGCTTAAAAACACAGGGAACTTACCGATTTCTGGTTTTGTTTTCCGAAGGACCACCAGTTTTACGCCTAGACAATCGTTTTTGGCTAGAGGTACAGTCGTTCCACCGGGTGATTCAACACTGATCAATCTACCCATTTCCACCCGCGAAGGTGTTAATCAGCTGATATACAGACTAGAATTTCCGAATTTTGATCAGAATCCTCGAAACCCAATAGTGCTGGATAGACATGTGGTCATTCACCAAGAAAATATCAGGTCCCCTTGGCGCCAAAACTTCAATAATGCCGTAAATCTTGATCCTTGGGTAGCCATTAATCCTGAAAATAACCTAAGGGGTTGGGCGCTTTCACCGCTTCAGGTTGGCTCTTCCGCCAGTAATGTAGTCCGAATAGATCCTGTTGCCGGCATGAATACATTTTGGCTTGGTTCTCCCACATTTGACCTTACGCGAAGTAGTCAGGCTGCCCTATTTTTCGATAGAGCGGCAGGAAGCGTGAGTCCAACGACCAAGTTATTGGTTTATGCCAGTGACGATGGGGGGACAAATTATCGTGAAGTCTTTAATAAATCAGGGAATGACCTTGTAACCGTCAGTTCAGGTGACCCCAACCCAAATAGTTCAGGGGATTTCACCAGAGAATATGTCAATTTGAGCGATTTTGCCGGTTCAAATAAAAGTATGGTTCGTGTTGCCATAGTGCTAGAGGGACAGGAAGATACAAACAGTACCATTTTCCTGAACAATATAGAATTGTTCCTTTCCGCCAACCCAGAGCCTGTTGATCCTGGATTAGGCAGTACCATCATTTATCCAAACCCAGCCAACGAACTGTTCAATATCGTCTTCAATTTACCAAGATTTGAGACAGTCAAAATTCAGATTGTATCTGCTACAGGCACTTTGGTACATGATGTGGATTACCCGAATACCTTGAACCAGACCTATACTTTCAGCTCAAGGAATTTCTCAAAAGGTCTTTTCATCGTCCAAATTACCAGCCAATCGATAACAGAAACACGTAAACTGATCATCTATTAACAGGCTTTTGAACCGGAGCATTTCATGGTGTTTCCGGTTTTTGTTCTTTTTCTTAAAAATTTGGCTTATTCTTTGAAGACCCCAGATAGATATTAACGTTTGAAAAAATTAATTATACCTTTATACGTTTGAACTGTAACTTACCTCAAATTTCATGAGAGATTTAAAAACCTCCACCAAAAAAATTGTCACCCATTTGACTATTGTATTTGGTATACTATTGGTTTTCGCTTTCCTTTTTCTTAAAGTATTCCTCCCCTCCTATACCAATCACGGGCAAACGGTGAGTGTTCCTGATCTGGAAGGATTTGAATTTAACCGATTAGAATCCTACCTGAGTGAAAGAGATTTGCAGATAGAAGTAGCTTTGGATAGCGGCTACAACGCTGATCTTCCACCATTAACCGTATTAAAACAAAATCCAAGGGCAGGAAGCAAGGTCAAACAGGGCAGAAAAGTATATGTTACCTTGAATTCGAAAAATGCCCCAATGATCAAAATGCCCAATTTGGTCAATGCACCACTTAAAAACGCACAGGAAATTTTGAATAACATGGGACTTATCCGTGGTGAATTCATTTACATTCCAGATATAACTTTCAATGTGGTCCTTGAACAACGCTACAGAGGCAGGAATATCCCTGAAGGATTTGAAATTCCTAAAGGTTCTCAGATTGACCTTGTCATTGGTGATGGTCTGGGGAATCAAATATTGGATGTACCTAATTTGATCGGAATGGATGAAATTGACGCAGAATTTCTTATTTTAGGATCAGGTTTAAGGTTGGGGAGGATCAATTATGTGGAAACGGATACTGTTCCTTCTGGGATTATCATTAGGCAGATACCACCACCGGGTGCAGAAATGAAAACCGGAGAGCCAGTAGATGTTTGGATTTCTGATGTGAAAAGATAATTTGTAGTTTTCATGTTCAAAAGGAAGGCAGTTGCTTTTATTTTTATTACTTGGGCACTTTTAATATGCGCACAGCAGGCCAATGCTCAATTTCAACAACTTCCTACACCCATATTCCCATCAGAGGAAAAGGCTATTTTGAATGCCAGAATATTGGAAAACAACCTGCAACTGCCATTCTGGGATGATTTTTCCAGTCCTGGGGTGGACCCCGCAAAATGGATCAATGGAGGAACTACCCAATCCTATACCGTGGGCAATGCACCACCAAGCTTGGGGGTATTGCTTATGGACGGTGTGGATGAAAGAGGTAGGCCATACTCAAATGTTCCAATAGAACAGGGTATCAACGATCAGATAACCTCCTTGCCTATAGATTTGTCCGGTCTTTCTGAGGCCGAAAAAAACACCGTATTTCTAAGTTTTTTTTGGCAAGCAGGTGGAAAAGCGGAATTACCGGATTTCAATGATGACCTCAACTTGTTTTTCTTGGATTCAGCAGGAATATGGACTCAGGTATGGCGTGTATCTGGAGAGTTAGAAGCCGAGCAGTTCTTTTTTACCCCTGAAATAATACAGGTGACTGAGGATTTCCAACACGAAAATTTTCAATTCAGGTTCCAAATCAGCGGAAGAGCTTCCGGTCCTTTTGATGCATGGCTTTTGGATTATGTGTACCTGAACAAAAACCGTAATCCAAATAACCTGTTTTTCCCGGACAGGGCGCTGACCCAGACAAACTCCCGCCCATTGGGGAAGTACGCTGCCATCCCCCTATTTGAACTAAAAAATAAAAATAACACCATCTGGACCAATGTCTCCAATGAGTTTAAAAACTTGGAAAACCGTTTCAGGGCTATGGAGTACTCCATAGAATTAAGAAATAAAGCAGATGATGCCCTGATAAGCAGGATTAATAACAACACCCCTTTTAATCCTGTGCCATTAGCGAATGAAAGACGCACATTTACAAGTAATAATTTCGGTAATATTGATCTACCTGAAGCAGAAACAGACCTGGAATTAACCACCTATATCAGTTCAGGAGATCGGTTTCTTTTCCAGATTGTAGATGGAGACAGCCTGATTTTTGAACAAGTGGACCTACGGGTAAATGATACCGTCAAAACCATCATTACAGTAAAGGATTTTTATGCCTATGACGATGGTATTGTGGACTATTCCGCTGGAATTAATCAAAGGAATGGGATGTTAGCCAACCGCTTTGAGGTAGAAAATCCAGCATATGTCAAGGGGATCAGTATTAATTTTACCAATTTTCTCCAAGCAAATACCTTTATTGATTTGATGGTGTGGAATAACTTAACCAACGAGCCCCTTTTTGTCAAAGAGGTGTTTATCCCCGAAAAAGAAGTGCTTGGTGAATTTGCTTACTTTGAACTGGAAGAAAATGTCCGGGTAGAGGGCAATTTTTTTGTGGGCTTTACTCAGTTCACCAACGACTTTGTCTATGTGGGACTTGATAAAACCTTTGATAATGGCAGTGAGATATTTTTCAACGTTTCCGGAAGCTGGGAACAAAATACCATTGTGGGAGGCTCATTGATGATCAGGGTGCATTTAAGCGAGGAACCCCTTTTAGCAGAAGAAGAGCAGAATACGAAAACATTAAAGGTATTTCCAAATCCTGTTACAGATTGGCTAAGCATTGAAGGGGATATTGACAGTTACCAGGTATTTGATAACTTTGGCAGGAGCCTTGATCTACCCGAAGAAAATCCCGAAATTAACAGTAAAATGATTAATTTTGCCGGGTTGCAAAAAGGAATTTACCTGATTCAGGTGATTCAGGGAGAAGAACAAAAATCATTCAGAATATTAGTTAAATAACAAAACATGGAAGACATTACCGTATCAGAATTGAGAGAAAAATTACAGAATAAAGAAGATTTTGTATTCATAGATGTGAGGGAAGAATGGGAATACGAAGAAGATAATCTAGGAGCTGACAATATACCTTTAGGCCAATTGCCTTATGAATTGGACCAACTTGAACAATATAAAGACAAGGAAATTGTACTTCAGTGCCGTTCGGGTGCAAGAAGTGGAAATGCCAAAAAATTCATGGAAACAAGAGGCTTTACCAAAGTGAGAAACCTCCTGGGTGGTATTTTGGCATATAGGGAAATGGAAGAGGAAGAAAATTAAATTCAGGGAATTTATACCCGGAATTTGACACAAATCATTTTTCTTTGCTATTGCCTTATTTTTTCACTATATTTTTTCAGAAAAATTTTCCCTATGTCACCAATTGATCTATTTCCAAGACAGTCAAAACTAAATGTTTTTTTACCTTTTTATTACACTTTGTGGGCCGATATGGTACTCACACCAACAGAGTTTCAGGTAATGCAAAGCCTGATTTTTGAACTTGATTGGTTAAGTAATACCGACCGTGAATTACTGATTGAAAACCTGAATCCTGAAAAAGCTCCTTCTCCAAAAACGCTAAAGCAATGGAAAAAATCAGTAGAAGGGCTAGATCTGGATTCAAAAGAGTCTTTGACGGATATAGCGCTTACCCTTGCCAACAAAAATACACCAGAATTCAGCTTTTCCGATAGTTCCATACAATCTTTTCGTTCTGCAGAAAATGCGCTGGGCATCGTTGGTAGAGAAGCCCGTTATATTTTTAGAGAAGGACACAAAACGCAGACAGCCAAACACCAGGCAGAAAGTAATTTTGATATCCATATTATGACTGAGTTTCTCAATGGAGAACAGTCCGAATTGATAAGGAAGGTGAAAACAATTATATCTGACCCGACTTTTTCATTGAGGGAATATGAAAGCTTAGCCGAACAAAGGGAACAGGTCTTAAGCTGGTGTAAAGAATTGGCTAGACAAGGCTTTGGGTCTTGGGCCTATCCTGAATTTGCCGGTGGTAAAAATGACATGGCGGGATATTTCACCATTATGGAAACCCTCTCATACCATGATCTTAGTATGGTGATCAAATTTGGCGTACAGTTTGGGCTCTGGGGTATGAGTATCTACTTTCTCGGCACAGAAAAACACCACCAAAAATACCTGAAGGATATCGGTAGCTTGCAATTGCCCGGTTGTTTTGCCATGACAGAAACAGGACATGGATCCAATGTCAGGGGGCTGGAAACCACAGCAACTTACAATCAGGAAAACAAAACTTTTACCATCCACACCCCTCATCCAGCCGCAAGAAAAGAGTATATAGGCAATGCAGCCCTACATGGTGAAATGGCCACTGTTTTCGCCAAGTTGATCATTGAAGGGGAAGATTATGGGGTCAATGCATTTGTCGTACCTATAAGAAATAAGAACGGGTCACTTATTGATGGCGTTAAGATTGAGGATTGCGGTAGAAAAATGGGACTCAATGGCGTGGATAATGGCGTAATTTACTTTGATCAATTGGTCATTCCCAAGGACAACATGTTGGACAGGTTCTCTTCAGTAAACGAAAATGGTGAATTTGAAAGCCCCATAAGTTCAGATAATAAAAGGTTTTTTACCATGTTAGGCACCTTGGTAGGCGGAAGGATCGGTATTCCAAGGTCTGCTTTATCCGCAAGCAAGACAGGCTTGACCATAGCCATACGTTATGGAGACAAAAGGAAACAGTTTGGCCCTCCGGGAGGAGACGAAGTTCCCGTTCTCAATTACCGCATGCACCAAAGAAGACTCATCCCCCCTTTGGCCAGTACTTACGCTTTGCATTTTGCACTACAGTACCTTACAGTTCGATATCTCAATCATTCTGAAAAGGATGCCCAGGAAATAGAAGCATTAGCAGCAGGGCTTAAAGCTTATACCACTTGGTTTACTACAAAAACACTCCAAATCTGCAGGGAAGCCTGTGGGGGAAAAGGTTATCTTTCTGAGAATAGAATCGATGATTTGAAAAACGACACAGATGTCTATACCACTTTTGAGGGAGACAATGTGGTTTTGATGCAATTGGTAGCAAAAAACAGACTAACGGAATTCAGACAAGAATTCAGTGACATGAATATGTTTACTGTAGCCAATTACCTGGCCAATCAGGCTAAAGTCAGCATAACTGAAAAGAATCCGATCATTACCCGCAGTACAGATGAATCACATCTTTTGGATTTCAATTTTCACCTCAGTGCTTTCAGATATCGGGAAAGAGCCATATTGAGCAGTGCCGCAAGAAGAATCAAAAGACATATTGATGATGGAATGGATTCCTTTGATGCCTTCAATGTGGTCCAACATCATTTGGTCAATGTAGGTCAGGCTTACATCGAAAGGGTCATCCTGGAAAGCTTTCAGGAAGGGATACAGAAAATAAGTAATGCAGGATGTAAAGCTGTCCTTTCCCAGCTATGTCAATTGTTTGCACTCTACACGCTTGAAAACAACAGGGGCTGGTACCTGGAACAAGGTTATATGGAGGGGGTGAAAACCAAAGCCATCAGAAAAATGGTTAACCAATTGTGTTGGGACGTCCGAAAAGACGCCCTTGCCCTCACAGATGCTTTCGATATTCCGGAATCTTGTATTAAAGCACCCATTGCACAGAGAAATCAGTAACCTAAAACGCCCAACCTAATCTCAAATCTATATTTTCAGCCACATGTCCATGGGCTTTCAATGAGATCCCTAAAGATAAATTTTTGAAATAGCGATATTTCAGAATGTACCGCTGATAAAATAAATTATCCACATAACCAATGGGTTTTTGGGTGTAGACTCCTATTCTTTGGCTAAAATCAAATCTCCCAAAAAGAAAATGATGGGCAATATATGGGGAAGGCATAAGGGCCTCCAAGCGGCTATTGTTCACAGACAGGGAATAATCTTTATTCAGTTCAATGCCCCCACCAATCCCATTGATGGCAGATAAAGGTTTTACGGCACCCAAGACCAAGGAAAAAGTAGGCCTTCTAGCCTCCTGTTCCACAGATCTTCGTGTTGTCAATCCACCTTCCAAGAAAAAAGAAAGTTCCTTGTCTAAATCAAGACGGAAATATTGCGGAAGCCTATCCTTTTTCAGGTAATAGGATATACCGAATCCCAGCATGGGGAAATTAATACCCTTGTTAGGTTGTCTTTGACCTCCATTGGAGATATGGTTGTAAGACAGTGAGATACTGGCCTCTATTTGCTCATTTAAGGTATATGCCAATCTGGGTGTAAGAAAAAGCAGAAAACTCAAATTTGAACTGAAAAAAACATTATCTGGATTATTTTTTTCATTAAATACCCTGTCTAAATAAGTGACCCCCATTCCAGTGAGCACACTGAAAGTCCATTTAGGGTGCCGCCAGATCGAAGGTTCAAAAGTCCCTGAAAGACTACTTGCCGTACCCAAAATTTCCCTGTTTGAAAAATTATAATGACTGAGCTGGAGCCCCAAATAATGAAAGCAATTGCAGGCAGACCATTTTTTTTCAGACAAACCCATCATTTGAAAATTTAAGTTGAAGCCATAGGGGTTATTTTGAGCAAAAGGTCTTAACTCTGGTGAATGTGGAATAATGAAACCATAAGAAGATTCTAAATTCAAGCGGGAATTGAATTGGGCATGGGTCAAATGACTGAAAAGTAGTAAAAATATAATCAAATAAAAGCGCATGATCTAGGTCTTAAGTGACAATAGTTCTACTCATTATAGAAAGGATTGTTGCAATTTTACAGGTAAGATTAAAACAACAATCATTAACATTAAAACCATAAATAACGATGAACGCAAATTTTTGGGATGAAAAATTTGGCCAAGCCCCAGGCCTATACGGAGAATCACCCAATGACTTTGTCAGGCAGCAATTAGCGAAACACCCAAAAGGTAAAATTCTGTTTCCTGGTGAAGGAGAAGGTAGAAATGCCCTTTATGCAGCTTCATTGGGCTGGGAGGTCACAGCTTTGGACCAAAGCAAGATTGCACAAAAGCACACCCTGGAAAAAGCAAAAGATTTGGGGCTTACCATTGATTATCAGGTCTGTGATGTAGTAAACTTTATCTCGGCGCCCAATGAATTTGACGTTATTGCCCTGATTTATTTTCACCTGCCCTTGATGATTCGTGATAAAGTACACCAAAAATTTATAAAGGCCCTTAAAGATACCGGTACGTTGATCATAGAAGGTTTTGGCAAACCACAGCTCCAATTTAATTCCGGAGGACCTAAGTCTCTGGAAATGCTTTATGATTTGGATGAGCTCAAAAATAGTTTTCCCGGAATGACCTGGGAGTCAGAATTTGACGGTATAATACAACTCAATGAAGGTATTGGACATAAGGGGGATGCACATGTGGTAAGGCTAATCGGTAAAAAATTAGGGTCCTAACTGATTAAAGTCAGTATTTTTTTATAATTTCTGACATATATTGAAGGCAAAACAAGAATCAAAACAATAACCAAACGGCCATGAAAATACTTGTCCCTACAGACTTTTCAGACAATGCAGCTAATGCTTTGGAATTTGCAAAAAAAATTGCCCACAAGGAGAATGCTTCTATCACATTATTTTATGCCTTTTATGCAGTTTATGATTTTGCTGCCCAAGCCACAGAAATACTTGGTCAAATCGAACAGGATGCCAAAACAGCACTAAAGAAAGCAGTGGAAGAAGGAAAGGCAGAAGGCCTGGAGTTTAACTATAAAATCGTACAGGGAACGGTTGCTTCAGCTGTAACTTCTTTTGCATACAGGGAAGATTATGACCTGGTGGTGATGGGTACCCAAGGTGCAAGCGGTATTAAGAAAGCATTGATTGGGTCCAACACAGGACATGTAATCAAGGAAAGCAAAACCAGCGTAATAGCAGTGCCTGAAAAAGCAAAATTGGAATTGGTAACAAAAATTTCAGTGGGTCTCGAACTTGAGAAAGAAGAGGAGAAGTTTTTCAATAGTTTATTTAAGCTCACCGTGGACCTTGGGCTGCCCTATGAATTTTTCCACATCCAAAAAGAGGGGAATTTCGAAAAAGAGATAGAGTTTAAGGGACTTGAAGCACATCTCAAAGAAAAATACCCAGGGCTTAGTCTTGATTTTAAAATTTATAACCATAAGGATACAGAAAAAGGCCTCAAGGATTATCTTAATACAAATAAAGATAGCTTTCTGGTGATGTTTTATAAGGGAAAATCTTTCTTCGAATACTTGTTTAACAAAAGTGAAAGCCTAAAAATGGCTTATCATACCCATGTGCCGCTTCTGATTATCAAATAATTTTTCTTTAAAAAATAAATGGGACTGACTTTAATATTTTAGCCAGCCCCTTTGTTTCTATTATTATAAGCAAATCCAAATTATGAATTCATAATCCCGGTCAATGCTTCATGACACGATTACCTGAACTCATAATCTACACCTGACACTTGTGTCAATAAGGTAGCTGGTGCATCCAAAGCCACTGCTGCTCCTCTTGGGGTTGGGTTAACAGGTGAGTTTTCCCTGAGATAGTTCAGCATGACATCATGCAATGTTAAATCCAGATTTTGCACATTTTTTACATTATTCATCCTACAGACCACATCTTCAGGATCTCCCTCACGTTCGCATGCAGATATGCTGTATATCTTATTCATGTCCAAAGGTTGCCCCTTGATTGTCATGGAATCGACACGCTTACCTTCGTCTCCAAATGCGTGAAATCTAACTTCCATCCCATTAAATTTGATCACCCAGCCACCAAACCTTTTGGAGGCATCTTCAGCAAACACATTATTCAGCTCATTTTCCATCCAGTTCCATAACTGCTGACCCGTAACCTCACCTTTTCTGACGATGCTATCTACAGGTAACATGTCATAAATAAACCCCCTGGTGATGGGGATGTTTCCGGTTTCATCCGGTGTAACCAAAGGAGGACAAAAACGGAATCCATTGGATAATACAATATCTATATCTGGCATGTTATACCTCAGTGCATCTGTCACCATGGTATCGATAGGGTTTTCGATTACAAAATACCTGTATAATGGTACGGTACTGTAGCCCACCACTGTATTGATATCTTCCTTGAAAGGCGCTTCTACCTCTTCAATAATTTTTGCTATTCTTGGAGAACCCTTGATATCATCCGCAGGAACATCCAATAAGGCATATTCATCACTGACTACTTTTCCTTTGTCTACCTCAAGAACCAATTTACCCAAGAATGAGCCAAAAGCACCTGGCTGTACTACCTTAGCATATTTTCCCTGGATAGGTCTCCTTACTCTTTCATGGGTATCTGCCCCAAAAATGTAATCTACTCCCTCACAAGCAGGGTGGTTGGAAAGTGCTATTTCCTGTGATAAGCCAGTATGGGAAAGAATTCCTACAAAAGCACACTGTTCCTGATTCCTAAGTACATCTACATAATGCGCCAGATTTTCTTCAGGTTTGGTGAAGATGATACCTTCACTGTAACCTGGCGATTGTCTTTTGGGGACCAAATGGTCATTGTATCCAACAAATCCAAATTTCACCCCGTTTACTTGCCAAATATAATAAGGTGGAAAAATCAGCTCTCCCCGCTTACCATCCCCTAAATCATGATACATATTGGCACAAACCTTATTGCCATGCAAAGCACCCATGAGTTGCTGCATAGGTCCTTTATTATATACCACTTCCCAATTACCAGGGAGGTATAGATCGTATGACATGGCATTTAAAATGGGGACAATGGCTTTACCTTCCGTTTTCACAGAAAGCATGGAACCCTGAAACATATCCCCTGTATCCATCAACAATGAATATTCCGCTTTAGCCCTTTCTTCCTGAATAAACGTATGTAGATTGGCATAACCTCCAGCCTTTCTGAATACTGCCTGACCATCTTCCCAATACAATTCATCATGGGGATGGATTTGACAATGTACATCGGTAGTTTGAAGAAAAGTGACTTTGAACTTATCCTTAGGCTCACCGTTTCCGATGGATGATTCAGGTTTAGGGCTGCTACAAGAAGTCAGTGGACTGGCGGCAAATAAACCTGTACCCGCTCCTAAGGCTCCTAATTTTTTAAGAAATTCTCTTTTTGATGTATTCATCTTGGTTTTGGTTTCCTTTGGGTTATGCATTCCTTGAGAAGATTTTTTGGTTTGATAATTACCTAAGGTTCTTGAATAAACCAATGGTAGCATGATTTTTGAATAGCATATATTTTGGCAAAATATACTTGAATCCAAATATCAAATAATTGAAAAGGAAACTTTGTGACTTTTATTACAGGAAATTATTCAACACAGCTGTTAATGGCTGAAAATGATATTTTTTTGTAATTTCATATAAAATCAAAAAACCGACATGAAGAAGAACCATCTGCTGTTTGCTATGCTATTGCTCTTTAACCTTTCTTTCAGCATTGGCTGTTGGGGGCAGATTTCAGATGGCCGTTCTTTGCTTTGGAAAATATCAGGAGATAAACTTCCAGCTGATTCCTATCTATTTGGGACCATTCACATCATCTGTCAAGATCAGTTTAAGATGGATGAGCGGATTTTGAAAGCTTTTGAATCTTCAGAGAAAATAGCATTGGAACTTAACCTTTCAGATCAAAATGAACTGATGGCCATGCAAAAGCTTTCAATGAACGAAAACTTTTCAAATATTCAGGATGAATTCGAAGAAGAGGACCGGGAGGCAATTGATGCATTTTTAACAGAACATTATGGGATAGGACTTCAGCAGTTTGGCATATTCAAACCATTCGCACTTTCCAGTTTGATTTTGGTTAAATTATTACCCTGTGAAGAAGTTGGTAGCTATGAGTTGTTTTTTGTCGAAAAAGCAAAAGAAAAATCCATACCCATGATGGGCTTGGAAAGTGGAGACTTTCAAGCTGGACTTTTTGATCAAATACCCCTTCAACAACAGCTGGTTGATTTGGGGAGAATGGTCACTGATCCAGAAAGTTTAAAAGAATTCGAAGAATTGGTAAAAGCCTATCTGGACGAAGATATTGACCGGCTCTATGCCCTGATTACGGAAGCAGATTTATTTGTGGAGTATGGAGACCTTCTTTTAGTAGAAAGAAACAAAAACTGGATTCCTATCATCGAATCATTGATCATGGAGCAGTCCACCTTTATCGCAGTGGGTTCGGGCCATTTGGCCTCAGAAGTGGGAATCATACAATTGCTTCGGAATGCAGGTTATTCGGTAGAGCCTATCAAATAATTTTTATCTCCAAAGACACATTATTAACTTTTATTAATTACAAACTGATATAATTAGGGCATGCTGAAAAACGCCAATTGGAGAATAATTTCTTTAAATTTTGATGAATACCCCATTTATTAAGCACTGTCTTTTTAAGCAGGTGCAAACTTATTAAATGCTCTGGTTTGATTTGCGTGCACTTGAAAATTTCAAAATTTGAAATTATCAGGCTAGCCAGGCATACCATCCCTGCCTGTCGACTTGACAGGTTCAAATAGGGCTCATTCGAAGAATAAGCATACATCTTCATTCGCCCGCTTTGAACTTGCCTACCGATAGGGAGGGCTGGCATACCTGAGACTTTTTCAGCAAGCCCTAATTATAAAAATCTAGAGGTATTTTCCTGATTTTCATGACTTTTAATAGGATTTTATTAAATTCGGGTGCTACTTATCACCTCCTACATCATGAAAAACGCAAGCAAAACATTGAGTTATGGATATGTAAAGCAATTGACTTTAGTACTTGTTGCTGCAATCATCTTTCCTTTTTTCATTCACTTACTTCCTCCCTATAATGGATTTCCCGTGGGCGCCTATTTGCTACCTATGTTTTATATTCCATTCATAGCTTTGTTTGCTTATGGATGGAGATTAGCTTTACCCATTGCATTATTAGCCCCATTTTTAAACACCATGATTACTGGAAACCCAAACTGGGAATTTTTGGTGGTACTAACCTTAGAATTGACTATTTTTTCTTGTATTGCCTATCTCTTGCTACAAAGTGATAAAGTCAAATTATTTGCTGCACCATTGTCATATATTGGAGCTAAAATCAGTTCATCGATACTTCTTTTGTTTATTCCTTTGGTAAAAGCAGTTCCTTTTGATTTCTTAATTTCTTCCACGCTTAGGGCTATTCCAGGAATCGGGTTACTTCTTTTGATCAATTATTTGATGCTTAAGTATTTTAATCCTAACAATTCCGTGCATAAAAAGAATTTCAATATAGGCCATCAGCAATAACATGAGCGAAAGTAAAACTCCCCTATCTCTGGACCAAATCAAGCAAAGGTTGCAGGCATATCCCTTACCCAAAGTGGATTTGGTGGTAGGCATAGCGGAAGGCGGTAGGATTCCTGCTCAAATGGTTGCCGGATTTTTGGGTAAGCCCTTGATCACTGTAAAGGTGAATTTTCGGGACAAGGACAATCAGCCTCATAGAACAAGCCCTGAGTTTCTTGAACCCTTCTCTTTAAACTTCCAAAAAGGGGCTTCAATTTTATTGGTAGACGATGTCGCTGTAACAGGTAAAACTTTGGAAGTGGTGAAGGAAAAGCTAAATGATTATCAGGTACTGACATTTGTATTCAAAGGTAAAGCAGACCATGTGCTTTTCCCTGAAATCAAAACCTGTGTGACATGGCCTTGGAAAGCTGTTAAGGAAGATGAATTACATCAAAACAGTGAAAGAAGAAAATTTTTGAAATCCCTGGCAGGAATTACAGCAGGCATGATGCTTCCTTTCGGAGGTAAAGCAGTGGCTGATATGGACCAACAAAATAGGTTTTCAAAAGATCCAAACAGGGACAGGTTCGGGGATTTATTGCCCAAGAGAAAATTCGGTAATACAGGCATTGAAATGACCATGCTTGGACTTGGTGGTGCCCATATAGCCAGAATGAGTGAAAAAGAAGCAGAAAGAACCATAGAAACTGCTTTGGAGGGCGGAATCCGTTTTTTTGATAATGCAGAATCCTATGGCAATGGACTGGCAGAAAAACGGTATGGCATGTTCCTGACGCCCAAATACCGAGATGTAGCCTTTATACAAAGTAAAACCACTGCAAGGGATGCCAAAACTGCCAAAGCCCACTTGGAAGGAAGCTTAAAACGCATGAATACAGACTTTTTGGACTTATGGTTTATCCATGCAGTTAGCAGCCCGGGAGATGTAGATCATAGAATAAATAATGGGGTTTTGGATGTTTTTTTGGAAGCCCAGCAAAGTGGAAAAGTTAAATACATAGGCTTTTCAGGACATTCCGATTATAAAGCACATCTCCGGATGTTGGAAAAGAGTGATACCATGCAGGCTTGTCAAATGCCTGTAAATGCCTTTGATCCTAACTACAAAAGTTTCATCAATAATGTAATGCCCCAACTGATCGAAAAGAATATAGCTCCAATTGCTATGAAAACTTTGGCCAATGGAGGCTTCTTTGGGGGCACTTCCCATTTTATGCATGGCAACAAACCTAAGATTGTCCCCAATGTACTGACTGTAGAAGAAGCGCTCTATTTTTCTTGGTCACTTCCCGTTTCGGTTTTGGTAACCGGTGCTGATGATGCACAAATGCTCAAGGAAAAAATTGACCTGGCCAAAAAATTCAAAGCCTTTCATGAGGATAAAAGGTTGGAATTGGTAGAAAAGGTGGCGGACTTTGATGGACAGTTCGTGGAATATTATAAGGTTTGATGTAAGAATATTTGTTCTTTTGCCTTACAAAATCCTAATTTTAGAAAAATTAAAAATTCATGAAATACACTTTCTTAGTCGGCCTGATTGCCATGCTCCTATTTGCATGTGGAGCGGATAAATTTGCCGATCAGGTTTATTTGAATGGCACTATATACACCGTAGATGCATCTAGACCCCAAGTAGAAGCCATAGCCGTAAAAGAGGGGCTTATCCTTGCTGTGGGCAGCAAAGAAGAAATTCAAAAATTAATTGGTAATAAAACTGAAGTCATTGACTTGGCAGGAAAAACAATGACTCCCGGTTTTATAGAATCCCACGCGCACTTAATGGGAATAGGCTATAATAAACTGGACATAGACCTTATGTATGTCCAAACCTATGATGAACTCGTAGAAAAAGTTGCCGAAGCAGCAGCAAATGCCGAACCGGGAGAATGGATTACGGGAAGAGGTTGGCATCAGGATAAATGGATTAAAATGCCTGAAAATACGGTGAAAGGTTTCCAGACGCATGAGCAACTGAGTGCAGTCACACCTGATAACCCGGTTTTTTTGGCTCATGCTTCAGGTCATGCGTCATTTGTCAATCAAAAAGCCTTGGAATTGGCAGGTATCACCCCATTGGGAAGTGAAAACCCCATTCAAGAAGTCGAAGGTGGAGAAGTTTTAAGAGATGAACTGGGCAACCCAACCGGTGTCTTGGTAGAAACAGCATCAGGACTGGTGAGGAAACTTGTACCGGAAGATACTCCGGAAAGAAGAGAGAAAGCACTTGAATTGGCATTACAGGAACTTGCAGAAAAAGGTATCACCTCCTTTCATGATGCCGGAAGCGGTCAGGATTTCATTGATCTTTTAGAACAATTTAAAGCAGAAGGGCGCCTCACTTCCCGCATGTACGTCATGCTCAGCAGCAGGCAGCCAAATCTATTGCAAGACTGGTACAAAAAAGGCCCTCATATAGATCCTGACCATATGGTAACCGTCAGATCCATCAAACTCAACATGGATGGTGCATTGGGGCCATGGGGTGCTTGGTTGTTGGAAGATTACGAAGATAAGCCAGGCCATAGAGGTCATGAGACGATGCCCATAGCTTTGGTAACAGAAGTTTCTGAAAAAGGATTGGAGTTGGGTTTTCAGGTATGTTCCCATGCTATTGGAGACCGAACCAACAGGGAGGTTTTGGACAGGTATGAGGCCGCATTTGCCAAATTCCCAGCCGTCACCGATCACCGTTTCAGGGTAGAACATGCCCAACACCTACATCCTGATGACATCAGCAGGTTTGGTGAATTGGGCGTCATCGCAGCCATTCAGGCCATACACCTGAGTTCGGACAGACCTTGGGCCATTGGTAGATTAGGTGCCAAAAGGATCAAAGATGGTGCCTATGTATGGCAAAAATTACTGCAATCAGGAGCGATCATTTCCAATGGTACCGATGCTCCTGTGGAGCCTTTGGATCCTGTGCCCTCTTTCTTTGCCTCGGTAACAAGAAAAACCCTTAAAATGACGCCTGAAGGTGGCTTTGAACCTGATCAAAAGATGACGAGGGAACAAGCACTCAAGTCTTATACCCTTGATGGCGCCTATGCAGAATTTGAGGAAGATTTCAAAGGTTCAATCGAAGTGGGAAAAGCTGCTGATTTTACTGTCTTTGACCAGGACATCATGCAGGTTCCCGACAATCAATTGCTCAATACAAAAGTAACCATGACGGTAGTTGGAGGAAAAACCGTATATAAAGCCGATTGAAAAACAGTAAAAGGCCTGATGGGAGAATGAACCATGAGGCCTTTTTTCTTTTTATCTTTTAACCTCTGCCTTGAGGTCAAAGGAAAATAAAGGTATCCCCAGCTGCCGGAGGGGAGAGATTCCAGTTCTAAATGGGTAAATTGATTAACTGAAGTTCTGATGGAAGCACCTACATTTCCCCTTATTAGAAAAAGGTGCAGTTTTTACCAAGTTTGTGAATGAAAGCAATCATTTCCTGCTTTTGATAAATTATCTCTTCAAAATATTTGAAGGATACTATTTACTGCTTTTAACAAATAATCCATTTTGAAATAAATACTCCAAATCTTTCCCAAAAATATTGAGGTCTCCCAAGGAGTCTCTTGGAATGAAAAACCACCTTTCATTTTCAATTACAGCAGATGTTCCTTCGATAGGACCTTCATTGGCCATGGGTATCCCTCCATTTCCCTCCAATAAAGAATAGCTTTTTGCGGTCTTAAAACTCTTTGACTTTCTGGGCTCTCCTATTTCCTCTGAAAAATCCCAAAAAGCAATAAGACTACTTTCAATAGACGTCAAATGTGTTTGCGGCTTATCACAAGCACTCAAGAATACTGCTGTTATTAAAAACCATAATTTTCTCATCTTTTTACTGATTTAAACTTTTGTGAAATAATAAATTATTCTTAATGAAATATTGCCATTCAAAGGCTCTGTATTCCAGTATGTTTCTATTCCTTTGCGTCCAATTTTTTGCCTTATCAATCCATTCAGGGTTAAGGTGGATCAGAAGTTCATGCTCCCTGTCCTCGAGATTATGGAAAGTTAAATAGCAGATCCTGCAAGTGAAAAGCTTTAAGGTCAGAGCCGACTCTCCTCCAATAGTCGCAATTTTAGGTAATAATCAACTTCCCATCCAGCCACTATTTAATGTCAGGTATGTTATAATACACCCTATAGGTTCAAAAAACCTCAACTAATCAAAACCTCTCCCTTAACAACTCAGCCCTGACGATTTCTGAAAAATCATCCTTAAGTTCATAATACAGCCAAAAAGCATTGTCAATCCGATCACTGTCATCGATATCAGGCATCCTGATATAGCGGGTTCCCACACCTGGAGGCCAGGCTGCAGAAGTGGCTTTAAGGTGCAGAACACCATTTTTATAGGCGAGTTTCCTGACCTGAAGTGTATTTGTGTTTCCATTATTCAAGCGGGCTGTTAAAAATGTCCCCTTGATAATTTGTCCATTGTTGGGATCGATTTCACAAACCACACTGACTTTGGGCCCTCCTCCCCTTTCATAACCGGACTGGAAAACATTACTGAATGCCCCTACCTTCACCTGACGGGCATTGATATAGGTTTGAGCGGTACTTCCCCCATCTACAGAAAAAACAGCAAACAATCTTCCATCAAACCAACCCAACAACAGGCCCCTCCCATCCACGGGCGTCTCTTCATACCGCAACCGCCAAACAGTGTTTCCGGAAGCATCCCTTTTATGAATAAAAGGATCTTGGTTTAAGGAAGTGACCTGATCAAAACCTGTAGTATATTGGTTGCCTTCTTCATCATTTACAACATTAGTCTCTGAATAATCCAATCCTTTAAATACTGATGGATTCTCTTTTTCCTGACAGGAAAATACTGCAAAGCTCAAGCTGAGAAGAAAATAAAAATACAATCGGTGGTCCATAAAATAATTTATCGTTCATTAATTTAAAAAAATAACTAATCAATTATTAGGCCAAATCTATTAAAGCATTAATATTGGGATCTTTTTGTAAATTTAGGAAATAGACAATTCCTATGACATCCAATTCCCTACATACGATTCTTGGTTCGACAGGCAATATTGGAACTGCACTTGCCAAAGAATTGACATCCTACACCTCCAATATCAGATTGGTAAGCCGAAACCCAAAAAAAGTCAATACAACAGACCAACTCTTTAAAGCAGACTTGCTCAAATCAGAAGAGGTAGCGGCTGCTGTAAAAGGTTCGGAAATTGTATATTTGGTAGTGGGGATCACGTATAAAACAGTGCTTTGGGAAGAGCAATGGCCTATTATCATGAAAAATGTCATCAGGGCCTGCCAAGCTGAAAAAGCCAAATTGGTGTTTTTTGACAATATGTATTGCTATGACCCAACTCATGTGGGGCACTTAACAGAAGATAGTCATATCAATCCAAAGAGCAGAAAAGGAAAAGTCAGGGCAGAAATCGCCCATATGCTGATGGAAGAAATAAATAATGGCCAACTTACCGGAATGATCGTTAGGGCAGCTGATTTTTATGGTCCAAATGCAAGACAAAGTTTTCTAAATGAATCGGTTATCAAACGAATGAAAGCCGGTAAAACAGCACAGTGGCTTTACAACAAAGACAAAAAACATTCATTTACTTTCATTCCGGACGCTGCATTTGCTACTGCCTTTCTGGCCCAAAAAGAATCGGCTTGGAACCAAGTTTGGCACCTGCCCACTTCCAAAGCCTATCCCAGTGGTCAGGAAGTGGTGGATATTTTAGCGAAACACTTAAAAAGCAGCAATAAAATAGCTGTTCTGCCAGGTTTTATGGTATCTGTTTTGGGATTGTTCATACCCATTTTGAAAGAAATAAAAGAATTGAGATACCAATTGGATCAGGATTATCGCTTTGATTCCAGCAAAATTGAATCAACGTTTGGATTAAAAGCAACCCCTATTGAGGAAGGTCTGAGCAATTGCTTATAAGGCATTTACATTAGAAAAACAATGGGGTATAAAATCCTTGTTTTTCAGGGAACTAACCATAAAAAAATCTTATGCTTTTTCCCATCTGCCAATTCAATGGTTCTTGTCTCATGCGGCTCCCAATCCCCCATGTCAAAGCGGTGGGAAATCACCCTTGTACCAGAAGGCATTTCCCAGATTCTCGGTCTCAATTTCAAATTAATGTCCGGAAAAAGATATAAAGTCAGCACGGTGGCTTTACTGAAATCCAGTTCAAACAAATCCCCTTGCTTAAAGTCCACCAAATGCCCTACTCCTTCCTTGTTCGCCAAATCAAAAGCTTCCTGAATCAAGTCCTTATCAATCTCTATACCCAGTCCTTTGGTACCAAATTTTTTTGCTGCCAAAATAGGAATTCTTCCATCACCTGAGCCCAAATCAATAATGTAATCATTTGAGGTGACTTCTGCCATATCCAGCATCTCTTCAATTACTTCCCATGGCGTCGTGACAAATGGAACCAGATCAGCAAAGGTGGCCAAGGTATCCTGTGCTTTGATATCGGAAAGGACCCAAGAAAAAAAGCTTAAAAAAACACCGTTTTCAATTTATTACCCATTGAAATTCAATTATTTAAATAGATTTATCCTAACTAATTTCAAACACTACATTTGCTGTTTTTTGACCAGAAGCAACATAGTTGGAACCGCACGACTGCTTTCATTGTAGCATCTAGAAGTAAGATATGATGGGCCTAAAGTAGGTAATTTTCTGTGAATAAACACCTTCACAAAATCTACTCAACCATCGTAAAATTCTTTATAAATTCATTTGAATTGAATAACTTATAGGACAATACCACTAGTCTTTTGCCCGAAGTCATATGTAGGGCTTTTGCTTTCCCAATAAACCCTAAATCATTCCTTATGAAAAAAGAACAAATTGAAGCCTATAAAAATGATGGCTATTTAATAGTCAGACAAATGTTCAGCCCGGAAGAGATTTCACTTTTATTCAGTGTGGCCACCGATGATTCTGTAACGGGCAATTCATTTGATCTGAATGACCAAGATGGGAAGAAAACCAAACTCACCTTATGGTTTACTGCGGGGGATGATTCTTTTGGACTGATGTCCAAATGTAAAAGGATGGTATCGTCCGTTCAGGATTTGTTGGGTCCTGGAGAAGTGTGCCACTTCCATTCAAAGGTCATGCAAAAACAGCCCAAGGTGGGTGGTGCCTGGGAATGGCACCAAGACTATGGCTACTGGTATAAAAACGGATTCCTATTTCCTGAAGCGATGATTTCGGTCATGGTGGCCTTAACTGATGCCAACAAAGAAAATGGCTGTTTGCAGGTTTTAAAAGGAACCCATAAAATGCAGCGTTTTGAGCATACTTTTGTTGGAGAACAGCAAGGTGCAGACCTTGATTTTGTTAAAGAAGCTGAAAAGATTTCAGCATTGGTTTATTGTGAATTAAAAGCTGGAGATGTGCTTTTCTTCCATCCCAACTTACTGCACCGATCTGAGGCCAATTTATCAGACTTCCCCAGGTGGTCTGTGATTTCTGCCTATAATTTGTCATACAATATTCCATTTAGAGAAAAGCATACATCCTGTATCACTCCTCTGGAGATGGTTCCCGACGAAGCCGTTTTGAAAAGTGGAAAAAAAGAAGTTAGCCAAGCGGACTTCCTGAAAAAAGAAGCCGAAATCACCCTGAATGTTAAATAAATTATGGTCAAAATATGTATTCTAGGAGGAGGCTTCATTGGAAGGTTTTATGCCGAATCTCTAATTGGTAGACGCGGTAAAGATCCCGTTAAGGTAATCTATGCACGAAGAGAAGAAACCGCCAAAAGATTTTCCTCCGATTACAAAGTAGCTCATTACACCACCGATATGGAAGCTGCTATTTCCCATCCCGAGACAGATATGGTGGTGATCGCCTTACCGAATTATGTGCATGAAGAAGCGGTTATGCTTTGTGTGAAACACAAAAAGCCGGTACTATGCACCAAACCATTGGGTAGAAACGCAGAAGAGGCGCTACGCATGACCTTGGCATGTGAAAAAGCTGGGATTTTTGCAGGTTACCTCGAGGACTTGTGTTATACCCCAAAGTTCCTCAAATCTGTGAAAAGTGTGGAATCCGGTGCCATTGGTAGAGTATTATGGGCCAAGTCCAGAGAAACCCATCCTGGTCCCCACTCCGATTGGTTCTGGGATTTGGAAAAAGCAGGAGGAGGTGCCATTGTGGATTTGGGATGCCATTGTATTGAAATCGCCAGGAACTTCATTGGAAAGGATGTACTTCCCGTCGAAGTAATGTGCTGGGCCGATACCCAAGTAAAACCCATCGAGGCAGAAGACCATGCCATAGGCCTGGTCAAATATGAAAATGGCGCTATTGGACAATTTGAAGTGTCTTGGACCTTCAGAGGCGGTATGGACTTAAGGGATGAGGTGATGGGAACTGAAGGTACGATTTGGATAAATTCTTTCTTGCGTACTGGATTTGAAATGTTTAGTAGTGGTGAAGGCACAGACTACGTAGCCGAAAAAGCGGAAACTGCTGCTGGATGGCTCTTTCCTGTGGGTGATGAGGCCCATGAACTAGGTTATCCCAATATGTTCATTGACATGTTTGATGCCTTTGAAAATGGAGCCCAACCCCGCGAAACCTTCTATGATGGTTATGTAGTGAATGCCATTATTGATGCGGCTTATAAATCTGCCAAAACAAAATTATGGGAACCTGTTGAATTGCCGGTTTGGAGAGGAAAAAGAGGCTTGACAAAACCCTCCGTGTATACGGAATATGACAAAGACCACTGGTTTATCAAAGAAGAAATTCTTCCTAATAAAGATAAAAAAATCATTATTAAGCATAAAACTACAGGAGAGGTTATCGAGAAACGAATAATTGGTAAAAACACAACGGGATAGTTGGAAAAATATATCTGTCTATAAACTAATCGTGGCTCAGTTTTTTATGATCCATTTTGCTGAAATAAAATAAGCAAAAGTCCAACTGATGATAAGGTTAAATCCAACACCAAGCCCATAAATCGCTGGCATAGCCCACCAATTTAATTGCTGGCCAATTATGCTGCTCACCACGGCAATAGCTGCAATTAACATGATTAAGACTCTTTTTGAAAGCGGCATTTGTCTGCTTAGGAAGAGCAGAAAGGTTAAAAAAACAGCTACCATAAATTGAGTCAATAACTCAAGCGCGAAATAGGTCTCAGCATCATACCTGGCAATCGGTGCACTGATGATCCATGAAAAGGATTTGTCTGTGGTCAATGTCGATATTTTTCCCACCATGACCTCATCAAACTTTTCAGTAGTAAGTGATCCAGGATCCATTTTTATCTCTTGAGGAGCCTGAAAAGCTTCCGTTTGCTCACCTGATTGGGCAGTTATCACTTGGGTACTAGGTATTCCCCAAGGAAATATCTGGGCCAATCCTCCGAAAAGAAATAAAATTACGGTAATCGCCAGTGTTGAAAGGATGAATTTTTTCATAGTGCACAATTGAACGGTTTATAATCTTAATTTTCTGAAAATTTGGAAGCCATAAATTGGGTCAGCAAGGGTTTTCTTTAAGCAATCCTTCTTAATTTATTATAAGTTAAGGATTCATTGCTTAACTTTTGAAACTTTCCATGGAAAATGAAGTTAACCATTTGGCCTATATGGAATTATAAAGTCTCAAAATTCTGAAATGAAATATAAATTATTAGCATTTTTTCTAATGTTGACATTTATGGGTGTTATACCCATTACTTCCTGCGTGGACCAATGTAATGGTCCATGTGGATGTTTTCCGGTGTTTGAAGCAGAAGAACATTCCATAACCCAACTGGCCATTGAACCGGTTTTTAGGCATGCACAAAGTCAGCCTTTTAATCCGGAAATGTTTTATTTTTATCAAACTTTATACCTTGGAATTTTGGCTTCTGATTTCAGGCAGGTCAGTGAAAAAACGGAAAATATTGCCCATAGATCCGGCTTCTTTCCTTCAGCTTTGGCCAATTGTAGTTCGGGAGAAATTGTATCAATAGAAACGCTCAGCGGATTAAAGGTGATCAACAGAAGTGCCATTCAAATTACTGAGGATATTTTTTTGGAAGAAAGAGAGGATATAACAGATAAATTTGTAGCTACTACCAACTTTCAGCAAATGGTTAGCATTGAAGATTTTTTGAAAAGAGGACACCGCTTTCAAGAAAAAGTTAGATTTCATATACGGTTTAATCAAAAACCCAGGTCTAATTCGGACCTTGTATTTGATGTTTTTTTGGAATTGAGCAATGGCAACAATTTTATTTTCCGCAGCCAAAGATTAAAAATATCTCCTTGAAGAATGCGATTTTTTCAGGCCTAATTCTTTTTGTTTGCTTATCATTGTACTAAAGTTTTTATGATGCCTCAAAAAACTATATTCCATTTGTTTTTCTTATTTCTGCTTTTACCCCAATTCTTGGTGATGGGTAAAACAGATTCATTGATAAGGGCATTGGATAACTTGAATGCTCAAAGCCCAAAGGACTTGGAAAAGATTGCCGAGTTACAATTTGAGATAGCGATGATTTTCTATCAGGACCGCGACTTTTCATCTTCTCTACAATATCACCAAGAAGCGGGTGATAATTTTTGGACCACTAAGAACTATACAAAATTTGGAGAGTGTTTACATAACCTGGGAAACATTTCCTACTTCTTGGGGGAATCAGATAAGGCTATCGCCTATTATTCCAAGGCCATTACCCAAAGGGAAAAGATTAATGACACCAAAGGTTTGGCCACTAGCCTTAACAATCTGGCCAATGTGTACAACCGATTGGGGAATTATGCTGCAGCCCTTGAAAATTATGAAAAATCCATAGTGATAAAGGAACTGTTAGATGACCAAAAAGGCATAGCCTCCAGTTTAAAAAATATAGCTTCCATTCATTATTTCAGGGATAATTATGTGGCCGCTTTAGAAATCAATTTTAGGGCACTGAGAATTTCAGAATCACTGGAGGATGAAACGGGGATATCATTTGTTTACAACAATATTGCCCTGATCTACGAAAAGCAGGAAAAATTTCAGGAAGCTTTAGCGTACTACCAAAAATCTCTGGCCATCAAAGAAAAGGCTAAAGACGAACAAGGTATGGCGACAACCCTCAACAATATGGGAAGTCTTTACCAAAAACTAGGAGAAGAAAAACCAGCATTGCGGTCCTTACAACGCTCTCTTGATATATCTGAAAAAATAGGTGAAAAAGAAGGTATATCAGCAGCCCTGAATAATATGGCCACCGTGTATGAGGAGATGGGCGATATAGAAAAGGCCATGCTGCTTTTTATTGAATCCCAGAAAATCGATGGAGAAATTGGCAATAAAAGAGGCATGCTATTAAGCATTACCAGCCTATCTAACATCAATTATAATTTGGGAAACTATGAAACTTCCCTACGTTTGGCCCTTGAAGGTATTCAACTTGCCAGTCAACTGGACTCAAAAACTGAACTCAGGGATTTGAATGCCCTGATCAGTAAAAATTATGAGGCCTTGGGTAATTTCCGGTCTGCCCTAAAACACAACCAACTTTCTCAAGCATACGCAGACAGTGTCTTCAACCAGGAAATCGAAAGGAAAACAGCTAGGATTGAAGCAGAATATGAATACGATAAAAAATTATCGATTATACAGGCTGAACAAAAGGCTTTGGAACTTGAAAATGAAAAAGAAATCCAAAGGCAAACTTTCCAAAAAAGAATGCTGCTACTGGCATTTTTTGGTATTCTGTTGATTTCCGGGGTTATTTTCATCAATTACAAAAAGCAGAAAAAAGCCAAGCAACTATTGGAAATCAAGACGGCAGAGCTAGAGGAGGCCAATCAGGTGAAATCAAAGTTATTCAGTATTATCGGACATGACCTAAGAGGTCCTATCGCCAGTTTGTATATGCTATTGGGACTCTACAGAAAAGAGCAAGTGAAAGATTCAGAATTTAGAAGTTTAGCTCCTGAATTGTACAAAAATGTAGGTGCCATTATGGAAACCCTCAACAATCTATTGAGATGGTCCATGGGCGAAATGAAAATGGTGAAGGCTGATCCTAAACCGACATTGCTTCATGAAAAAGTAGAGGAGCTAAGGGAATTTTTCTCAACTTTAATTGCACAAAAACAATTGAATTTGACCAACCGGGTTCCAGATCAACTTCATATACTGATTGACCCCAACCATTTGGAACTGATTCTTAGAAACTTATTGAGCAATGCCATCAAATACTCCCATAATCAAGGCAATATTATTGTCTCTAGTCTAGAAAATGAAGATACAATAGTTATTGCTGTTAAAGATGATGGAATTGGCATGGATGAAAATGAAGCAAAACAGCTTTTTAACAATAACTTAGCTAAAAGCAAGAGAGGGACTTCTGGGGAACAAGGGACAGGGCTTGGTTTAAACCTGAGTCAACTTTACATAGAACAGAACGGCGGAAAAATTTGGATTGAATCCGAAAAAGGCAAAGGCAGTACTTTTTATTTTGAGCTGAAAAAGTCATTGGAAAGCAGTCCTGAACTAAGTGAAATTATCCCATGATTCATCTTTCATATAAATTGTTGGAGTGAAGAAATAAGTGTAAATTAGGCTTAAGCAATAATGCCCAAACCAGCCTTAATTTCATACAAAATGAACCCAGCAAATCGCCTCAGATTACCCATCCAAGGCATCCTTTTAATTTCTTTAATTTTTCTGGTCAGTGGTCTAAGCCTTGCACAGGAAGTTACCGAAAAGAAACCTAAAAAAGAACGGAAAGTATCCATTGTCCCACTTCCGGCCATCGCAGGCGATCCCACTTCGGGGCTCATTCTGGGCATTGCTCCTGCTTTTTCCTGGACCATGGGCAATCCAGAAACCACTAGCATGTCCACTGCTATTGGTTTGGGCCTGGTCACTACCAAAAGACAGCTTTACACCTCTCTTAGATCCAATGCTTTTTTAAATGATGATGCTTACACCATTTTAACGGATTTCAGATTCAATATCAACAATCAACCAACCTATGGTTTGGGCACTAAAATATGGGCCAGACCTTGGAGAGAAATCCCTCCTACCGAAGAAGTAAATGATTTACAAAAGGAGATGATTTTCTTCAGGCATGTGCGCTTGTACGGGATAGTCATGAAGCGATTTCAGGATAGCCGGTTTTTTTATGGTTTAGGCTATCATTTTGACAATATGTTCCGAATAGATGACAGAAGCCTGGACCTTGAAGTTTCTCCTCCGGAATTGACATTTCATGAAGTTTATCAGAGGGAAAGGAACCTGCCAACAACAGCCTATAAACAGTCCGGGCTGTCATTCAATGCGGTCTATGATAGTCGGGACAATGTGGCCAATCCTTATACCGGAAAATATTTATATGCGTCATGGAGAGGGTTTGCTGAGTTTTTAGGCAGTACCTCAAATAGTGGAACATTATGGCTGGAATACAGGGATTATTTCAGTTTGAGCAAAAATAGGCCAAGAAACATCCTCGCGCTTTGGACCTATGCCTGGTCCGTCACCAATGGAGAAGTACCCTATATGTTTTTACCAGCTGTGGGCTGGGACATGTTTGCCAGATCAGGAAGGGCCTATACACAAGGAAGATTTAGAGGGGAAGATGTAGTGTACTCTGAATTGGAATGGAGATTTCCCCTACAAAAAAACAAAGAAAGGTTCGGGGGCGTCCTATTCGCCAATACCAGCACCGCCAGCAGCCGAGGAGAGGACATCAACCTGTTCAATCATTTTCAAATGGGTTATGGACTAGGTTTGCGGTACATGGTCCTACCCAAACGAAGGATCAACATTGCCCTGGATTATGGCTTTGGGATAAGAGGGGAATCGGGAATATTCCTTAATGTGAATGAAATGTTTTGATTTTTTAGTACTTTCAATCCCAAACCTATTTAACCTATTTTCATGAAACTATATAAATCCGCTAACGACATTATTATTGAACAGGATGGGAAGCACTATTTGGCTCAAACCCGTGATTGGGACCACTTGGTCAATCAAAAAAATCTTTTTAAAGAGTTACAGGAAGAAATAAACCCCTGGAATGAAATCAATTGGCAACCTGACCAATTAAATGCCCCAATAGGTACCCAGGAAATCTGGGCAGCAGGTGTTACCTATTACAGGAGCAGGGAAGCACGAATGGAAGAATCAAAAGAAAGTGGCGCCGCAGTTTTTTATTCCAAAGTCTATGAAGCAGAAAGGCCAGAGCTGTTCTTCAAATCTACCCACTACCGAGTAGCACAGCCAGGAGGGCAGGTGAATATCAGGAAGGATTCCAAATGGAATGTACCAGAGCCCGAGCTCACATTATTTGTAAACAAAGCCAATGAAATTGTAGGCTATACGGTTGGAAACGATATGAGCTCCAGAGATATAGAAGGGGAAAACCCCCTCTATCTCCCACAAGCCAAATGTTATGATTATTCCGCAGCTATTGGCCCTTGTCTTTGGATCCCAGAAAAACCTATCAATCCGGACGCTAAAATATTTATGCAAATTGAAAGGAACGGGAAAATGGTTTTTGAAGGGGAAATTTCCATCAATCAAATGAAAAGAAAACATACCGAGTTAGTAGATTATTTGACCAAAGAAATGTCTTTTCCCAATGGGGTTTACCTGATGACCGGAACTTGTCTGGTACCGGATGATCACTTTACCCTAGAAGAAGGAGATTGGGTCCACATTGAAATTGATGGCATTGGAAAGCTGAGCAATAAGGTGGGATTATCCTCTTGAATGGAAGATTATTTCTGGATTTTTATTAGATAAAATTCAGCTGAAACAAACATTTCATAGGATTTTTTCGTGTTTAATGTATTAGGAAAGTTCTTTTTAATCATCATAACCCCTATTTAATGAAAGCTTCAGACCTTTTTGTAAAAGCCTTGGAAAACGAAGGCGTGGAATATATTTTTGCCGTTCCCGGTGAAGAAAACCTAGATTTTCTCCAGTCCCTAAAAAACTCCTCCATCCGCTTGGTGGTCACCCGGCATGAACAAGGTGCCGGTTTTATGGCAGCCACTTATGGGAGGCTCACAGGAAAACCTGGCGTATGCTTATCCACTTTGGGACCAGGAGCCACCAATCTGGTTACCCCTGCCGCATATGCCCAGTTGGGCGGAATGCCCATGTTCATGATTACAGGACAAAAGCCTATCAAAAAAAGCAAACAAGCCCGCTTTCAGATCATCGATGTGGTTGATATGATGCGTCCTATCACCAAGTACACCAAACAGATAGTCAATTCCAATAACATGACTGCCCAAATCAGGGAGGCCTTTAGATTGGCCATAGAGGAAAAACCGGGAGCTGTACATTTAGAGTTTCCTGAGGATATTGCCCAAGAGACTTGCGAAGAAAGACTCTATGAGCCAGTTGGCCACATCATTCCAAAGCCTGATGAAACAGCCATCGAAAAGGCGGTTGAAATGATCCATGCTGCCAAAAACCCTTTACTCTTAATAGGTGCAGGTGCCAATAGAAAAATCACATGCGATGCCTTGAGGGATTTTGTGGATGGTACGGGTATCTACTTTTTCAATACCCAAATGGGCAAAGGGGTCATTGACGAGAGGCATGAACAATACTTAGGTACCGCCGCCCTTTCCAGCAATGATTTTGTACATGCAGGTATTGATGCTGCTGATTTGATCATCAATGTTGGTCATGACGTGATAGAAAAGCCTCCCTTCTTTATGGAAAAGGGCGGAAAAAAAGTCATCCATGTAAACTTCTCCCCTGCAGAGGTGGATCAGGTGTACTTCCCACAGCTGAATGTGGTGGGCGATATCACCAATGCCATCAAACAGTTGACAGCTCGGATTAAAAAGCAAAGCCATTGGGATTTTGAATTCTATAAAAAAGTAAAAAAGGAAGTTCAGGAACATTTGGGTAAGTATTTTGAAGATGAAAGGTTCCCCATGCTGCCCCAAAGGCTAGTCAACCTCCTGCGCAACAAATTGGCGTCTGAGGACATCATCACACTGGACAATGGAATTTACAAACTCTGGTTTGCGAGAAATTATCCCTGCCACAAACCCAATACCCTGCTCTTGGACAATGCCTTGGCCAGCATGGGAGCAGGACTGCCATCAGCCATGATGGTCAATATGCTGTATCCTGAAAGGAAAGTTGTGGCAGTCTGTGGTGACGGAGGCTTTATGATGAATTCACAGGAAATGGAAACCGCCGTCAGGTTGGGGCTTGACCTTACGGTGATCATTCTCAATGACCATGCTTATGGAATGATCAAATGGAAACAAGAGGATATGGGATTTGATGATTTTGGACTGGATTATAACAATCCCGACTTTGTAAAGTATGCCGAGAGCTATGGGGCAAAAGGTTTCCGCCCGGAATCAGATAAGGATTTTCAGGAAATCCTTGAGGAATGTTTCACAACAAAGGGTGTAAAGTTGATTGATCTGCCTGTGGATTATTCCCTGAATCATCCAATTTTAAATGTTATGTTAAAAGAGAAAGCACAAAAATTATGAGTGACACCAAAACATTGAAAGTTTTTTCCCCTTATGACCAAAGTCTGATCAAAGAGATCCCCATGGTCGGTGAAAAAGAGGTGGAAAATGCCCTTCAAAAAGCCTATGCCCTGTTCCTTGACAGGAGTCAGTGGATTCCTGCTTATAAAAGAATTGAAATTCTGGAAAAAGTCCAGGAATTGATGAAATCAAGGGTAGAAGAACTGACGAAAACAGCGGCTGAAGAGGGGGGTAAACCTTATGTGGACTCCAAAGTGGAAATACTTCGGGCCATCAATGGGGTGAAAATAGCGGCTGAAGAAATCGGAAGATTGACCGGAGAACAAATCCCGATGGGAATTACCCAAGCTTCGGTCAACCGGATAGCATTTACTACACGGGAACCCATTGGCGTAGTGGCTTCCATTTCCGCATTTAACCATCCCTTAAACCTCATTGTCCATCAGACAGTCACTGCTTTTGCGGCAGGTTGTCCGGTAATTGTAAAACCTGCTTCCACTACCCCACTTTCCTGTTTGGCTTTTGTGGACCTGCTCCATGAGGCAGGTGTGCCCGATGGATGGGTGCAAGCTGTTATTACAGACAACGAATCCGCGGAAAAGTTAGTGACGGATGCCCGCATCAATTACCTTTCTTTTATTGGATCAGCAAAAATCGGTTGGTACCTGAAATCCAAATTGGCACCGGGTACCCGCTGTGCTTTGGAGCACGGAGGGGCAGCGCCTGTGATTGTAGCTCCCGATGCAGACCTGAAGGACATGTTGCCTGCCTTGGTCAAAGGTGGCTTTTATCATGCCGGTCAGGTTTGTGTTTCCGTGCAAAAAGTATTTGTCCATGAAAGTTTAGCTAAAGAAGTGGCTAAAGAAATGGCAAAAATGGCCGAAAAGCTAATTGTCGGTGATCCCTTGGATGAAAAGACGGAAGTTGGTCCTTTGATTTTGCCCAAAGAAGTAGACCGGGTGGAAGATTGGGTCAATGAAGCCAAGGAAAAAGGAGGAGAAATCCTTTGTGGCGGCAAGCGGCTTTCTGATACCTGCTATGCACCGACAGTCATCTTTAATCCACCTCAAGATGTCAAGGTATCCCAAGAAGAGATTTTTGGACCCGTAGTTTGTATTTATCCTTATTCAGACCGGGAAAAAGCCATTGAGCAGGCCAATGCCCTACCCTATCATTTCCAAGCTGCTGTTTTCACCAAAGACCTGGACATCGCTTTGGATACCGTTCAGAAACTTAATGCTACGGCAGTCATGGTCAATGACCACACCGCTTTCCGGGTGGATTGGATGCCCTTTGGCGGACGTGATGCTTCTGGAGAAGGACTGGGAGGTATCCCCTACTCCATGCATGAAATGACAAGGGAGAAGTTGATGGTGGTGAAAAGTAAGTTTTTGTAAAGGCCGAGGTCCTAAGTCGGATTTCGGAAGTTGGAATTGAATCTTAAGCCTTAGGATTTTGAACCATTCAGATTTAAGGTTTTAAGGATTGTAATAGGAAGTAGCAATATCCTTCGGGTGTGCCGCAGCGTACTCGAAGGCTTTTTTAATTTTACCTCAATCTATCATGGATTGCAGATTAAAAGTCTGCTGTATCTCCTCAGGAAATTAAAAATTTCAAGAAGCTGGAATTTTATAAAGTGGGAAATATAAAGGCGGATGTTGGATTTCGGCCTCCCATTTCCGAAATCACCCTTTCCACTTCCACAATTCTGTCTTGATTCTTGCTTCTTATCTCTTGCATCTTGCCACATGGTACATTGTACATGGTACTTGGTAAATCTCAAAACCCTCCTCTAGTCCCATACCTCCTAATCCCCTTCCAAAAAAGAATCCTCCCAGAACCCCTCAAAACGGACAACAGAACCGATCTTTTTTTCTATTTTGAAACCATGAAAAAACATGGATGGTTGATCCTTTTCATAGGAATCATTTTTGGATTCACCTTGGCCAATTCCGCCGGGAGAATCACCAAGAAACAGGTAATCGCAGCCCAAAACCTCTTTGGAATCAACTTTGAAGGCAAGTCTATAGAAACCATGTTGGCTTACCTGAGCAGCAACCGCAAAGGCTACGAAAGCATGCGTAACTTTCCTCTGGAAAATGCTGTCAGTCCTGCCCTGATTTTTGACCCCATTCCGGTTGATTATCAGCTCCCAAAAAACGAAGGACTCAATGATTGGAAAATCAATGAAGCCGCGGAGTTGCCTGAAAACTTTGAGGACCTCGCCTTTTATCCCCTACTGGACCTGGCAGGATTGATCAAGTCAGGCAAAATCAGTGCATTGAATTTGACAAAATTATACCTGGAACGCATTAAAAAATACGATGAGCAGCTAAAGGCATTTGTTACGGTCACTGAAGAATTGGCACTTAATCAAGCCCAAAAGGCAGACGAGGAATTAGCAAAAGGGATCTACCGAGGCCCACTGCATGGCATTCCTTATGGAGTAAAAGATCTTGCGGCTGTACCGGGGTATCCCACTACTTGGGGAGCTGCTCCTTATAGGGAACAAGTGCTTGACCAAAAAGCCACAGTCGTACAGAAACTGGAAGATGCAGGTGCGGTGCTTTTGGGGAAGTTGGTTTCGGGGAGCTTGGCCCGTGGAGATGTCTGGTTTGGGGGAAAAAAAAAAATCCCTGGGACTTGGAACAAGGAGCCACAGGCTCCTCCGCAGGCTCGGGGGCAGCCACTGCTGCGGGATTGGTGGCATTCTCCATTGGTACAGAAACTTTAGGATCCATTATATCCCCCAGTACCAGAACAGGAAGTACTGGATTGAGACCAACATACGGTGCGGTTAGCAAACAGGGCTTTATGGTACTATCCTGGAGTATGGATAAGGTTGGCCCCATCTGTCGCTCTGCAGAGGACTGTGCCTTGGTTTTTGATTACATCCGTGGCATTGATCCTCTTGACCGAACCACTAAAGAGGCTAGTTTTAAACCTTTATCAGATCCCGATTTAAGCCAACTTAAGGTTGCTTATTTTAAAGAACTTTTTGAAAAAGACAGTTCCGCTACAGGCCAAAACAACCAAAGAACCTTGGAAGAGCTGGCCCAAATGGGCATAAAACCTGTACCGGTAAATCTGCCGGGCAACTTCCCATTTGAAGCTTTTGACATCATCTTGAGGGCAGAATCAGGAGCATTTTTCGATGAATTGGTAAGATCAGGAGGTGTAGACCAGTTGGTAGAACAGCATGAGGGTTCACGGGCTAATTCACTGCGTCAGTCTAGGTTTATTCCTGCGGTAGAATACCTACAGGCCAACCGGCACCGAACCTTGTTGATAGAAGCCTTTCATCAGCTAATCAAAGACTATGACCTTATCCTCTCCACTACTTATGGTGGCAATCAGTTACTTCAGACTAACCTTACCGGCCATCCGGCCTTAAGTTTGCCCAATGGTTTTGATGACAAGGGAAGGCCCACCAGCATCACGTTAGTTGCCAATTATTTTGGTGAAGATAAATTGATCATGCTGGCTAATGCTTACCAAAAGCAATACAGATACCATGGTCTTGTACCAAGTCCTTTGAAATAGATATTGCGAAAATTTTGATTTTGGCCTAAGATGAAACATATTCTACCCACCATTGTCATTGCTCAATTTCTGAGCACCTCCCTGTGGTTTGCAGGAAATGCGGTATTGGCTGATATGGCAGCTGAACTTGAATTGGCACCTGCCTTTTTGGGAAACCTCACCTCTGCTGTTCAGTTGGGTTTTATTTCCGGCACCTTGGTATTTGCCATTTTTACCATTGCCGATAAATTTTCTCCATCAAAAGTATTTCTTTGGAGCGCCATCATTGCTTCCTTATTCAATCTGGCAGTCAGTTTTAAAGGTATGTCAGGTATACAGATATTGGTTTTTAGGTTTGGTACAGGCTTTTTCCTTGCAGGAATTTATCCTATTGGAATGAAAATCGCTTCGGATTACTTTCAGAAAGGATTAGGCAAATCCTTAGGTTTATTGGTCGGGGCTTTGGTTTTGGGCACAGCCTTTCCCCATTTGGTAAGGAGCATGACTGATGCATTGCCCTGGCGATTTGTACTCTATGCCACCTCATCATTAGCTGTGATTGGGGGATTACTGATTTGGGTCTTGGTACCCAATGGACCTCATCGGAGACCCAGTCAGGCTTTTGATTTCACGGTGTTTTTTAAAGTTTTTCAGGTCAAACCCTTTCGATCTGCTGCCTTGGGTTACTTTGGACATATGTGGGAACTGTATGCCTTTTGGGCATTTTTGCCAGTTTTTATCCTCCAATATGGAAAACTCCATGGCCAGGAAATAAACATTTCCTTTACCAGTTTTGCCATCATCGGCTTAGGGGGATTGTCATGTGCCATGGGTGGATATCTTTCCGAAAAAATTCATCCGAGCCAAATCGCAAAGTTTGCTTTGACAAGTTCCGGTATTTGTTGTTTCCTCTCGCCCTTTATCTTATTTCAACCCAACTTGGTTGTATTTATGCTGTTTCTTATGGTCTGGGGCTTAGCTATCACCGCGGATTCTCCTATGTTCTCCACCTTGGTAGCCCAAAATGCCCCGGAACAAAGCAGAGGAACGGCTTTGACCATTGTCAATTCCATTGGTTTTGGTATTTCCATTCTCAGCATACAATTATTGAATATGCTGAATCAAAACTTGGAGCCTGCTTTCCTTTTTTTAGTCCTTGGCATTGGACCTGTAATTGGATTGTTTTACTTTGTTAAAGGTAAACCCAAACAAGCATCCCTATGAAAAGCTCATCATGGGCAGAGGAAATCTCCCTTTTGAAATCCTTGGCAGAACAAAACTGGACAATTTGAAATGCCTGAATTCCTGGCAAAAGCCCTGGAATCAGATGCAGTCCTGAAAGCCTCGTTTGAACAACTTACTCCAGGTAAGCAAAAGGAATATGCAGAACACCTCGGCAGCGCGAAAAGAGAACAAACACAAATTGAGCGATTGGCAAAAATCCGTCCTATGATTCTAGAAGGTAAGGGCTTGAATGACAAGTATAAGAAATGAGGGGAAATACCTTAAAATAGAAAATGCTGAGGTAAGGGGCCGGTTTTTCAGGATGACACCTTTTGGTGTTGAATGGGAAGAATGAAATATTCCATTCCTATTGACCTATACCAGTTAGCTGCATACCGAAAATGATTATTAGCAAGTGAAGGCAGAGTTGTTGAGGTTTAGGTTGTGAAAAACTGTATTTACTTACCTTAAAATTTTAAGTAGCTTATCAGGGTCTTGACGGTTGTCCCAAAAAGCAGTAATAATAATATCTTCTTCTGTAACCTTGTAAAAAATGCTAAAATCTTTAAGAATGGCAATTCTATGATCTTTGAAACCACTGGTAGGATAAATAAAAGGAGTCTTTGAAATCTGTTGGGTCTTTTGTTCAACCAACTTAATTAGCTTTTTTGAAAATGTAGTTGACTTCGTCCTATTTGCCCAATATTCCAAGACGCCAACAAATTGCATATCTGCAGTTTTAGTCCAAATTACAACTCATTTAGCCATTCGAGGTTTCTTTTGTTCATAGCTTCTTGTGATATCAAATCCCCATTTTTGATATCCATTTCACTAAGCTCCAACATTTCCCTTTGTGATTCTGTCAAAACTGTTTTTGACGGCTCTTCTCCTGTGGAAGCAATAAGTTTGTTCAAGGCTTCCAAAAAACCTTTATTTTTGATAGTAAGAATTTTACCGATCAATTCTTGCTGAATTTTTTCTATTGATTCCATGCCTTATGGTTGAGTTGTTTTCCAATTTAAAAAATTAATTCTTATCAATCTCAATAAAATTTTCACGAAAATAATTCAAAAGGAATTAAGACAAGACTTTTCTTGGCCTTTTTTCTGCCAGCATTCCAACTGACAGCATACTGCATAAAGCCATTGGCTATGAGCGTCTAAGTCTTAAGACTTGAACTAGACTTAAAAGAATCTCCACATTTTTTGTAAATTCCATAAACTAAACCAAAGTATTGAAAAATTAAGCATCCCCCATTCCATGCCAAAACCTATTCTTTTTATTTCCTTGTTTCTCATTTTTTCCAGTTATAAAGAAATAAAGGCTCAGAAAGGCTATGAACCTGGCTATATCGTCACCAAGGCATTTGACACCATTCCCGGCAGCATCAAGGACCGAAAAGAGGCACCTTTTGCCAAACTGTATTTCAAAATCCGGTTTAAAAGCATGAATTCAAGGGACAGAAGATACAGTCCTAAACAGATCCAAGGATATGCCAAAGGAGAGGATATATTTGAAAGCCAATGGATATTACGTTACTCCCGCTTGTTCAAAACTGAATACCTGAGTAGAAAGGATTTGGGCAAGCCCCATTTTCTAAATGTAAGGGAGAAAGGCTTTTTGACTTATTACCAATGGGAATTTATGGACCAGGAATCCTCTACAGTAGATGCCGTGGATCTTTTCAAAAGAGAAAATGAGGATTACTTTATCAGGGTTACCCAAGGCTTACTTGGTCTAAGAATCGCTGCTTTGGAAAAGTACTTTGAGGATTGCCCTGAACTGATGGATAAAATCCGGAGCAAGGAATTCCGTACTCCAATGGAAATCGCGAGGTTTTATAATAACTGGAATAAAGTAAAATAGCAGGTAAGATTCCTAAACTCTAAAAAAAATGAGGGAAATAAATAAAATAAGGGAAAGCATCATCTTTAATTACATACAGGCATACAATAATTTTGATATTGACAATATGGTAAAGGATATGTCTTCCAACTTAACATTTGAAAACATTGCTAATGGGGAAATGACCATAAGCCTTAAAGGAGTTGATGCCTTTAAACATCAAGCTGAACTGGCTTTGGATTATTTCTCTTACAGAAGACAAGAAATCCTATCCTATAAACATGATGGATTTAATACCATTATTGAAATTGACTACCAAGCCACTTTGGCCATGGATTTCCCAAATGGATTAAAAAAAGGTGACCAATTGCAATTAAATGGAACTTCCATTTTCAAATTTAATAAGGATAACCAGATTACTCACCTAAAGGACATCGCTTAATGAAGACCAATAAAACCTGCTGGAACACCATAAGGCATTCCAACAGGTCTTTGGGAACGGCTACCTATACGTTCCCTTCTACCTTTAAAGCTCCAACCACGACAACTTGACAACTACGACAACTACGAAACACCATTCACACTCTCCATTCTACACTAACCTCTTGCTCTTTAACTTTTTCCCTAATTACACGTACGTTATCTCCTCCTTCTTACCTGTCCTGATCGACTCAAAAATGGCATCAATAATCACCATATCCTTCCAGCCCTCTTCTCCATCCACAGGAATAATGGCCTTTTTTCCATCCAATATTATCGCTGCCATTTCATCCATCTGTGTAGTCTGATGGGTGACATGGGGCAAGTCTAATCTGCCTTTATGGGTCCAGGACCTTATCGGACCATAGCCAGTGGAAGGCTGCATCTCCGCAAAGCCTTTGTCCCCATTCAGATAAAATTTATCCAAATAATTCATGTTGTAAGTAGAGAGACAGGAAGCAATCGCCCCTGAAGGAAACCCTAATTGAAAAGTAATCGTCTCATCCACTCCCTCTCTAAACTTGACCGGATCGGTTTTGACTTCCTGGGCAGTCACCCAAATAGGTTCCTCTCCCACCATGTACCGGGCGCCATTGATGGCATAGATCCCTATGTCCATCATGGCTCCTCCGCCTGCCAATTCCCTGTTCAATCTCCATTGGGTAGGATCTCCGATTTTGAAGCCACTTAATCCTTGAAAAAACCTGATGGTCCCTAATTCCCCTTCCCTCCTCATTCGGACTATTTCCAGGGTATTGGCTTCAAAATGCATCCGGTAACCAATCAAAAGATGTACACCGGCTTTTTTACAGACCTCAATCATTTCTCTCCCCTCCTGGGCATTGATGGACATAGGCTTTTCGCAGATGACATGCTTACCAGCTGCAGCCACCCGCAAAGCCTGTGGATGGTGCAGGGCATTTGGGGTAATGATATATACTGCGTCTATATCCGGATTATCCTTGATAGCATCAAAATTTTCATAATTGTAACAGTTCTTATCAGGAATATTAAACCTGCCCTGCCAATCCTTGATCTTTGAAGGGGTGCCACTGATTACTCCCGTTATTTTGGCTCTTTTGCAGTCCCTCATGGCATCCGCTACCCTGTTGGCATAACTGCCCAGTCCCATCAGTGCTACTTTTAGGACTTTTTCATTTTGATATAGATTTGTTCTTTCGGCAAATACTTCAGGGACCACAGTGGATACCAAAGGAATGGTGAAAGCCGTTGCGGTTAGCTTTTGGAGAAAATCTCTTCTGGAATGCATGGGCAGGAATTTTAGGTTTGAAAACAATCATTAAAATAGATCTTTCAATTTAATAAATACACAGTTAATTTTTGTATACCAAATTCATATTTCTTGTTTTATTGAACAATGTTTATTTATATTGCGCTGTTTAACAATGAATTATGGGAGTTGCTGAGAGAAAATTACGTGAGAAGGAGCAGCTGAGGACTTTAATCCTTGATGCTGCCCGTAGCTTATTCTTTAAATATGGTTATGAAAAAACATCTATCAGAAACATTGCTGATGCCATAGAATACAGTCCTGGGATCATATATCACTATTTCAAAGATAAAAATGAAATATTCCATACCCTTCACCAAGAGGGGTTCAACCATTTGAAAGCTGAAATGGAAACCGTAGCAAACATGGCAGACCCCATGGGGAGAATGAAAGCCATGGGCAAGAAATACCTCCAGTTTGCGCTGGATAATCCAGTGGTTTATGAGCTGATGTTCACCTTGGAAGCACCTGTAGAAAACCTGATTCAAGTAGAAGACCAAGCTTGGAATGAAGGTGATGCCATATTTGATCTCATAAAAAAATGCGTACGGGAATGTATCATGATGGGTTACTTCAGGGGGCAAACTGCCGAATCAACTACCTACACGGTTTTGGCCATGTTGCACGGATTAGTATCCCTAAAAATAAGCAAACGTTCAAACCTTTTTAAGATCAATGAAAAAGAAAACCTGGTCATGAACAGTTTCCAGGCTTTTTCTTACATGTTGGACAGACAGTAATTCCTGATTATAGATCAAGAGATTTTATTAACGGGTTAATTCAGCCCCTGAACAAATGCTGACTGTGCTGTGTTTTACTTTTGAGTTATGAAAAAAACATACCCAGTCACATTATTTGGAATTATTATATTTTTATTTGTTATGGGTTACCGCACTGTAGAGAAGGAACCAAGTTTAACGTTTATTGACAATCCTGAATTGGTAACCATCTCCCCATCTGCTGATTGGCAGGGAACTCCTGTAGATCAACAGGGCAGGTTTACCAATTTATACCACCCTTTTGAATCCGGTTTTGGAGATTTGCTCAAATGGCAAATGGGTAAGAATCCCCAAAAAGAAGCAAAAAGATCCGAGCAGCGCAGATTATCGGTTGAGTTTGATAGCCTGGCATTATACGGTGAGGAAGACTATCTCTTGTGGCTTGGGCACAGCACTTACCTGATGCAGATCAATGGAAAAGTCTTCCTGACAGACCCCTTATTATTAGACAATACATTTTTAAAGCGGGAAAGCCCGCTACCCTTTCCTTTGGAAAAATTGCCGGCCTTGGATTATCTGTTGATTTCCCATAACCATAGGGATCATCTGGATGCCAAATCACTGAAGTATTTATTTGAAAAAAATTCCGGTATGAAAATACTTACCGGGCTGGGAATTGGAGAAATCATCGGCAGCTGGGGAGATAACTTGGAAATTCAGGAAGCAGGATGGTACCAACAATATCTTTTACAGGACATCGGTGTTGAAATCACCTATGTTCCTTCGAGGCATTGGTCAAGAAGAGGATTATTGGACCAAAACAAAAGCCTTTGGGGTGGTTTTTTCATTAAAAATGGATCTTATTCCGTCTATTTTATGGGAGATAGCGGGCATGGTCCTCATTTTCAGGATATCAGCAACACTTTAGGGGCACCCGATTACTGTTTGATGGGTGTGGGTGCCTTTAGACCGGAGTGGTTCATGGCGCAGGCACATATCAGTCCTACTGATGCCATAGAAGCCTTCAATATGATGGGGGGAAAATATTTTATTCCCATGCATTTTGGCACTTTTGACCTTTCGGATGAACCCAGAATGGAACCTTGGGACCTATTAGTTGAAAAGAGGGATAATATCAATGGCTTATTGCTTGAACCTATCTTGGGCAAAAACTTACTCAGGTAAAATTTTCCAAAATTTGTTGAATTGAAATTGATACACGGTGATAACCTTTGAGAGCGAGAGAATACCTCTTCTGTAAAATCCATGAATGCTAGAAAATTATAAGAATATTTTATTAACTTGCTGTACATCAGCGAAATACACTAATTTTTTCTAAGCAAAACCTTACTATGGACGAAAATGAAGACTCCGTAGGTGAAATCCTATATAAAAACTCAGGCATGCGCCTAGAAGAATGGATAGCTATGGTCCAAATTATGGAATTTGATAGTAAGGACAAGATGATTGAATTCTTGATGGAAAATGAAGGATTAACGCATAGGGTAGCACATTTTATTGCTTTTAAGGCCTTTAGCAGGATTAAAAGGGAACGGAATGAATGATTTACCACAAGTCTTTAATCTGAATTTGCCTCTTGATTTTTCAGGATCTTTCAGAATACGTAACCCAAGTCACCAAGTTTTCGGGTTTTGTATTCTATCTTGATGTCTAATATCAATAGCAACAACTATGAAATACCATATCACAAAATCAGTTTCAAACCAAGATTTCCCGTTACTAAGGGAAAAAGTAATAACCGCATTAAAAGAAGAGGGGTTTGGCGTGCTTACAGAAATCGACATACAGGCGACTATGAAGAAAAAGCTGGACAAAGATTACCTTCCCTTTGTCATTTTGGGTGCCTGTAACCCAGTTTTTGCAGATAAAGTTCTCAGCATAGATCCAAATATGAGTGCACTACTACCCTGTAATGTAAGTCTAAGGAAACTGGATTCCGGAGAAATTGAAATTTCTGCCATCGACCCGATTGCAGCCATGAGTAACTTAGGCAATCCTGCTATTGAACCCTTGGCCACAGAAGTAAGAAAAAAACTGGAAAATGTGGTAGCAAGTGTTCAGTAAGCGGCATTCTGTGAAACTCCATATGTTTTATTAGCTTAGATATTTTAAAGCGATCAAATTGAACCATAAAGGAAGTGCTGTTGAATGAAGTTGATAGGAGAAAGGAATAGCTTCTAAGGTTAATTGGAGCAGTTCCGATAGCGCGGTAATTTTTTAATGTCTGTTATCATTTTTTTTCAAAAGTATGATAGAAATCATATGATAAGCATTGATATGCAATTACCTTTACCCTTATAAGTTAGCTACTTAGATCAATTAACAAACTGTTTCGACTTTCATCAAACCACCAACAAATAGGCTGAATGGTTCCAACAAATCGGCGTTGGATAATCGTATCTGATATTTCATCAAATAGACTTGACCAAACAAGACCATGAAAACCCTTTGCCTGGTGTTTTATACACATCAACCTATAGTTCTAAAAAATTATCGCTTTTATGAAATTGGAACCAATAGTACTTATTTCAGTGAAATGCACAATTACGCCAATATCGAGAAATTGGTGAAAAAAAAATATAGGCCACTGAATGCTGTGTTGACCAAAATATTCCAAGAATATGGCAGTAAATTCAAAGTCAGCTTTTCGTTTTCTGGAGTAACTTTGGACTTATTGGAATATGCTGCACCAGAGGTCATTTGTGACCTGAAAAAACTCAATGAATTTGGGCCTATTGAATTTTTATCTGAAACTTATTCCCATTCAGTCCTTTCCAAAAAATGTCATCATGAATTCATGCAGCAGACCATCAAACAAAAGGATAAGGTGCTACAGCTGTTTGGTCAGATCCCTAAAGCCTTTATGAATAATTATGGTTATCCCATAAAATTTCTATCCAATACATTGCCGCAGATGGGATTCAAAGTTGTACTTCAATTCAAAGAATTACAGGCAAATCCCGAAAGCCAGCCCACTGTTCAGCATTATGTAACGGATACCGAAGTTTTTCATGTGCTCCAAAGCAAAAAAAGAATACTGCAACCTTTCATAAAAGCATCTAAAAAAATTGATACGGATGCCTTCCTTCAGTGGGTACTCTCATTACCAGAGGATAATGAAATTGTTTGTCTGGCTTTGGATTACCTGGAATTAGCTGCTCAAAGCGATCAGGATGTACAAATTTTAGAATTTATCGAAGAATTACCGGAAAAGGCGGCTGCTCTGGACATCAATTTTTCCAGTCCTTCTGAGTTAATTCATAATTCGCGTCAAAATCACATCAAAAAAAATCTGATTTCCCTGGAAACAGGGCAAGAATTGGAATCCAATGTTTCAAATGATTTACAAATTGAAATCCTAGAGATTTTGGATGGATTAAAGGATAAAGTCTATGCGTGCAACAATGAGAAAATCATAAAAACCTGGTTTTACTTGCAAGACCAATGGTTATTAAATCATTTGAACTTAGAAGATGGAGTGGATGCTGAGAAAAATCAGGCCATCCAACATTACATCAACTTCAGAAATGTATTACAGGATTTTTCTCAAAGAGTAGAACAAACCTTAGCCCAAAACAAGCAAGAACTGAAACAGAACTTTCAAAACCCTTTACGACCTGTAAAGCGTCAGCAGCCTATTTCCTCATCTGAGATATTTAACACCCTTTTCTGAGCTTTGGTCAATGCATAACCCAAATAATTAACCACTTATTTTTTCAAACGCTCCCAGGAAGAAATCATTACCCAATGATTTTCTTCCTGTTGCAGCGTGGCCGTCCATAGGTAAGTTTTAGGCCAGTTTCTAAAAATTCCTGCCATAGCGTATAATAGCCTAAGCGATATTTTCTTTTCATTAGGTATCCAGCCTCCATCAGGATGAAGTAGAATCTGCACCCCCTCTCTTTTGGTGGAAACTGTATAGATACCCTTTATGATTCCCGTACTTTTTTCCCCGGCGATCACAAAAGATCCTTTTACTTCCAAGCCTGGCTTGATCATATTGAACTGAGGAAATGCGGGATCAAAGGATAGGCTTACCTGATGTCCATCACCCTCCGCTATCAAAGATTTGATTTCCTTGGCTTTCCCATTGTAATCCCATGTCAAATGCCTATTATCCAGTCTTACGGGTTTCAGGACCTCAGAAGTTGCAGGATTAAAGGTAACAATGAATGGATCAGGGGAATACCTCGCAAAATACATCCAAGTACCATCCAAAGGAAGTGGTAATTTATCCGCTTGGTGCTTCCTTCCGTCAATACTTACCTCCAGTTGGGTATGCTTCCTTCTTACAAAATAAAAATCATGCAAAAGCACTAAAGGCATGGCCGATGGATTACTGGCGGCATCTCCCATCGGTGCCAATAGACCAAAGGGCTCCCTTTTTTTGGGGTGCTTTTCTTCAATATGAATTTTAATCTTTCGGTTGCTTTTATCCCTAAATTCAATTTCAGCCAAGACCCCCGTACCAGAAATTTCAAATTCACTTTTGTCAAAATCCACTTGGTGCATGGCAGCAAGACCATTTCCAGCAATATCATATTTATCTGGATCTGGCCTTAGCCCGGCTTCATGATATACCTCTATCCGCATATCCTTCCTCCAGGCAATTACCAAAAGCCCCCGGCCATTGGCTTCATCATCAAAATACTGAGGTTCTAATCCGATATACTCTCCATCAGGATCTTTTTCAAAATTGACCAACAGTAAGCGTTGCATGGGATCAATTTCAAATTGGAAGGGCAAATAAAGAATTGATTCCTCTTCCAAATAGATATTTTGGGGATGATTCATTTTCTGGATTTCATTATTGGAGATACAGGATACAAGGCATAACAGCAGTAAAAGAAATCTGACAATGATGACCTAATTTTAAGTTAAAGGTAAAGCTTTTAAAACCAAAAGATAAAGGTTAAATCAGGGTTTTACCTGACAAAGGTCATGAAAATATTTTCCTTTATCAGCTATATTGACGGTCAATATAAGATGCTAACAATCTCATTTTCATTGCTATGAAATTTGCCTTTATACTTTTGGTTTTAGTCCATGCTTTGATCCACTTATTAGGCTTCGCAAAGGCATTTCAACTGGCAGAGTTAAAGGATTTCCCCATTCAAGTGAGTAAGCCTGCTGGTTTATTTTGGCTGGGTGTTGCCATGATGCTCCTTACAGTAGCCATTTTTTACTATTTGGAAAACAAAGATTGGTGGATATTTGCCTTTATTGGGTTACTGATTTCTCAAGCTTTAATTTTTTCCCAATGGTCAGAGGCCAAATTTGGAAGTTTCCCTAATCTGATCATTTTGTTGGTAGCTTTCATTGCCTTCTTCCAGTACAGTTTCGAAAAAAAGATCCAAAGGGAAACCAAAGAACATATTCAAAATATAAAAGAAGTACCCCAACTGAGCACTGCATCCATCATGCACCTTCCCCCTCCTGTTCAAAAATGGCTGAACAGATCGGGGCTTGTAGACCAAGCCCCCTTAAAATCTGTTTATTCAGAGCAATCTTATAGGTTAAAGCTAAACCCTGAACAGAAAAACTGGTATGCTGCAAGTGCACAGCAGCTTTCCACAGTCAATCCCCCCAGCTTTATCTGGTCTGTAGACTTACAAATGATGCCTCTATTGTTTGCTATCGGGAGGGATAGGTTTTATCAGGGAGAGGGAGAAATGTTGATCAAATTTCTGGCCTTATTTCCTGTGGCCAATGAAGGGAAAAACAATCAGATCAACGAAGCTACCTTACAAAGATTTTTAGGAGAAATAGTCTGGTATCCCTCTGCTGCCATCATGGATTATATACAATGGAAAGAATTGGACAGTCATTCGGCAGAAGCCACCATGAAGGTAGGCAATACTTCGGGTTCCGGCATATTTGAATTTGATGATGACGGTAAATTGATCCGCTTTATTACCCAAAGGTATATGGGAAGTGGTCCGGATGCAGTAAAAAAGGATTGGATAGTAGAGGTTTTGGAACATCAAGCTTTTGAAGGCGTTTTGCTTCCCAGTAAGTGCAATGCTACCTGGAGATTAGAAACAGGAGACTGGACCTGGGCTGAAATACAGATTGACTCAGTAAACTTTAATAGGAATTAATACCTGGTTTGGGTCCTGATTTTTACCTTTTCCTTTCTCACCATTTTATCCGTGAACTTATGTGCATGCTACTGAAATGCCTGTCCTGAAAGTATTTCGAAAAGTGAGATACCTGTTCAATCCCGTTGGAGATGCTTCTTTAAGAAGTCTACGGTTGCCTGATTCACTTTAACCAAATTGCCATACTTCATCCAATGATGGGTATCATCTGGGATGATCAGGGATTCAAATGGCATTTTCCTGTCTTCAAACCTTCTGATCAGATCCGTAGTTTGGCTGACCTGTACGTTTCTATCATCATCACCATGGATAAAAAGTACAGGAGAACGCCAGGTATCCAAATATGCCAAGGGAGAGGAATAGAATGCCGTTCTTTGGGCTTTTTCAAAATCAGGAGCTTTTTCAAATCCATCAGGCATTTCCAGCCTTCTGGAAAGCTCATGAACCCCATGAATGTCCACGCCTGCCGCAAATAGATCCGAATCTTTAGCCAGTGCCAAAGCTGTCAAATAGCCCCCATATGAACCTCCATAAATCCCAATTCTCTCCGGATCCACTTGGGGTAAGCCTGCCAGGTATTCCCCCGCAGCTTTTACATCCAGGTATTCCTCTGCCCCCTGCCAGTAGGTCCTGGCAGGCTTGTGGAATTCATACCCATAGCCTATACCCAACCTGAAATTCACAGACAAGACAACAAAGCCCATATTGGCCAAGTATTGGTTGATTGCATAGGTATTTGAATAATAATCCCCATAATGCCAACCGAGCAACATTTGTCGCTGTGGGCCGCCATGTACGAATAACACAGCCGGCTTTTTATCTGCCCCCCCCTCTTTTTCAAAAATCTGGGCATGTACATCCAATCCATCCGGAGATTTAAAAATCACCTGTTTGGGCTTGACCATTTCGGCCAAGGGAAAATCTTTGGGCAGTAGCTCATCTGCAATCACCTGCATCTGACCTGTACTCAATTGCAGAATTGTAGGCAACATTGGCCTGGCATAAGTTGAGGAAATACAGGCGATAAATTGCGAACTTGATAGCATCACAGGATTGGTTTCAATACTTTCCCCTTGCGACCAAATTTCAAAATTGCCATCTGCAATATTGACCCTACCGATATGCCTTCTGTCAATATCATCATCCAGAGGGCCTGTATTGGCAGAAAAAAGCAGTGATTTACCATCCGGTGCTAATTGGACATGCTCTACCATAAAATTCCCTTTGGTCAATTGACGGGATGGGCCAGCATTAGCATCCATGGCATACATATGCGGCCAACCATCCTCATAAGAAAGATACACCAACTGATTATCAGTGGCCCAATGAAGGTTTGCCCCACCATGTGTGGTGGATATAGATCCCCTCAAAGTCTCAGGAGCTTTCCACCGCATTTTCCCTTCCCCTGACTCCAAGTCTGCTGTCCAAATTTCCCAAGGATTATGACGCTGCTCCAAAATAGGCTGAGGTTCCGCTTTTCCTCCTGGTCTTCGGATAAAAGCTACCAATTTCCCATCAGGGGACCATCTAGGGCTGTAATCCCTACTAAAGGATGGGGAAACATAACTCAGCTTTTTTTCTTGGATGTCAAATACACCCACCAAAGCATGGGTGCCTCTATTGATGGTAAACAATAACTTATCCCCTTGTGGGGACCAACTGAGTTCGCTGACCGAGCCTTTTGTTTCAAAAAGTTGCTCAGGCTTTGGATCGTTTAATTTAAAGGTCCAAACCTGTCTGTTTTTAATATAGGCAACCGTGTGATTGTCTGCCCCAATAACAGGATCATCTCCTTCAGTAATTTTTTCGGCTTTTCCTCCACTATAAGGGACTTTCCAAATCTCCACCTTTGGGATAAATATTTCTTGGGAAGGGTTTATCCCAACATTTCTCTCCCAATTGCTGCCATGTTCTCCTCCCCTTACAAAAATCAGGGTATTGCCATCAGCGGTGTATTGTAGGTTGGTAATTTCCTGACCATCATCATGAGTAAAATCAGTGAGTCTTCTGGGTTTAAAATCAGGAGCCTCCGCAACATACACATTACGCAAGCCTTTTTCATTCATGGCCCAGGCTATTCTATCCTGCTGACCAGCAGCTGTAAGTTCAGATGGAAAAGGAAATGAGTTTACCTGTTCCATGGAGAAACGCTGCGCATTGTTTTGCCCAAATGAAACTAAAAACAGGAAAGTTAAAATCAGTAAATTTCTCATAGGAATGGAATAATATTTTAAAATATAGCCAAAAGCTATGAATGTAAAAAGAAAATTTCTCGGAAGTGTAGCTTTACTTAATATACACGGCAAATTGTGCGCAGAACAAATGAGGATAAAAAAAAAGGCTGTCCCTATTTATGAGACAGCCTCTTAATACTTGTACTTTGGGTTAATTAATCGACTTTCAATACTTCTACACTTACGATTTCCTTGATAGCTTCAACCTTTATCTCTTTGATGATTTCTTTTTCGAGGTTAGCATGCCCATGTCCATCACCTTCAGAAATATGAGGCGCAATGATCAATGCTACAATAGAGGTCAATTTGATCAGGATATTCATGGAAGGCCCTGAAGTATCTTTAAACGGATCACCTACGGTGTCTCCTGTGACAGAGGCTTTGTGGGCTTCAGAACCCTTATACTCCATTTTACCGTTAATCTCTACCCCTTTTTCAAAAGATTTCTTGGCATTGTCCCAAGCACCACCGGCATTATTTTGGAAAATACCCATCATAACACCGGATACGGTGATACCGGCCAACATACCGCCCAATACTTCTGGACCAAATGCAAAACCCACAATAATCGGAGAAATTAAGGCAATGGCTCCTGGAGGTATCATTTCCCTAATGGAAGCAGCCGTAGAAATTTCCACACATTTTTCATACTCAGGCTTGGCCTTGTACTCCATAATTCCAGGAATCTCTTTGAATTGCCTCCTTACCTCATTCACCATATCCATGGCAGCACGACCCACAGCAGCAATGGCTAAGGAGGAGAAAATAAATGGAATCATAGCCCCTATAAATAGACCGGCCAATACATCCGCTTTGTAAATATCGATGGTATTGATGCCTGCCAAACCTACATAAGCGGCAAACAAAGCCAAAGCTGTCAAAGCAGCAGAGGCAATCGCAAAACCTTTTCCGGTAGCTGCAGTGGTATTACCTACCGCATCCAAAATATCTGTTCTTTCACGCACTTCTTTAGGAAGGCCGGACATTTCTGCAATACCCCCTGCATTATCTGCAATTGGCCCAAAAGCATCAATGGCCAACTGCATCGCCGTAGTGGCCATCATTCCAGCTGCTGCAATGGCCACACCATAAAGACCGGCAAAAAGGAAGGAACCATAAATACCCGCAGCCAAAACAATAATAGGCATTACGGTAGACTGCATACCTACAGCCAAACCTGCAATAATATTTGTGGCGTGACCTGTAGAGGACTGTTGTACAATAGAGTTAACAGGTTTTTTCCCAATGGCAGTGTAATATTCTGTAATGATACTCATCAAGGCGCCCACAATCAATCCTAAGAAAACGGCACCAAAAACACCCATTTTTGTAAAAGAAGGAGAGCCTTCACGAATCATCACCAAGTCTCCTTCCGGAAACATATAATCAATAACGAAATAAGAGGCTATAACCGTTAATATAATCGAATACCAGTTACCTTTATTCAAAGCTGCCTGAACACTGTCATTGTCAGTTTTGATTTTCACAAACAGGGTACCTACGACAGAGAATAAAAGACCCAAACCGGCTATCACCAATGGCAATAAGACAGGTGCAATTCCTCCAAAATTATCAGCAGATACTATCTCTCTTCCCAATACCATAGAAGCCAAAATAGTCGCTACATAAGATCCAAAAAGGTCAGCGCCCATACCGGCCACGTCTCCCACATTGTCCCCAACGTTATCTGCAATGGTAGCAGGATTTCTGACATCATCTTCCGGAATACCTGCTTCCACCTTACCTACTAAATCAGCACCCACATCAGCTGCTTTGGTGTAAATACCTCCGCCTACACGGGCAAAAAGGGCAATGGATTCCGCACCCAAAGAAAACCCAGCAAGCACTTCGAGCGCTTTGCTCATTTCCAATCCGTTGACATTGGCTCCGGTGGAAACTACATAAACATTGTAAAATAGAATGAATAGGGAGCCCATTCCCAAAACAGCCAAACCTGCTACACCAAGACCCATTACAGATCCACCCGTAAAGGACACATTTAAGGCATTTTTCAAACTGGTTTTTGCAGCCTGGGTGGTTCTTACATTGGCTTTGGTGGCTATATTCATCCCAATGTAACCTGCAAGGGCAGAAAAAAAGGCACCAATAACAAAAGAGACAGCAATTACCGGACTGGAGGTTTCAATAAGTGTTCCTGACCAAGCTAGGATAATACCGGCTATGATCACAAAGTAAGTCAAAACCCTCCATTCTGCCTTTAAAAAGGCCATCGCACCCTTGGCGATGTGTCCGGCGAGTTCTGCCATGTTAGCATCACCTGCATCCTGCTTGGTTACCCAAGCTGATTTAATTGCCATTACTATCAGGCCTATTATTCCCATAAAGGGAACCACATATACAAACGCTTGTTCCATAAAGTTTACTGAGTTTATAGTCAAAATAACATTCCGACAAAGATATTACTATTCAATTATCAAGCAATCAAAATAGATAAATGTCATGTATTTTTGTATACAGAAGAATATTTTGCATGCAATTGCTTATGATGGGTTATTTATTTTTACCTTTTTCATCCATATATTGGATGGGATAAAATTGAAATATGGATCTAACTTTAATCCTGCTATTTATTTTCTACCTGATTGCACCGGCAGTCATTTTATATTTATGTTATCGCTACCCTTTTCTGGATAAAATTGGATCTGTCATTATCGCCTATGTTTTTGGGCTGGTATTAGGGAATGTGGGTATACTCCCCGGATTGGGAGAAGTGCTATATGAAAAAATCATTACCCATCCCCATACTAATGTGAAGGATGTGAAAAACATGCTTGATGCAGGCCTTATAACAGCCAATGACCTGATCGGTTTCCAGGTTTACCAGCTAAAAGATATCCTCATGAGCATTACGGTACTCTTAGCGATTCCATTAATGCTTTTTTCCACCAATTTAAAATCTTGGAAAAAATTGGCAGGTAAAGTAGTGTTATCTCTTATAATTGCTCTTTTTTCTGTTTTAAGTACAATCACTTTGGGTTTTTTTCTTTTCAGAAACAGTAGTATTGATGACTTATGGAAAATATCCGGCTTGCTTGTAGGGGTCTACACAGGAGGCACACCCAACCTGGCCTCCCTCAAGCTTATGCTGAAAGTAGACGCCAATACTTATATACTTACCCATACCTACGACCTGATCATAGGCGTGTTCTATCTGGGCTTTTTGATTACAGTGGGGAAAAACCTGTTTGGTAAATTTTTACCTCCTTTCCATAATGATATCGCATCCATCAAAAATGCTGAGCATGTAACGAACCCTAAGGCTCCGGATACTACCAAAAAACGGGTACAAGTGATTATCAAGGGGTTGGCATTGTCTATTGGAATTGCTGGAGTTTCTTTAGGCATAGCTACTTTATTTCCTGAAAATCTCCTTATGGTCACCGTGATATTAAGTATTACTAGCTTAGGAATAATCGCCTCCAATGCTGATAAAATCAATCAATTGCCTTTAACTTTTGAGACAGGGATGTACCTGATCCTGATATTCAGCTTGGTTGTGGCCTCCTTGGCGGATATTTCCAATTTTACCGGCATCAACCCATCCCTTCTGGGCTACATCAGCATGGCAGTTTTTGGATCTCTTTTAATCCACGTCCTCTTATGTAAACTATTTAAAATTGATGCTGACACCACGATGATTACCTCGGTTTCTTTCATATGCTCTCCACCATTTGTGCCTGTAATTGCAGGAGCTTTAGGTAATAAACAAATTATTATTTCTGGTATTACAGTAGGAATTATTGGGTATGCTATTGGTAATTATTTGGGTTATTTTTTGGCTAATTTTCTAAAAATGTTTTAGTCATTGTTTTAAAATCTGATTATTTGGCAATATATTAGGAATTCCATAATGAAATGTAATACTTTTTTTAACGCCTGGTGACAATGACAATATTCGATAAAGTTCAGCAAGATGTACAATTCCTCGCACAATGTTTTAGGGAAGTCCTGGAAGAATTGGGAGAATCGGAACTTTCCAACTTATTGGCGCTTAAAACATCTGGAAACCTAAAACCTGAGCAGATTCAAGAGTTGGAAGCAAAACACATTCAGGTATTAAGTATTTACCTGCAATTGATGAATCTTGTCGAAGAAAATGCTGCAGTACAATACAGGAGGCAAGTTTCAGAGCAAGATGGGCCAATAAAAATCCGAGGTTCTTGGGTAGAAACTTTCACCCGGCTAAAAGACAAGGGGTTAAGTGTGAATGAAATTTCCGATCTGTTATCCAAGGTGGAACTCACTCCTGTTTTGACCGCACACCCTACGGAGGCAAAACGTATCTCTGTACTCGAACTGCACCGGGAACTTTATCTTCAAATGGTAAAATTGGAGAATTCCTCCTTCACCAAATTGGAAAAAAATGCCATCAGGGAAAATATAAAGGCCCTTATTGAAAGATGGTGGAAAACCGGAGAGGTTTATCTGGAAAAACCCACTATCCAATCAGAGCGAAATAATGTTGTTCATTATTTTACTAAAGTATTCCCAAAGGCCTTAGCCAAAAGTGATCAGCAGTTAAAGGCAAGCTGGCAACTTATGGGTTTTGACCCTGAATTGCTCAGGTACCCCGAACAGTTCCCCATTCTGCAGTTTGGAAGCTGGGTCGGTGGAGACCGCGACGGACATCCCTACGTAACGGCGGAAATTACAGCAGAGACTTTGTTGACCCACAGAAAAAATGCACTTGACTTGTTAAGAAGTCAGATATTCGATCTGGGTGCCAAAATGACCTTTTCGGAAATTCGTAACCCTATCCCTGAATTTTTCAAAGAAAGCATAGAAGAGAAAACAAAGGAACTTGGCAACCATGGTTTATCAGCCGTAAAAAGAAATCCATACGAACCCTGGAGACAGTTCATCAACCTGATACTCCTCCAATTGGACAATACAGCTTCTGAAATTCCAAATGAGGACATCCCCATCTATGAAAATCCGGAGGCCCTTGCCAAAGATCTAAAAGTTCTTAGGGAAAGTCTATTGGCCATAGGGGCAAACAGGGTGGTGGATGAACTTTTGTTTCCTGTCGAACGACAAAATCAGTGTTTCGGATTTCACCTTGCCAAACTGGATATCAGACAGAACTCCACATTTCATGATAAGGCGTTTGAGCAAATTCTTTCCACTACCTATCCTCATCTGTCCCCTTTCAATACTTGGAGCGAAGAAGAAAGACTCAGCTTCATGTTGAATGAATTGGAAAATCCAAGACCCTTTGGTGTCGTAGGAAAATCCTTTGGGCCAGAGGCAGATAAAGTATTGGGGTATTATCGGGCTGTTAAGAACCACACCGACCTTCACGGAAATGATGGAATAGGAACATTTATCATCAGTATGACCCGCCAAGTCAGTGATATTTTGATGGTATACCTCTATTTTAGAGAAGTAGGGTTAGATCCTGCCGCCTTTAAGGTTGCCCCTCTTTTTGAAACCATTGAAGACTTAAAGCAGTCCTCTACCATCATGCAGGACTTCCTCAAGCTTCCGTTCTACCAAAGGGTTAAATCAGGCCTTCAGGAAATCATGCTGGGCTATTCTGACAGCAATAAAGATGGAGGGATACTGGCGAGTAGGTGGAACATTTACCAGACAGAAAAAGCGCTGACAGATGTAGGAAATGAGCATGGACTCAATCTTCAATTTTTCCACGGCATGGGTGGCACCATTAGCCGGGGCGGCGGAAAATATCACCGTTTTTTGGAAAGTATGCCACTAGGCAGCTTAAGTGGTAAAATGAAGTTGACCGTTCAGGGTGAAACGATCGCCCAACAATTCGCCAACCTGTTAAATGGTGTATACAACATCGAAATGCTGCTTTCAGGCATTACCCTACAAACAGCATTTTTTGATTATCCGGAAAAAGCCCACACCTTCCCTGAACCTGCTTTACAAAGGTTGGCAGATTTTGCCTTCTCCCAGTACAGAACTTTGATGGAACACCCAAATTTTGTGGAATTTTATGGAGAAGCCACCCCTATAGATGTTTTGGAAATGAGTAAAATCGGTTCCAGACCGGCCAGGAGAACAGGAACCCGTACACTTGCCGATCTCCGTGCCATCCCTTGGGTATTCAGCTGGAACCAATCCAGATTCAACCTTACCGGCTGGTTTGGGATTGGCTTTGCGCTGGAAAAGATGAAGAAGGAGGAACCGGAGTTGTATGCATCTTTAAAAGCCAATGCCAATACCTGGCCATTACTAAGGTATATTTTGATTCAGGTAGAAACCAATGTGATGAATGCTGATGCGGAATGGATGAAAGTCTATGCATCTAAAGTTAATAATCCTGAAACCCGAGAAACCATCCTTACCATCATTCTCGAAGAATACCAAAAAAGCCTGGACGAAATTGCCCTGATGTTTGAGGAAAGTAGAGAGAAAAGGAGGGTCAGCCAATTGGATAATTTGCGCCGCAGAACCTTGGCTTTAAACGCCCTGCACAAGCTGCAGTTGGACAACCTCAGCCTTTGGAGGGCCGAAAAGGACATAGAGCCGGAGCGCTCCGAGGTTTTGGTAAAAAAACTGCTTGAAATTACCACGGCACTAGCTAGTGGTTTGAAAAACACGGGATAATATGTTGCTCGATTAACCCCTTGATATCCTCCTTCCTCATTGGTTTTTCTAAAAAATCAATGAGGAAAGGGAATTCATGAACCAATTTTTTATCTTCCTCCAATAGGGAAGATGATAAAATTACCACGTACAGATCAAATGCAATATCCATATACTGAATTTCTTGAAGTACCGCCCTCCCATTCTTCACGGGCATGTTTAAATCCAACAAGACAAAAAAACACTTACTGGAATCATGGTTTTCATTTAAATAATCTAAAAATTCCTGCCCATCATCAAACGTTTTAGTGGTGATATCCTGATCAATGCTTTCAAGGATGTGCCGGTTCATTAAATGCGTAATTGGATCATCATCTACCAACAATACTTCGAATTCTTTCATGTTTTGATTTCCTTGCATGGTACAAAACAAATAAAGTTTTACAGGAAAGTCACTAAATGATGACGCTCGTTCATTTACAAAAAATAACAAAATTACAGACAATAGAATATATAAAAGTGTAAAATTTACCAGTAAACGGTATCATAATGTCTACAAAATATTTTAAAATGAGTAAAAGAGGTAAGAAAGATTTCGTAATTTAAGCTTTCCTAACCGTCAGCAGCATGAAGTTTTTTTTTCCTGTGTTTCTAATTGTCTCCCACTTGATTATCGGTAATATCCAAGACTCCACGGCTCAAACAGCCAGGGAAATTGTGGAAATTATGGATCAAAAAATGCGTGGTGAATCCATGATAGTAGAGATGGAAATGGAAATAATCCGCCCCCGCTTCTCCCGTACCATTGGCATCAAAAGTTGGTCAAAGGGGCAGGATTTTTCCATGATCCTGATAACAGCACCTGCCAGGGACAGGGGAACTTCATTTTTGAAGAGGCAGAGAGAAATCTGGAATTGGGTACCCAACATTGAACGGACCATCAAGCTTCCACCGTCTATGATGGCCCAGTCCTGGATGGGCTCAGATTTTACCAATGATGATTTGGTCCGTGAGAGTTCGATCATCAATGATTATGTACACAGCATCATTGGTTCAGAAGTCATTGACGGAATGGAATGTTATAAAATCGAAATGATTCCCAAACCAGATGCCGCAGTAGTTTTTGGCAAAATCTTGGTCTGGATCACCAAAGACTCCTATCTCCAATTAAGGGGAGAAAATTATGATGAATATGGAGCACTTGTCAGTACTGTAATAGGATCAAATATAAAAAAAATGGATGATAGGGAAATCCCCACCGTATTGGAAATGATTCCTTCTGACAAGCCTGGAAATAAAACCATCCTAAGATACCTGAATATTGAATTTGACCGACCTATTGAAGAAGCCTTCTTTTCTGTTCAAAGGATGAAAGATTTACGCTGATGAACTGGATATTGATTTTTAAGTTGGCTTGGAGAAATCTCTGGCGAAATAAAAGAAGAACCCTGATTACCGCAGGTTCCATTCTTTTTGCTGTCATTTTGGCCCTCTTGATGGATTCCATGAATATTGGTTCGCATGAACAAATCATCAGCAACTCCCTTCGCTTTGGAACAGGCTATCTCCAAATCCAGGATACTGCCTATTTTGAAACCCCATCTTTGGATTTTGCTTTTGACTTGGACAAGCGTCAGGAAGAAGCTTTGAATCAGCTTTTGAGACATCATGCCTATGCCGTACCCAGGGTAGAATCTTTTGTGCTTGCCGCAGGAGAAAGCGAAACCAGAGGAGCTTTGGTAATTGGCATTATACCGGAATTGGAAAACCGTATGAATGGATTTCAAAATTTTCTGACAGAAGGGAAAATCTTAAATAACGATGACCAAATGGTAATGGTCGGGAGCGGACTGGCCCAAAGACTTTCACTCTCCCTCCATGATACCTTGGTAGTTATAGGTCAGGGGTATCAAGGCATGCAGGCAGCGGGCAAATACCCAATAAAAGGCATTATCTCCCATCCTATGGAATTCCTTGACAACCAATTGATCTACCTGCCATTTGAGGAGGCTTCTTGGTTATTTGTCATGGATGGAAAAGCAAGCCATTGGCTCATCATGGCAGACACTGATAAAAGTGCACTTAGGGTGCAACAAGAGATTGAAAAACTTCTGGAAGGAACAGAACTGCAAGTCCTGCATTGGAAAGACTTGCAGCCTGACCTGGTTAAAGCTTTGGCATTTGATGCGGTCTCTGGAAGAATCATGCAGTTTATCCTGTACGTAGTGATTGCTTTTGGCATCTTTGGTACGGTGCTCACCATGACCCTGGAAAGACAAAAGGAGTTTGCCATCTTGGTCAGCTTGGGGATGAAGCGCCATATCCTGGCCTTACAGTGCTTTATTGAAACCATTCTGATCAGTATTTTGGGCGTTGGAGCTGGGATTGTACTCGGTTTTCCCGTGTTGTTTTATTTCAACCGCAATCCCATTCCCTTAGGAGAAGGATTATCAGACCTGGTGAAAGAATATGGCATGGAACCCTTTTTGCCTTTTTCATTGGCGCCCACCGTTTTCATCTTCCAGGGAATCACCATGCTGATCCTTACCTTGATCATTACCACTTATCCTGTTTGGAGAAGCTTAACCTTTCCTGTCCTTGAAAATTTAAGAAGATGAGAACCTTGCTATTGCTATCCTGGAAAAACATTTGGAGAAACAAAGGCAGAAGCATGGCCTTGATGATGGCCATTATTTTAGGGATAGCTGCAGGCTTGCTTATGTTTGGACTGGTGGCGGGATTGGTCATGCAGCGCTTCAATGGATTAGTGCAGAACCATCTTTCCCATATCCAAATTCACCATAAAGATTATTTAAGGGAACAGGAAAATAAAATGATCCTTCCAAACCCTCAGCGGATCAGACAAAGTTTGGCGGGCATGCCAGAAATAAAAGGCTATGCTTTCAGGACACTCAGTTTTGGTATGCTGGCCTCCGGATATAATTCCTCAGGAGTAAAGATTACCGGAATCAACAAGGAAGAAGAGGGTGGCATCAGTAAATTCAGGTATAATATCATAGATGGGGAATACCTTGATGAATCCATGCGTAACCCCTTACTGATTTCACAGCGAAATGCCCGTAAATTGAGGGTACAATTGGGTGGAAGGGTAATTTTAACTTTTCAAAACCTGGAAGGTGATCTTACTTCTGCTGCATTCAGGGTAAGCGGAATCTTCAGAACCTCAGACTCCAATTTTGATGACCTGAATGTTTATGTTAACCAAGCTGATCTGCAAGAGCTTCTGGGAGAAAATGAGGCTTACCATCAAGTCGCTATATTACTGGAAAGCCATGAAGAAGCAGAAAATTTAGCTGCACTTTTATCAGAAAAATTACCAGAGGTGGATATCCGAAGTTGGTCAGCCTTATCTCCTGAGTTGAGGATTCTGGTTGAACAAGGCGGATTCATCATGTACATTTTTATGATAATCATCTTATTGGGGCTTTCTTTTGGAATATTGAATACCATGCTGATGGCAGTATTTGAAAGGGTACAGGAATTGGGCATGTTGATGGCCATTGGTATGACAAAAATCAAAGTCGCGGCTATGATTGTCCTTGAAACCACATTCATTGCCTTGATCGGGGGTGTTATAGGAGTCGTTTTAGGTTTGGGAATCCACAGTTTGATTGCAGAGGAGGGCTTGGATCTATCCGGTTTTGCAGATGCACTCGCAGAATTTGGCTATGATGCCATCATTTATCCCCTATTGGAAGCCAAAGATGTTGGGATTACCATTATCATGGTCTCTATAACAGCGGTTTTAGCAGCAGTTATCCCGGCGATAAGGGCTGTACAATTAAACCCAGCCGAAGCAGTTAGAAAATAATTCAAGTACTTATGCCTATCATACAGACACAGCAGCTTTTCAAAATTTATAATGAGGATACCATTCCCGTCTATGCATTGAGGGACCTGAGTTTGGATTTTGAAGAAGGAGAATTTACTACCATCGTGGGGCCATCTGGATCGGGAAAAACCACCTTATTGAACATGATAGGAGGACTTGACACCCCTACCCGTGGGGACGTATTTATCGATGGTACCAATATCGCATCCTTACGCAAGGGAGACCTAATAGATTTTCGCTTGAGAAATATCGGCTTTGTATTCCAATCCTATAACCTCATCCCTGTCCTTACCGCTTTGGAAAACGTCAGCTTGATCATGGAATTACAAAACTTAGACCCCAAATCCACCAGGGAAAGAGCACTTCAGGTTTTAGAGGAAGTGGGTTTGGCTGATAAACTGCACAGCAAACCTTCAGAATTATCAGGAGGACAGCAACAACGGGTGGCAGTGGCCAGGGCATTGGCTTCCCGGCCAAAATTCGTTTTGGCAGATGAACCCACCGCCAACTTGGACAGCAAAGCTGCCATGAACTTATTGGATATTATGGCCAAATTGAATGAGGAAGAATCCATGACCTTTATTTTCAGCACCCATGACCAGCGGGTCATCGAAAGGGCAAGAAGAGTAGTCACCTTGGTAGACGGCGCATTACATGAAGACCTTGTCAAAGCAAAATAAGTCAACTTTACTTTTTATCGTTCCAACTTGGATTCTGTGCTTTTCCATAGTGACGCCTGTTGCTGCACAAAGTTTTGCACTACAGGTGGATTCTTTAAAAAATGGCTTTCAAAATGATTTCCAAATTGAAAAATTAAGTGAAAAATCCTTGGGAGAGGATTCGGAATTTACAGTTAAAGAAGTATCTCCTTATCCGGAATATCAATTGAATGGCTACCTCAAGTACCTTCCCTCCTACCGGAAAAGTCCATCCTTTGAGAATGCCTTTTTTGACCAATTATTGCACAACCGCTTTAATTTGAGGGCCAATTTCAATGAAAAATGGACAGCTTATGGAAGCTTGAGAACGAGGTTCTTTATAGGTAGTTCAGTTAAGGAATTCCCTTTTTTTAAAGATTTTTTGGAAGAAGATTTTGGCTTTTTCAATATCAGCAAAGTGCTTTGGAGTGGCAATAATTTCATGTTGCACAGTACCATCGATAGGTTTTTCACAGAATATAGAACCGATAAGTGGCAGGTACGCATCGGTAGGCAACGCATCAATTGGGGCATTAATTTAGTCTCCAATCCCAACGACCTTTTCAATACCTATTCTTTCTTTGATTTCGATTATGAAGAAAGACCCGGAACCGATGCCATCAGGGTTTCTTATTTTACTGGTGACTTAAGCAGGATAGAATTTGCTGTTGCCCCAGGCAGAACAAAGAAAGAAAGTGTGGCTGCAGTCTATTATTCACTCAACCACCGGGGTTATGACCTGCAATTTATCAGTGGATACTTCAAAGACCGATGGACAGGAGGCTTTGGATGGGCAGGAAGTATAAAAGATACAGGTTTCAAGGGTGAATTCAGTTACTTTCGAGACCTGAACCCTATACCTGGAAGAGAAGCTGGTAATTTTGTGGTAAGTACTTCTGTTGACCATATGTTTGGGAACGGTATTTTTCTGGTGGTAGAATATCTATATAATCAACCAAGAAAAGGCAGTGAGCAAAATGTGCTTTTACTTACAAGACCATTACAAGCGGACAATCTATCCTTTACAGATCATTCGGTTTTTGTTCAGGGAACCTACCCCATTTCCCCCATTTTGAATGCAGGTTTGGCTGGATTTTATTATCCCACAGATCCTGCGGTCTTTATCAGTCCAAGCTTTACTGGCAATGTGCTTGAAAACCTCGACCTTTTATTGATCGGTCAATTTTTTGTTGGCGGTTCAGGTTCTATTTTTGAAGAGGCAGGAAGTTTGATTGCCGCAGCACTGAAATGGAGTTTCTGAAAAAAATATAGTAATTTCTATCTCATTCTTTCCATTTATGAATGCTTGTAACTACATTCATGTTAACTTAATGTTAAGCAGGGCATATAGGTAATCGATTCTTAAAGTGCATGAATTGGAGTGAATTTGATTTTTGGTTGTTTTTGGCTGGATTGGGAATGTTCCTTTTCGGCATGTACCATTTGGAAAGTGGTCTGCAAGGATTAGCTGGCAAATCTTTTAAAAGATTCCTTAAAAACTCCACAAGGACTAAATTCAAAGGAATTTTATCAGGTACCCTAGTTACTGCGATCTTGCAGAGCAGCTCATTGGTCACGCTACTTACTTTGGCTTTTTTAAGCTCTGGCATCATCAGTTTTCAAAGTTCACTGGGTGTAGTTCTAGGTGCAAATTTGGGTACAACAGTTACCGCATGGCTTGTAGCTTCACTGGGTTTTAAAGCCGATATTGCAGGTCTTTCCTTTCCATTCCTGACAATAGGAATACTGAGTTACCTTTTTATGGAAAATAGGCCATTTTTGAAAAACATAGGGGCATTTTTGGTTGGATTTGGGCTTTTATTTTTGGGATTGGATTACATGAAAGACAGCATAGAAGAACTGGCCAATCATTTAGATTTAGCGTCCTATTCTCATTTTGGACTTTGGGTTTTTTTGTTAATAGGCCTGATAATCACCGCTTTAATTCAATCCAGTTCAGCACTCATTGTTATTGTATTGAGTGCCTTAAACGCTAATTTGATAGATATTTATCAATCTACCTCTATGGTAATTGGTGCCAGTATTGGTACAACATCCACTTTGCTTTTGGCCTCTATTAAGGGTACACCGGATAAAAAAAGGTTGGCCTGGTCCAATGTAATATTCAAAGGAATAGCAGGGATTACCACATTTTTAATTCTTGAACCGATGGTGGATTTTACTTATAACACTTTGAAAATAAGCGATCCCTTAATGGAACTGGTTTTTTTAAACACAGCCATCAATATCATTGGCATTGCTATGTTTTTCCCCATTTTAGAACCATTTGGCATTTACATGTCCTCAAAATTCAAAGATGTAGCTCCCTCCAAAAAATGTGTTTATATCACACATGTTACCCCCGAAATAGTAGATATAGCATTTGGGGCCTTAGAAAAGGAAATGAAACATATTTTTAAACTGACCCAGGATTTTATTTTGGACGTACTTTTTTTAAAAGATGAAAGAAGAACTGGTAGTTTATGGCTAACAGTTTTTGGCAAAGGTTCCGATACCCTGAGTAAATACACCCATTTGAAACTCATGGAAGATGAAATCACCGAGTTTTATGCACAAATTCAAAAACAAAATCTAACTGAAAATGAAGCCAAGTTACTTACTGGCTATATGAACAAAATAAGGGCTCTAGTAGATGCTGCAAAAAATGTCAAGGACATAGTGCCTAATATCCGTGAAATGAAAAATTCCGAGAAAAAGCTAGACCTTGATATTTTGAGAAAACTTCAACATTTCACTGCCGGTAAACTTGATGAACTGGAGGAATACTATAAAATTCCAGAACAACAAAAAGCGCTTCCATACTGGCAGATGGAGATTGAAAGCTTCTACCAGGAGCTCATAAGCTACCTATATGGACAGGTTGAAAAAAAAGTACCTCACGGGGCAATGGTATCCACTATGACCAATGCCATTAAAAAAAATATCTCATCCTTGGAATCATTGGCAGTGTTTGTAACAGAAAAAAATAGCATGACCAACATTTTTGAAGAGGTTACCCAAAAATAAAATTCAAACAAGGTTTGTTATAGAATCTGATTGAAAATGTTTAATATTACGATTGATTTGAATTTCTTGATCCAAATTGATTGAATTGTTTCATCCCCAAATACCTAGGAGGTTTTTAAACATGATCCAAACTTTAGCGTTTTGTAAAAGATAATTCCAAAACTTTAGAAGTTAACATAAAAATATGTCCATGAATAAAGTAGTTTTGACCTTAGTTTTCTTTTTTACTTTCCAGGCTCTTTCATATGCGCAAAGGTCTATGGCAAGACCTGATAAAATTGGAGTAGGTGTAGGGCCATCTTTTCTTTACGGAGATAATACGGGAATCCACAGTGATTTTAAATTCAGAGTACTTCCTACGGCAAGTATAGATTATACTCAATATTTAGATACACATTTTGACATAAGAGCTACTTTAGGTTGGCAGAGAATTGGTAGCGGAGATTTTTATTCAGAAAATCTAATCCGTAATATTGCTGAAGCAGGTTACCCTCATGCATTTTTGGGTAATATGGTCTTTGCTGACGTAATGCCTATATATATTCTAAACCCGGACAGAAGAGGGTTTTTGCCTTCCTTGATAAAAGTCTATGGTGGCCTAGGTCTAGGGGTGTTCCATTCCTTTAGGAATGATGAATTCAGAACCTACCAAGGTGATAATTTCACCACTGAAACGATAACAGGGAATAATACAGGAGTTTATTTCCCTATCAGAATTGGAGCTTTTATAGAACTGCCTGAACTAAATGGAGAAATAGGACTGGAAGGAGTATCCTTGATAAGCCCTTTTGCCAATATGGAAGGTAACAGTAAACAGCAAAAATTAATATCACCTGATGTTGCAGTACAATTACAGGTTTTTTACCGTATTTATTTATGGTAGTATTTTCCCATAAAAAAATTAAAAAAGGCTGTCCCTTCATTTGAGACAGCCTTTTTTATTTTCAATAATCCTCTTTTAAAGTGGCCAAATAGGCCACCAAATCCCTTATTTCCCGCCTACTCAATACTCCTTTCATATCAGGCATACTCGAGGGGGCATTCTTCCGTTCCTGCACATCCGACTTCCTGATCAAAGTATCAGCCAAATTCCCCCTGCTTACCAAGATGGACTGGGCACTTTCTTCAGTCAAAATACCTGTTACCCTTTTACCATCTTTTAAGTCCACAGTTACTATACCATAGCCAGGTGCAATTCTCTTACTTGGATCTACCAATGACTCTAACAACTCCTGCCTACTCAGTTTCCTCCCAATACCATTCATTGGCGGCCCCACATTCCCTCCCATATCGTCATAGGCATGGCAGCGCATGCATTGTCCCGTTTGGGACTGGAAAAATATCCGTCGCCCACTTATCACATCTCCACCTTCGAGACTGCTTTGGTAAGAGGCGATCAGGTCTCCTTTCCAAAGCTGTTCAGCGGCCTGTTCATAGGCGGTAGCTATGCTTCCATCGGCATTCTTTTCTACTGCTTCCCCTAGCTCCAATAATACCTGTCCATTCAGTTTGCCTGAACCCATTTTATCCAACAAACTGATAAATAAAGGCTTAGAAAATTCCGCTGGAATTTTGCCCAAAGCCAGTAAAGCAGCCTGTTGCTCTTCTACAGTTCTTTTGTCAATGATATCACTTAGCAAGTTGACTTTCAGTTTTTTATCAATATCCAATTGATCCAATAATTGCAAGCCTGAAACCCTGACTGCCTTATCTGCATCGGCAATGGCCCGCTCTATGGCTTCCGGTGTTTTTTTGGCTTCTATTTTTGCCAAGGACTGCAGGGCAGCAATTCTGACCTGAGAAGAGGGATCCCGCTGAAGTATAGCCAATAACCGTTCCTCTGCCGCATCAATTTTAAGCCTACCAATGGCATGAATCGCACTTAATTTCAATGCCTCTTCCCTTCCAGCTAACAATTCCATCAAAGCATCGGCGGATGCTGCCCGCACTTCCGCCCCATCCCTGGTAATTTCCCCCCTGTACCTTCCATCTACCCTATCCAAAACAGAAGGCTTGGTCCAAGTTCCTAAGGCATCTATGGCCTCCTGACGCAGCGTCAATGGCACATCAGGTTTCAGCATAAAACTGACCAGGTTTTGCATGGCTTCGGTGCTTCCTACCCTTAGATTAGCATTGATGGATCTTCTTATCAAAGGCTCATTGTAAAACTTGGTCTTGGCAAGCAAATTTCCCAACTCTGGAAGCGCATCTTCAATTGAAAAATCATCATTGATCGCCCGGGCTGCCTCGGTAACAATGTACTCATCGGAATCATTGAGAAATTCCTTAATTCTAGGATGCGCTAATCTCCTCAATGCCAAAACGGCTCCTAACCTTACCGCATTACTGTAGTGATTGGAAAGGGCAACCAGCTCCTCCTCTTTGTCTATCCTTGACATGGCCAAAGACACTGCGTGGCGGATATAGGCATCCTCATTGTCATTTCTTTCCAATAAAGTCACCAAAGATGGGAAAGCAGGCCCATATCCTATTCTTCCTATGGCTTCGGCCCCAAAAAATCTCGCCCTGGGATATTCATCCACCAGCAAAGCCAGCATGGAAGGACCAGCCTCCTCGTAACGGATGTCTCCCAACCATTTCGCTGCCTGTGCCCGGATTTCAGGATCCTGATCTTTTAACAATGGGATTAGCTTTCCTGCATATTTCATGTCTTTCAGCCTGGCGATTTGGCTCATACCAACGATCGCATTGATCCGGGCGAGCTGATGCTCCCTTTGGTTCATCACTTTTTCAAAAATCGCAGCTCCTTTTTCTCCTCTTTTGGCCAACTCGAACTGGGCTTTCCTCCTTATCCTTTGGTCTTCATAATATAGATGCCCTTCCAACTCCGCTTCGCTCATTTTTTTGTAATCCAAAGTCAATCGTCTTTGGGTTTCTTTGATCAGCTCCCAATCTTTCCCTTGTTCATCTTCAATCTTCCAAATCCTGCCATAATTCTTGTTTCCCCAACCGTTGATCCAGTCTGCGGCATAAAGCGCTCCATCAGGCCCAAAAGCAATCCCCGTAGGCAGCATTCCACTCTGAATCATTTCAGTTTCCTGAAGTTCAAAGGTTGCACCGTTAGGTTTCAGTTTAAAAGCATGTATCCCTGACCTAGCCGGGTTGCCTACAAACTCCACAACAAAAAAGGTGTTTTTCCACCTTGGTGCCAAGGCTGTTCCCGGGTTATAAAGCATACCCGTAGGACCGTTTACATAATTGATGATACATGGGGTGATGTAAGCCGCCTGACCTTCATGGCGTGGGATGTAAAGTTTTTCATCCATCCACACCTTATAGGTGTTGTTATTGGGGTCACGGTATTTACCAAACTGCCAGTTGATCCGCCAACCTGTATCTGATCCATTGACCAAATACACCAAGCGCTCACTTTCACCCCTATGGTCCCCATCATTATCCACGGAAATCAGGTTGTTGTAATCGTCAAAAACAAATTCGTGGGTATTCCTCACCCCCATGGCAAAAACTTCAAAGTCCGAACCATCAGGATTGGCCCTGACCACAACTCCTCTGTTGGGGTACTTCCATTGCTTTCCGGTTTGGTCCACACCATTGAACCCAATATCGCCGATGGCCCAGTAAATCCTGCCATCAGGTCCTACTGTAGCTCCTGACATACCATGTGCCCCAAAACCGATGTGGATACCGTATCCATGGGAAAGCGAAACTTTTTCGTCTATAATGCCATCCCCGTTTTTATCCTTCAATTTCCAAAAATCAGGCCCCACCCCTACATAAAGGTCATCTTCAAATTTTAAGACAGCTGCAGCTATATCCGTAACTTCCTCATGAAAATCTTCTATCATTTTTTGGGTCCAATCTGCAAGTCCATCTCCATTGGTATCTTTAACTCTGTAGACGCTCTCCTTGATTGCCAACATGTCCCGCCAATCGTGGGAGCCATCACCATTGTAATCCTTCAACCAGGTATTGAACTCACTTCTTTCAGGAGACAGCTCTTTTCTTAGAAAAGCCCTTTTCTCCTCAATGGACTGCAATCCAATGGATTCAATCTCCCAGTCCTGATGTCCCCTGATATCAAATTCCACCTTGCCCAATCTTCCGGAACTGGTATAATACAAAGTCCCCTCCTCGTCCATATCAATGGAGATAGGGTCTATGATCAGGGAATCTACAGCCCAAATGGACATACTCAAGCCCTCTTTTAAGCTGGCCGTACTGGCAGCCTCTAAGGTTGCTGCCAATTCCTTCACTTCTTCATGGGCCATTTGCTTAATTCTTAAATCAAGGGGCTCAGAAGGGGATTTTTTACAGGAAATAAAAATAAGGAGGAATAGTCCTGCCATCCAAGGGAATTGAAGGCATCTTACAATAGTTTTCATAGGTTTAACTCAGGTTTATTGCATTGAAATAGAAATATAGAGAAAAAACACAAACAATTCTTTTCTTCGGTTTTTTGAAAGACTGCAAACTTTTTGATTGGTCGAATGAGGTGATGAATCAACCTGATTTGTTTTTCTCTTTTTTTAATCTTATAAAATAATTTCTTGGTACTTAGTACATGGTACTTGGAACTTGGTACATAATACTTGGTACTTGGTACATGATCTTGGTACTTGGTACAATGTTCACTCCTTTCCATCAAATGCCTCTTGGGGAAGTCTATCTTTATTTCTATTTTCCGATCCCTAAACAAAGCAACACATGTCTTATCTGAAGCAAATCACCTCTCCCACCTTATTGATCAATGAAGATATCTGCCGCAACAACCTTAAAAAGATGGCGGATAAAGCAAAAAGACATGGCATGAAACTGGTGCCCCATTTTAAAACCGCCCAATCCCATGAAATAGGGAAATGGGCCAAAGATTATGGCATCACTGAAATTACCGTATCCTCCATCAAAATGGCGGAATATTTTTGCGGACAGGGGTGGGACAACATCCATATCGCTTTTCCTTTCAACCCGCTGGAGGCAGAAAAATTAAATGCCTTGGCCAAAAACCAGCGGCTATCTGTGCAGCTGATCAATGTAGCGGTAGCGCAAGAACTGAATGAAACTTTGGAAAATCCTGTAGGCTTTTTTATTGAAATTGATGCAGGCTATGGAAGAACAGGTGTTGAAGTAAGTGATTTTGGCCTGATGGAAGCCATATTGCGGACCGCCAAAAAACGGGATGTACTCCAATTCAAAGGATTCTATTTACATGCAGGGCATACTTATTATGAACCGGACAAAGCTCGTATTTATGCCCAAACCCGGGCCGCATTATCCATGCTGAAAAACAAATACCGCACAGAGTACCCTGAACTAGTAACCAGGACCGGAGATACCCCGGGATGTGCGGTGATTGATAATTTTGGAGATATTGATGAAATGGGGCCAGGTAATTTTGTGTTCTATGACATGATGCAGGTGAATTTAGGGAGCTGCAAAGTAGAAGATGTGGCCGTCGCCCTTGCGGTACCAGTAGTGGACATCAAAAAAGACAGAAAAGAAATCCTGGTACATGGCGGAGGGGTGCATTTGGCCAAGGATGTGCTTATTGAACCTGATGGGGGTAAAAATTTTGGTGAGGTGGTGTGGCTACATGAAAATGACTGGGAAATTCCCTTGCAGCGTTCTTTCCTCAAAAGCATTTCCCAGGAACATGGCATCATCAAAGCCTCTGATGATTTACTGGCCCGTGTTAAAGTCGGAGATGTTTTGGGGATTTTACCTATTCATAGTTGTATGACAGCCGACTGCATGGGCAGGTATTTAAGCCTGAAAAGAGAATGGATTGATCATGCGGAACAAGCCTATTAATTGGCGTATGAGTAACTGCTTAAAAGCTGTAATTGTACCTTCTTTTGTTCTTGCTAAGAATATCAATAAAAAGATAGAACATGGGCCCTCTTGACACGTCTATTTGCCTATTGTTCCCTCTGGTATTTAACTGATAAATATAGCCCAATTCTAATCGGGTCCATTCCCAGAACCGGTAACCCAGCCCTATATAATTCCTGTTCTGTGAGAAATAATTCGTGCCATAATCCCTACCAAATTCTACATGAATTTCAGAGTACTGAGAAATATAGTAGGTATTATTGGTATAAAAATAGTCTGTATTTAAGGGTATCCTCGTTCTCATCCTGTATCTAACCCGCCAGTTATGTGTAGCACCCTCCTCATTATCTATCCCTCTCCATCGGGATTCAAACCTTAACCTGTGTGTAAAATTGAACCTACCATAATAGGCATAATTGTTAATCTGTAAAGTTGTCCTCAATTCCCTTTCAAAAGGCCTGTCCAAATCACTTTCCTGGGGAAATCTTGGTGCAGAATAAAACATACCAATGGGGTTTAAACTCACTCTCGTAAGTTTGGTAAACTGATAGGCTATCCAGGGTCTGATACTGATTCTCAAAGGTTCACTCCAAAAATCTGACTGTCCCAACTCACTTTGTCTTCTGTAAACCACATCGGCTTCCCAAGCCCATTTGGTGGTATCATTAAAGAAATCTGCTATGTAATACTTGGTATAAAGAATCCGGTTATCCAAAAATTCTCTTTCATCCTGCCCATAAGATGAAAAAGCTACAAGGGTCAAACCGACTAAAAGAAATATTTTTCTGATCATCATCTCTCTGATTTAGCTTAAAGATTAAGAAGACGTTCGATTCGGGAAGGAATATTTTCCCTCCTTAAAGCCCTATCCAAACGACCCACTTCCGGATTATCACTATCTGCCGCCAATGCCTTTAATCTTTCTTCAAGCTTTTCTATTCGCTGAATTCTATTTTTTAATTGCTCACAGGTCCTTGCCGAAAACAGATTTTCCAAGTAATATTCAAACAATACTCCTGTACCCTTTCCGTAAATGCCTGGCAAAATCTTTGTTTCTATATCCCTTTCAAAGAAAGGATTGGGACTGAACCTGGTAAAGGTCTTATCCAACCTAGATGGCATATTTTGGAAGTCAAGAATATCATCATGCTTGTCTTCCAATAAGGCATGAAGGCAGGTCAACTCTTCTCCGAGTTTCACTTTCTCTTCAAATTCTTCTGCATCCAAGTATTTTTCTTGAAGATCTAAAAGTAAGTTATTGCTCAACACCCTATATAACCTATAATCTAAAGGCATTTCCTCAAAACTTCTGTCTGTAGGAATCGTCTGAAAAAAGGAATACAAGGCATCATTTCTGGTCTTCAACTGAACAATGAGATTATCCAAACTGTCTATAGTTGCTTGCTGATCAAATATCCTGATCTCCATAAAGGCATATTCCAGAAATTTATCGGTTCGTTCCCTTAATACTTCACTTACCTCATCCATCTGACTGACCATGGCCATGGGATTGTCTAAATATGTTCCCAAATCAAAAACGGCCGTTTCTTCTCCTTTTTCAGATTCATAACTGAATTCCCCAGGTCTATTTAATCCAGATAACCCATTGGGATAGTAATTAGGTCTATATAAAAAATCAAAATACCCATCATTTATCAGTTCTATGACGTCCAACATGTCTTGACTTCTTTTTCTGGCATGGTCAATATATCCAAAAATATAGGGCAAACTATCGATTCTAAACTTGTTCAGAATAAACTTTGGATTGGATAAAAATGCGTTGTATTCATCTAACATGATATTTAACCTAGGTTCTAGGTTTAAAATTATTTCATCCTCCTCTTCAGGATAAACAAATTTAAACCTTCGGGTCAATTTAAATTCCGGTTGGCCTCGCTCTTCCTCTGCATTATTGGCAAACCTACCAATTCTATCCAATACCCTTTGCAGTACACCATTACCCAACGTTTGTTCAGTCAGTTTTGGGTCTGTTTCATTGTATCCATTTTGAAAAAGTAAACCAAAACCTTCCTCGCTGATCGTATAATTGATGTTTTCTATAGTTCCTTCCAAAGATTTTAAATTTTTGATCACGTCATCATACTCCAGATCAAGAATCACTTCATCCTGCTGCAGTTTGATCAGGTTGATCAAAAAACCATTTTCATAAATCCTTCTTTCGGTAGTCTCAATTCCATCTTCTTCATATTGAAGGGTAATCAAGCCTTCAAAAAAACCTTCATCATTTAACTTCCCTACTGAAGAAGTTTTAGAAATCACCCCTTTAGTAGAAAAATTCCCCACTGCAACCCCTGATTCAAATTGAAAAACAGCAGCACTAGAGGCAGTTTGTTTCCTACTATTATTTATCACGATATTCTCTACTTCCCATCTTCCCTGAGGAATTCCCTCCTTATATAAAAATTTTGCATTCCTTTCGATACCGTCCAATCCATAATCCAGCCTAAGTGTTCTTCCATCAATAACATCATTAATACTCAGGTCATATTCATCTAATTTGTAGGTCCATAACCCATCAAATTTCCCTTCTTTGTAATTGCCTGTTATGCTCAATCTGTTTAATTGGGTAGAAAGCGGTAAATTAAATAACCTAGAAGTAAAACTGTACCTTCCATGCTTCACTTCCAAGGTGTCTCTGGGAAGTAAACGCAACTCTTCAGTACCCACGAATTCATCATAGAAAACAGTATCTCTGGTCACTGAACGTGCCGTTTGTGCCATCCCTTCCAGTTGAAGCAATGCAAATAAGCTGATCAAAATCCATTTTCCTCTCATATCACTGCCTATATCGTCTAAACAAGAAGTAACCAAAATCTATATAAAATGCATTCATTCCACCTTGGTCTTTCCTGTCCAATTTGTTCACACCTACATAAGACCTTAAACGGAAATAGAAGTCATTTTTCTCAGCACTAAGGCCAAAGAACATCCCCCCATCAAAATTTTTGAAATCGTTGGTGTCAAACTGGAACTGGTCTTGTGGACCAACAGGATATACTCCTGACTGTGAGGCACCAACCCGGGTACTCAATTGAGTACCTAATAAAAAACGCCAATCAATAGACCTAAATTCAGGTAAACTAAAAGAGGCAAAAATCGGAAAATCCAAATGATTGGTCCGGAAAGTTACTTGGTTTAGGTGAGAGAAATTTCTGGTAGAATAGTGTATTCCATAATGAAAAAAGGAAATCTTACCCATTGGAATAAAGCCTTCAAGTCCAAATAGGGCACCACTTCCATAACTTAAATCCCTAAATTGATCACTCCAATATAAGCCGCTTCTGTTAAATCCGATAACTACTTTTAAATCATCCATGAAGTAAGGTAGATTTGACCACTTACTTTCCTTTCCTTCCAACTCTTCTTCAGTTAGCTCTTCATTTGAAGCATCTTGGGCATAAATTTGAACAGACGAACAAAAGAAAACCAGAAAAACCAAAAGCAAACACCCATTAAAGGGCCCTCTAAAAACTGACACTTTATTTTTATTTAAATTATTCACAAGCAGTCCTTTAACTATTGATATACTTAGGGATTAAAGACTTAATACAGTTAAAGCCAGAATCTATACATATTGATTTCCCGACTAATTTATAAAATAAACAATCCCTAATTTAAAGATTACTTCATTCCTACCCATAGGTTGATACCTTATTTCTGGATTTATTCCTAACTCGTCTCTGAATTTAAGCATCCCTCCCGCACCAAGATTGATTGAATTATGTCTTCTAATGCCTTCCGGATTAAACTCAAATACCCGAGTATAGTGACCATAGCCAAGTAAAGTATACCATTGCTTTTCCTTTTCTGTTAAATAATACCTAGCATTGATATCAAAGCCTCTAGCATTCCCAGTGGCTGGTGTAAAAAAAGTAACAGAAGGGTGAAGAGATAAATAGTTGAACGCTAAGTATTCAAAACCAAAATTCATTCCAAAAAAACCCTTGTCTGAAGTTATTTCATAAGCATGAATAAACCTAACCTGACCTTTATATTGAGCTTTTGCCGAAAAACCCATAAACAGAAATATTGCAAAAATGACTATTCTTTTCATTATCATCAGCTGTTAAAAGGCAAAATCCCTTGTCAATGGTCTTCTTGAATCACGAAAATCAATGGTGTACATCACATTTAACCGGATAATATGGCGGTTTCTGTAGACACCAGGTGTATTTGTTGGCCCATAAGTCCACATATGACCACCAAAGAACATGTAATTATTATAAGTATAACCTATAGCTGTATATACCCTGTTTTCTTCAAATATATTCCAGATTTCCTTTCCTGATTGGAAGAAAAACTCATTGGAGGGGGCTATGAAGAAAGTCTTATTCTCCATCCTTGGCTTATTTAATGGAACATAAGCAGTGATTTTGTAGCGCCACCGGTCTGTATACTCATATTGAGCGCCGACATTATTGTCCCGTTTATATCGATGTTCAAAACGGAACTGATGGAGAACCTTCACCGAACCTACACTTTGGGTTAATAACCATTGGTGCCAAAAACGGGTGTCAAAAACAGAATCTACATACTCAGGATTCCCTCTTTCAGGTGCAAACTGCCAAACTAGGGTTGGACCAAAAGTCACTTCAAAATTATCATTAAATAGATAAGTAAACCCAAAACGATTATATAATTGGCTCATTCTACCAATAAAATCCATTCTGTTTTCAACACTGTTTCTTCTTCTATAGTGGTTCTCCTGATACCAAAACCATTTTTCCGTCAATCTCAACTTCAGATAAAGCCCATTCCAATTTTCAGAAGTAGCTGGAAGGCTTACCCTTTGAGGAGTAGATGGTGCCTCTTGGGCGTACGAAGGAATAAATATGAAAAGAATAGAAAACGTAAAGAAAGCTATCCTTAACCCAGTAAATATTGATTTCATTAAATTTCCCTTTAAAGATCCAGTAAGGACTCTATTTTTTTAACATCTAGCCTTCTATTGATTCTATTTTCAAGCCTTCTGGTGTCGGCAAACCTCAATTCCTCCATTCTAATCATCAAATCTTTAACTTTGTTTATCAAAACCCTTATTTCTGAGTAGTCTTGTTCATTAATTATTGAAGATATATAATGATCAAAAAGCTTTTCTCCTGCTTCATAAAGTCTAGGTTTTGCCCTTTGATCATATCGTGAAAAAGTAAAAGGGTTAAAAACTTCTTCTTGGTACAAGACATCAAGGGTCACTTTAAATTCAGGTATAGCGATTAAATCAGTATAGTTATTGGACATTTCCTCCAATAAATCCTCCATTACTCTGGCTTTTTGCTTTTTATCTGTAAAAAGATTGAGCCTTGCATATTCTTGGAGCATATTTTCGAATGCGTTAACCAAGATATTTGTGTGTACGGAAGAAATAATTTGTTTCTGATCTTCATTTAGAGTCTCAAATTGCAAGTAAAGCTCATCCAAAACTATTTTTTGAGACTGTACTCGATTCTCAATGCTTCTCAAATCATCATCACGCTCAATTTGTGAAAGAGATTCATCCACATAACCTTTTACCGACCTTATGGTAACCCCCATTTGTCTAAAATAGTCAGATAAACCAACATAAAAATCAGTCTCAAACTTGCTCAGGTCATATGCTACTTCCATCACCTTAACTTCGTCCTCAAAAGTATATTCAATTCTTTCTTTTTCTCTGATAAATGGAATCCCTCTTTGGAACATTTCATTCACATCAAAAAACTGTATTCTTTTTGACTTAATTAAATCCATTAATTCGTCAAACTCCTTCAATTTCTCAGCCTTAAACTCAAAATAAGCGTTGGCGAAGGCCAAACTGTCCGATCTTTGCCTGTTAATCCTTAATGAATTTCGGTTAGAATAATCTCTAACAACCCGGATTTGACGATCATATTCTTCAGGTAGCTCCTCTATTATTCTCTGTTGGGACCTGCTTAGTTCATAAACAAACCTTCTGGTGTGTATTGGGAATTGGATTAAGTTACCCTCTTCATTCACATAGCTTTCATCATATCTTAATACATTATTCAAAAATTCGGAAATAAAAGCGTTTCCTGAGGTTTGAGATATAAACTCGGGGTCACTGGACAAAAAGGCATCATTAAAAAGAATCCCAAACTTATCATTAGAAACCCTATATCCCTTGTTCTCTTTATTGTTAATTTGATTGAGTTTGTTGATCACTTCAAAAAACACACGCTCTTCCAATATTTCATCAGACAATAAATCCCTTTTTACCAATCCTATCAAAAATCCTTTTTCGTAATTCCTTACTTCCGAAATCAAAACCCCATCGACTTTATAAACAAATGTCCATTCCCCATTCATAAAGCCACCATCGGAAACTTCTCCACGAATAAAAAGTGTTCTATTGTCTACAAATGACTTATACTGAAAGAATCCATCTATCTGTCCTTCTGAAAATTGAATTTCATCTGCCTCGGATTTTGGACTTAATTTTCCCTCACTATAAATATTTTCTTCAAAGACCCATTTCCCGTGTGGAATACCTTCCAAATAATTTGCCTTTAACTTAATCTGTTGACTATTAATGGTGTAGTCTAATCGAAAATTATTAACATCATTAAGATCAATTAAATGAATTTCATCCAAATAATCCCATAATCCGGTTTTCTTATCGGCATCATAAAAACCTTCAACCATTGTTTTATTGATCCTTGTCCTATCCTCTCTATCCTTTTCACGTCGGGAAAATTTAAATTCACCTTGACGAATGATTGCATTTCCTTCTCCTCTGACAAATTCAAAAATGGCTTCACCCTTTAACCCGTTAAATGTATACTCTCCTTGGAATTTTTCTTGGGCTACCACCAAGAATGGAAAGAAAAAACAAAATATTAATGGGGCAATTTTTCTCATGTTGGGTAAATTCATTTTTCAAAGAAGTAGCAAAACTAAAAAAAATCCAAGTATTGGCCATTTTAAAAACGAATAAATATAATATTAATGGCAAAACTTAAAATTTCAATAATTTACAAAATTTAATTCAGTCCAATAAAATTATTTAAAACTAAATAACAATTCTGCCACACAAGAGAAGTGGATACAAAATTAAATTTTAAGCAAAGGAGAAAACATCATTACAATGTTAAATTAAACCATTAATTATTGTGATTTTTTAAGGAAACCCAAAGAGAGACATAACCTCTTTTCCCAAATTGGGACTCGGTTGGGATCTCACCATGTTGCATTTCAATCACAAATATCTCAACTACCTCTACTCCTCTTTCCTTGGCAATTTCTATAAGCTCATTTTCTGCTTCATGTAATAGCTTTTCTCCCCTGTCCAAATGATTATTTGATTCTTTTTTAAAAAAAATCATTTCCTGGATATCTGTTGGTTCGTCCTCTATGTAAACGATTCTCACTCCATTTTTAATGGGCAAAAGAAACAAGCCAACAAATATTAAATAAATCAGGGTTTTCATGGTTACTCAGGTTTTATGTGACTTAAGTCACAAATATAAATACCTGAAATACTGGAAAAAAGTTCAAAAAAAAGCGTGTTTTTTCAAACACGCCTTATTAAATTTTTAGTATCCTAATACTTTTAACATACTTTCTGAATTCTGTTCCGGTGCGAAAAGCCAATGCTTGATACTGCCATCCTTTTCCCTGTCTATCAGCACATGCTTAGGGGCAGGAATCAGGCAATGTTGAATACCTCCGTATCCTCCCAAAGATTCCTGATAGGCACCTGTATGAAAAAAGCCAATATACTGCTTGTTGCCTTCTTCCGCTTTTGGCAGGTAAATATTAAACTGATGGGCTTCTGAATTATAGTAATCCATACTGTCACAAGTTAAGCCACCCAAATTGATGTTGTGGTACTCATTGTCCCAATTATTGACCGCCAGCATGATGTACTTTTGGTTGAGCCCCCAACTGTCCGGCAGCTGCGTGATAAAGGAACCGTCAATCATGTACCATAGCTCTTTGTCATTTTGGAGTTTTTCATCCAAAATTGAATACAACACTGCCCCACTTTCCCCTACGGTATAGGATCCGAATTCTGTAAATATATGAGGCTCATCCGTATGGTTTTTGGCACACATCCATTTGATGTTTTTGACGATCTGTTCTGCCATATACTGATAATCGTAGTCAAAAAACACATTGGTCTTGATGGGCCAGCCTCCACCAATATCCATGGTATCCAAAGAAGGAGCAATTTTCTTTAAATCCACATATTTTTGGATAAACCTAGTCAACTCTGACCAATAATAAGCGGTGTCTTTAATGCCGGAGTTGAGAAAGAAATGCAGCATTTTAAGGCTTACATTGGGGTTATCTTTAATTTTTTCCTCGTACAACTTCACGATATCACTATAGCGTACTCCCAGTCTTGAAGTATAGAATCCAAATTTCGGCTCCTCATCCGCCGCAATCCTGATACCCACTTGGAAGGGAACTTTTACATACTCCAAATAATAATCAATCTCAGAAAGGTTGTCCAACACAGGAATACAATTCACAAAACCATCATTCAATAGTTCTGTGATGTATTGCTTGTAAAGCTCTCTTTTAAAGCCATTGCAGACGATGTAGGTTTCTTTGTTGATTTTCCCTTGTTCATACAAATTTCTAACTAAAGGAATATCAAAAGTGGAAGAGGTTTCAATATGGATATCATTTTTCAAAGCCTCATCCAAAACAAAGCTGAAATGCGAAGATTTGGTACAGTAGCAATAGGTATATTTACCCTTATAGTCATGCTGCTGTATGGCATTGCCAAAATAGGTCTTGGCATTTTGTATGTTTTCTGAAATTTTTGGTAAATAAGTCAATTTCAAAGGTGTTCCATAGGTTTTGATGATGTCCATCAAATTCACACCATTGAAATGTAATTCGTTATTTTCTACATGAAACTCTTTGGTAGGGAAATCAAATGTCTGCTGAATGAGATCTATGTATTTATTCATTGTATAGGTTTGGGTTATAGCATTAAACCAGTCACAAAATTTGCTTTAAATATTCGGAAATCAAACCAAAAAGGGGAAAATCCCATAAGATTCTCCCCTTTCCCTAAGTTTTTTGTTGATTTTGTTTTATTGAACAAATAGTTCTCTTTGTAATAGGCTTTGGCTTTGTTCATGTCTTTTTTCCTGGATGAGGTAGGAGGACAAAACCTGCTTGAACCTTAATTCTTTAGACAGATAGTATTCCGTTTTTTGAAGGTAATCAAGTGCCCTAGCATCATTATGTTCATAGTATTTCAATGCATAGGTATTCAATTCTTTTTGAAATTCTAACACAATCCCATGCGATTGCCCCAATAGTATCAAACCATTGAACAAAGCCTTAAGCTGCGCCTCATTATGAGCCCATTCAAAGTACAGCACATGAAATACTTTCTGGGTTTCAGGAAAATTGGGGAAATCAAAACAGGACTGGTGTTTTAGCATGAAAAAAGGTGATTGATGGAACCAATCTTCGATCATTGATTTATTGGAAAAGACTGCTTTTTCAGCAGGTTGAATCCTTAAAACTTGTTGTGATTGCTCAGTAGCGATAGCTGCCGTCGAAAGTCCCATTGTTTGTTTATTTGAAATCCGATGTAAAGAAAATAAAAGTTTTTTTAATTACCTAATTACCCTATCTTTTTTATAGGGATTGTAAAAAACTTTTATATTTCGCATGAATTCATATTGAAATGTGTAGATTTCGCTCCAAATTCGTTTAATAATTGAATCAACTGACTTTTTCCCCTTGAATAAAAATAGATTACACCCAAAATTTGAGGCAAGTCCTGGACAGAGTTTCCCCATTGGACCTTCATTTGAAGAAGGAGGCGTCAACTTTGTTATCTTTTCCAAACATGCCACCGCTGTTGAGCTGCTCTTTTTTGACCATGTAGAGGATCACCAACCTTCCCATGTTTTCAAATTGGATAAAGCAAAAAACAAAACTTACCATTATTGGCACATATTTATTTCTGGAGTTCGGGCCGGACAACATTACGGTTACCGCATGTATGGCCCTTTTCTGCCAGAAAAAGGGCACAGGTTTGATGCCTCTAAAGTGATACTTGACCCTTATGGTAAGGCTGTTGCAGTACCCAAAAATTATGACCGCAAAGCCCTGTCTGTTTTTGGAAATGATGAGGCTGCTTTTATGAAGTCAGTTTTGGCAGACTTGGGGAAATACGATTGGGAAAACGACAAACATCCCAAAAAGTCTTTTTCCCAGAATGTCATTTATGAATTACACGTAGGCGGCTTTACAAAACATCCAAATTCCGGTGTAGAAGAAGGCAAAAGAGGAACATTCAAAGGCTTAATAGAAAAAATTCCTTACCTCCAAGAATTAGGTATAACAGCTGTAGAACTACTTCCTGTGTTTCAATTTGATGTACAGGATGCACCCGAAGGACTCACCAATTACTGGGGATATAGCCCGGTTTCCTTTTTTGCTTTACATCAAGGCTACAGTACGGATTCAGACCAACCGCTTTTGGTCTTGGATGAATTCAGGGATATGGTCAAGGCACTTCACAAGGCGGGCATTGAAGTTATTTTGGATGTGGTATTTAACCACACGGCTGAAAATAAAGAAGATGGCCCCACTTACACGTTCCGGGGCATCGACAACAGTGTATATTACCTGCTCAACGGTGACAAATCCAAATACAAGAATTACTCAGGAACAGGGAATACCCTTAACGCCAACCAATCTATTGTCAGGCGCATGATCCTTTCCAGCCTTCATTTTTGGGTCAGGGACATGCATGTGGATGGATTCAGGTTTGATTTGGCTTCCATTCTTTCCCGTGATGAAAATGGCAATCCCATTGAAAACCCTCCCATTCTTTGGGATATTGAATCAGACCCTGTCTTCGCAGGCACCAAACTCATAGCTGAAGCCTGGGATGCTGCAGGCCTTTACCAGGTAGGGAAATTTATTGGGGATAGTTGGAAAGAATGGAACGGAAGATTTCGAGATGATATAAGGGGATTCCTCAGGGGAGATGAAGGGAAAGTCAGCAATTTTGTGACCCGGTTGATCGGTAGTCCCGACCTTTATGAAGAAAAGGACAAGATCCCGGAACAAAGCATCAACTTTGTCACCTGCCATGATGGTTTTACTTTGATGGACCTGGTTTCCTACAACCATAAACATAACCTGGCCAATAATGAGGGCAACAGGGATGGGCATAATGAAAATTTCAGCTGGAATTTTGGGGTAGAAGGCCCCACAGAGGACCCTCATATCCTGTCTTTGCGCAGGAGACAGATCAAAAATTTCCACGTCGTCAATTTACTTTCCATGGGTGCACCCATGATCCTGATGGGTGATGAAGTCTGCCGTACCCAGCATGGAAATAACAACGCTTACTGTCAGGACAATGAAACAACTTGGTTTGACTGGTCCTTGCTGGAAAAAAATGCCGACATGTTGCGTTTTGTAAAGATTCTGATTGAAAAAAGGTTGAAAAGGGAAACGGCTCATCCAGATTTCAACATGAGTTTAAAGGATCTGCTGAATCAGCCATTGATCACTTGGCATGGATCGAAGCTTTATCGGCCGGATTGGTCAGATAATTCCCATAGCATTGCCACTACGGTAATTTCCATCAACCGAAAAATGGCCATGCATTACATTTTCAATGCCTATCATGAAGATATCAGTTTTGAACTGCCAAGAACCATTGGACAAAGAAAAACCAAATGGAGGGTATGGATAGACACCGCCGCAGAAGCACCAAATGACATCTGCCTTTGGTCGGATGCCAATCCCATCAAAAATGGGCAATATTTGGTCAAGGCCCACTCTACAGTGATCCTCATGAGCCATTTAACTCCCGTTTAAAACCGAAAGGTCTTGATCCTGTCCAGGGCTTTATCCAGATCCCTGTCTTCTTTGGCAAAGCAGAACCTCAACAGTTTAGGGTCTCTATGGTCATGGAAAAAAGCTGAAACCGGAATACAGGCCACTCCGATTTCTTTGGTCATCCTGATGGCTACTTCGGTATCTTTTTCATCGGATAGATGCCCATAAGAGACGACCTGAAAGAAACTTCCCTGTGCAGGAATGAATTCAAATGCTGTTTCTTTCAAGCCCCTGCAGAAGCGATTGCGCTTTTTCTCGTAAAATTCATGCAGAAAAATATACCTGCTGGGATTTTCCATAAAATCCGCCAAAGCATATTGCATGGGAGTACTTGTACTAAAAGTGAGGAATTGGTGAATTTTCCTAAACTCCCTACTGAGTGGTTTGGGTGCCAGGCAATAGCCTATTTTCCAGCCGGTAACATGGAAAGTTTTACCAAATGATCCACATACCAATGAACGCTCCCGCAAACCTGGATGGCTGAATACCGGCAAATGTTTTCTCCCATCAAAGGTGATTTGTTCATACACTTCGTCACTGATGACATAAATTTCCCGGTCTTGAATCAAAGCATACAATTGATTCAGATCTTCGGCTGTCCACACGTAACCTCCGGGATTATGGGGCGTATTCACCATAATCACCTTGGTTTTTTCGGTGATAGCATCTTTTACCTTTTGCCAATCCACAGAAAAATCAGGCAGATTTAAAGGAATATATACAGGCACTCCCCCATTTAGCCTGACCGCAGGGGAATAGCTGTCATAGGCGGGCTCTAATATGATGGCCTCATCTCCAGGTTCTATAACTGCAGTAACTGCAGCGTATAAAGCTTCCGTAGCACCAGAAACCACAGTCACCTCCTCTTCCGCTTCAAAGGCCACATCATGTAAATTCAGGGTTTTGTCTGCTATCCTTTCCTTCAGGGAAGGTATCCCGGTCATGGGGGCATATTGATTATATCCCTCCATGACATATTTAGCAAGCAGGTCCCTCAGGTAGGGATAAGTGTCAAAACCTGGGAAACCCTGAGAAAGGTTAATGGCCCCATGTTCCTGGGCCAATTGGGACATCACTGTGAAAATAGTGGTCCCTACATCCGGTAATTTTGATTTGATCATGTAGGCCGTTCAGTATTGTTTTTTTTATCAAATAAATAAATGATATATCCAATTAAAACGATTCCTATGCCAATCGCACTCTCTTTAGGGCGATCATATAACATAAAGAACATCACCCAAAGGGTAAATATCAGGTAAATGATCTGTAACCATGGTTTGAAAGGACTTTTGAACCCTTCCACCTTTTTTACCAATAAAGAGGAAAAGATGGTAAAAGCGCCCATCATTTGCAAGGCAAAACCCACATAAAGCAATACCATTTCAAAAGAACCTGTAGACATCAATAGAAAACTCATTCCTGTATTGAACCAAATGGCCCTCACGGGTATTCCTCTGGAATTGGTCTTGGCCAATGGGCTCCATAACTTAAACTCCTTGGCCATCGCCTGGGTAATTCTAGGTCCTACCCAAGTATATCCACTGATGGTGGCAATCAGCTGAATACCAATAAACAGACTTACCCAAAATACCCCTTGTGTCCCAAAAATATTACCAAATGCCAGAGTGGCAACCTGAACTTTTCCACTTAATTGATCGATACTGGCGTGCTTCAAAAAGATCAATTGCAAAAGCACATAGACCAACATCACCAAAAGGGTTGCACTTAGTAGCGCTTTGGGTAAATTTTTTCTTGGTTCTTCGATCTCTTCAATGATATAGGCGGCCGAATTCCAACCCGTGTACGCATAAAACACATAGATCAAAGAAACTGCAAAGCCAGGTTTCCATATTTCTTCCGTCCAAGAGGTGGTATAGTCAAATGAACTGGATTCTAAAGTTGATGCAAAATATGCGCCAATACCTATCAGCGCAAAAACAAATAAGACTTTGATGGCGGTGAGAACATTCTGAACTGTCCCCGATTGCTGGACAGAATAGGAATGAAAAACACTCATCATCATGATGGAAATCACCCCAAGACTCAAACTCCACATCTCTCCTATTAACGGTTGCCAGTACTGCACCATGGCCATGGCAGCAATCGCAACCGGGGCAGGAAAACCCAAGGTTAGGGAAATCCAAGCATATAGGTAGCCTACTGATGGGTTGATTGTCCTGGAAAGAAAAATATAATCCCCACCCGATTTCTTGAAATGTGTCCCCAGTTCAGCATACACCATGGCCCCCATCAGCGCCATAACCCCACCAATCACCCAAAGCAGAATGATACTCCATGTATTTTGGCTTTCAGCTACCTGAAACCCTAAACTGGTAAATACGCCGGTACCAATCATGTTGGCGATTACCAGACCTGCGGCGGTTTTCCAACCTATTTTATCACTTAAGTTCACAAAAAGGGATATTATAACCCTCCAATTTATAGGATTTCGTAGAATATTCTCCTACCGATAGAAAAAAACCATATTCCCAGGGCTTTCCTTGTGGCTTGCGGGCCAAATAGCTACTTTTGCGCGGATTATTGTTTAATAATATAAACCCAAAATACTTATGATGCGAGATATCAAATTGGTAGAAGTACGCTCAGAAATTGCCGCTGGTACAAGAGGGGCCAGTTTGGGCATTGATGCTTTAAAAATTGCCAGTTTGGATAAACTGTCTGACTTTTTCACCCGTTTTGATCCCATTAATGTTCAAGACGCCAACAATTACCTTTGGAAAGGCAATAGACACCCCCAAGCCAAATACATAGAAGGGGTCTATCAGGTATTGAAAAATGTACACAGCACGATAGAATCCCTGCGATTGGACAAGAAATTCCCCATCATATTGGCAGGAGACCATTCCACTGCTGCCGGCACCATTATGGGCATCAAAGCAGCCCATCCGGAAAAAAGACTGGGGGTAATTTGGATTGATGCCCATGCCGATTTACATACACCTTACACCACGCCTTCAGGCAATATGCATGGTATGCCACTGGCCATGTGTATCCATACTGACAACTTGGACTGTCAGGTGAATGAACCCATGGAGGAAACAGTTCAATACTGGGAAAAAATCAAAAATATAGGCGGGAACTTCCCCAAAATCAAAGCGGAAGACATCGTTTTTATTTCCGTAAGGGATACCGAGGAACCTGAAGATTACCTCATGCGTCAGTATGGCATCAAGAATTTCACAACAGAGGAAGTTAGGGCTTTGGGCGTGGAAAAAGTGGCAAAGTCCGCTCTTGAATTGATCAAAGACTGCGACCAAGTTTATATATCCTTTGATGTGGACAGCCTGGATTCCTCCATTTCTGTGGGAACAGGCACTCCTGTACCGAATGGGTTGACAGTAGAAGAAGCATTGAAACTCAATGCTGAGCTGATCAAAGACAAACGGGTCTGTTGTTGGGAAATTGTTGAAGTGAACCCTACCCTGGATACTGAGAACTTGATGGCAGAGAATGCCTTTGATATCCTTGAAGCCACCACACGCTCATTGGTAGAAAATTTCTAGTTTTTCTTTAACCGCAAGGGATGCAAAGAGTAAAAACCTTTTCCTTGCGACCTTGGCGGTAAAAAATATAAACCGCTATGGACGTGAAGAGTAAAAACCATCCCTTTGCGACCTTAGCGGTAAAAAAAATAAACCGCTATGGACGCGAGGAGTATAGACCATCTCCCTGCGACCTTGGCGGTAAAAAATTTAAACCGCAATGGACGCGAAGAGTAAAAACCATCTCCTTGCGGCCTTAGCGGTAAAAAAATATAAACCGCTATGGACGTGAAGAGTAAAAACCATCCCTTTGCGACCTTGGCGGTAAAAAAAATAAACCGCCATGGACGCGAAGAGTAAAAACCATCTCCCTGCGGCCTTGGCGGTAAAAAAAAATAAACCGCAATGGACCCAAAGAGTAAAAACCTTTTCCTTGCGACCTTGGCGGTAAAAAATATAAACCGCCATGGACGCGAAGAGTAAAAACCATCCCTCTGCGGCCATTGCGGTAAAAATAACAACGCAAAAATGAACAAGAAGAGAGAAAACCATCTCTTTGCGGCTTTGGCGGTAAAACAAAAAAATAGAATCTTTGTAGCTCACACGGCATAAGATAAAATGAATTTAGAAGAACAGATAATTTCTAGCCTGCACCAGGCATTTAAAACTTGTTTTGACCATAACTTAAACATAGGGGAAATTTCCCTTCAGCCTACCAGAAAGGATTTTGAAGGCACCTTTACTTTTGTGGTTTTTCCATATTTGAAAATCACTAAACTCAACCCTGAGGCCTCTGGCAACAAAATCGGAGAATTTCTCAAAGAAAACTGTCCACCAGTGACTGATTTCAATGTGGTTAAAGGCTTTTTGAACCTCTCCGTCAGTAAAGCATCCTGGCTGGATATCTTCAAAAAACTATACACGCACCCATCCTTTGCTAAACTTCCTGCCAATGGCAAAAAAGTAATGGTAGAGTATTCAAGTCCCAACACGAATAAACCCCTGCATTTGGGCCACCTGAGGAATAATTTTCTAGGTTATGCCGTGTCTGAAATACTGAAGGCCAATGGTTATGAAGTCATCAAGAGCAACTTGGTCAATGACAGGGGAATACATATCTGTAAATCCATGGTGGCTTACAAGCATTATGGTAATGGGGAAACCCCAGAAACATCTGGACTTAAAGGAGACCATCTTGCCGGCAAATATTATGTAATATTTGACAAAGAATATAAAAAGCAGATCCAAGGATTGGTGGAAAATGGGGAAGCTGAGGAAACTGCCAAAAAGAATGCGCCTTTGATGCTAGAGGCACAGGAAATGCTCAGGTTATGGGAGGCAGGAAATGAAGAAGTGGTACAGTTATGGAAGACCATGAACAGTTGGGTATACCAAGGTTTTGACGCCACTTACAAAAAAATGGGCGTGGACTTTGATAAATATTATTATGAATCCGATACCTACTTATTAGGGAAAAACATTGTTGAAGAAGGATTACAAAAAGGTGTTTTCTTCAAAAAGGAAAATGGATCGGTATGGGTAGACCTCAGCGAAGAAGGACTAGATGAAAAACTCGTACTAAGGGCCGACGGTACTTCTGTTTACATCACACAGGACATGGGAACCTGTGACCTCAAATATAACGATTTCAAAATCGACAAATCAGTATATGTGGTAGGAAACGAGCAGGATTACCACTTTGATGTGCTTTTCAAAATCATGCGGAAATTGGGAAGACCTTATGGGGATGGGCTTTACCACCTTTCTTATGGCATGGTGGACTTGCCAACAGGCAAAATGAAATCCAGGGAAGGCACCGTAGTGGATGCCGATGACCTGATGCAGGAAATGGTTGCTACGGCAGAAAGCCATACCAAAGAATTAGGTAAAATTGAAGGTTTTACCCAAGAACAGGCCTCAGAACTATATGAAGTCTTAGGCTTGGGGGCACTGAAATACTTCCTATTGAAAGTGGATCCCAAAAAACGCATGTTATTCAATCCGCAGGAATCCATAGAGTTTCAGGGTAACACAGGACCTTTTATTCAATATTCCCATGCCAGGATCGCATCGATTCTTAGAAAAGCGGACCAGATAGGTGTCAACTATCAAAAAGACGGTTTTGAACACTTAAACCAACTGGAAGGTACAGAAAGGGATCTCATCGTCATGTTGAATGATTTTGAGAAAAAAATCCGACAGGCCGGAGAGGAATATTCACCGGCTGTAATCGCCCAGTATATGTTTGATTTGGCCAAAGAGTATAACCGTTTTTATGCTGAATTACCCATATTCAATGAATCTGACAACCAGATCCAATCCTTTAGAATTGCACTTTCTGCCCTCACTGCACAAACAATCCGTGAAGGCATGAAGTTACTAGGTATAAAAGTCCCAGACAGAATGTAATTATGAAAAAAATCTTATTTGTTATTGCCATCATTGCTTTTGCCTGTACTGCCAGTGTACAAAAGCAGGATCCAGAAAACATTACCAGTTTAGAACAATTGCTTATGGAAAAGTCGATTTACGATTTTAAGATGAATGACATCAATGGAGAGGAAGTAGATTTTTCCCAATTTAAAGGAAAAAGACTTTTATTGGTGAATGTTGCTTCCAAATGTGGGTATACCCCACAATATGCTGACCTTCAAAAACTACATGAAGCGCATGGTGATCAAGTGGTAATCATAGGTTTCCCGGCCAATAATTTCGGTGGCCAGGAACCAGGTAGTAATGAGGAAATAGCTCAGTTTTGCTCTGAAAACTATGGGGTTACCTTCAAAATGATGGATAAAATTTCTGTAAAGGGAGCCGATAAGCATCCATTGTACAGATGGTTATCTGACAAGGATTTGAATGGATGGAATGATAAAGAGCCAAGCTGGAATTTTTGCAAATACTTTATAGATGAAAATGGTAAATTGTTGAAATTCTTCCCTTCCTCTGTAAAACCAACCAGTGAAGATATCATTAGTTTGGTTACCGCTTAATTTCAATTGTGATCATTTTAAATGTAAAT
>NZ_AMGM01000009.1 GCF_000298295.1 Cecembia lonarensis LW9
CCCCCATTTTTTTACTATCAATAATCAATACATAGGAAATTCTTTTTGCAAGCCTTCGAAAGCATCGATCATTTCCCAAACCGGCTTATAATAGCTGTCAGTCATTCTCGCTGAAAGTGAACCTCCAGTAAGGTAATTCAGCGCTGCGGCCAATCTCCTTTCATTGAAATCAGGCCAATTTCTAGCTGGATCATCTCCAACTCTAACGTCAGCTGGAAATCCATCAAAATAATCTGCCCTTCCCTCAGCATTGGCAATGGCAAAAGTGATTGGCACTAATTCTACATTATTATCTGCCAACACCCTGTTAAAACTGGAAAGCGGAAACGAGCCCACTGGCTTTCCAAAGGTATCATCCCCAATCAAAACAAGGTCCATATAAGGCTCAAGGCAGTTAATCAAAAGCTCTGAAGCGGAAGCGGAACTCCTAGAAGTAATAAAAACAAGTTCATTTAATTCTAATGTCCCTCTTTTATTGAAATTGACCGTCCTGTTATTGGAGAATTTATTTGGATTATGTCGATTCGTATACATTGGTCTGCCAGAAGCCGCGGAAGGTGCCAAGTAATTTAATATTTGCTCTGTTACGGCAACCGAACCTCCGCCGTTATACCTTAAATCGATGATCAGGTCATCAATACCCTCGGATTCAAAAAAGGCAAAAGCATCTTCTACTTCTTGACTCCTTGTTGGTGTCAATCCGTCAGTAGCCCTGAAACTTTGATAAACAAGGTGTCCTATACGCTTCCCTTCCATTTCATAAACATCTTTATGCAAAACAGAATTGGTTTGAAAAGCAGCTTTTCCAATGGTGCTTGTCTTCTCTGAGCCATCCGGCAGCCTAAACTTAAACGTATTTTGAACCCCTATGGTATTAGGCCCTAAATCAAAGGAATAACTTCCATTTGAATTTTTATATGATGATATCGAACGACCGTTAATTTCTAAAAACTCCCAACCTCTTTGCCATCCATCTTGCCCTGCAGGGCCAGCATCAAAAACGAAGGCTACAAAAAGCCGCTCATTTTCATCAAATGCAAAACTAAACCCATGCACACCGCTCGCCTGACCTGTAAAAGCGGCATTAAATTGGGCTCTTGTGGTCAGGTAAGACCACCTATCTAAAGGCCTGAACCTGAGATTATCCAACAAATCCTCATTACTGGAAAATTGGGAAACGTTCAGTGTTGCCGGCAACTCATTGGTCCAATAATACCACTCCCGCATGCTCTGGAAAATGGCTCTTTTTACCACTTCCTCTACCTGCATTGGTTCCACATCATCCGTTTCCGGATTACAGGATGGGAAGAAGATGACCAAGACCAATAATACTCCCAAGAGGTTTAATCTTAATTTCTGCATATACTGTACGCTAACTTTAACCTTATAAACAAGGTCATTACTTAAAAGATTCATACTACAAAATCATATACTTTCACAGCAGACCATTTGTTTGAATTTCTTTCTATAAATTTCAAATGCAGTGGATCTACCTGATAGGCATTTTGATCTTCAATACTTTTAAAGAACAAAGTACATGCCACTTGATAACTGTGATCCACTACATCTCTAGCCTCTGTAGGAGCTGGAGTTCCTATATAAAATTTGTCCACGGATTTACATTTGCCCAAGGTCGAAGCCTCCTTGATGAAATCTTGAACATCCACGCCGTCATTTAACCAGAAAAACACCTGGTGAATCATTTTTTGGTTCTTCGCTTGCTCTGCCATAAGTTGAATTGGTAAAGTAGCCGCAGCTCCCGCTACGGTTAAGGTTTGTAGAAATTTTCTTCGGGATTTCATGTAAGTTTTGTTAAAGGCATTAAATATAAACATTTAAATTGCCTCTTGAAATAGCACAATCATAAAAGCATAGGTATGAAATTTAGAAAATTCGGTAAAACAGGCTGGAATATTTCGGAAGTTGCTTTAGGAACTTGGCAGGTAGGCGGTGGATGGGGAGGATCTTTCGATGAAAATACGGCTCACAAAATCATACATTCCGCCATAGACAATGGAATCAACTTCATAGATACGGCCGATGTCTATGATGGTGGCTTAAGTGAAAAAGCTGTGGGAAAAGTTGTCCGGGAAAGAAAGGAAAAAATCTATGTAGCTACCAAATGCGGTAGACAAATACAGCCTCACATCAATGAAGGATACAGCCCGGAGGTTTTAAGGAGATATGTAGAAAGTTCCTTGAAAAATATGGGCCTGGAAACCATCGATCTGATACAACTTCACTGTCCCCCAACCCCAGTTTACCAAAGAAATGAAATATTTGAGGAGTTTGAGAAATTGAAAGCAGAAGGCAAAATTCAAGCCATGGGGGTAAGCGTGGAATTGGTGGATGAAGCCATTGCTGCCATGAAATATGACATTGTTTCCAGCATTCAGATCATTTTCAACATGTTTCGACATAAACCGGCCGAGCAACTCTTCACGCATCCCAACATAGAAAATTATGGCATCATTGCAAGAGTGCCATTGGCAAGTGGTTTGCTGACAGGGAAACTCTCTACTTCTTCTGTTTTTGACCCTCAAGACCATAGAACTTTCAACAGAAACGGAGAAGCATTTGATAAAGGAGAAACCTTTTCCGGCATTGATTACCAAAAAGGTTTGCAAGCAGTAGAAGAACTCAAGGAAATCTTCAAAGGCAATGAACCCTTGTCTGCTTGGGCCATTCGATGGATATTGATGTTTCCTCAGGTCAGTACGGTAATCCCAGGTGCTTCGAAAGTTGAACAGGTGAGTGCGAACCTACATGCCATGGAGTTACCAACCATAGGTGCTGAACAAATGGAAGCCGTCCGGACAGTCTATGAAAAATACTTCAAAGCTGACATCCACCACCTTTGGTAAGTCTACTTTAGAAATTTGCCTGTTTCCATATCTTAATCCTGAAGCATTTACAAAAAAGATAAAAGTTTGAGCCTTCGACCTGTTCTAATCATCACCTATTATTGGCCTCCTTCCGCAGGGTCTGGGGTTCAACGATGGCTCAAGTTTGCCAAGTATCTGCCCGATTTTGGCTGGGAACCAGTGATTTTTACTCCTGAAAATCCCGATTTTGAGTTGCAAGATCTCTCCTTGGAAAAAGATATTTCTCCTCAATTGGAGGTGATCAAATTCCCTATCTGGGAACCTTATGGGGTTTTCCGTAAACTCAAAGGAGCCCCTTCAGGAGATCCAGCCAAGATTTTAGAAAAAAAGAAAAATCATTTTTGGACCGGCTTAGCATTTGGTTAAGGGCCAATCTACTTATCCCTGATCCCAGGGTGTTTTGGGTCAAACCTTCGGTTGCCTTTTTGGAAGAAGCCATTGGAAAAGGAAACTATCAAGCCGTTATCACTACAGGTCCTCCCCATAGCATGCACCTGATCGGACTACAATTACATGAAAAAACCGGCATACCTTGGCTGGCTGATTTCAGAGATCCTTGGTCTACTTGGGAATTTTTGGATACCCTTCCTATGCTTTCCTGGGTTCGCAAGCGCCATCAGACTTTGGAAAAAAGAGTTTTAAAACAAGCCAATGCCATCACTACGATCAGTCCAACATTTCAGCTGGAATTGCAGACTTTGGCCAAGCGAGAAATCAACTTATTGACCAATGGTTTTGATGCAGATGATTTCCCTAAAGAGTTATCGGATAGAGGATTAAAGGAAAAGGATATTGAAATTGTGTATTCTGGAGTAATTGATGCAATTCGTAATCCTCTCCCCTTTTTGGAGGCTTTCAAAAAAGCCTTCGAAAATTCTTCGAAAACAGTTCGCCTAAGGTTTGTTGGCAAAGTCTCTATCAATGTTGAAGAATACGTAAAAGAGGATGCTTGGCTTGTAGACCATGTGGAGTTTGTTGGCTATGTCTCCCATAAGGAGGTATTTGAGTATTACCAAGCTGCTGACATCCTATTGTTGATATTGACTACTACCAAAAATGCTCAAGGAAATATACCTGGGAAATTGTTTGAATATATGGCTAGTGGGAAAATGATCCTTGGATTGGGAGATCCTGAGGGAGATGCGGCCACCATTATCAATCAAATACAGGCAGGGAAAGTCTTCTCCCAAGACCAACAGGATAAAATCATTACATTTTTACATAATTTTAAACCCGCTGAAAAACCGAGAAACCAAAACTTAATCGAGAATTATTCCAGAAAAAACCTTTCCAAACAACTTGCTGAAATACTTGATAAGCTGGAACCTTAGCGAATGCTTAATGACTATCGAACCTTAAATTTCAACCCTTCAAATAAAAACGCCCGATCGTCGCTTAAAGTAAGTTCCAAATTGATATCCATGGCAGTTGCTATGTCAGGTTGATCTATTAATCGAATCTGCAAGGGTTCCTGACCTAAAAAATTAAACCGGTATTGGAGTAAATAGTCTAAAGATGGATCCGAAGCAAAACCGGCAACCCGGAAAAGGTCAGTAATTTCTTCTGCGGGTTCAATCGTTCGTCCTTTCCATTCGAAACCTTGATTGGTGGAGATTTTAATAGCTTTTAACGGATGTGCTGAGCCTGGAGGAATCGGATCACAGGCAAATCCGGAAGAAATGAAGGAAAAAGTCTTCGTATGGGTGTTGACACTGGCATAGGTCACCTCATCAGGCCAAACCCTAAGGAACAATTCTTCCACCAAATATTCCTGGGCAGGATCGGCAAGTTGATTATTGGCAACTATATCAACCCTCATCGCATCGATCACAAAATTCTTTGTAGGAGGAAGCTTTCCACATCCACATGAATCATAACAAAACAGATCGCAAGACAAGGGAATAAGCCCCATCAAAATCACCAAAAATAAAAAAAGAGCTTTGAAGGCTTCATAACTACTTTACTTTGATTCCAATATAACACAAAACAAACATTACTGCAATTATCGTTGTCACGCGTTTCCGAACGCGGCACCGCTAAACAGTGAGTTTTCAAGCTCAAACACTCCCATCTCCTCAAAAAAAGAGCTGAAAGCTCAATACCCAAAGTCCAGAGTTGAAAAACTCCAGACAACGGAGACGCCCATTCCAATAATTCCGAAAATTGAATAATAAACGTATACGTTGTCCCGCATTTCCGAATGCGGGACGCCTGAGCAGTGAGTTTTCAACTCAACAATCAATATACAGACACCTCTACCAAACCCTTGATCCCGCAATAATCCCTTGCAGAACTGTGTAGATAATGCCAGTCTTCTTCTACAATTTGTGCTCTTACAGGATTTTGATGGATATAATAAAGTTTTTGCTCAAAAAAATAACCGCTTACTATATTAATCGCATGGACACCATCTTCCCAAAATTTATACTTTTCATTCCTTTTCAACAAGTTGCCGCGAAAGCGAAAACGATTCAACATCCATTTGCTTCTGGATTCTCCTGACTCTTTTTCAATAGCCTTTAAAATCAGTTGAGCATTATATCTTTTAAAATCCCTCATGATATCACTCAGCTTGAACGGCTCTTTGGCCCTACATAATATGTGCAAATGATTTGACATTAAACACCAAGCAAAAATTTCAAGTCCTTTGTTCATTATACAAAAATTAAGGCTGCTTACTATTATTTCCTTAAATTCCTTTCTTGAAAAGCATCTAACCAATCAACCACTGTAATGGTCAGAAACTGTACACCATTTTGATCACTTATTTGATAGGGTTTCGTCATAAAAATCAAGTTTAAAAATACTCCCGAATTTAAAAACTAAACTTTAAAAACTCAAGCTAGTATTTAAAAAGTTGAGCTGAAAGCTCAAAATTCAGCAGTCCAGAGTTAAAAACTCTGGACAACGGAGACGCCCATTCCAATTATTCCGAAAATTCAAGAAGAAACGTAAACGTTGTCCCGCGTTTCCGAACGCGGGACCGCTAAACAGTGAGTTTTCAAACTCAAATACTCCCATCTCCTCAAAAAAAGATGAGCTATAAGCACAAAATTCAGCAGTCCGGAGTTAAAAACTCCGGACGACGGGGACGTCAATTCCAAATCAAAACACCTCTTTTGCAATCCTATAGGTGGCCTCCGCCTTACTCATGGTATAGTAATGCAAAACTTGAATCCCATTATTGATCAGATCTTTACTTTGATGGATAGCCCATTCAATTCCCACTTGCTTCACATCCGCATTGGTTTTACATTTTTCCAATTCATCCATCAATGCATCTGGCATGTCAATAAAGAAGGTACGCGGCAACATACTGATTTGTCCCAAAGTTGTTATGGGTTTCAATCCTGGAATGATTGGTACATCGATCCCCATCTCACGCACTTTTCTGACAAACTCATAAAACTTTTCATTATCGAAAAACATTTGCGTGACGATATATTCTGCTCCAGCATCGATTTTTTCTTTTAGGTATTTAAGATCAGTACGCAAACTTGGCGCTTCAAAGTGTTTTTCTGGATACCCTCCTACACCCACACAAAAATCAGTATGGAAACTAGTTTCCGTCTCTTCATGAAGGTACTTTCCATGATTCATACCTACAATTTGCTTCACCAAATCCTTGGTATATGTATGTCCTCCTGGCTCAGGAATAAACTTGTTTTCACTTTTAGGGGCATCTCCACGTAAGGCCAATATATTTTGAACGCCAATAAAATTCAGATCAATCAAGGCATTCTCCGTTTCCTCTTTGGTAAAACCTCCACATAGCAAATGAGGCACCGCATCTACATGAAAGCGGTTCATAATCGCCGCACAAATTCCAACAGTACCCGGTCTTTTTTTGGTGGCCACACGCTCTAGCAACCCATTAGGATGCTTTTTATAGATAAATTCCTCTCTATGATAGGTTACATCCACAAAAGGTGGCTTAAATTCCATTAATGGTGCAATACCATCACACAAATCTTGCATACTCTGCCCTTTCAGTGGAGGCAAAATTTCAAATGAAAAAAGGGTCTTTTCAGCCTGAGCAATATATTCAGTAATTTTCATAGGTCTTGATTAACTTTCAATAGGTTGTTGAGATGGATTATAAGCCAGATTTGGGGATAACCATTTTTCTGCTTGAGCGAGAGATACACCCTTTCTTTTGGCATAGTCTGCTACTTGATCTTCTCCGATTTTTCCTAACCCAAAGTACTTACTCTCCGGATGTCCAAAATAAAATCCAGAAACGGAAGAGGTTGGATACATGGCAAAGGAATCCGTCAAGGTGATTCCCGTGTGTTTTTCTACATCCAAGAGTTCAAATAAGGTACGCTTTTCAGAATGCTCCGGACAGGCAGGATAACCAGGTGCAGGTCTTATACCTGTATAAGCCTCTTTGATAAGCGATTCATTGTCCAAGTTTTCTGTCTGCGCATATCCCCACAGCTCTTTTCGGACCAACTCATGCAAATATTCCGCACCAGCCTCTGCTAATCTATCTGCCAAGGCCTTGAGCATGATATCGTGATAATCATCATGTGCAGCTTGAAACTCTTCCAGTTTTTGTTCGATTCCCCAGCCAGCAGTAACCGCAAAACCTCCCATGAAATCTTCTTTTTCCGGATGCAAGTAGTCCGCCAAAGATCGATTGGGCACTCCTTTTCCTTTTTTGCCTTGCTGTCGCAGGAAATGAAAGCTAAGCTCTTTTTCAGGGGAAATAATCGTTACATCATCACCTGCCCGCTTTACTGGAAATAATCCAACTACTGCTTTAGCACTTAGCCAATTTTCAGCAATAATCTGTTCCAACATGCTATTAGCTTCCTGATATAATCGTGTCGCTTCTGCCCCCACTACGGGATCTTCCAAAATTTTCGGATACTTACCAGACAACATCCAAGTACTGAAAAACGGCGTCCAATCAATGTAATTTCTCAAAATGTTCAAATCCAAATCTTCCAATACCGTAACTCCAGTTTGGATAGGTTTGACAGGTACATAATGATCCCAATCAATAAACACAGGGTTGGCTTTAGCTTCCTCATAACTTACCAACTGCTTGACCTGCTGCTTGGCTTCGTGTTCTATCCGTAATTGCCTATAGGTTTCTTTTATTTGCAAATGATATGCTTCTCGAGTTTCTTCAGCAATAGATTCCCCCGCAATTGGTACGGACTTGGATGCATCTGTCACATGGATTACTGTTCCTGAGTAAACTGGATCTATTTTAACCGCAGTATGAATTCTGGATGTCGTCGCCCCACCGATCAACAAAGGGATTTTCAACCCTTGCCGTTCCATTTCAGAAGCCACATTGACCATTTCATCTAGTGAAGGTGTAATCAAACCGGAAAGCCCAATGATATCTACCTTATTTTTGATGGCTTCATCAATGATTTTTTGGGCCTCGACCATGACTCCTAAATCAATGATATGATAGCTATTACATGCCAAAACCACCCCTACAATATTTTTACCGATATCATGCACATCCCCTTTAACCGTGGCTAGCAAAATTTTCTTGACACTACTCTGTTCAGCATTGAAATCGGCATCACCCACTTGTGGCATAAAGGGTTCCAAGTAAGCCACCGCTTTTTTCATAACCCGGGCAGATTTCACCACTTGTGGCAAAAACATTTTTCCTTCCCCAAACAAGTCTCCTACCACGTTCATGCCATCCATCAAAGGACCTTCAATGACTTTCAATGGATTTTGGTATTTCAATCGGGCTTCTTCCGTATCCTCTATCACAAAGTCAATGATGCCTTTTACTAAAGCATGCTCAATCCGTTTTTCAACCGCATCCGAACGCCAGGCTTCATTGACCACCTCTTTTTTGCCCGCAGATTTCACGGTCTCAGCAAATTCCAATAAGGCCTCTGTTGCCCCCTCGTGCCTGTCGAACAATACATCCTCTACTTTTTCCAAGAGATCTTTGGGAATATCATCGTAGACTTCCAACATGGTAGGGTTGACGATACCCATATCCATTCCATGCTTGATCGCATGATATAAGAATGCCGCATGCATGGCTTCCCTAACGCGGTCATTGCCACGGAAAGAGAAACTTACATTACTCACACCCCCACTCACTTTTGCTCCGGGAAGGTTTTGTTTAATCCATTGCGTAGCCAAGAAAAAATCCAAAGCATTTCTTCTATGCTCTTCCATCCCTGTAGCTACCGGGAAAATATTTGGATCAAAAATGATGTCGTGAGGATTGAATTTCACCACATCCACCAAGATATCATAACTGCGCTTGCAAATCTCTATTCTTCGCTCATAAGTATCTGCTTGTCCATGTTCATCAAAAGCCATCACCACTACAGCGGCGCCAAACTTTTTGATGGTTTTAGCCTGATGAATAAACTCTTCCTCTCCATTCTTCAAACTGATGGAGTTGACAATGCTTTTACCTTGGACACATTTCAAGCCTGCGACAATAATTTCCCATCGGGAAGAGTCTATCATGATTGGAGTACGGCTGATTTCCGGTTCAGACGCTATCAAGTTCAAAAATCGGGTCATGGCTGCCACTCCATCCAACATCCCCTCATCCATACACACATCCAATACTTGCGCTCCTCCCCTTACCTGATCCAAAGCTACATCCAATGCTTCATCAAATTGACCATTCAAGATCAATCGGGCAAACTTCTTGGAACCTGTCACATTGGTCCGCTCCCCCACGTTGACAAAATTGATCTCAGGTGTGAAGACCAAGGGCTCTAAACCCGATAATTTTAACACTTCACTATGACGTATCTTACTCATCGCTACTTACTTCAAATTCTCTAACTCTTGGAGTGTATCTTCCTGCAATTTCTGCTATTGCACGGATATGGTCAGGCGTAGTCCCACAGCAACCACCTAGGATATTTACATAACCCTCTTTCAAAAACACTTCAATTTGATCTGCCATTTCTGAAGCTCCCTGATCGTATTGACCAAATTCATTGGGCAAACCTGCATTTGGATAGGCTGATACCAAAAAAGGTGCATTTTCAGCTAACACTTTCAAATATGGCCTCAACTCTTTGGCTCCCAAGGCACAATTTAAACCAACTGAGAACAAAGGAACATGAGAGACTGAAATCAAAAATGCTTCTGTAGTCTGACCTGAAAGAGTCCTACCGGAAGCATCTGTGATTGTACCTGAAATCATTACAGGCACTCCTCCTTCTTCTGGATTCAAAGGAATATTCCTTTCTTCAAAAACCTCTTGGATAGCAAAAAGAGCAGCTTTTGCATTCAAGGTATCAAAGATCGTTTCTACCAATAAGATATCAGCTCCCCCATCCAATAAGCCTCTTACTTGCTCCTCATAAGCGGCCACCAATTGATCAAAGGTAATCGCTCTGTATCCGGGGTCATTGACATCTGGTGAAATGGACGCTGTACGATTGGTCGGACCCAAAGCACCTGCTACAAATCGAGGTCTTGCCGGATTCTTTGTCGTAAACTCATCTGCAACTTCTCTCGCAATTTTAGCCGAGTAAAAGTTGATATCATAAGCCAAATGCTGCAAGCCATAATCTTCCTGAGCAATTGAGGTACCGGAGAATGTATTGGTTTCGATAATATCAGCTCCAGCTTCAAAATAGGCTGCATGGATTTCTTTAATAATTTCCGGTCTTGAAAGAGAAAGCAAGTCATTATTCCCTTTCAAAGGTTTGGGATGTGACGCCAAATCGGCTGTTCTAAAATCCTCTTCAGATAATTTATAGCGCTGAATCATGGTACCCATGGCACCATCTAAAATCAACACTTTTTGCTTAGCTAAGGCTAGTAATTGTTCTGTTCTTTTGTTCATATTTTCAATCAAAAAGCTTATACGAGCAGAACCGGAAGATAAAAGTTGAATCAACCGCTCATCTTTTTCCGGCATTTCCGGAAGGGGAATTAGCACCTTGTATTCAGGTTGCTAAGACGTCGTAGGGCCCATCCCTCGGTCTTTCTCGATAAGCAAGTTCAAAGGTAAGGCCTAATCTTGAATTTTATTGATTTTTTCTAAAATTATTCAGAATTTATTCCCAAAAATTCAACGCAGATCTTGTCTTTTTGCCTATTTTATGCGGTGAAGAAAAATTTGATTTACAGAATTCAAGGGTTAATTTGTGCATTAAAAACTTTCAACATGAGAATTATACTATCCACCATTATTTGCTTGCTTGTCATGGCCTGCAACTCTCCTGCATCCTCCGATGAAATCACTGAACAGAAAGACACCTGGGATCCAGAATTAAAACTCCAGGAAATGGGAATAATCATACCGGAGGCCAGTGAACCCGTTGCTAACTATGTCAATGTGGTTAGGACGGGAAATCTATTGTTCTTAGCTGGAAAGGGACCAAGTCTACCTGATGGAAGCTACATTACAGGAAAAGTAGGACAAGATCTTTCTATAGATCAGGGTAACGAGGCCGCCAGATTGGTCGGCATCGCCCAGTTGGCTGTGCTTAAAGCCGAATTGGGGGATCTGAATAAAGTAAAAAGAATAGTCAAAGTACTCGGTATGGTAAACTGTGGGCCTGAATTTACCCAACAACCTCAGGTAATCAATGGATTTTCAGACTTGATGGTAGAAGTTTTTGGGGAAAAAGGGAAACATGCCCGATCAGCCGTAGGGATGAATGCGCTCCCCATGGATATAGCCGTGGAAATTGAGCTAATTGTTGAAATAGAAGAGTAATTCGGCATTTAAGGTCTAATACCGACACTGAACTGTAGGTAAGGGTTTGCCATGTATTTAAACATGGGAAGCCCTAAAAAATTATAAGGGGTAAGCGGCAACTCATAGCCCGCATGCATTCCCAGAACCAGATCAAAAAATCTCCTTTTTGATAAAGGAAATCCATACGTTACAAAGAGTTCGGGTTTACCCATTGCGCCATAGCTTCTAAGCTGTCCATCAAAGTCGGGTTCCTCGAACAATCTTGGAAAATCAGGTTTAGCATTACTTGTCAGCGTATACCGAAGATTACCAAATCCCAAACCCGCCAAGGCACCTATTTCAATATTTCTTAGATCCAAAAACTTTAGCCCACCATTGGCATAGACCCTCACTGAATTAAGGGTATGGCTTTGTGTAGCTGAGGCTTGTCCCCCATAGCCTAAATTAAAAACATCCACCCCATAAAGTAGCTGTTTGCTGTATCCTAGTATTTTTAATCCCCAATTATTAGGCCTCCCAGAAAATGGCCTCAAGCCATTATCTTCCAAATGTCTGTTGAGTGCATCCGGACTCGTAAAGTGAAGACCGTACAATAAATGTGCGCCAATGGTCGCATCTTTATAAAAATAACTGTAATCAGGTAACGTTAAACCAACTCCTAATCTAAGAAATGCTCCTGACTGAATATTGCTGAAACTAATACCATTTTGGCTCCATGAATCTTCAAATGGGCTAAAGGAATATCCAAATTGCCCGATTAGTGCCATGGCTTCATCACGACCGGGAATCGGAACATCATAACTCATGTGGAATCCAAACTCTGTCAAAAAACCCCTGAAATTCAAAGAGCTTCTATGGATGTTTCCATCCCTTAGAATAAAACCATGTTCAGGGTTAGTAAGGAATCCATCGATATTTTGTGCATCCGATTCCCTTATCATCTGGAAATTGAGAAACCCTGAACCCACAGCCATGTAATGTATCAGCTGAAACCTGCCCTCTTCAGTAAAAGAAAACCCAAGGTTGACCATAAACCGAGTAGTTCTAAAATCAATATCATAACCGTTAAACCTTGATCCAAATCCAGGATTTTGGGAAAGTTCCATCCCGACAACAAAGTCATTTATTCTGGCCTGATAGCCAAAATTGAAATTATTGTACCCTTTCCTCATTGGAGTCAACCCTTTGTTATCCAGCATATTATTGAACTCCCGAAGATTAGAGCCTGTGTTTCCAAAGGTCATATACATGGTGGACCTGTTGGTATTGATCTCTTGTGCAAAGACCCCAAGCTGAAAAAAAACTAAAACTATACTGCAATAGACAAACTTCATACGCTGGTGTTTCCCCTCAAAAATAAAGCTTAATCGCATACGATACCCTCAAATGAGAAAATTATATATTCAAATATTTGATGATCTTGGCGTAAAGGTTATCCGGATTGAACGGTTTTGGAATAAAGTCATCCATCCCTACTTCATCTAATTGTTGCTTGACATCTATCAAGGAAGAAGCTGTCAGAGCAATGATGGGTGTTTTCTTTTTATGTGGATCCAAATGAGCCCTGATATATGAGGCTACTTCAAATCCATCCATTTCAGGCATTTGAAGATCCAATAAAACCAGATGAAAGTCACTATCATCAAATTCTTTAATGGCCTCTTTTCCATTTTCAGCAATAACAACTTCATTTACCCCCCATTTCATCAAAAATTTATTAATCATCACCTGATTGACCAAGTTGTCCTCAGCAACCAATATTTTGGCCTGATGGAGGTCTTTTTCTGTGGCCGCGATTTGCTTGAGGTGAACATCTGTAAACACCTTGACTTTCTGGAATCTTACCACAAAAGTAAAAAGGGTACCTCCACCTTCTCTCGGTATAACTTGTATATCCCCACCAAAAAGGGCTACCAGTTTTTTAACAATCGCTAAACCCAATCCGGTCCCGCCAAATTTCCTTGTCGTTTCAGCACTGGCCTGTGTGAAAGCCTCAAAAACAGAGTCTAATTTTTCCTCAGGAATACCAATACCTGTATCCTCAAAATCAAATTTTATGGCAATTTCTTCAGAGTTCTCATCAATTCTTGTCAGCGCTATCCGGATAAACCCTTGGGGTGTAAATTTGACTGCATTGGACACCAAGTTATTGACAATCTGCCCCAATCGGACTGGATCGCCCAATAATTTACTCGGAATTTCCTCATCATATTCGAAAAGAATGTCCAAAGCTTTCTCCCTTGCCTGGTAGGTGTAGGAATGTATGATTCTATTGATCACATTCTTCAGTTCGAAATCCACATGTTCCAATTCAACTTTCCCAGAATCAATTTTGGTGAAATCCAAAATATCATTGATCAGCCCCAATAAGTTCTCCGCAGAAAACTGTAAAGTTTTTAAATTTTCCAACTGATCTGGCCGTGGGTTATCCTCTATCAGTAAATGGGCCATCCCTATCACTGCATTCATAGGGGTTCTGATTTCATGACTCATAATAGATAAAAACTGAGATTTGACTTTAGAAGCCTGTTCAGCCTTTTCTTTTGCCAAATAAAGTTCTTTTTGGGCTTCTTTGAGGAGGGTTATATCCCTTGCGATGCCGTTATATGAAATTTGCCCATCTTCCCCATAAACTATTTTTCCGTTAGAACTGAAAATTCTATACTGTCCGTCTTTTCTACGCAACTTAAATTCCAAATACTGATTTTGCTCCAAAAACTGAAGTGGATTTCTGGCCATTTCTTCAAGTTCTGAATTGTCACTTTCGTGCAGAAAATCGGTCAATTTTCGGTCAAGTACCTCTGTAAGTTCATACCCAAGAAACTGTTTGACGTTAGGCGAAATATAAGTTATCGAAAAATCAGGATTCAATGAGAAAATGATTTCTGTGGATTCCTCTACAAGCCTACGGTACTTCTCTTCACTTTTTTGAAGGTTTTCTTTCGCCTTGTATTCTTCATTGATGTCTCTCAATATACCCAATGCATATTCTACTTCTTCCCCATGCATGATGGGCTTGATAGTCATCTCATAATACCTCCTCCTGAATACAAGTACTTTATTGACCCCTTTATTATCATGCAGTGCTTCAATGACAGCTGGCTCTATTTCACTTAAATTGCCCCTGTGAACTTCTGATAGAGTTTTACCTTCAAAATCTGAAGGCTTCATCCCCCAATCCTTTAATGTAGAACCTTGGGCAACGATGTATCGCAGGTCTTTATCGATCAGGAAAACACTTATAAAAGGAATATTGGCTGCTAAAACCCTGTATCTTTCCTGGCTTCTGATTATTTCTTCTCTGGTCTTTTTCCTATCGGTAATATCCTGAAGTATACCCTCATGCAAAACAACCCTGCCTTCTTGATCCAAAATTTCCCTGGATTTGTCTTCTACCCAACGGTACTCACCTGTAATTTTACGCAATCGATATTCACCAGAGTAGGCAGGAATACCTTTATCGTCCTGCTCCTTAAGGTGAAAATCCAGCAATTCTTCTACGTCATGAGGGTGGACAAATTCCAGTATGTTCTTTTTACCAATCAACTCTTGGGCCTGATATCCAAATTGCTTGATGTTTTCAGATATATAAAGTATTTTAAAATTGTCGTTTGGATCTACAGTAAATAATACGGCAGGACTGTTTTCTACCACCATTTTGGCCCTTTTTGCAAGTGCCTCTTGTTTTTGCAACACCGAAAGGTTCCTTATCAGGAAAGAGTAACCAAGCCTTTTCCCTTCGTCATTCAAGAATGCCTGTACGGTAATATCATAAGGTTGAACGATGCCATTCAAGGGCTTTAGGTTTAGCTCTCTTTTATAAACATCTGTGCCGTGCAGCCTCAAAATTTCAGATTGTATGACTTGAATATCCTCAGATAGAAAATCAAAAAGTGCAAAAAGCAAACCATGAAATTTATCTTTGTGTCCTAAATTACATTCCTGTTTCGCCGCTTTATTAAGGTATATGACATTCCAATTAATATCCGTAACAAAAATAGGATCATCAACCTGTGCCAGAATCTGTGATTGTAATTTCAAGTAATTTTCAGCATCCCGCTTATGGGTAATATCTGTACAATAACCGAAAATTTCAGATTTACTGCTTCCCGACAAGTCCCTGACTTCTATATTGTAGCTGATTATTTTTTCTCTTCCATCTGAAAATTTCAACAAAAACTCACCTTCAGAGCCCTGCTTTTCAAAAAATGCAAGCCTGAGTTTTTTTAGGAGTTCACGCCTACTTTGATCACCTATTATCTTCAATAAATCTGATATTTCAGCAGAATTTATATGATCGTCCAGTTCAAAAATACGATTTAGCCCTTTAGAAAACACCAATCTGTTTCTCGAATCACTATACCTCCAGGATCCAGATTTAGCCAAAATTTCAGTAGACGCCAAAAGCTTCTCGTTTCTATCTAAGCTTTTTCGGATGGCTCTATTGATAAAGCTTCCTGCATAGATATCGCCTAATTGCCGGAGCACATACTCGTCTTTCTCTACCCATTCCCTTTTTTCCTTTACTGCATCTAATCCAAAAAACCCAATCAGTCTGTTTTCAGAGAATATCGGAATTAAAATAACAGATTTAATTCCTTGCCTTCTGTAAACTTCCTGTTCCTTTGCCAAGCTCAAAGGCATGGTTTCTACATCGGGAATTACCATAATCTCCCCCCTCCGAAGTGTTTGCATGGTATAAGCAGATTCATCAATATCAATGAATTTCATTTGATGAATCTGAGGCTCAATGCCTTCATTAGACCACTCATATATATACTCCATCGCTTGGAGTTCGTTATGGATAAGAAATATATAGGCCCTATCTGCCTTTTCAAACACCCCAAGCATTTGCAAAGATTCCTTGAAGACCGAATCCAATTGCTGAAAATCAGCATTCACAAACTTTGTGGAAATTTTATTGATCAGAATTTGGAGTTCAAATCGCTTCTCCAAAGACTTTTTCGCTTCATAATAATCCGTAATGTCTCTTGCACTGAAAAGCACCCCTTCAATAGCTGGATCATCCATCAGGTTTTTGGCATAACTCTCTAAGAACACTTTCCTTCCATCAGGACGCTTAACCCAAAAATTAATTTTAACCTCTTCTTTCCCTGTCCAAAGCTTGCTGACATCCCCCTCTACCAATTCAATCAACCCCTTTTCAATAAAATAATCTACAGATCTACCGATAACTGCTTCAGGGTTTACGCCCAATTTATCGATAATAGAAGAACTTATAAATTTATAAACCTTATTGCCATCCATAATGGCTAACATGTCATGGCTGTTCCGAAGAATAGTTTCTAGGAAACTCAGGTCTTTATGGTTTTCGATTGACTGTTCGCCATATTTTTGAGAATACATAATTTCACCAAGAGAAAAGTGCCTCCTCCCTTTGGCAAGGCAATACCGTTTAGAAGTATTGGAAGATAGGTTCACAAAAGTCCAATGAAACCTGCTCAAATAACCATTTTTACCTCTTAATGCCCTCATAAAATCGGTTTTGGGGATTTCTCCACCCAAAAAAAACCGGTAAAGTTCATTCTGACTATGGCTGCTGTTCACAAACTCTTGCCACTTGTTAAAATCAAACTGGAAATTCTCTAACCAAAACTTATTGACAAAGACAATCTGGTCTTCACTGAATACAAGCATTGGATCGGTTGACTCATCAAAAAAACTAAAAACAGAAATATCCAATTTTTCAAAATATGCCATACGGTCATGTAAAATTAATGCCTTTACAATTTTAATCTTTTATTTTCACAGTCTGAACAAGTTTCCAATCTAAATATATAGAGTTTAAGTTCCATATAAAAAACCAATAGTAATGAAAATCAGAATCAGTTTAATACTTATCCTCAGCCTTTTCTGGAGCTTATATCCAGTCTTGGCTCAAAACTCAGAGCTTGTCAATATCGGGGATTTGACAAAAATCGTGAGCACGGACAATCATACGTTGACAAAAGACGGAAAAAGCGTCTTATATCTTAAACGGTTTATTGAGATGGCCTCAGATGACCAATATACCTATAAGTCCCAACTTTGGGTTTCTGACTTAAATGATAGCCAATCTGGGAAACCACTAACTTCTTCTGAATACAATATTTCATCTTTTGAATTATCCCCTGATGGAAAACATGTTGCTTTTATAAGGTCAAAAGATGGAAAAAACCAAGTCTGGATCTTGCCTTTGGAAGGTGGTGAAAGCCAGGTTTTAACTTCTGAAAAACTCAATGTTTCCAGCCCTATATGGTCCCCTGACGGTAAGAAAATCCTATACAATACTACCCATCCCATTTGGTCCATTGAGGGGAATCCTGAATGGGAAATCCAAAGACCTGGAAGGGCTTATGGAGATGAGCCAAACTATAAGGCCATCAAGGAAGGATTTGCAAAAGAAGAAATCAAACCAAACCCTGATGGAAACCTGGAGGAATTGAGGGCTTTTTTGGCAAAAAATGCTGGTAAAAACGATCCCAAAGTAATTGATAGATTGAATTTTTTAGGAGAAACAGACCTCAGTCCAGATTTGTATTTCTCTCACTTGAACATAATCGATTTAGATACAAGGGAAGCACAAAAAATCACCTCAGGTTTCCAAAGTTTTTTTGGTGCAAACTGGTCTCCCGATGGTACTTACATCTTGGCTTCATCACTGAAAAATACCGAACACCCTGATCTTACCAACCATACTGAAATTTGGAAAATCAATCTGAGCAACTTATCGGCTGAGATTTTCTTTTCGCTTGAAAATCATCGCGTTGGCAACCCTGCCTTTTCTCCAGATGGCAAATGGATTGCCATAGGTGGACAAAATATGGAAGAACCTTCTTACAACATGTCCATGATTGGAATAATCCGTCCTGATGGTTCTGGATTTAAATGGCTTACGGAAAGTTTGGACAGAAGTGTGGGAAATCCAAAATGGTCCCAAGATGGCCAAAGCATCTATTTTACTGGGGCTAACCAAGGCGGATTTACCTTATGGAGGGCTCAGATCAACAATTCAAAAATAGATCCTATCATCTCCGGCCCGGTGGGAGTGACCAGTTTTGACCTTGACCAAAAAAATCTGGTGTATGCACTGACTAAAATTGAAAACCCTTCTGAAATTTATGTAGGTGATATAAATAACAGAAATCCAAAACAAATATCAAGATTCAATGAGCCCTGGTTAAAAGATAAAATAATTTCCAAACCTACTGCCCATCAATTACTCACTGAAGATGGTCTTACGATAGATTATTGGGTGATGGAGCCTGTAAATAAAAAGCCAGGTGTGAAATATCCGACTATTTTGAATATGCACGGTGGACCATCTGCCATGTGGGGTCCAGGTGAGTTTTCCATGTGGCATGAGTTCCAAGCGATGGCAGCCAAAGGTTATGGCCTTGTCTATGCCAACCCTAGAGGCAGTGGGGGCTATGGAAAAGCTTTCCAGAAAGAGAATTTCCAAAACTGGGGAGATGGGCCTGCTGCAGATGTTTTGGGTGCTCTTGATGAAGCCCAAAATCAAGTTGATTGGATAGATAAAGAGCAACTGTTCCTCACAGGAGGTTCATATGCAGGTTACCTTACCGCTTGGATTGTTGGTCATGACCACCGATTTAAAGCTGCTTTTGCCCAAAGAGGGGTATATGAACTCACTTTTTTTATGGGTGAAGGTAATGCCTGGAGGTTGGTGCCTAACCATTTTGGGTACCCATGGGAAGAGGGTATCAAAGAAATACTGGATTATAATAGTCCTCAAACGTATGTGCAGAATATTCAGACCCCATTGTTGATAAAACATGGAGATCTGGATTTAAGAACCGGTGTAAGACAGTCTGAACTCCTTTATAAAAGTTTGAAAATTCTAGGCAAACCAGTGGAATATGTCCGTTATCCCGGAGAGGGGCACGAGCTTTCCAGGTCTGGGGCAGTACATAGGAGAATAGACCGGATCGCACGGATTATAGAATTCTTTGAAAGATATGCCGAACATAAAAAATAATAAGCTTATTGATGAAAAAGGAGTGGTTCATTCAAATCACCCCTTTTTTCTTTTAAGAGCTAAACTAATTTTAATTTATTGAATCATTTATCAAAATATTAAAGCCTTAATTTTATAAATTATAACTAAAGTAATTTATTATTTAATTTTTCATATTTTATAGCTTGAAAAATACCTAACGTTAGGTATTTTTATCAAAGATAAATTTGTCTAAAATTGATTACATTTTTAGAGTTTCTCTAAATAAGTGTTTAAGTTCAAATAAGGGTTATCCTAATACTAAAAAGCCTCGGTAAGTACCGGGGCTTTTTGTTTGTTTAAGAAAGTATTTTCTTTGCTTAATTCCAGCCTCCTCCCAGCGCACGGTACAATCTTACATTCGCCTGAAGCTGCTGTTTTTTCAATTCAATCAACTCTATTTCTGCTTGCAAGGCATTAACCTGGGCATTCAAAACTTCAAGGTATCCAGCATAGCCTACCCGAAACATAATGTTGGAATTTTCTACCGAACGCTTTTGAACTTCAACTTCATAAGTCTTTAGTTGCAATTGCTCATCAAAAGCACTGAACTCATTGACCAAATTCAATACCTCCAAGTAACTTTTGAAGATTGTTTGTTCATAATCCAAATAGGCTATCTTTTGACCAGCTTTCGCGGCTTCAAAATCCATACGGATCTGATTTCTGTTAAATACTGGGGCCACTAAACCAGCACCAAGCTGGTAAACAGTAGAAGCAGGACTGAAAAACAAACGAGAGAAATCAAAAGCATTGAAACCAGCCATTCCTCCCAATTTAATACTTGGGAAAAAGGCCGCTCGTGCAGCCTGTACCTCTGCTTTTGATGCCAATAACTCCCGCTCGGCCATTCGGATATCCGGTCTATATGCTAACAATTCGGCTGGCAATCCTATATCCACCAAATCAGGAATCCCAAAAACCTCATCCATGGCATTCCGATTGTGCTGAAAATCATATACACCAAGTAATTGTGCCATCTGCAATTCAGCTGTCCGAAGTTCACGCTTTCTGTCCACCAACTGCGCTTTTGAATTCAGCATCAAAGCTTCAAATTGATCTACTGCCAATTGATTCTCTTTTCCAGATTCCTTTAAATCCTTGGAAAGATTGACAGCAAATTCCTGCAATTGGATATTGGCTTCCAAAATCCGAATTTCTTCATCTAAGGCAACCAACTCATAATATTGTTGAGAAACTTCTCCAACCAGCCAGGTTTTGATGGCGTTGACCATTTCTTCGGATGCCATAAACCTTGCAAAAGCAGCTTTTTTGCGATTACGAAGTTTGGACCAAACATCAATTTCCCAGTTAAATTGCGCTCCGATAATAAAGTCCCGATATGGATCCGGTATAAGTTTATCTTCGGGTACCGTTGGAGAAAGGTTGGAGTCAGCATTTCCGACTCCATCCATGGTATACTCACCAAACCTCCTTACGGAAGCACCCGCAAGTGCATTAACCTCTGGAAGTAATCCACCTTTTGCTATTCTGAAATTAGCTCGGGCTATACGGATTCTCTCCAGCGTTTTCAAATGATCTTGGTTATTCTCCAAGGCCACTTGAATCAACTCTTTCAAATTTTCATCTTCAAAGAAGTACTGCCACTGAATTAAGGCGACTGATGATTGCTCTTCAGATATAATTTCTGCCTCGAAATTACTTGGCAGTGCCGTCTGAGTATCTTCCAAGGTCAATTCCGCAGTTTTACAAGAAACCAAGAATAGACCTATCAGAAGCAGCCCAGCGAGTGTATATATATTCACAAATGCTTTCATGAAACTACTTGTTCTTGTTTGATTTCAATGGTTTTCTTTTTCTTGAATTTGGTGTCGAGTGTTTCAAACACCACATACAGACCTGGAATCAAAAAAACCCCAACCAAGGTACCGATAAGCATCCCTCCTGCTGCAGCAGTACCGATAGTTCGGTTACCGATAGCACCTGCACCTGAGGCAATAGTCAAGGGAATCAAACCAGCGATAAAGGCAAAGGAAGTCATCAAAATAGGTCTCAATCGCTCAACTCCACCATTGATCGCACTTTGTAAAATAGATAGTCCCCTATCCCTATTTTGGATAGCAATCTCTACGATCAAAATGGCATTTTTACCCAAAAGACCAATCAACATGACAAGTGATACCTGCGCATAGATGTTGTTTTCCAGACCCGTCAACTTCAAAAACAAGAAAGAACCGAAAATCCCAGCAGGAAGTGATAGAATTACCGGCAAAGGCAAGAAGTAACTTTCATATTGTGCTGCCAATAACAAGTAGACGAAAATCAAACAAACAGCAAAGATGTAGATTGCCTGATTTCCAGATTCGATTTGCTCCCGTGTAATACCCGACCAATCGATATCAAAACCTCTTGGCAAAACCTTCAAAGACACTTCTTCCACTGCTTTGATGGCATCGCCTGAAGAATATCCTGGTGCTGCATCTCCCGTAATCAAGGCTGAGTTAAACATATTATATCGGGTAAGCTGCTCTGGGCCATAGACTTTTTCCAAGGTTAGAAAATTAGAATAGGGTACCATTTGTCCTCGATCATTTTTGGCATACATAGCCAACAAAGATTCGGGAGATGTTCTGTACTCAGGAGAAGCTTGAATCATCACCTTATACATCTGTCCGTATCGAATAAAGTTGGAAGAATAAAAACTTCCGATGTAAGACTGCAAGGTCTCCATGGCATCATTGACCGATACCCCTAGTTTGGCAGCTTTATCATGATCCACATTTAATACATATTGTGGGAAGTTTGGCTCAAAGTTGGTAGTTACCTCTTTGAGTTCTGGTCTTGCATTCAACTCATCCAGAAAATCTTCCGTGACTTGCGCCATAACAGCTAAGGATCCTCCCGTTTTGTCCTGCATTCTCAGTTCAAATCCCGATGCATTACCAAAACCCGGAACCGGTGGTGGGGAGAAGAATTGGATTTCTGCTCCTTTGATATGGGACACGCGCTCTTGATAATCTTCAATCAATTGATTGACATTTTTATCACGGTCTCCCCATCCGACCAAGTTGACCATTCCCATCCCATAGGATGCCCCAGCTGTCTCTGTCATCAAACTGTAGCCAGCAAGAGTTGAAATGGTTTCTACTTCATCCAAAGGAAGTAAGCTCGCCTGAACCATATCCATCACTTCTGATGTACGCTCCACAGTAGCTCCGGGAGGCGTGGTCACATTGACATACACCATTCCCTGGTCTTCATTGGGAATAAATCCTGTCGGCAATACAGCTAAACCCCCATAGGTCAATCCAAAGAATAAAATCAGCGCTCCAAAAGTCACTACTCTCCTACCAGCAATGGCATTCACTACACCACTGTACTTGGCTGCTAAGGCATCATATCGCTTATTGAAACCATAAAAAAACTGCTGTAACCTTCCATTTTTAGGGCTATGGTCCACATCAACTGTTTTCAATAACATGGCACAAAGTGCAGGTGATAGGGTCAAGGCATTAATCCCTGAAATCACAATAGCAATGGCCAGCGTCAAGGAAAACTGTCGATAGAAAATCCCAACTGGACCTGAAAGGAAACTCACCGGAACGAATACCGCTGACATTACCAAGGTAATCGCCACAATCGCACCTCCAATTTCCTTCATCGCAGCCAAGGTGGCATCCAAGGCATTCATTTTCAAATCATGCATTTTCACGTGCACAGCTTCCACTACCACAATCGCATTATCCACCACAATACCAATGGCAAGAACCAAGGCAAACAGTGTCAACAAGTTAATGGAGAAACCAAATAGCTGCATGAAAAAGAAGGTGCCGATCAAGGATACGGGAACCGCAATCGCTGGAATCAGTGTAGACCTAAAATCCTGAAGGAAAATGAACACCACCAAGGAAACCAAAAGGAATGCCTCGATCAAAGTTTTAATTACTTCAAAAATAGAAGCATCCAAGAATCGGGAAACATCATAGGATACATTGTATTCCATACCAGGAGGAAATGAATCTTCTTGCAATTCATCCATTTTATCTTTGATGTTTTGAATAACCTCACGAGCATTGGAACCTGGCCTTTGCTTGATCATAATAGAAGCGGATGGCTTGCCATCTGTCATCGAAACCATGCTGTATTCTTGAGAATCAAACACCACGTCGGCCACATCTCTTAATTTGAGCAAGGAACCATCTGGCAATGCTTTCAAGGTGATATTTTCAAACTGCTCCTCTTGATTAAACTTGCCCGTGTACTTCAATACATATTGCAAGGCCTGAGGATCTCTGTCAGAAGCAATACCGGATTTACCAGGCGCCGCCTCCACATTTTGCTGACGGATGGCTTCTGTCACATCTTGTGGAGAAAGGTTATAAGCGACCAATCTGTCCGGCTTCAACCAAACCCGCATGGCGTAATCCTTAAAGCCCATGATTTGAGCAAAACCTACCCCATCGATCCTTTTTAGTTCAGGGAGGATATTAATGTCTGCAAAATTGTACACGAACTTCTCATCTTGGGTAGAATCAGACGTTACCAAGTTCAAATACAAAAGCATGGAGTTTACTTCCTTTTCTGTTTGCACCCCAGCACGTATAACCTCCTCAGGTAATTCATCCAATACTGTGGAAACCCTATTTTGCACGTTCACAGCGGCTTGATCCGGATCTGTTCCTACTTTAAAAACAATATTGATCAAGGTTACCCCATCATTCGTATTCACAGAAGTCATGTAGCTCATACCTGGCACACCGTTGATCGCCCGTTCAAGTGGTGTAGCCACTGCCTTGGCCAGTACTTCCGCATTGGCACCTGTGTATTTAGCTGTAACCACGACTGAAGGAGGAACTATCTCGGGGAACTGTGTGATAGGCAAAGAAGTCAAAGCCAACAAGCCTAATAGCGTGATGAAAACCGATATTACTGTAGATAAGATCGGTCGTTTGATAAATAGCTCTAACATGGCTTAGGATTTTACCAAGGTATCATACACATCTTTTTCAGGAGTCAATTCGGGCATGATTTCCATACCGTCTTTTACCTGCTGAATACCTTCAAAGATGATCCTATCGCCAGGCTCAAAACCATCAGCAATGTAGAATACCCCAAAGCGCTGCAAAGGTTTAAAGCTTCGTACCCTTACCTTGTTGTTTTTATCCACGATATACACATAATTGTAATCCTGGATTTCAAAGGTGGATTTTTGCGGAATCAAAAAGATATCCTCCAAAGTTTCACTCATCTCTACCTTACCCGTAGAACCATGCTTGATCAATTGATCAGGATTTGGGAAACGTACCCGAAAGGCAATGGAACCCGTACCACGTTCAAAGTCAGCCTCCATGGTCTCCAATCTTCCTTTATTTTCATAGTAAACCCCATCGGATAAAATCAAAGAAACTTCCTGGTCATCCAATGTTTCGTTTTCGATTTTGGCCCTCATGTATTGCAGGTACTCATTTTCTGTCACTTTGTAGTAGGCAAAAATCTCAGAGATATCCGTAATGTTTGTCAATAAATCTCCAGCGGTTACCAAGCTCCCTGTTTTGTATGGAATGCGATCTACAATGCCGTCAAAAGGTGCCTTAATAGTGGTATAGGATAATCCTGTTTTGGCATTTTTGAGCATAGACTCGGCCTCAGAAATAGCAGATTCTGCCACTGCTTTTTTGGATAAGGCCAATTGATATTCGGACCTGGCAATGATATTTTTATCCACCAAAACTTTGAGACGATCGACTTCCAGTTGGGCTGCTTGTGCTTCTGCACGGGCTTGAAACAAACGCGCATTGGCAGAATTGACCATTTCATTGTATTCATTGGAAGTCAATTGAAATAGGTTTTGTCCTTTTTTGACAAATTGACCTTCATCCACATAGATTCGGTCTACAAAACCTTCCACCTTGGCTCGAACCTCTACAAACTGCACGGCCTGAATATCGCTGACATAGGTTTTTGGAAGAGTAATACTCATCGGTTGAAGTTCCACAATAGGAACTTGTATGAGTACTTGGTTTTGATTTTTCCCACTGCCAGGATTACAGGCAAAGGAAATGAGCATGAGCAACAGTAAGCTCATTTGACTTACTTTAACGTATTGAAAAACACGAAAAGAAGTCCAATTGGAATTGATTTTCATAAATAAATTGAATGTGAATAATCTTTCAGAGAAAGTTATTTGGAGGGTTTATCGCTAATAAGAGAAAGAAGAATAATCCTTGATCAGGGAGCATTGGCGGCAATGGATTTGCCAATCAAAAAATCAAGACTAGAAAATATGCCAAGAGGAATATATGCAAGCGATGGCAAGGATGGTTTTGATAACCTCAATGCTTCAGAAACAAATTCAAAAACGCTTAATACAATGATTCGTTGAATTTTGAGTGATTGGGTGCTGGTAGACCTGGAGATCGAAGTAGGAAAATCCACGTAATCGAAATCAGCCTCATTTAAAAATTCACCTACATACTCTATATCCTGCTCTTCTTCAAACCCATCAAATACGGCCAAAACCACAAAAAACAATGCCATGGCAAGCGCGATGACACGAAGAAGTGGACTGACAGTATGTATTGATTGTTTCACGATGTAAAAGTAGTCAAATTTCGAACCAAAAAATCTTTTTTCAACATTCTCCAGAAAATATTATTTCGATTTTTTTTTCAAAGGCGATAGACTCAACTAATTAATCAATTGAATTACTAGTTGAATCTATCATTCCTCTTTATTATTTCATGCTCAAATCCCAGCCAAAGAAGTTGAGTTCGATGACTAAGCCTGAGGGTTTAATATTTCCTTGATTGGGCAATAAGACACCTGCACAAAACTGAAAGCGTTTAGTGACATTATACATAGCACCAATTACTGCTGCAGAAGATTCATTGTTACCACTGATCCAGTCTCCCATAAGGTAGGTTCTGGGGGCGATTTTTAACTCATACCCAACAAGGAAACCAACGTGAGTACCTTCTCCCACAAAATTCCGGTTGGTATGGTATACCCCTCCTATGAGACGGCTTTTCTTATTCATAAAATGATAGATACCTATCCTATAGTTAAAAAAAGCAAACTCCTTTTCATCCCATTGATCAGCCAAATTGATGCCCGATTGCGTACCAAAATTGACATCAAAGCTTTCTGATAATTGAAACTGTTTCTGGATCGAAGGCATCAAATGAGGGGACAATGCTCCTAGGGAGGGATTATCGTTGGTAATAAATTCTAGGTAAGGATTAAAGCCAATCCCTTTACCCACCAAATTTATACCTATATCCCAGCCCTTGCCCAAACCATAGACGAAATGCCCTTTTGATTCAAACATAGGCTGAAATATATTGAATTGATGTTGATAAAATACTTTATTTTTTTCGGTAATGTCTCCAGATGGAATATTGAATAGATTTTGCTGTGAATAACCCTTAACAGTTACCAATAGCAAGAAAATGACGATGATGAGTCGCATACAAATGATTGTTATTTTTTTAAAAAAAGGAAATTAAAGAAGCAAACAATCAACTGCTTTGAACGATGAGGATCAACAATTTGAAGCCAACCTATGTAATACAAGGTCGTACGCCAAATACAGATAGTTCAGGGCTTACAATGAAGTTATAATTGAAAAGCCTGCTCCAAGGACAAAAGTCCGCTTAAAATCGACGAAGCACTGATTGACTGAAAACTGGAAAAACTAAGGGGCGTTAATGCAAATACTTCTTGAATTAAAAAATTCGTAATCTGATGATAAATATGGAAATTCTATTAAATGATCTTCCTGATTAATAATATAAGGTACAATGATCGAGAGGAGAAAGTCTACTACCTTTATTTGCTCAATCCTTTCAAATTCCACCAAGGAAGATTCAAGAGAGCGTGATATTTTTGTCGGAAAATCATAATCATCATAGTCATGCTCCGCAATGACCTCAAAATTTTCAAAAATTACATCCTCAACATCTTCATAATGATCCCAAACAGCCAATGCAGAGAAAAATAAAGCATTTAAAACCAGTAGGGTTTTAAATAATGTTTTTTTGCTTTGTATCATGGTTAAACTTATGGCTGCAATGTTTCTTTATATGATCCAACCTAAAGAAATACAAACTTTTAAGACGCAAATTTTTGACTGAGGTTACACAAAAAGAAAGATTTTAGCTCCTTTTCATATTTTTTTTACAAATTTTACTGTTCAATCGTGTATGAGCAATTTAGATGAAAAAAGACTTACGCATCATTTATATGGGTACTCCGGAATTTGCGGTACCTGCACTGGAAAGGTTGGTTGAAACAGGATGGAATGTTGTCGCAGTGATTACAGCGCCAGACAAACCCAAAGGAAGAGGACAAAAATTGATTCCTTCTCCTGTCAAAGAAACAGCTATAAAGCACGATATCCCTGTCTTACAGCCTACTAATCTCAAATCTTTGGATTTTTTAGAAGAATTAAAAAGTTATCAAGCTGACCTCCAGATCGTGGTAGCCTTCCGTATGCTTCCGGAAAAGGTATGGAATATGCCTCCCATGGGTACATTTAACCTGCATGCTTCTCTCCTTCCCGACTACAGAGGTGCCGCTCCGATTAATTGGGCAATTATAAATGGGGAAAAAGAAACAGGAATTACTACATTTTTTCTCAAGCATGAAATAGATACAGGAAGTATTATATTTCAGGAAAAGGAACCCATCCATGCAGAAGACAATGTAGGAAGTCTATATGAAAGGCTAATGTTGAAAGGTGCAAAGCTTGTTGTAAAAAGCGTTGAAGCCATTGCTTCAGAAAGCATAACTCCTCTTCCACAAGATGAAACTAAAGCCAAGCATCATGCCCCAAAGATCTATAAAGAAACCTGTGAAATTGACTGGAAAAAACCAGCCTATGAGATCCATAATCTGATCAGAGGGCTTTCACCTTATCCAGCTGCTTGGACGATCATCCAAGGTAAGCTTTGTAAAATATTCAGATCCCAATATTCAGACAAAAACATTTCAGGCCTAAAAGCAGGAGAATACAAATCAGAAGGAAAATCAAAACTGGTTTTTCAAACGGGAAATGGACATATCAGTATTCTTGAACTCCAATTGGAAGGTAAAAAACGTCTGCCAGTAGAGGAGTTTCTTAAAGGGTTCAAATTATAATGGTTTAAATATTTAGCTGACCTAGAGAGAGATAGTCCGGAAATCTCGTGGAAAAGCCTATTTTTTTTAATAATTTTAAATTATTCACTAAACACAAAACTATGAAAACGTCAATTGCTTTTTTACTTATCTTTTTTGTTCTTATTGGATCACAAGCGGACGCGCAAATACTGAGAAAACTAAAAGATGCCGCAGAGAGGGGGGTAAGTAGGGCTGTAGAAAAAAGAGTGGAATCGGAAATGGAAAAAGTGGCCCAGCGCCAATTGGAAAAGGTTTTTGGAGAAATTTATGGACCTGAAGGCATGCCTGGGGTAAACTGGGAAAAAGTCCTTAGTGGGATAACTGCTGATGTTCCTGTAGCCGATGCATATCACTTTACAGGATATTCTGTCATGGAGCTTACGGGAAAAGATGAGAAAGGAAAAGACATAGAACCCAGCCAAATCAAGTCTTTCCTGTCTGATAATCAGATGATCATCGGTATGGAAATCGAACTTAAAGAGCAACAGCAAAAAGAAGGCTCATCTATCCTCATCTATGACCTTGAAAGAAATGCTTCGATCATACTTTTTGAAAATGAAGGAGAAAAAGCCAGAATTGCCTATGGCTTGGATTTTGAAAAAATTGCAGAAGGGATTGAAATTGAGGATACAGACATAAAAGAAGAGTCTGATTCCGATTTTACCTGGCAAAAAACCGGGAGAACAAAAAATATATTGGGCTACACCTGTGAGGAGTATGTCTCAGAGGATGAAGAGGGAAAAGCCACTTATTGGGTCACAGAAAAACCTATTCAGGGAACTTCTAGCTTTTGGGGAGAGGGCAACCCCTTTTTAAGTGCTAAAATGAAGCAGGAAAATATGGATTATTTCAAAAATATGCCTCAAGGGAACCTCCTTGAAATGATTTTTGAAAGTAAAACGGACAAAAGTGTAGTGCAAATGACGGTCACTGAAATCAATGATTCTGCAAAGCAAACCTTTGTAATGGCTGAATACCCCAGTGCTTTTGCCGGAATGCAAGAAAAATAACTTTGAAGTTAAATCAATTTAAGGCCCTAAGGAAACCTTTCCTTAGGGTTTATTTTTTATACCTTATAGATTTTCATCCTCAGTTATTCCTTGGTATCTTGTCGCATAAACTTCCATCACCTTGAAAATTTCAATTATAGTAGCGAAAGCAAAAAATGACGTCATCGGTAAGGACAATGAGTTGATATGGAAACTATCCTCCGATCTGAAATTATTTAAAAAATTTACAACAGGCCACCATATCATCATGGGCCGAAAAACCTATGAATCAGTAGGTAGACCTCTGCCTAACAGAACTTCTGTGGTGATCACAAGAAACAAAAACTTCTCCTTACCCGAAGGACATATAGTTGTTCATTCATTACCAGAAGCCATTCAGATATGCATCGGCAAACAGCTCAACCAAGTTTTTATCATTGGAGGAGCTGAAATTTACAAAGAGGCTTTACCCATTGCAGATGAACTCATGGTTTCCCATGTAGATGTTGCTCCTGAAGGAGATGCCTATTTCCCATCCATCGATCCTGAGTCATGGCAAGTCGTTTCTAACGAACACTATGAAAAAGATAAAAACAATCAGTACAGTTTTGACTTTGTGATTTATAAAAGAAATCCAAAATGAACCAAAAAACAATCTGGATCACAGGAGCATCTTCTGGAATAGGTGAAGCCCTATACAAACTCTATGAAAAAAAGGGATATAAGCTTATTATTTCTGCCAGAAATGTAAAGGCCTTAGAGAAATTAAAGAACAGTGCCTTCAATCCAACGCATACCTATGTGTTGCCCCTTGATTTAAATGATACGGAAAGTTTTCAATCAAAGTGTAAAGAAGCCATTGAAGCCTTTGGTCAGGTTGATTTACTGATTAACAATGGAGGTATCAGCCAGCGTTCTTTAGCCCAAGAAACCCGCTTGGAGGTTGATAGAAAAATAATGGAAGTGAATTTTTTTGGAACGATAGGACTTTCCAAAGCCCTCTTGCCACATTTTATAAAGAATAAGAAAGGTCATTATGCGGTAGTCAGCAGCTTAGTGGGCAAATTTGGATCTCCCTACAGAACGGCCTATGCTGCTTCCAAACATGCCCTACATGGTTTTTTTGATTCACTGAGGGCCGAGCACTATAAAGATAATATTAAAGTGACTTTGATTTGCCCTGGATTCATAAGGACTAAAGTTTCAATAAATGCCTTAACAGGAGATGGTTCTGTACTCAACCAAATGGATGAGGCCCAGGAAAAAGGCATGTCTCCCGAAAAATGCGCCTTAGAGATTTTTTCGGCCTTGGAAAAAAACAAGGAAGAAGTACTAATTGGAGGAAAAGAAAAATATGCTGTTTACCTCAAGCGTTTCTTCCCAAGCTTATTTTCTAAAATTCTGAGGAAAGCTAAAGTAAGGTAATTGGGAAATCAATATTCAAAAATTCATCAAGCAAATAGAATGGTACAATATAAAGAAGTCAAGGCAGAAATTTTGTCCATTGGCGATGAGTTACTTTATGGACAAATAATTGACACCAACAGCCATTGGATCAGCCAAGAGTTGGATAAAATTGGTGTCAGGGTAGTGAGAAGAACTACTATTGGGGATAGTAGAGCCTCAATCTTGGAGGCTTTTTCTAGTGCAGAAGAAAGAGCGGATATCATCCTTATGACAGGAGGATTAGGCCCTACCAATGATGACCTCACAAAACCGCTTTTGGCAGAATACTTTCAGTGCGGTATAGAGTTAGTTCCGGAAGCCCTTGAAGCTGTAAGAACATTTTTTGAAAAAAGAGGAAGAGAACTGACCCAAATCAATCGACTTCAGGCACACTTGCCTACTAAATGTACCTATGTGCCCAATGAACTGGGCACTGCTCCCGGCATGTGGTTTCAGGAAAATGGAAAAGTATGGATGTCCATGCCCGGGGTTCCCCATGAAATGAAGAAGTTGATGTCCGATCATGTGATTCCCAAAATAAAGGAAATATTTCCTCTTCCCCACATCTATCACAAGGTAATCAAAACCGTAGGTATAGGAGAAAGCTGGCTTTCTGAGTTGATCAAAGACTGGGAAAGCGGCCTTCCCCAACATATCAAATTGGCATACTTACCCTCCTTAGGTCAAGTCAAATTGAGATTGACAGGATTTGGAGAAGATATGGAACAACTTGAAGACGATGTTGAGAAGGAAATCCAAAAAGTAAGACTATTGATTGATAAATACATTTATGGTTATAACCAGGAAACCCTACAAGAAGCTATAGGGAGATTATTGAAAATACAGGCCAAAAAAGTAGCATTTGCCGAAAGTTGTACGGGAGGCTACATTTCTCATTTGGTCACAACCATTCCCGGCTCAAGTGATTATTTCCAAGGTGGCCTTATCCCGTATCACAACTCCTTCAAAAATAGAATCTTGGGTGTTGATGAAAATATTCTGAAAGATAAAGGAGCTGTCAGTGAAGAAACCGTTATACAAATGGCTGAAAATGTGAGGAAAATGTTTCATGCAGATTTTGGACTGGCCAGTAGTGGGATAGCAGGTCCAGGGGGGGGATGGGCTGAAAAACCGGTAGGAACCGTTTGGATAGCTTGTGCATTAAATGGAAAAACACACACCAAAAAACTTCAGTTGACACAAGACAGAATGTTAAATATACAACTTACGGGAGTAGCAGTCCTGAACTTACTTCGACAATGCATAGAAGGAAAAACAGAATAAAAATTTTCCAAATCAATTTTGGTTTGGTAAAAATAAAATTTAATTTTAAATCTCAGAAATAAACCCAATTAAATAATACGAGTATGGCGACTGTAGAAATGCTAATGCCCAAAATGGGTGAAAGTATCATAGAAGGAACAATTCTCACTTGGCTAAAGAAGGAAGGAGATACCATCGAACAGGATGAGTCTGTATTGGAGGTAGCGACAGATAAGGTGGATACTGAAGTGCCTGCCACCCACGGTGGTGTGCTGAAAAAAATTCTTGCAAAAGAGGGAGATGTAATTGCCGTAGGTGCACCCATAGCTATTATTGAGATAGAAGGCGAAGAAAGTGCTTCAACTACTACAGCAGCAACTGCTTCAGATGAAAAGGAAACGCTCGTTGCTGCAGCTCCTGCTCAGACGCAAACTATACTGGCAAGCGCACCAGTGGCTACCACTTCACAGGGGGATGACAGGTTCTATTCCCCTTTGGTATTAAGCATCGCCAAAGAAGAAAATATAAGCAAATCCGAATTGTCTACCATTCCGGGAACAGGAAAAGAGGGAAGGGTAACCAAACAGGATATGCTCAAATATGTGAAAAACAAATCCACCCAATCATCTGCGGAGGTTCAGTCTGCACCATCATCTACTGCATCAATGCCTTCCCCAGCCAAAGTGGAAGTCAGCATCTCTGCGCAGGACGAAATCATGGAAATGGACCGCATGAGAAAAATGATTGCTCAACGCATGGTGGATTCCAAACGCATTTCTCCTCATGTAACTTCCTTTGTGGAAGCAGATGTCACTAATATTGTACTTTGGAGAAATAAAGTGAAAGATACCTACAAGAAACAGGAGGGTGAAGCCCTTACTTTTACACCATTCTTTATTCAGGCAATTACAAAAGCAATAAAAGATTTTCCTATGATCAATATCTCCGTAGACGGAGAGAAAATCATCAAGAAAAAGGATATCAACGTAGGTGTGGCGGTTGCACTACCAACAGGTAACCTGATCGTGCCGGTAATTAAAAATGCAGATCAATATAATCTAACAGGTCTGTCTAAAAAAATCAATGATTTGGCCAATAGGGCACGTACAAATAAACTTTCACCTGATGAACTAAGCGGAGGAACATACACCGTTTCTAACGTGGGTAGTTTTGGTAACGTGATGGGGACCCCAATCATTATGCAACCACAAGTAGCAATCCTAGCGGTAGGCGCCATTCAGAAAAAGCCTGCAGTAGTGGAATTGCCTACGGGAGATGTAATTGCCATCCGACATAAGATGTTTTTATCCCATTCCTATGACCATCGTGTTGTAGACGGATCTCTGGGAGGCATGTTTGTCAGACGTGTTGCCGATTACTTGGAGGCATTTGATCTGAATACAGAATTATAAAAAAAGAGGCTTAGGCCTCTTTTTTTGTTTCCTTTTCCTTGAACCGCTCAGCAATAACTCTCGCAACATCATGTATACTGACAGGCTTGGTCAGGTAATGGTCCATACCAGAGGCCAAAGCACTTTCCACGTCTTCTCTAAAAGCATTGGCTGATAGTCCAACAATCATTGTGGACTCCTGCCCTTTTATTTTTCTTATGGCTCTTGTCGCATCCAAACCATTCATTTTGGGCATTTGAATATCCATCAGAATTAAATCAAAAATATGGCCTTCTTGGATCATTTCAACCGCTTCAAGACCATTTCTGGCCACCTTTACCGTATAGCCCAATTGATCCATAAGCATTTTCATAAAAATCAAGTTGGTAGTATTGTCTTCTACCAAAAGAATCTCCATAGGACAGCGTTTGGCCATGCCCAACAATTCCAATTCTTCTTCATCCAGCTCAAACAACCTTGCTTCTTGGATATCATCCAATTCACTTACTGCTGCACCAAAGACACTGAATTTGAAAAGAGAGCCTGCTCCTAACTCACTTTCAATTTCCATTTCTCCTCCCATTAGTTCAATGAGCTTGTTAGAAATCGCCAAGCCAAGACCGGTACCCTGGAATTCACGGGTATTACTGCCGTCTATTTGTACAAAGGGCTCTGTAAGTTGCTTGATTTTATCCGGCGGAATACCTGCACCATTGTCTTGTACTGAACAATATAGAATGATATTGTCTTCGAATACGGATTCTGCAGAAAAAACAACATGCACTTTCCCCCCTTTAGGCGTAAATTTCAGTGCATTACCCAGGATATTCAATAAAACCTGACCAAACTTCTCCTTATCCAAACGGATATATTCCGGCACCAAATTCCCAAAATCATAAGAAAAATCGATCTGTTTCTTACCAATCAAACCAGAGAAAATCCTGAAAACCCGTTGCATTTCATTTCTGAAGTTGAACACAGACAAACTCAAATCCATCATTCCTGATTCGATTTTGGAATAATCCAATATGTCATTGATGATGTGGGTCAGGGATTTCCCGGAATCTTTAATCACCTTTACATATTGCTGTTGTTTGTCATCCAACGACGTGTTTTCCAATAATTCAACTATCCCAAGTAACCCATTCATGGGAGTTCTGATTTCGTGGCTCATATTGGCCAAGAATTCCGATTTTGCCCTATTTGCCTGTTCTGCAGCTTCCTTGGCTTCCTGAAGCCCCTTTTCCCAAAGCTTTTGAGCTGTTATATCCCTGGCCATAGAAACTACCCGCTGATCGTCCAATTTAAAAAACCTTGCCTCAAAAATCCTCTTTCCTATGGGTAGAAGCAATTCAAACTCTATTTGCTGAATTAGACCTGTTTCAACTGTTTTATTAAAGCATTTGACCAAATCAGACTTCAAAGGTTCTGGCATGATATCCTTGAAATTCTTGCCCATTGTATCCGCTGCAGGCAGCATCAATAAACGCTCATCCTTTACATAATAATCCAAGAAAACCCCTTCATTGTCAAAAATAAAAATCAGATCTGGGAGACTATTGAGTACTGCCCGCAACCTGTTTTCACTTTTTTGTAATTGAAGTTCGGATTCGAATTTTTCCTGAATATCTGTGCATATTCCTACATTTCCTTGGAAATTGGAGCTTTCATCATAGAAAAGTTTTTCGAAAATCTTAACCCTTACCCAATAACCTTCTTTATGCAACATATCGAATTCACAGGAAAAAGAGTCCCTTTTTTTGGATTTTGATTCCTCAATGACTGCATCCAGTTCTTGATTATGGCCTTCATGTATTAAGTTTCGAAAGTTGGAAATAAATTCCTCTTGCGTATAGCCCAACACCTTGGTAACCTCTTCGCTTACAGCATACATTTTCCTGTTTTCATTTTGAAAATATATGAAACCCTTAGATTCTTGAAGCAATAAGGTCTGTCTTCTAAAAAGCTCCTCTATTTCAACAGCACTCTCTTTGATCGCTTGTGTCGAGGACTGAATATTCTTAATAAACTTGAACAATAACAAAAGCACGATCACCAAGAGGGCGAGGAGGCCAAAAAGTAAATAGAAATAATTTTTATAGACATCAAAGCCAATCCTACTAATATCCTGGGTGAAGACAATACCAAATTGTTGCTTTAAAGGTGTCAACTTAAAGGGATAATAATGTACCGATACGCTCCTGGAACGATCCTCATTAACCCAATAGAAATCCCCAATAACCTGCCCCTTTAATCCTGCGTCTAGATTCTCGTGCAGATGAACAATCAAAGCCTCGGACAATTTATTTCCCGGTCCTTGCATTTCCTCCCCAATCCTCCAATTATTCCCATCAATCCAAATGGATTTTTCGGTGTCAATACCAATGTAGTAATTGGCTATTTGATCCTCAAAAAATTTCTTGAGGCCGGTTTTCACAATGATTGCAACCTCTTTTTGTGGATTTTCCAAATGAATTTCTCCAAGCTTCCCAGGAACAACCTTTTCCATTCCTTTATGAAAGGTCTGGATAAAATTATCACGGGCATCAAAATGAAAAGCAACAGTGTGTTGAGGAAAGCTTACAATGACTGTATCCAAGAGGTATCTGTGGTTATTAAAAATCCTCCTAGCCCTTTTCTCAAAGGCCAAAGATTCATTGGAAGTTCTTTCATACGTCCAAGGCTCCAGGTTGTTGACAAAAAACAACATATCCTCATACATGGCTTCAAACCTATTCTGTAGGTCATTGCCCGCAATTTCTGCCTGTTTATTGAGGGTCAATTGAATCGAGGCAATTTGACTTTCTTTAAGTGCCTTGAAAAAATTGATGGCAAGAAATGAAATGATGAAGGCCACTACTATTCCGAGTAATACAAACCATCGGTAATACCCTTTTTTTAAACCAAACTGGATTTTCTTACCCAACGTATCCATCAGAATGCCAAATCTAAAAGAACCCAATCTAAAATATTCATTCTTTCGGCAGTTATCCGAACTTGCAATCCGTAATCTGTCAGCGTGTACTCGCTTTCATTTCCTAAAATCACTTTGGAAGCCATTTTCCGTACTTCCCTACTCTTGCTCCTAAAAAGGTTAAATTCTTCCTTTCTAAAGGTATCCGAAGTAATTGTTTGGGTGTAGGTATGATTCTTTAGGGGAGGAAGAGACAAAGACTCTATCGCTTTTGTTTTCCCTGCAACTAAGGTACCTGTAGCATCTACGATCACAAAATTATTATCAAACTTGCTAAGGTAATTATCAATAATGGTATTCAGTGTAATATCAAAACCCAGCACCATTTTCAATGCATCATCAATGTATACCGGATGAATTAAAGAAATCATCCATCCCCTACCCACTGGATCAATGTAAATTTCGTCCACCCATAAAGTTTCCCTTTCAGGGTTGTTTTTTTCATCCCCTAAATAATAAAAATTAAAGGATGTCACATCTAAATTCGTCTCCACCATTGCAAGGGCATCATAAGGTGGGTAAAGCTTATTTACCTGTTGCTTACTATTGAAATATACCTGGGAAACCATTTCGTGCTGACCAATTATTCCCCTAAAAAGCTCATCTAAGGAACCCGTAGCGCTTAGCAATTCTTTCAATTCCGTTCCTTCCTCGGCCAATTCTGAAATATAAACGGTACATGCATCGGGATCATCCATTCCTGCATTGTTATGGACACCTCTTTTTATGGGCTTCCCATGTAGGTATTGTTGCGGTGCTGATCCCTTATTCTCCCTAAATTTTCTTTGCACCTCTCTCCCCAGACTTTCGATCTCCAGCTCCAATAACTTTAAATCGTATTCCAGTAAGGTAATAAACGCTTTCATTTGAAAAGCAGCTTCACTGTTGTTTTTATTTTCAGATGGGCCACACTGAACCAAAACCAGCATTAAAAAGAAAATGAATAAGGTTCTGGTTTTCATAAGCAAACTGCTTTTTTTTAAAGCTAAAGATTTTGCATTTGATTGTAAAGGCTTTGCGCCATTTCTTTGAAACGACCCTTAACGCCCTCAAAGAATGGTCCAGTACAAAATCCTTCTAAATCCATTTCATCCAAAATATCCATTTCAGGGACCTTAAAGGTTTGCTCCAATGGACCTGTTTCAAATTTGATGAGGTATTTGTTATTCCAGTTGAAAATGGAAACTCTTATATCATCTACTGTAAATTCTCTAACAACACGCATTAGGGTTTTCTGATTTCTGAAGTATAAGTGATTTCTGATTTTAACGAAGAAGCTACGGAACAATATTTATCAACGGATAGAGCCACTACTTTAGCAAACTCCTCTTCCTTGGCATCAGGGGATACCAATACAAAATGCATATGGATGTGGGTATAATAAGATGGGATGCCATCATTTCTTGTACCTTCTACTTCAATGAAAAAATCTTCAACCTGCTTTCTCTTCTTTTTCATCATCAGGACAGCATCTACCGCAGAACAGCCTCCTAATGCTGAAAGCAACAAATCCATAGGTGATTGTGCTTTTTTATTAGGCGCGTCATACATATCGATCGCTACCTTGTTGCCTTGAAGATTAGCAGCCTCATATTCGTAATCCGCCTGCATCCGGACGGTAACATTCCTCTTGCTCATATTTATTTTTTGTTATGACGGTCAATTAACACCTCCATGACCTCATCGAGTTCAATTTCTTTGGCTTCCAATAGAATTAAATAGTGGAAAAGTAGATCTGCTGCCTCTCCTAAAAACAAGGATTTATTATTATCCTTTGCCTCAATGACAAGCTCTACTGCTTCCTCGCCAACTTTTTGTGCTACTTTATTGATCCCTTTAGCAAATAAGGAAGTGGTATAAGACTGCTCTGAAGGTTTATTTTTCCTTTCTTTGATAATATACCTCAACTGATCAATAAATAATGTCTTGCTATTATTTGGCTCATCAAAACAAGTATCCGCTCCAGTATGACAAACCGGTCCCTGAGGCCTCACCTTTACAAGAAGGGTGTCATTGTCACAATCCATAGTAATGGATTTGACATGGAGAAAATTACCGGAAGTCTCCCCCTTGGTCCATATACGTCCTTTTGTACGGCTAAAAAAAGTCACCTTCTTAGACTCCAGCGTAATATCTAAAGCCTCTTGGTTCATATAACCTAACATCAAAACGAGGTTACTATCGGCATCCTGTACAATCACAGGTACCAACCCTCCCACTTTTTCAAAATCTATATTCAAATTGTTCATAGGATTCAAAACATTTAACTATTGGCAATTCTCTCAAATGTCCGGATAAATCTAAATTTAGAGATATGAAGTCATTAACTTAATTCTTTTAAATTCTCACAGCAACCCCTTCTTTGTTAAGATAGCCCTTTAAACTTGGAATAGGGATCTCCTTAAAATGGAAAATACTGGCAGCCAAAGCGGCATCAGCTTTTCCAAACGTAAATACATCTTTGAAATGTAACATATTACCGGCACCTCCTGAAGCAATTACCGGAATACTCAGCATAGCTGATATTTCGGCAGTAATCTCATTTGCAAATCCTGATTTGGTACCATCATGGTCCATTGATGTCAAAAGTATCTCTCCTGCTCCCCTATGACAAACTTCGCTAGCCCATTCCTGGGTTTTCAACAAGGTAGGTTTCCTACCGCCATGTGTATGAACAAAATCAATTCCATCCACATTTCTCGTATCAATGGCTACCACAATGCATTGAGAGCCAAACTCCAAAGCCATCTCATTGATCACTTCTGGATTTTTCACAGCAGCCGAATTGATAGATATTTTATCTGCACCCGCATTCAAGAGCACTTTCACATCTTCCACCGTAGAAATACCCCCTCCAACAGTAAACGGAATATTGATGGACTTAGCTACCTTAGTCACCAATTCTGCTAAGGTCTTTCTTTTATCAACAGTAGCCGTAATATCCAAAAATACCAATTCATCTGCTCCTTCATCAGAATATATCTTGGCCAACTCTACAGGGTCTCCTGCATCGCGAAGTTGCACGAAATTTACACCTTTTACAGTTCTTCCATCTTTTATATCAAGACAGGGAATAATTCTTTTTGTAAGCATTTTATAAAGTACCAAATACCTAGAGCAATGAATAAATACATCTCAAAGGTACAATTCAGGCTTTTAAATTAATTTTCAAATATCAATATCCCAACATACTAAGAAGCAAAGCCGGCTAACTGCTCCAGCGTAATCCTTCCTTCATAATAGGCTTTTCCGACAATGGCCCCAAAGACGCCTATTTTTGATAGTTGCTCCAAATCTTTAATCTGGGATACCCCACCACTAGCAATAAGTTTAATGCCAGGAATTTCAGCTAAAATCTCTTTATAAAGCTCAATGGATGGACCTTGCAGTAACCCATCTTTAGCCACATCGGTGCAAATCACATAAGTAACACCTTTGGCATGGTATCCTTTGATAAAATCAATCAGGTCCAACTCGGTTGTTTCCTGCCAACCAGAAATGGCAATTTTGCGGTCTTTGGCATCTGCACCCAAAATGATTTTCTCGCCACCGAATTTTTCAAGCCACCCTTCAAACATTACCGGATTTTTCACCGCAATACTCCCTCCTGTAACTTGGTGAGCCCCCAAATTTAAAGCTTCTTCAATGCTTTCATCAGATTGTACCCCACCGCCAAAATCAATTTTCAATGAGGTCCCTGAAGCAATCGCCCTCAATGATTCTGCATTTATGATTCTCTTCTCCTTAGCACCATCCAAATCCACCAAGTGCAGTCTGCTGATCCCTGCATCTTCAAATCTCTTGGCCATTTCTAATGGATTATCATGGTACTCTTTTTTCTGGTTGTAATCACCCTGTGTCAATCGGACACATTTACCTCCAATGATATCTATTGCCGGAATAATATACATCTGCCTTTGTTTAAATTATCTATTTGAGTTGAAGGAAATTGGAAAGTATACGTTCTCCCACCAAACCGCTTTTCTCTGGATGTGCCTGCATGGAATAAAAATTGTCTTTGTTCATCAAAGCAGCAAAATCATGGATATAATGGGTCTTTGCAATAGTAAAATCACTCAACTCACAATAATAGCTATGTACATAGTAAACAAAAGACTGGGCTTCCAAACCTTCCAAAAGTGGGCCTTTTATATCAAAAATATCGTTCCAACCTACATGAGGGACTTTGTACTCGAAGGTATTTTCAGGAATAAAGCGCTTTACTTTAACGGGAAACACCCCCAAACAAGGAGTATCATTTTCTTCAGAATATTCACACAGCAATTGCTGTCCTAGACATACGCCGAAGAAGGGCTGTTTCAAATCCGGGATCAGCTTATCCAAATTCCTTTCTTTAAGGTATTTCATAGCTGTACTCGCTTCACCTTGACCAGGGAATATAACCTTATCTGCTTTTGCAATGGTTTCTAGATCATCAGTCAAAACAGCCTCTGTCCCTAATCGCTCCAAGGCATAAAGTACAGATTGTACATTGCCTGCATTGTATTTAATAACTGCTACCTTCATTTTGTAAATTAAAAGGTCAGACAAAGGTATCTTTCATTTTTGCTTTTTTGTCTAAACCATCCACATCTTTTCAATAAAAAAACGTTCGTGAATCAAAGATCACAAACGCTTTATGAAAGTTTTAAAATAACTTCCCATTCATTGTTAATACATTAGTTTTGAGCTGCCTCAGCCAGCATTTCTTCCAGGACAGCTTCTATCTCAGGAAGAGATTCATACAGTTGCTCATAACTTTCAATAACGAAGTATTTGTCCTGAAATTTATCCTTCCAATAAGGGGTATTCATGATCCTTTTCACATCATAATCGTAATGTGCCGGTTCATCGGATAAGCTATATTTTGTTTCTCCGGCAGAACTCAAAATTCCTGCACCATAAATCCTCAATTCTCCATTTTCTCTGATCAATCCAAATTCGATTGTAAACCAATATATCCTGGAAAGCAGCTCTATGGCCCATTTGTTTTCAATATGCTTTAAGGCAATACCGCTCAACTTTTCAAGAAAATCAACGTAAGGCTGATTGGTCAGCATGGGCATGTGCGCAAAGGCATCATGAAACATATCTGGTTCTTCCAAGTAATCCAACTGCTCCATTTTTCTTAACCATGTTGAGGAACAGAAACGCTTGTTATTCATCAAGCCAAAAAACAGATCATCATCAATTAAACCTGGAACAACCTGAATTGCCCAACCTGTACTCTTAGCCAATTTCCTGTTTACATCTGCAAAATCCGCAATTTTATCTGCTGTGAAATTGATTTCCTCAATTCCATCCAAATAAGCCTTGGATGCTGCATTTGGAAGATTAACTATCTGCCTTTCAAAGAGGATTTTCCAAACATTAAAGTCTTCTTTCGTGTAAGCATTATAATCCTGCTTCATTTCTTTCAATCTGGGGTCAGAAAAGACCCAGTCTTTGGGTTTATTCGTCATATTATATTTGGGTTTCTTTTTTAAATGAGCCTCCATTTTCAAAATGTATGGCCCTCTTGATTGTACTCTTATTGTCTGACAAATGTTCTCGATTTGAAAAACCATTACCATCACACATTCAAAAATAATCAATTTATGCTTTATGATAAATTTTATTATCCGAATGGTGGAATGTACTCTGACTTAAAGTAAATCGAAAGTTTTTCGCATGGCAAAAGTTTTTCTTATCCAATCTGATAGTAGTGCACTTTGGGAGAAGTCAAGTGTTTGCTGACCATCTGAATAAGCCTTCTCTGGCACCTCATGGGTTTCATAGATAATGCCATCTGCACCCGCCATTACTCCGGCCAAAGCCATCTGTGGTACAAATTCCCGAATTCCAATTCCGTGAGAAGGATCTACAATTACGGGCAAATGGGATTTTGATTTTAAGATGGGTACTGCATTCAGATCCAAAGTGTTTCTACTGGCCCTTTCATAAGTCCTGATACCCCTTTCACAAAGAATCAACTTTTCATTACCACCTGAAAAGACATATTCAGCTGACTGCAGTAATTCTTCTATTGTCCCTGAAATACCTCTTTTGATCATTACAGCCTTGTCCACCTTACCTAACTCATCCAAAAGATTGAAGTTCTGCGTATTCCTGGCCCCAACTTGGTAAATATCCGTGTAGGGATACATTTCCTCTATTTGGGATACCTGCATGACTTCGGTAACAATCTTGATACCCTCTTCCTTGGCTATGTTGTACCATAATTTCAAGCCATCAATTCCCATCCCCCTAAAAGCATAAGGACTGGTTCTGGGTTTGAACACACCACCCCGCATCATCCTGATGCCATTGGCTTTCAAATGCCCTACCACTTTCCTGATTTGATCCTCTGATTCAATAGAACAGGGGCCTGCAATAATGGCCATATCCCCATCCTTGATAAAAACACCATCACCAAGGTCTATTGAGGTGGGTTTGGCTTTCCATTTTTTAGACACCAATTTATATTCATCAGAAACAATATGAATATCCTTAATGCCATCCTTTTGTCCAATTTTCCGAATATCGAAATTTTTCTTACCTATACCTATCAGGTAATTACCCAATTGGGTTTTTACCTCGGTCACTTTGTATCCGATTTCGTTGACTTCCTGTATCAGCGAATTTTTTTGTTTTTCACTGATATCTTCTTTTAACTGAATGATCATAAATTATGAGATTACTGATCTGATATATGCCAATATATCGGCTTTCAAATCTTTACTTTCTTTGATTTTTTTAATAAAAGCACTGCCTATAATAGCCCCATTACCGTAAAGGGAAGCTTTATAAAATGTTCCCGCGTCTGAAATACCAAAACCTATCAGTCTCGGGTTTTTGAGTCCCATGGATTGTACCCTTTGGAAATACGCGATTTGCTCCTCGGAAATACCTGTACGGGCTCCGGTAATGGAATGTGCTGAAACCATGTAAATGAAGCCGTTAGAATGTTCATCAATCTCACGTATGCGCTTTTCACTGGTCTGAGGTGATATCAGAAAAGTATTCCGCAGTCCATACTGGTTAAATAGTTCTTTGTATTCATCCAAATATTGCTGCATAGGCAGATCTGGCAAAATCAGACCATCAATGCCCAGTTCCTGGCATTTTTTGCAGAAATTCTCCATGCCGTACTGTATGATTGGATTTAGATACCCCATCAATACCACTGGTATGGAAACAGTCTTCCGCATATCCTGAAGTTGTTCGAAAAGCTTTTTCAAACTCATACCATTATTCAGCGCAATCATGTTACTGTCCTGAATCGTGGGACCATCAGCGATGGGGTCACTGTAAGGAACGCCTATTTCAATAATATCAGCTCCTGCAGCCTCTATGGACTCCATTATTGGTAGCGTATCCTCCAATTTGGGAAAACCTGCTGTAAAATAAATGGATAATACACGTTCCTTTTTCTTTTGGAACAATTGATCTATTCTGTTCATATAATTATATTCACCAAATTCTAATTCTTCCGAAATCCGCCTTCCTACTTCCGAGATTCTAACCTCTCGTCTCTCGCCTCTAATCTCTTAATACCCTCCCCACTTGATATAGGTATCCAAATCCTTATCTCCCCTTCCTGAAAGATTGATTACTATTACAGCATCTTTTTGATATTCGATCATGTTGAGAGCGTGCAGTGCATGGGCAGTTTCAATGGCAGGGATAATACCCTCTAACCTACTGAGTTCAATTCCCGCTTTCATGGCGTCCTCGTCTTCGACAGCCACAAACTCACCCCTTCCAATGTCAAATAAATGCGCATGAACCGGACCAATACCAGGATAATCCAGCCCAGCAGAAATCGAATGGGGTTCTACAACCTGACCATCTTCTGTCTGCATCAGAAGGGTTTTGCTTCCATGCAGAATTCCTGGTGTTCCTAGAGCTGTTGTTGCAGCTGATTTTCCGGAACTCACACCAAGACCAGCCGCTTCAGCCGCAATCAACCTTACTTCAGGACTATTATAATAATGGTAAAATGCTCCGGCGGCATTGCTTCCTCCACCAACACAGGCAATGACCAAATCTGGATTTTCCCTTCCTTCTTTTTCAAGTAATTGCCATTTCATCTCTTCTGAAATCACAGACTGAAACCTTGCTACCATTTCCGGATAAGGATGGGGACCTACCACAGAACCTATAATATAATGCGTGTCAACAGGGTTGTTGATCCATTGTCTCATGGCCTCATTCGTGGCGTCTTTTAGGGTTTGAGAACCAGAAGTCGCTGGTACTACCTTCGCACCTAATATTTTCATCCTTTCTACGTTTGGTCTTTGTCTTTGTATATCCAAAGCTCCCATGTAAACCGTGCAATCCATCCCCATCAAAGCACAGACAGTCGCTGTGGCCACACCGTGCTGTCCGGCACCGGTCTCCGCTATAATCCTTTTTTTGCCCAACATTTTGGCCATAATGATCTGGCCAACGGTATTATTGACTTTATGGGCACCAGTATGGCAAAGATCCTCGCGTTTTAAATAAATCTTTGCTCCATATTTCTCGGAAAGTCTTGAGGCAAGATATAATGGGGTAGGTCTTCCCACATAGTCCTTTAACAGGCTTCTGAACTCTTTTTGAAAGGCTTCTGAAGCCATAATCTGCTCATAATTATCCCTCAATTCTTCAATATTGGGATGCAGCATTTCTGGAATATATGCTCCTCCAAATTTGCCATAAAAGCCTTTTTCATCAACTCTAATCATATCATTCATGGACTAATGTTTCAAATAATTTATACTTATGCTCGATTCGGTTTATACCATTAATTGCTTTTTAAATGCTTTGATTTTTGGGATATCCTTTAATCCCGGGGCGATCTCAAACCTTGAATTGATGTCTAAACCTGCTAATTGAGGCATCTGCTTTTTTAAGTCGAGAATGGCCTGAACTTCTTCAATACCAATCCCGCCACTCAAGATAAAAGGTTTCTCGTAAGGATAATTTTTCAACAACGACCAATCAAATGTTTTTCCACTTCCTCCGTGATACTCAGTATAAGTGTCAAAGAGAAAATAATCCACCCAAGGAAGATACGGCCGAAGTAGCTCCCAATCTATTTTATTACCAATTTTAAAGACTTTAAAGATTTCCAATCCTGACTTTTCCTTAAGCAACCTCACTTCCTCCACACTTTCATTTCCATGTAGCTGAAGCACCTTAAGCCCAAAAAGAGCTACTTTTTCAAGAACTGAAGAAAGAGGTTCATTCACAAAGACCCCAACTTTGTCGAGACTTCTGGCTGCCGAAGCTATCTCACCCGATGTACCAACATAACGGGGTGAGGGCGGATAAAATATCATACCCATCCAATCCGGGTTGACCTCATTGACCAATTCCTGGATATTTTGGGGATGCACCATACCACAAACTTTTAGTTTCATTTGACTAGAATTGTACCTTTTTCCTTAAGAATTCTTCTGTACGCATTCATGAAATTAAGGGCCGCCTGATGTGGTCTACTGGATTTCATGAAATTTTCCCCAATCAAAAACCCATCGAACCCTGCTTTTTTTAATTCAAAAAGCGTTTCAGGCTCCGAAATACCACTTTCTGAAATTTTAACAAATTCGGTGGGAATCTTATCTACCAAACTGTATGAAGTATCTAGAGAAACTTTAAAAGTTTTCAAACTCCTATTATTCACCCCTACTAAATCCAGGTATTCATTGAGGCTATTTTCAAGTTCCAGTCCATCATGCACCTCCATCAGTACTTCCAACCCCATGTTTTTAGCAAAGGCAGCCAGCTCTTTTAACCTCTTAGGTTCAAGTGCTGCGGCAATCAATAGAATACAATCTGCTCCAATGGATTTGGCTTCAATAATCTGGTATTCATCTATGATGAAATCTTTGCGAAGGATGGGACAGAAATTGAAATTCCTTGCGAGGGTCAAATCCTCATTTCTACCCCCAAAAAATTCGCTATCAGTCAATATGGATAATGCAGAAGCGCCAGCCTGCATGTATCCTATTGTCACGGTCTCCACTGAAGATGTGACATTAATATTGCCCTTAGACGGTGACTTTCTTTTAAATTCAGCAATAATACCTGTTTTATCAGCTCTCTGAATATACTTTTTCATAGAAACCGCCTGTGTATTGAAATAAGTGCTTTTCTCAAGGAGTTTAATAGGAATCAAACTTTTTCTTTCAGCCACCTCAACTTTTTTATATGCAATAATTTTATCTAGGATATTCATATTAATTTGAAATAGAAATTTTTGTACTTGGATTGATTAAGGCTTTGAATACAGCTAATGCTTTACCGGAATGAAGAGAAATTTCTGCTTTTTCAATAGCTTCTGCAAAAGACAATTGTTTATCAGCTGTAGTCAAAGCTGCCGCTGCATTCGCAATCACAACGGCATTTTGCTCCTTAGAACCTTGTCCTGTTAATATCTGTTCAAAAATCTTTGCGGAAGCATCAACAGTCTTCCCTCCTGCGATACTTTTTGCCTGTATTAGCGGTAATCCTATAGATTCAGGACTGTATAATTTCTCTCCATCATTGGAAATCATCTTAAAATCGCCTGTAAGGGAAATCTCATCATAACCATCTAGGGCATGAAGGATACTGAATCTCCCCTCCTGATCCTGATACAGGTAAGCATAGAGTCTTGCCAACTCCAAGCTGAACACACCTACCAATTGCTTCTTTGGGAAACTAGGATTGACCATAGGGCCCAACATATTGAAAAAAGTTTTTACGCCCAGTTCCTTACGAATGGGGGCCACATTTTTCATAGCAGGGTGAAATAAAGGTGCATGCAGAAAACAAATGCCAGCCTCATCCAGACTCTTCCTGATCTTACCGATATCATTCGTGAATTCATAGCCGAAATATGCCAGAAGATTGGAAGACCCACATATAGATGATACCCCTGTATTCCCATGTTTGGCTACTGCCTGACTTGCTCCTGCCACAATAAAAGATGCCAATGTTGAGATGTTAAACGTATCCTTCCCATCCCCTCCAGTACCACAAAGGTCTATGGCATCATATTCTGGAATATCGACCGGAATACACAATTCCAACATAGCCTGCCGGAAACCTGAAAGTTCTTCTACTGTAATACTACGCATCAGGTACACTGTAAGAAAGGCCGCAATCTGACTTGGGTTATACCCACCTGTGGCAATATTTTTCAACACCTCTCTGGCCTGTTCTTTGGAAAGGGTTCTATGCTCTATCAAATGATTTAATATCTCTTTCATAATTTCTCAATGCTTACATGCACAGGGACCAACCAATTTCGGATCATCCGTACACCATGTTCTGTCAAAATCGATTCCGGATGAAACTGTAATCCCCTGATCGCATAATCCCTATGCCTGACACCCATGATCTGTTGATCAGGTGTTCTTGCTATTACTTCCAATTCACCCGGAAGGGTCTGCTCATCAATTACCCAAGAATGGTAGCGGCCAACGGTAAACCACTCCTGTAAGCCTTCAAAAAGCAAATCTTTTTCGATTTTTACTTCTGAGGCGACACCATGCACTACCTCAGATAAGTTCATAAGACTGGCACCAAAAGCTTCCCCTATAGCCTGATGTCCCAGACAGACCCCCAGAATATCCTTAGAAGAACCATATGCTTGGATTAACTTCGGCATAATGCCTGCTTCTGAGGGAATTCCCGGACCGGGAGAAAGTAAGATTTTATCATACTTTTCCACCGCTGCCAAATTGATCTTATCATTCCGAAAAATGTCCATCTGAGCACCAAAACCAAGCTGCCGGATAATATACACCAGGTTATAGGTGAAGGAATCATAATTATCTAAAACCAGTATTTTCATTGTTCTGAATTCTAATTACACTTTCTTGGACTTTGAAGCTTTTTATATGGTTTCTGCTGCTTTTAGGGCTACTCTTAATGCCTCCAGTTTATTGGAAACCTCTTGAAGCTCTGAAGCGATAGCGGACTTTGCTACTACACCTGCTCCTGCCTGATAACGCAATTCATTACCTTCTGACACAAAGGACCTGATTAAGATGGCATGATTAAAATCACCGTTGAAACCTAAAAAGCCGATGGCGCCTCCATAAAACTTCCTAGCTACATTTTCCAACTCATCAATCAACTGCATAGCCCTGTATTTGGGAGCCCCAGATAGCGTACCTGCCGGAAAGGTATCTGCGACCAATTGAAGAGGGTTCGAGCTTTCGGGTAATGTTCCGGTCACTTTGGACACCAGATGAATCACATGTGAATAGTATTGGATTTCTTTAAAAACCTCCACTTCTACTTTTTCAGAGGTTCTACTCAAATCATTTCTAGCCAAATCCACTAACATGACATGCTCTGAATTTTCTTTGGGATCATCATATAACTTCATAGCTAAAGCCGCATCGGCTTGGTCATTTCCGGTTCTTTTGAATGTACCTGCAATGGGATAAATGGTGGCTTTATTGTTTTTTACCACAATTTGGGCTTCAGGGGAGCTGCCAAATACTTTATAGGAACCATAGTCAAAATAGAAAAGATAAGGAGAAGGGTTGACAGAACGTAAAGATCTGTAGACATTGAATTCATCTCCTTTAAATTTCGTGGTAAATCTTCTAGAAAGGACGATCTGAAAAACATCACCACGGAAACAGTGTTCCTGACCCTTTTTCAAAATATCCAAAAATTCTTCATCGGTATAGTTAGAATATTCTTCCGCTACCAGTCTGAATGAATAATTAGGAATATTTTTACTATTTAATATGGTTTCTATCTCTGTCAACATCCCTGCCTGCTCATTGCCTTCTACTTGATGTTCAAAAAGGTACATTTCATTTTTAAAATGATCTACCACAATTACATGCCTGTAGACCGCATAATGCATTGTAGGGATATCATCAGAGCTTGACTTCGTTAAAGAAATGTCTTCAAAATTAGCTACGGCATCATACTGGGTGTAACCAAACAAACCATTGCTGATGAATTTATGTTTGCCGTTATTATCTTGAAATTTATTGGCGAAATCACGTAATGCATCGATTAATTTATTCTCTTTCCCCACTTCATACCGAAGTATCTGCCCATCGGGGAGCAACTCTTTGACCTTACCTTCTTGAAAGGAAAAAGAAGCCATTGGATTAAAACAAATGTATGAGTAACTGTTTTCCTGGCCATGATAATCCGAACTCTCCAACAGAATGGGATTGGCAAAACGATCCCTTACCTGTAGATAAACACTAACTGGAGTTATGGTGTCAGCCAATAACTTTTTAAAAGATGTTTTGATATAATACTTTTTCATGATTTGGGGTTATAAAACAAAAAGGCTTGCGGGAAAAACCAGCAAGCCTTTTAAGAATTTTCTTTATATATCAGGCAATAGCTTATTGTTCCTCCCTGGATTGAGAAGTCAAATGCCACCACCAATATTTTGCCTGAATTGTATTCATCTTAATCTTCCGCAAATTTAGAAACTCATTTTTAGTATCAAAACAAAATTAATCGTTTTTTGAAAAGTGCTTAATGAATGGAGAGTAGCTTTAACATATCATTAAAATCTCATATACATCATGTGCCCTTTCATTGATCAAAATACCGCATTAAACAACATTATCATGTTGAAAAAAAATTTCTCTGGATAAACCCAATCAAGTATGCGCATCAAAAATAAAATAAACTAACTTTGATGAGCAAAAATGGAACTTATGAAAAGCTTACCACAGTATTTTAAGAGAGTTTTTGATGACTACCAGGTTTTGGTAAAGGTGAACCCTGATGATTTCTCAGGAACAGAATTGATAATCCATCCAGATGGTAAGGTTGAAAAAACAGAAATGGAATTCGATGAGGAAATTTTTGAGGATTTGGAAGTGGATGAATTCTTGAATTGCAGCCCTTTAGAATTCAATTTACACCTTGCTAAAGCCGGCGATTAAACTCATTGATCGTCATTCTCCTTCAGCAATTCCTCAAGAGCAACAATTTTATAGCCTTTGACCTGAAGTCCATCAATGAGATGGGGAAGGTGCTTGTAGAATTTATCAGTTCTATTTTGACCCACACCTATATGGCTCAATAAAATAAACCCATTCAACCCATTATCAGCCTCTTTTTCATAGTCATAAATACTTCGCATAATATCCTGAGAGTTTATGTAATTGGGCATTGATGGATCGGTATAATCTGCATGTGACCGTGTCCCGGGGGTGAAATTGATCAATTGGGCACCAAATTCGGAAGCCCATTCGCTTATGGTTATATTATACCATTCATATGGAGGTAAAAAATAAGCAGCCTGCTCCAGTGTAAGCCCAAATCTTTCCAGTTCCTGATAATTATTATCTAAATCAAGAAAAAACTTCTCTTTATCGATCAATAGCATTTCCCTATCTTCCCAAGTACAATAAAGCAGGTGTTTATCAGAATGAGGACCAACATAATGACCATCAGTGATCATTTTGTGAATAATCGATTTAAAATCAGGGTTTCTAAGAAAATCGCCGGTCAGAAAAAACGCCCCCGGTACTTCTTTTTCTTCCAAGACCTTCAGTATTTCTTCCCCACCCTCTGCATGGTCATGTCCCGTAAATACCAAAGCAATTTTTTTTAAAGAGATATCTCCTCGTATTATTGCGCCATGGCTCAGTTCAAATTGGCTGTAACAGTTCAAAGATAAACTGAGAAAAATCATGGCAAAGACAGGCATAGAATAAAATTTCACCATTTTTAAGAAAACCAAAACAAAGGTTATTTGAATTCGAAATTAATATACTTCCAAAAAAATTTTTATCAAAAAAAACATTTGATAGGCAAAATTACTTTCTTTTTCAAACCTTTTTGATAGTTTAATGTCTTGAAGCAATCAATGAATACATTATTTCTCTCTTAATCACTTTATTCCATGATATTAGGAATTCTCAAAGAACCTCAGGATGAATCCAGAGTAGCTTTTTTACCTGAAGCTGTAAAAACCCTCCAAACTTGGAATGTAACAGTATGGGTAGAAAAAGGTGCAGGGACTAAAGCCTATGCAGCTGATGAGATTTATCAATCATCAGGCGCAGAGATAGTCAGTAGAAAAGAGCTCCTATCTAAGGCTGATTTAATTATAGGCATCCAACCCATCAGTGAAGAGGAGATTTCTTCTATGAAACCTGATGCTGTTTTAATGGGGCAATTGAATGCTTTGTTTAACCCAAAGCTCACCAACTATTTAATAGACAATAACCGCAGCGCATTCAGTATGGAATTGGTTCCCAGAACCACGAGGGCCCAGGCGATGGATGTACTTTCTTCTATGGCAACTGTCACAGGATATAAAGCAGTACTGATGGCTGCTGATTTACTGCCTAGATTCTTTCCAATGTTCATGACTGCTGCAGGAAGTATTACACCAGCCAGAGTCTTGATATTAGGTGCAGGCGTGGCAGGCTTACAGGCCATCGCAACTGCTAAAAGGTTAGGGGCTACAGTATTCGCTTTTGATGTACGTCAGGCAGCAAAAGAGGAAGTCTTATCCTTGGGTGCAAAATTTGTGGATGTAGAGGGTGCCAAAGAAGATAAAGGTGCAGGAGGATATGCCGTGGAACAAACGGAAGAATACCTCCAAAAACAAAAAGACACCATACATGAGCATGCAATTAAAGCAGATGTGATCATCACAACTGCCCAAATTCCCGGAAGAAAAGCCCCTTTGCTAGTAGAGGAAAGAACCGTCAGGAATATGAAGCCTGGGGCTGTGATCATTGATCTGGCAGCTTCTTCTGGAGGAAATTGTGCCCTCTCTGAACCGGATAAAACCATAGACATTAACGGGGTCCGAATTGTAGGCGTTGGTAACCTAGCAGCCCAAATGCCACAAGACGCCAGTAAAATGTATGGGAAAAATTATCTGAATTTCCTTAAATTAATCATCAAAGAGGGAGAGCTTAACCTCAATTTTGAAGATGATATTGTTACGGGAACTTGTGTCTGCCATAAAGGAAAACCAGTGAGCCCCCGTATCATTCAAATCAAAACAAATTAATCATGGAAGATATATTAAGCTATTTAGGAGACAACATGGAAATGATTTACTTCCTTGTTTTAGCCATCTTACTTGGTGTTGAAGTCATTTCAAATGTACCGGCCATCCTTCATACTCCTCTAATGTCGGGAGCCAATGCCATACACGGTGTGGTCGTGGTCGGAGCTATTATCGTGATGTTGCAGGCGGCTCCTGATAACTACCTGGCACTTTCTGTGGGATTTCTTGCAGTCATTGTAGGAACCCTCAATGTGATCGGAGGATTTGTGGTCACTGATAGAATGTTAGAAATGTTTAAGAAAAAGCCTAAGAAATCATGAGTCTGAATCTTTTGGAAATAAGTTATCTGATAGCATCCCTCACTTTCATTATAGGGTTAAAAATGCTAAGCCACCCTGATTCAGCCAGAAAGGGAAACCTCATAGCTGCTGTTGGCATGCTCATTGCCATTGTGGCAACCCTGACCATATTTCAGGATTTTGATGAGGATAAAATTTTAAATTATGGACTGATCTTTAGCGGGCTGATTGTCGGGACAGTCATTGGAACAGTGATGGCCAAAAAAGTCCAAATGACCGCCATGCCCCAGATGGTTTCCTTCTTCAACGGTATGGGAGGGGCCTGTGCGGCCTTAATTGCGATTATCGAATATCAGCACCACCAACATAGTACAGTGACCGGATTTGATGGAGAGTTACTGGTAATGCTTTTGGGACTTTTGATAGGTTCAGTTTCCTTCTCAGGATCCATGATTGCTTATGGCAAACTGGAGGGTAAAATCAAAGATAAGATATTGCCCATGAACCAAGCAATCAATATGATCCTTCTTGGTGCCATCATCGTTTTGATCATCTATCAACTATTTGCTGAAAGTACCCCATTGGAATTTTACATTCTCTTAGGACTTGCTTTGGTCTATGGGGTTTTGTTTGTCATGCCCATTGGAGGTGCAGACATGCCGGTAGTAATCTCTTTATTGAACTCTTTTACAGGGATGGCTGCTGCATTCGGAGGGTTCCTTTATGACAACAAAGCTATGTTAACCGGTGGTATATTAGTGGGTTCAGCAGGCACCATTTTGACCATATTGATGTGTAATGCCATGAATCGTTCACTTACCAATGTGCTCTTAGGGGCATTTGGAGCGGCTTCGACAGGAGGTGCAAAAAGTCAATCCGGAGATCAGACGGTAAGGGAAATTTCCATTTCTGATACCGCAGTATTGTTATCCTATTCACAAAATGTTGTCATAGTACCAGGTTATGGTCTTGCTGTAGCTCAAGCCCAACACACTTGCCATGAGTTAGAAAAACTTTTGGAAGAAAAAGGGGTGGAAGTGAATTATGCCATTCATCCCGTGGCAGGAAGAATGCCAGGCCATATGAATGTTCTTTTGGCTGAGGCAGATGTGCCGTATGAAAGATTACAGGAGATGGAAGAAATCAACCCCAAATTAGCCAATGCAGATGTGGTAGTAGTCATAGGTGCCAATGATGTGGTAAACCCGGCTGCAAAAAATGACCCCTCCTCTCCTATTTACGGTATGCCAATTCTAGAGGTAGATCAAGCAAAAAACATCATCATACTCAAAAGAGGAATGAGTGCAGGGTATGCTGGTATTGAAAATGAATTGTTTTTCTTTCCCAAAACAAGGATGTTGTTCGGAGATGCTAAGGATTCCTTACAAAAATTGACTGCTGAGGTAAAAAATGTGTAAACCAGCAAATCCAATAGGTGATTTCTGACAAAATTCCTTGGTTTTAAACCTGAATTAAAAAAGAAATAAAAAAGGGCCCGATTATGGCCCTTTTTATTTTTAAATTTACCTAGAATCCTTCAAAGGACTGATTAGGAAGTAAATCAAGACCCCATGCATCAGAAATTTATCATCATTGTATTTTCACTCCTATCATCAAATTTTTTATTTGCCCAAAACTCCTTTATCGGAATTCAAAATAGCCATCGAAAAAGTATGCATAGCATATTGATGAATCCGGCTGAAATCGGCAACTTAGGGAAAAAAGTGGAGGTTAACTTTTTCTCAGTTCAAGGCAGTGTTTCAAACAATATCCTTTCGTTCCAAGATGTAATAAATAATCCGGATGACATCCTTGATTTTACCTTTCAAAGGGCTAATGGGCCCGTTAACTTAAGAACCAATGTCGAAATAGTAGGTCCATCAGTAGGCTTCAAATGGAAGCGTTGGGGATTTGGTATTACAAGCCAATCCTTTGCCAGCGGCCATATCATAGATTTAGACCCAAAATTAGGTGAATCCATCAGCTCTGAACGTCTGGAAAATTCATTTAATACATTTGGTATTAATAGTCCTTATAATCAGAGAATCAATTTGTCAGGATGGACTGAACTTGGATTCACTGCAGGATTGGAAATATTTCAGCTTGCCGCACACAGTATTTCGGTAGGTAGCACATTCAAACTTCTATTCCCTTATTTTTATACCAATGTTGGTTTAGATAGAATCAATGGCACACTGATTCAAGAAAATGATGAATTTTATCTTACAAACACTATTGGAAGTGCCTATTTTTCATATTCCAATGATTTGGTGGACAACAACAACTTAACTTTCTCAGCCAGTCCCTTTAATTTCAGTAACCTCAATGGTTTAGGCTTAGACCTTGGGGCAAATTATAAATGGCAAGATCAGAATGTAACAAAAATCAATGCAGGTTTGACGATCAGAAATATAGGAGGTATGACATTGGGTGCTAATCAGACCAACACAACTTACAACGTCAATATCCCAGGCAATGAAAGGTTTAGATTAGACAACCTGGGGGGTAATTTAGATGATATAGAAAGACAAATTGTCGAAAGTGGTTATTTTGCTTTAGAAAGACAGGAAGAAGGTTTGAGGGCAGCACTTCCGACCTTAATAGCTGCCTATGGAGAAATACGTTTAAGTAAATTATTTTACCTGAGTCTATATGGACAACAGAAATTTGGCAGTACAAATCGTGATGAACAGTTAATTGCCCAAAACCTATTGGCAATAACTCCAAGATTAATGTTGGGGAATTTTGAAATTTACTCTCCTTGGATCAGTTATGAAGTTGCAGGAATTACCGGTGGATTAGGGTTAAGGTTTGGAGGCTTATTCATAGGCAGCCATTCGGTTCTTACGGGTTTGATTTCAGATACCAAACAGGCAGACATCCATGCTGGATTTAGCTGGGGGTTTGGCCGGTAATATTTTAGCTGCCCTTGAAGCACTTTGAATTATACTTATCAATTATTTATCTAGAAAGCATGTTAAAAGATACCAAGATAGCAATCATAGGTTGTGGAAATTTAGGTTACGCTATTGTGAGCGGCCTTTTGGAATTGCCTGGTTTTGAAGCCAAAAACTTACATGTCACAAAAAGAAATCCAGCTAATATCATGCATTTGCAGGATAAGGGAGTTAGGGTCCACACCGACAACATCATAGCTGCAAAAGAATCCGACCTGATTATCTTAGGAGTAAAGCCTTTTAATGTGAATGCCATATTAAAAGAAATCAAAACTGTGCTTAACTCAGAAAAGCAGGTGGTAATTTCTTTAGCAACGGGCATAACACTGGACAACATGTTTGAGGTACTGGACCCAAAAACCACCGCATTTAGGGCTATGCCAAATATTGCCGCAGACATTAGGGAATCAGTCACTTGTATTACAGCCCGAAATAACCACATAGAGGCAGAAGAAAAAGTTAAGGCCTTATTTGACAGCATTGGTTTTTCAATCAGCATAGATGAAAATTTGATGGAAGCTGCAACTGTTTTGGGTGCCTGTGGCATAGCTTATGTCCTTCGCTTCATGCGAGCCATGATTCAGGGAGGCATACAAATTGGGTTCGATGCTCAGACTGCCAGTAGAATCGTAAACCAAACAGTCAAAGGAGCTGCCGAGCTGATGATCCAAAAAAACATGCACCCCGAAGAGGCTATTGATAAAGTTACAACACCTAAAGGCTGTACCATAGTCGGACTGAATGAAATGGAACACCAGGGTTTTTCAGCTGCTATGGTCCGTGGCGTGTTGGCTTCTTATCAAAAAATCGAAAAAGAGGAATGATCTTGATAAAATTCGTTCATTTTCAATGAATTATCAGAAACAAGAGAAAGTGTCAAAATAATTTGATACCAAATTTTATTTTTCCAGACCATTTGTCTAAATTTGCGGTCTTGAATTAGAAGGAGGAGCGGTGAAATTCTTGAGAAACTACGATATAGACATCATTAAACTCAAAGACGGAAAGCATGTTTTTGGTTTTGAAGTAAAGGATGAGTTTTTTAAGTATTTCGAAGCGGAAGATTGGGTCAACGGATCCGATATACATATAACCGTCACACTGAATAAAACGGTTTCAGTGATTGAGACTGAGTTTAAATTTAGTGGAACAATAAGGTTGACATGTGATAGGAGCCTAGAGGAATTTGATCAGTCCATAGATTTTATTGAAAAGGTAATATATAAGTATGGGCCGATTGAACAGGAAATCAGCGATGATATATTCATGATCACAAGGGATACGGCACAAATTAACGTTGCCCAACTGGTTTATGAATTTATATTGCTATCCATTCCAGCAAAAAAAATACATCCAGATTATATAGATGAAATGGATGATGAAGATTTTGAGGAGGAAGGGAGCCTGGTTTACCTTTCAGATGAAGATTTAAATAAAGAACAGGAAGTGAAGGAAGATGATTCCGATCAACCGGCAGATCCCAGATGGGAAATATTAAATAAGTTAAAGCAAAAAGATTAATCTAAAATAGTTAAGAGATGGCACATCCTAAACGCAAAATTTCGAAAACCAGAAGAGACAAAAGAAGAACTCACTATAAATTATCAGCTCCAGGTTTGGCACAATGCCCTACCACTGGTGAATTCCATTTGCCTCACAGGGCATTTTGGCTTGATGGTAAATTATACTACAAAGGTCAGGTGATCATGGAAAAAGAGGTTCTTGCCTAATTTCCTCAAACAATCTTATAGAACCTTCCGATATGTATCGGAAGGTTTTTTCGTTTTCTGATCCACCATGAACCAAGGTTAATATTAACCTTAATTTAAGCCGAAATATGCATTAGAATTTCTACGCCACGGCGCACAAGTTATTACGAGCTCATCCGCCGCGGCGGACATAATCAATCGCTTCGCTGCATTTAGCTCAATCACCATCCCGTACGTACGGGATGCTTCATTCGCTAAATGCTTGATTCTTTTGTGTTTTGACCTCTTCCCGATAGTCATCGGGACAGGCTACTAAGAATCCTAATGCATAATTCGGGTTTAAAAAGCTTTGCGGAAACGCCCTTTTTAAATAATTTTGGCTCTTTGGTTTGGAAAACGAAATAAAGCATTAAAACCATACAACCTTAAAGCACTATCTGTCACTCACTTGTAATAAAACATCAGGTTGGTGATAAAAATTAACATTGAATGAAAAAAACTAGAGCAGTCATTTCTGGGGTTCATGGGTGGGTACCTGATTACGTATTGACCAACCGTGAACTTGAAACCATGGTTGACACCAACGACGAATGGATAATCACCAGAACTGGTATCAAAGAAAGAAGAATCCTTAAGGGCGAGAACCAGGGCACCTCCGTCATTGGAATCAATGCAGTAAAGGGTTTATTGGAAAAAACCAATACTGCACCAGAAGAAATTGACCTGATAATCTGTGCCACTGTAACTCCTGACATGCCATTTCCTGCCACAGCCAATATCATTGCTGATGGTGTTGGTGCTAAGAATAGTTTTAGCTTTGACATTTCTGCGGCTTGCTCTGGGTTCCTTTATGCTTTGACCATGGGGAGTCAATTTATCGAAACTGGTATGCATAAGAAAGTAATCGTGGTAGGGGCAGATAAAATGTCTTCTATCATAGATTATCAAGATAGAGCCACATGCATTATTTTTGGAGATGGTGGCGGAGCCGTCCTCTTGGAGCCAACGGAAGAGGAGATTGGTATTATGGACTCCCTGCTTCATGCTGATGGTTCGGGTGCTCCTTACCTACACATGAAAGCTGGTGGAAGTAGAAAGCCTGCTACTATTGAAACCGTTACAGCCAGAGAACATTTTGCTTTCCAAGAGGGTTCTACCGTGTTTAAATTTGCGGTAACCAATATGGCTGAGGTGAGTGCAAAAATCATGGATAAGAACCACCTAAAAGCAGAAGATATTGCTTGGTTGGTTCCCCATCAAGCCAATAAACGTATCATAGATGCCACTGCCAATCGTATGGGGATAGGGCCAGAGAAAGTAATGCTCAATATTGAAAGGTATGGCAATACTACTGCAGGCACGCTTCCACTTTGCTTGTGGGACTATGAGTCCCAGTTAAAGAAAGGGGACAATATCATCCTGGCAGCCTTTGGCGGAGGATTTACCTGGGGTGCTATCTACCTCAAATGGGGATATGACCCAAAATAATGGACAACAATAATTCAGATTAATATGGCAACAACTGCAGATTTCAAAAATGGATTGTGTCTTGAAATGAACAATGACATTTTCTCCATAGTGGACTTCCAGCACGTCAAACCGGGTAAAGGCGCTGCTTTTGTCAGAACAAAGCTAAAAAGCCTTACTTCAGGGAAAGTATTGGATAAAACCTTCAATGCTGGTGAAAAAGTAACAACTGCAAGGGTGGAAAAGCGACCTCATCAGTTTCTCTATACCGATGATCTTGGATATCACTTCATGGATACCGAAACCTTCGAGCAAATGCCCATACAGGAAAAATTGATTGAAAGGTCAAACTTGATGAAAGAAGGACAAATGGTGGATATTTTAGTGCATGCCGAAACTGAAACACCCTTATCCGTGGAGCTTCCTCCATTTGTAGAACTTATGATTACTTACACAGAACCAGGTATTAAAGGTGATACCGCAACCAACGCCCTAAAACCTGCGACTGTTGAAACCGGTGCAACAATAATGGTACCGCTCTTTGTAGAGCAAGATACCATGATCAAAGTAGATACCAGAGATGGCTCTTACTCTGAAAGGGTAAAATAATTTTAAATTACTGTGTGATTTATGTAAATTACATAATTCAACATCATAATTGCCCAAATAAACCCAAATATTCAGCTTGGATATTTACAAACTACACTATACATGAAAGCAAAAGAAATTCAGGAACTTATAGATTTCATTTCCAATTCTGGTCTGGCTGAAGTAAAGATCGAAACAGAGGAATTTAAACTTTCAATCAAAAAATATTCTGAAGCTCCTGCAGTAAAAGTTGAAACTGTAACAGCTCCCGTACCTGCTCAAGTTGCTTCTGCCCCTGCTCCAAGTCCAAGTGCAGCACCAGCTTCCGCACCAGTAACAGAAGACACTTCAAAATATGTGGAAATCAAATCACCTATGATTGGTACATTCTACAGAACACCAAACCCTGACTCAGATCCTTTTGTGAGCGTAGGAGACAAGGTATCTGCGGGTCAGACGGTTTGTATCATTGAAGCCATGAAGCTTTTCAATGAAATTGAGTCTGAAGTTTCTGGGAAAATTGTCAAAGTCCTGGTTGATAATGCTACCCCTGTAGAATATGATCAACCATTATTCTTGGTGGACCCTGCAGGATAATTTTTGTTTAACAAACCTAAGTAACCGTGTTTAAAAAAATACTTATTGCCAACCGTGGAGAAATAGCCCTTCGTGTGATCCGGACCTGTAAGGAAATGGGGATCAGTACGGTTGCGGTGTATTCTACTGCGGACAAGGATAGTTTGCATGTACGCTTTGCTGACGAAGCAGTCTGTATCGGGGCTGCACCAAGTCGTGAATCTTACTTAAATATCCCAAGGATTATTGCTGCTGCTGAAATTACCAATGCAGATGCCATACATCCAGGCTATGGCTTTTTATCGGAGAATGCAGAGTTTTCCAGAATTTGTGAGGAATATGGCATCAAATTCATCGGTGCGAGCCCGGAAATGATCAATAAAATGGGTGATAAAGCCACTGCCAAAGCCACCATGAAACAAGCAGGTGTACCCACTATTCCGGGATCAGAAGGTTTATTGGACAGCATGGAGGAAGGCATCGAATTGGCCAATGAAATGGGTTATCCAGTAATCCTTAAAGCTACTGCCGGTGGTGGTGGCAGGGGTATGCGTATCGTTAGGGAAGAAAGCGAATTCAAAAAGGCATGGAATGATGCCAGACAAGAATCCAGTGCAGCCTTTGGTAATGACGGCCTGTATCTGGAAAAGTTTGTCGAAGAACCAAGACATATAGAAATTCAGATTGTAGGAGATAGCAGCGGTAGGGCTTGCCACCTTTCAGAAAGAGACTGTTCCATTCAAAGAAGGCACCAAAAATTGGTTGAAGAAACCCCTTCTCCGTTTATGACCGATGAATTGAGGGAAGCTATGGGCAAAGCTGCTATCAAAGGCGCTGAGGCAATCGGCTATGAGGGAGCAGGTACAATAGAGTTTTTGGTCGATAAAGACAGGAATTTCTACTTCATGGAGATGAATACCAGAATTCAGGTGGAACACCCCATCACGGAAGAAGTGACGGATTTTGACCTGATCAAAGAGCAGATCAAAGTAGCAGCAGGAGAAAAAATTACTGGTAAAAATTATTATCCCAAGCTCTTTGCCATGGAATGCCGGATCAATGCTGAAGATCCCACCAATAACTTCAGACCAAGTCCAGGTAAAATCCATAACCTGCACATGCCAGGAGGTAGAGGTGTCAGGGTGGATAGCCATGTATACGCAGGTTATGTCATTCCACCAAACTATGACTCTATGATCGCCAAATTAATTGTAAGCGGTCAGTCAAGAGAGGAAGTCATTGTAAGAATGAAAAGAGCGCTGGAAGAATTTGTGATTGATGGTATCAAGACTACCATCCCTTTCCACATCGCCTTGTTAGACAATGAAGATTTCAAGGCCGGAAACTTCACGACGAAGTTTCTTGAATCTTTTGACTTCAGCATCATCAAATAGATTAAAAATCCGGTGAAAAGCCGGATTTTTTTATCCTTACGCAATTAATGACAACTTTTTAAACCTGAAATATGCATTAGGGTTAAAGATTCGCCATCTAGCAAATGTTAGGCGAATTGATCTTTGTAGTTTTTAATTTTTTTAAATAAGTATTGATCAATACCCTATTTTTTACGTAATTACATACGAAGAACCCCTTTTGATAAAAAATGAAACCAAACCCTATCCTTCTCGCATTCATTGTATTAGTATTATTCGCTTGCGGAAAAAGGGCTGAACAGGGTATTAATTTGCAAGAAGATGGGGAACTGGTAAGTTACAATTACCACATACGTCCTATCCTCTCAGACAATTGTTTTGCCTGTCATGGACCTGATGCCAATAAACAGGAAGCCGGTTTAAGGTTGGATGTAGCTGAAAATGCCTATGCGGCTTTAAAGGATTACCCAGATAAGTTTGGAATCGTACCCAATAATTTTACCGAATCAGAAGTTTTCCATAGGATAACTTCCTCTGACCCCAATGAATTGATGCCTCCCCCGAGTTCCAATCTTAAATTAACAGAGGAAGAAATCTACTTGATCAAAAAATGGATAGAGCAAGGCGCTAAATATGAGCCCCACTGGGCATTTGAACCTCCAAAAAAATCAAATCTCCCTAAGGTAAAAAACCAAAAATGGGCCAATAATGAAATCGATCATTTTGTTTTGGCAAAAATGGAAAGTAAAAGTCTGAGCCCTAATCCAGAGGCGGATAAAAGCACTTTACTGAAAAGACTTTCATTGGACATCACAGGGCTTCCGCCAAGCCTTGAATTGCAAAATAAATTTGAGAATGATAAGCGGTCCAATGCTTACGAAGAAATGGTGGATCATTTATTATCCGAAAAAACCTACGGTGAAAAAATGGCTGTGCTTTGGATGGATATCTCCAGGTATGCCGATTCCTATGGCTACCAAGATGACAACATCAGAACCCAGTGGCCCTACAGAGATTGGGTAATTCATGCTTTCAATAATAACATGCCCTATGACCAGTTCATCACTTGGCAATTAGCTGGAGATATGCTGCCAAATGCCAATAAAGAGCAGATTTTGGCTACTGCTTTCAACAGAAACCATAAATACACCGAAGAAGGTGGGGTAATAGATGAAGAATACCGGGTAGAATATGTCCTTGACAAGACCAATACATTCAGCAAAGGAATTCTGGGACTGACCATGGAGTGTGCACAATGCCATGACCACAAATATGATCCCATCTCCCAGAAAAATTATTTTGAAATGTATGCCTTTTTCAATAATACACCAGAAAAAGGGTACGAGGGCGATGTGTCCCAATCCAAGCCTGCCAAAACGCCCATTTTGTGGATTGAAAGAGATGATATTGACCAATTATTGACTTTTATCAACCATCAAGACAGCTCCAAGATTATGGTCTCTGTGATGGAAGAATTAAAAGAGCCTAGGTCAACCTTTATCTTAGACAGAGGATTATATGATGCTCCGACCGTTAAAGTTGGCCCTAATACCCCGGAATCCGTCTTCACTTTTGATTCCAAATTCCCTCAAAACAGAATGGGTTTGGCCCAATGGACCACAGATACCAAAAACCCTTTGACAGCCCGGGTTTTTGTTAACCTCGTTTGGCAGGAGATTTTTGGTGCGGGGATTGTTAAGTCTACAGGAGACTTCGGCATGCAAGGAGATCTTCCCTCCCACCCTGAATTATTGGATTGGTTGGCCGTTGATTTCATGGAAAGTGGATGGGATATCAAAAGGCTTTTGAAACAGATTTTCATGTCTGCTACTTACAGACAATCATCTGTATTGGACTCTAAAAAAATTGAAAAGGACCCTGACAACACCTACCTCTCCAGAGCTCCAAGACTCAGACTGCCCGCAGAAAACATCAGAGACTTGGTTCTGGCAAGCTCAGGCCTTTTGAATCCTGAAATGGGTGGTCCTAGCGTAAAACCTTACCAACCGGAAGGGCTTTGGGAAGCTGCCACCTCGGGCCGGGGCGAATTAAAAACCTACATTCAAGATACGGGAGACCAATTGTACAGGAGGGGCTTGTATACCTTTATCAAATTGACTGTTCCGCCACCCATGCCGATCATTTTTGATGGAAGTAACCGGGACCTATGTGAGGTAAATAGAGGAAGAACCAACACCCCACTACAGGCATTGGTGATGCTGAATGACCCTTTGGTTTTGGAGGCTTCCAGGTATTTGGCCAGCAACTTGCTGAATACCCATGCCAACCCTAATAACGCCATAGAAGCAGCATTCGTAAAGATTATGGGGAGAAAACCCAATCAAAAAGAAATCCAGATTCTTAAAAGTTATTACCAAGAGGAACATGATCTATTTAAAAAAGATATGGAGACTGGTATTACCTTGATCAACCAAGGGGAAAAACCACTGGATAAAGAAAATATCAGCCCTTCCTTAGTGGCGCTTAGCCAGGTTATCACAGCGATTTACAATTTGGAAGAAGCAATCACAAAGATTTAAAAGGATTATGGAAAAAGAACAACTTGAACATAGCTTAGGGCACAACAGGAGGAAATTTCTGAGTAAGGTCAGTCTCGGTATTGGAAGTTTGGCATTGGGTAGCCTTCTTATTCCTGACCTCTTCAAAAGGGGCGGTGGAGAAGATGCAATCATGGCAGCGCTCCCCCATTTTGCCCCAAAAGCAAAAAGGGTCATATACCTGTTTCAAAATGGCGCACCTTCCCAATTTGAATCTTTTGATTATAAGCCCATGCTGAATCAGCACATCGGCAAAGAGCTTCCTGAGTCCATTCGCATGGGTCAAAGGCTTACCGGGATGACAGCAGGTCAGAGCTCATTTCCATTAGTGGGCTCTTACTTTGGTTTCCAGCAATATGGGGAAGCAAGAGCATGGATATCTGATTTGTTCCCCCATACTGCCCGTATAGTGGATGATATCTGCATCGTCAAATCCATGTATACGGAAGCCATTAATCATGATCCGGCCTTGACCTTTTTTCAATCAGGAGCCCAAGTAGGAAACAGGCCCAGCATGGGTGCTTGGTTGAGTTATGGCCTGGGAAGTGAAAATAATAATCTTCCGGCCTTCTGTGTATTGTTAAGCAGGGGAAGAGGGAATGGACAAGGGGTTTATTCGAAGCTTTGGACCAATGGATTTTTGGATTCAGTGCATCAGGGGGTTCAATTTTCGGCAAGTGAGGATCCTGTACTCTATCTGAAAGACCCCAAAGGGATGAGAAGGGAGGATAGAAGAAGAATGCTGGATAAAATATCCGAATTAAACCACCTCAATTATCAAGCTTTCGGAGACCCGGAAATCACCGCCAAAATACAACAATATGAAATGGCATTCCGAATGCAGACAGCCGTTCCGGAGGTGACTGATATTTCCAAGGAACCGGATAGTATTATCAAAATGTATGGGCCTGACTGTCTAATTCCCGGCACCTATGCTGCCAATTGTCTTTTGGCTAGGAAACTTTCCGAAAGTGGCGTCCGCTTTGTTCAGTTGTACCATCAAGGTTGGGACCAACATGACAACCTCCCCACAGAAATGGCCAAACAGGCCAAAGATGTTGATCAAGCCTCTGCTGCTTTGATCCAGGACCTAAAACAAAGGGGGCTTCTGGATGAAACTTTAGTAATCTGGGGAGGTGAGTTTGGGAGAACCAATTATTGCCAGGGTAAGATCCAAGTGGATAATTATGGTAGAGACCATCACCCAAGATCATTTTCCATTTGGATGGCCGGTGGGGGTGTCAAACCGGGAATAGTTTATGGTGAAACGGATGAGTTCGGGTACAATATCGTGGAAAATCCAGTTCATGTTCATGATTTTCATGCCACTATCTTACATCTAATGGGAATTGACCATGAAAGATTGACTTACAAACACTTGGGAAGAAGATTCAGACTTACAGATGTCCATGGTCATGTAGTAAAGGATATCTTGGTTTAAAGTTTCTATATATGACTAAAAGTTTTAAGTTCACTTCAATTTTACAAAATTTATTGATCATCCTCCATGGCCTTTGTTTGGTATTGGTTTTGGGGCATGAGAGACTTGAAATACCAGCACTCTTGGAGTTTATTGGCAGGACCCACCCGCTAATCCTTCATTTTCCAATAGTTTTACTCCTTTTACTTACGCTTATATTTTGGAATCCCAAACTTTCTCTTCTGGACAACCCTCAGTTTTCTAAAAGCCTCTTCTTGGTAACATTGGTGTTGACAGGAATGACTGTTTTGGCAGGCTTGTTACTTGCCGCTGAGGAAGGTTACGTAAAGGAAGAGTTTTTTCTCCACCAATGGACAGGTGTAGGTCTGTTTTGGTTGGCTACCCTTTGGTTTGTTTTTTGGAAAAAGCAAAAGTTCTCTATTGCCAGGTTTTTTTCAACTCTTACAGTTATTCTGATCATAATAACAGGTCATTTGGGCGCATCTATGACCCATGGAGATGATTTCTTATTGGCCCCCTTTAAAAAAGAAAGCCGGTTGAAAAAGGTGGATCTGGAAGAGGCTGTTTCTTTCGATCATGTCATAAAACCAATTTTAGAACAAAAATGTATCTCCTGTCACAAAGCCTCTAAGCAAAAAGGGGATCTGAGATTGGATGGGGAATCTTTTATATTGACTGGAGGGAAAAATGGGCCTTCCATAGATTTTACTAATCCGGAATTGTCGACTATCATCCAAAGAATCCTTCTTCCCATCGATGATGAAGAACATATGCCTCCCAAAGGGAAAACTCAACTCACTTCTGAAGAAAATGAATTGATCATCGCTTGGATCAATGAATCTGCTCATTTTGACAAGAAATTGGTGAATTATCCGGAGGACAGTGAATTTTTCCACTTGGCAAAAAATATTTTTGTGGAAGACCGAATGTCGAATTACCAGTTTCCTGCTGCCGCTGCATCTACCATAGGAAAGTTGAACAACGATTACAGATTGATTCAGGCAATTTACCCTAGTAGCCCAGCGCTTAGGGTTGCATTTTTTGGAAGAGGGAATTTCAATCCGAAACAAATAGATGAATTGTCAGATATCAAAGGACAGTTGGTTGACCTTAATCTGGCCAATATGCCATTAAATGATGAGGATGTCAGAAAGCTTTCCCAATTTTCCCAACTTGAGAAAATTAATTTGAACGGAACAGGTATCTCAGGTACTTACCTGGATGAGTTAAAGTCTCTGAAACAGCTAAAATCACTTTCTTTGACCGGCAATCCCATTGATGCCAAAAACCTTGAAAAATTAGGACAATTGACCCAATTGGAACAGCTCTTTATTTGGGAAACAAGATTAGATCCGGAATCTATCTCCACATTAAAGACCATGTTACCAGAAACCATAATTGAAACTGGTTTTGAAGATAAAGGACAACTTTATCAACTTAACCCTCCTATCATTCAAGCTAAATCAGGGATTTTTCATGATAAAATCGATGTCAGCATCAAGCATCCCATAGGAAGCGTCAGTATTTTCTATACCCTTGACAATACCCTTCCAGACAGTGGGAATTATGTCCTTTACGAAAAGCCTATCACCATTGATAAAAATGCAACCCTGAGGGTCAGGGCCTTTGCTGCCGGTTGGTTGGGCAGTGAAGAAAACAGATCGGTTTTTTTTAAAGCTGGTGTTAAACCAAGCGCATATCATCTTACCTTTCCCCCTGACAATGCTTATAAAGGAAAAGGTGCAGAAACCCTCTTTGACCTCCAAAAAGGCGATGAAGATTTTGCTTCCGGAAAATGGCTTGGATTTAAAGATAATGACTGTGAAATCATCATGGAATTTAATGAAGCAGCCCCATTGGAGTCCATCTCATTGAGTTTTTTAAGTGCAGAGGCCTCCTATATTTTCCCTCCCGCTTCAGTTGAAATCTGGGGAAAAACTCAAGAATCCAACTGGATACTGCTACATGCTGAAAAACCTGAACAGCCCAATCAAATCAGGGAAAGGAAACAGCTTTTATTAGATTATGCCTTGGATGGGACACCATACCATCAACTTAAAGCGATTATAAAACCCATTAACCCATTGCCCAAATGGCACCAAGGTGCAGGACAAAGGGGATGGATGTTTATCGATGAAGTTTTTATCAACTGAAATGAAAGCCTATCAAATCTATTTTCAAAAGATCCTAAATAAATTACAACTGGTACAGGGTCAATCTTCAAAAATTGAGACAGCTGCCCATTGGATTTCACAGAGTATGGCCAATGGAGGTTTTATCTTTACCAGTGGAACAGGACATTCCCACATGTTTGCCGAAGAAATCTTTTATCGGGCAGGAGGTTTCGCCCGGGTAGTCCCTATTCTGGATGATGGGCTGATGCTTCATAAAGATGCTTCCTACAGCACTGAATTGGAAAGAATGGAAGGGTATGCTGCCCAATTATTGAAAGACTATAAGATCACTGAGCAGGATATTTTTATGATTTCTTCTAATTCCGGAAGAAATACCGTGAGTATAGAAATGGCGATGATTGCAAAAGAACATGGGGCAAAAGTCATTGTGATTACCAACCTTAATCATACCCAATCAGTAGATTCCAGACATCCTTCCGGAAAAAAACTGTATGAAATAGCAGATCTTTATTTTGATAATGGTGGGGAAATTGGGGATGCATCGGTTGAAATAGATGGACTTGAATTCAAGGTAGGTGCTACCTCCACAGTAATCGGAGTAACTATCCTTCAATCCATCATGGTTCAGGCCACAGAAAATCTGGTACAAAGCGGTATCCAACCGGAGGTTTTCAGCAGTTCAAACTCTGATGAGGGGGAGGAACATAATGAGTCACTGATCAATAAATATAAAGGGGTGATCAAGGGTTTATAATCTATTTTAATCCCCAAATTATCCCAACTGAGGCGAAGTTGAATAAAGCAAAGTTATAAACTTCGGAAACATCAGCACCTCCTTCCAAAATCCTGTAGCCTGCTTTTAAATCGAAATAATTGGATAGGGGAATATATAGACCTCCAAAAAAATCAAATGCCCTGCCTGGACCTCCAGCAAGTCCATCTCCTTCAATAACTCCCCGAAAAGGACCCGCATCATAGCTTACAAAAAGATGCAAAAGTGGAACAAAACCAATATCGTCTTTAAAATCTATTTGAGAATCATTGGATAACCTTACTTGGGCATCCCTGATTTTTGCTGTAAAACCTACACCCAGTATCCACTTTTCATCCTGAATTAAATCGCGTCTATAAGTCAAGCGGTAACTGTTGAATTTATAAAATCCTTCTATTTCCCTATTGGCTTCAAATTGACTGTTTTGAAAATTAATAGGAAATCCAGGACTACCTACATAGGAGGCACTCAAAGGTGCATAAAGAGCAAAAATATGATTCTTCCCAAAAGTATACCCTGGTCTGATCCTCAATGGAATCAAAGCCCCTTGAATTTCAAAATCCTGATTGAAATCAAAAGTGGTGCCCTGTTGGTTGGGAATTCTTACCTCATTATATCCTGGGAATACCAAGCCAGATTCAAGGTCTAAACTAAATTGCGCGAAGAGTGGAAAAGAGGAAAAAGCTAATACCGTAAATATGAAGTTAAATTTTGTAATCAAGATACGCATATCAGTAAAACAACAGCATTACCATTTTGTTTAGAAATTCATCTCATCTCATCTTCTTTTGGCTCTAATTCAATACGGTATGCAATCAAACCAAATGGATCATTAACCCATTTTGCCAAACATCCACCTTGCCAAATTGGGAAAGTGCTGCCCTATAAAGGCAATGAACTTACCATGACCCGTAAAAACATAGGATTTTTTTCTTTTGGCAATAGCCCTAACCATTACCTCGGCCGCTTTGTCTGTTGGCCACATCAATTTGGCAGGTCTCGGATCTGGGTTATCAGGATGAAACACCCCTTCATTGTCTACTTTCGCGATATCTGATTCCACAAAGCCCGGGTGAAGTACCGTGCAGGAAACTCCCGTTCCTTTTAACTCCACCTGTAAGGTTTGTCCTATGGATCGTACTGCTGCTTTTGAGGCCCCATAGGCACCTACACCGGGATTGGGGACATAAGCCGCTACGCTGCCGACCAAAGCTATCCTTCCTTGGGTTTCCTTCAGATAAGGAAAGGCATATTTAAAAGTCAAAGCCAAACCTGTGACATTAACATCCATCTGCCTTCGCCATTCTTTGGCGTTGAGGTTTTTTATTTTTCCTACTACACCATACCCAGCATTGGCCACTGCTACGTCTATCCTTCCAAATTCTTTGACTATGGCTTGGACAGCTGCTTCAAGTTGGCTTTCCTCCAACACATCGCAAGCTACTACCAGACATCTTGATCCAAGACCTGCAATTTCATCACTGATTTTCTCCAATTGGCCCCTTCTCCTTGCGGACAATGCCAGATGGGCTCCCTGCCTGGCAAATTCATAGGCCATATACTTCCCCAACCCTGAAGAAGCTCCTGTAATCCATACCACTTTATCTTTGAACATGTCACAAATTACACAATTATCCGAGTGAGAGAAAATATTTTGTCCCCACCAATAAAGATGTTGAGACCAGAAAAATACTTTTAATGATAATACGTCAAAAAAAATATTTAAAATACTTATATTCAGTAAGTTATTAAACCCTTAAACTTAAACTTTTAACAGATGAACATTTTAATCGTCGGTGCAACCGGGCAGCTCGGGTACACCATTACCAAAAAATTGGCCGCAAAAAAGGGAGGTTTTGGAATATTTGCCAGTCATAGAAAAACTTCTCAAACAGCTCCCTTAAAAAAATTGGAAGGTGTTGGACTAAGGGAAATTGATCTTAGCCAGCCTGAAACCATCAAACAAGGTCTAAAAGACATCAATATTGTAATCTCTACAGCTAATACCGCGGTACCGACCCAAAAATCCGATAATTTTAAAACCATTGATGAAAAAGGGGTAATTGCTTTAATCGATGAAGCCAAAAAGCAACAAATTCAACAGTTCATTTTTGTTTCAGCTTTGCCTTTTAACAAATGGGATGATAAGATCCCTCTTACCAAAGCAAAAAGAGCTGTAGAAAAACACTTGATAAATTCAGGATTGAATTATACAATTTTACAGCCCACTGCATTTATGGAAGTGTATTTCCCTTATATGGGCACCGAACTTACCATGAACCACTCCGAAGTCAATACCATTCAGCGTCCATTTAAATTCGCCAATGACTTCTATAATGGCATCCGGAAATCCATGGAAGAAAAAAACACCATAAATATCATTGGAAAAGGGGATGCTAAATGCAGCTACATCTCCTTGGAAAATGTAGCTGACTTTTGCATCAATGCCGTAGACAATACAAAAGCTTATCGCAAAGTGATCACTTTAGGCGGCCCAGATGTACTCTCTCCGATAGAGGTAAAAGGATTATTTGAAAAGGTTTACCAAAAACCATTGAAAGTAAAATCCACTCCTCCCTTTGTGATGCGCATGATGTCGGGCATCCTTTCTCCTTTTAATAAAGCTGCCTCAAATATCATGGCCATGAATTATGTGATGGCCACTTCTGATGCTATCGTTCCTGACATGGACAAAAAATCTGCTGAATTCGGGGTGGACCTCATTTCAGCAGAAAAGTTTTTGATGGAAAAAGCCCATCAAACCCATTAGGCTATTCATTCATCCCAAGGATATCAAAAACAAAAGCATATTCCAAAGCTATTTCTTTCAATCTTTGGAAACGACCACTGGCTCCGCCATGCCCAGCATCCAGATTCGTATAAAGATAGAGCCTATTGGCATCAGTTTTTTTGGTTCTTAGCAAAGCCACCCATTTCGCCGGCTCCCAATATTGTACCTGGGAATCATGAAGACCTGTGGTCACCAGTAAATTGGGATAGTCCTTTTCTTCCACATTGTCATAAGGAGAGTAGGACAGCATGTATTCGTATTGCTCCTGCATGTTTGGATTGCCCCATTCCAACCATTCAAAGGTGGTCAAGGGAATGGATTCATCCATCATGGTGGTCACTACATCTACAAAAGGCACTGCGGCAATCACACCTCTGTACAATTCTGGGGCCATGTTGACCACTGCTCCCATCAACAATCCCCCGGCACTTTCTCCAGAAGCAAACAGCTGATCTTTGGCCACGTATCCATTGTCCTGCAACCATTTGGAGCAATCAATAAAATCCGTAAAAGTATTCTTCTTGTTTAGCATCTTGCCATCCTCATACCATTCCCCTCCCATTTCCTGACCTCCACGGATATGGGCAATGGCATAAACAAAGCCTCTATCCAAAAGACTTAACCTGGTAGAACTGAATGTAGGATCCATAGAATATCCATAGGAGCCATAGGCATAAATCCATCCCGGCATGGTTCCATCCTTTTTGAATTTATCCTTTCGATAGACAATGGACATGGGAATACGCTTCCCATCCCGCGCAGGCACCATCACCCTTTCCGTTTGATAATTGTTCTTGTCAAAATCTCCTAAAACAGGCTGCTCTTTCATCAAGGTTTTCTCCCTGCTAACCATGTTATAATCATAAGTTGAACCGGGAGTAGTCATGGAAGTATAAGAATAACGGAGCGTTTGAGTATCAAAATTGGGATTGTACCCTAACCCGGCTGAGTAAGCTGGCTCCTCAAACCTCAATTCATGTTCGGAGCCATCACGCCATTTGACGATCCTGATTTTGGCCAAACCTTCGAAAGTTTCCTGGACGGCCATATAGTCTTTGAAATAATCGACCCCTTCCAAAAAGATGTTCTCCCTGTGCGGAATCACATCTTTCCAATTGACCGCATGGGGCTCGGAAATAGGTGCTTGAACCAAACGGTAGTTGACTGCATCCAAATTGGTGTGTATGTAAAAATGATCGCCTCCAGCGTGATCCACATGGTATTGAACATTGTCCTGTACTTTTTCAATCAACTGAGGTTTTCCCGGTTGATCTGCATCAATAAATAAGGCATAAGAAGCGTCTGTTCTGCCCGAACCAATGATGATATACTTTTTGGACTTGGTCTTGGTCACGTAACAATCCAAGGTGGCATCATTTTCCTCAAAAACAAGTTCATCTTGCTGGGTTGCTGCACCTAAAATATGCCTTTTTACCTGAAATACCCTTAGGGTTTGTTTGTCCGGAATGGAGTAATAAAATGACTTGTTATCATTCGTCCAAGCAATTCCTCCCCTCGTATCCTCTATTCGATCATCAAGCAGTTGACCTGTCCTCAGGTCTTTGACCATGATGCCGTAAAAATTTCTGCCCTGGGTATCCATGATAATGGCAGCAAGGTTATGATCCGGACTTACAGAAGTGTAAAAATTCAGATAAGGTTTGTCCTTCCCCAATTCATTGCCATCTACTATGATTTCTTCAGGCGCATCCAAACTTCCTCTTTTCCTGCAGTAAATAGGATATTCCCCTCCTTCCACGTAGCGCACATAGTAGAAATACCCATCTAATTGATAGGGAACCGAAGCGTCATCTTCCTTAATCCTGCTTTTCATCTCCTGAAACAGGTTATCCTGAAAAACCTTGGTATGCCCCATCATGGTATCCAAATAGGCATTTTCAGCTTCCAGATACGCAATCACTTCAGGATTTTCTCGATCATTTAACCAATAATAATTATCCACCCGAAGGTGCCCATGCTTAGACAGGATTTCAAAGGGCTCTACCTTGGCGACAGGTGGTTGCACATCGGGCAATATCACTTGAGATTCTTTTTTCGAACAAGACATAATGATCTGTGTGCAAATAAGAGTTAGTGTTAAATTTAGTTTTTTCATTGTTTATTCATCAGAAGCTTTCGCATAAACCTTATAAAACATTCCAGGTTTGGCAACTCAAGACTAGAATAAGCCCCCCTATCCGGAGTTTGATTTGATATCATCACCCTTTTGTAAATATATCAATTTATAGAATCTTCAAATGACAAGGAGAAGTCTCGTATCTTGACTCCCGATTTTTCCCTTCTTGATTCTTGACTCTTGTTTCTTGTTTGTTTTCTCTTGCTTCTCGTCTCTCGTCTCTCGCTTCTAAATTTATCTAAACCTATTTTTCAGCATGGCCAGTTTTGCCGCTAGGTCGCCCTGGGTCTCCGGTTCTTCCCTTCTTTTCTTTTCACCCGCAGGTTTGGGTTTTCCTCTTTCCGCAAATGGGTCAGATTTCATACTCAAGCCGATACGCTTTCTTGGAATATCCACCTCCATCACAGTTACTTCCACTTTTTGGTTGACCGTCACTACATCTGCAGGGTCATTGACAAACCGGTCCGCCAGATGACTCAAGTGGACCAAGCCATCCTGATGTACTCCGATATCCACAAAAGCCCCAAATTTGGTGATGTTGGTAATGATTCCCGGCAACTTCATGCCTACTTTCAAATCTGAAATTTCATTGACCCCCTCTTGGAAATTGAACACTTCAAAAGTTTCCCTCGGGTCTCTTCCTGGTTTGGAAAGCTCATCCATGATATCCTGCAAAGTCGGTAAACCTACGGTTTCCGAAACATAATTTTTGAGGATGATCTTAGACCTCAATTCCTCAGAGCTCATCAGGTCGGTTACATTCGCCCCAATGTCTTTGGCCATTTTTTCTACCAATTCATAGCGTTCGGGGTGTACCGCAGAGGCATCCAAGGGATTCTTTGAATTGCGGATCCTTAAAAAGCCCGCAGCCTGTTCAAAAGCCTTATCTCCCAAGCGGGGCACCTTTTTAATCTCTGTTCTGCTTTTGAATGGGCCATTTTCATTTCTATAAGCTACAATATTTTGCGCCAAGACCGGACCCAAACCAGACACATAGGTCAAAAGTTGTTTGGAAGCGGTATTCACTTCCACCCCAACACCATTGACGCAGCTCATCACCGTGTCATCCAAAGAATTTTTAAGAGCAGACTGGTCCACATCATGCTGGTACTGTCCTACACCGATCGACTTGGCATCTATTTTAACCAACTCAGCCAATGGATCCATCAACCTTCTTCCGATGGACACTGCACCCCTTACGGTTAAGTCATGGTCCGGAAATTCCTCTCTTGCCACTTCTGATGCGGAGTAGATGGAGGCCCCACTTTCATTAACCATGGTCACGATCACCTGCTTGGGTAAGCCTAAGGATTTTACAAAAGCTTCCGTTTCTCTACTGGCTGTTCCATTTCCTATAGCAATGGCTTCCACCTGATGCTTTTCCACCAAATGCTTGATTATCGCCCCTGATTCAGCGGTCTTTCTTTGCGGCTCGTTTGGATATATGGCATCATAACTGAGTAATTGACCCTGAGGCCCAAGGCATACCGTCTTGCAGCCAGTTCTGAAACCCGGGTCGATGGCCATCACGGATTTTTCACCCAAAGGCGCTGCCAATAACAATTGCCTCAAATTTTCTGCAAAGACCTTAATGGCTTCCTCATCCGCTTTCTTTTTGGTATAAAGTCTGACTTCTGTTTCCATGGATGGCTTGAGCAATCTTTTGTAGCAATCCTTGATGGCCACTCGGACTTGTTCCACGGCTGCATTTGCAGCATTTTCCAAAACCATCGAATCCATCAAAGCCAAAGCAGAAAATTCATCAGGGCAGGAATCCAACATCAAAAACAGCTCTTTTTCACCCCTTCTCATCGCCAAAACCCTGTGGGAAGGAGCTGTTTTAATGGGCTCTGTCCAATCAAAATAGTCTTTGAATTTGATCGCTTCCTGCTCTTTGCCAGGGATAACTTTGGAGACAAACTGGCCTTCTTCAATGAAAAGGTCACGCATTTTCTTCCTCAGTTCCACATTTTCATTGATCCATTCAGCAATGATATCTCTCGCTCCCTGAAGCGCTTCTTCCAATGTATTGACTTCCTTCTCCGCATCAATATACTTCTCTCCTTCTTCTTGCAGGTCAAAACTCCCCTGCTCAAAAATTTTGGTAGCCAATGGCTCCAGTCCTTTCTCCCTAGCTATGGTGGCTTTCGTTCTTCTTTTAGGTTTGTAAGGAAGGTACAAATCCTCTAAAACCGACATGGTTTCAGCAGCATTGATCTTTTCTTCCAACGCTGGCGTAAGTTTTCCCTGCTCTTCTATGGATTTCAAAATGGCCTCCCTCCTTTTGTCAAGTTCTCGTAATTGTTGAATTCGGTCTCTAATAGCAGCAACCTGTACCTCATCCAAACTCCCAGTAACTTCCTTACGGTACCTGGAAATAAAAGGAACAGTTGCCCCCTCATCCAATAATTCAATGGTATCTGTAACCTGTTTAACCTTAATATTTAACTCCTCGGCAACTTTAACAAAATGTTGGATATTCATAGATTCCTCTGGTTTTTCAAATAATGGCGCAAAGTAAGAAGTCCAAAGAGTCTCTCAAAAAATTGGCTTTTCAAATTCTACATTAGACAAATAAAAACCTGACTACTAGGGTATTTGTTTTGCCTCTGCTCGATAACCATCAAGCAGAGGCAAAATTGCTAAAAATCAAAATCTTTATAATTGGACAAAAATGCAGCCCCAAATACCATAAAAAACACAATGTAAAGCCCAATGATTATGGCAAACCACAAGAGTGTAGCTTTTGCCCAATTTTGCTTATTGGGATTGACAGCACCTCCTCCAAACCCCCAAATAAATAACATGATAAAACCGACAATTGGAATGGCAGCAATTAAAATGGTAATCATCCAATCTTTAATACTCATTACGGGAATAGTTGAATTTTCCATAGTGATCGTTTTAGGTTAGTGATGAAACAAAAATATAATTTACCGAAAAAACGTAAATAAAAAAATATTATTCGTGTGCCAAACACATAAAACAAAATGAAAGTTAGAGAATTCTCCTAAACACCTAATCTAATAATCATTCCAAAATTCAAGCTAAAAGGTAATATTGGCGACCAACCGCTGATGCCAACACCTGTATTAGGATTCCACCACAAACTCCCCCCTTCACTGATTACCGGTAACAATAGATGCGCCTGGGATCTTAATCCAATGCGATCGGTGATGTAATACTTCATTCCTGCCTGAATCCCTATCGAAAATCTGGATTGTCCCTCAAAATCTTCATCAGGGAAATTCAAGGTGGCAGAACCCAATTTAAGACCTGAGAAAAAAGTAAGTTGTTCGTTTATGATAATAAGCCTGTTGAAACCGAAAGTCACAAAATGCAAGTGTGATCTTGATACGATATTTTCTAAAAGGTAAATTGAATTAGCCGTGGCATTTGTTCCTAAAAAATTATAAGACAATTCCAATTCTGTAAAGCGCTTTGGGGTATAGCCTAAAAATAGCCCCAAATTGGCATTTCCTTCTAATTTAGCCCGCCCTCCTGTTATGTCAAATCCAGAACCGAAAGTATAACCTGTATATGGTGTAAGTTCTAGTTTTTGGCCCCAACTAGGAGCCGAACCTAAAATTATTGAAAAGAAAAATATGGAAACTAAGAGTGCACGCATGTATAAAAATAATAAAAAAATCCCTGCTCATGGAAGAACAGGGATGTAAAAAATCATACAATTATTTCGCTATTCTAAAGACAAGGGCTCCAGTGAAGCCAAACTGGATGACAGATGACCACCCGTTAAGGCCCACCTGTGTACCTCCCCCCGGACTCCACCAAAGGCTGGCGCCAACATTGGATATCGGCATCATTAAATTGGCCTGAACCCGGAGGCCCACATTATCCGAGACAAAATATTTTACCCCCCCATTTAATCCCACTGCAAATCTGCTGATATCTCTATAATCCCCTTCCGGAAAAGATAGAATAGCGGCACCTATTTTTGCTCCTGTGAAAAATGCCATCTGAGAAGAGGTCGGGAATAACCTGTTGGCTCCTATCAAGGCATAATGGGCATTGGTACTGGTCCGCACATCATTTTGTATCGCTGTGGAACGGGCTGTACTGGTCCCATTTTGGTAGCTGTATAAAGTTTCTATCTCCAGGAAATCATTCACCTGAAACCCAAGCATACCACCAAAGGTCTGCCCACCGCCCAATCTTGCCCTACCTGCGAAAATGGGGAAACTATGGTCAAAAGTATAGCCGGTAAATGGTGTTATTTCAACACTTTGGGCTTTGAGTTCAAAAATCAAAAGGAATAACACTAAAGTCAGGGTAAAGAGTTTTTTCATAGAATAATGTTTTTTATGTAAGGTACTCATTAATTTTCCCATCTTAAAGAATTGTTTTACAACAAATTTCAATTCATGAACTAATTAACCTCGAAAATTAATCAAATCGAATCAATCGAAGATGGATCATTCCTGAGTTTAGCCCAATTTCAATGAATGTTTGCAATTTTATGATTAGAAAGCAGCGTTATTTAGCTTCTGAAACTGACATCGCTGCTCCTTTAACATTTTCCTTGCTCCTTTCTTTAATTCTAGTACCTTTTGTCACAAGAAAAAATCCTGTCATTTTCTAAATTGCACAAAAACTGAATAAAGCATGATCGATTGGAAAAAAGAACTCAAAAGCTGGGGCATTATGCTGGCAGTTTTTGCTTTTTTATATTTTACCGGACTCATCACCCCAATTATGGGTGGGGTTCAATCCTTGTTATTGGCCACAGGCATTAAAAAACCAAAAATCACGCTCGTTGATAAATCCAACACCCAATTTGACTATCAAGGTGCATTCCTAGACTTGGAAGGCAACCGGGTGATGTTGGAAGAATACCGAGGAAAAACCGTATTTATTAACCTTTGGGCAACTTGGTGTCCTCCCTGCAGGGCAGAAATGCCACATATCGAATCTTTATATAAAAAAGTCAATGAGCAGGAAAACCTGGAGTTCCTAATGATTGCCTTAGACAAGGAATTTGAAAAGAGTAAAGATTTTATCGATAAAAAAGGATTTACTTTCCCTGTGGTACATGCCAGTTACGGTCTCAATAATGCCTTACAAAGCCAATCCATCCCTACTACATTGGTGGTCGACCCAAATGGTGAAATCGTCTTTTATCAAGAGGGTATGAGTAATTTTGATACGGAAGAATTCAGGAATTTTTTGATCAGTCAAAAATAGAGCACCTCGCTACCAAAAGTTTTAAAAAACTTTAGTTTTTATGGCTTATTTTTTAAAATGAACGTTGAGAGTAATAATAACATATCTTAATTCAATTTTTATGAAAAAAACACTAGGGATTGCATTCCTGATTACAGCCATTTCTTTTAGTTCTTTCTCACAGGAAAAACCTTCAGATCCGGTTTTTGATTATTCTGAAACAAAACATGAACTCTCACTGGATATTGCCCCGATCATCAATGGGAATTATCCAGGCTCTTTACTTTATAGAAGACATTACAAGACAAAGAACGATAAAAACGTAGCTCTTAGATTTGGGCTTAGTCTTTCTTCAAGCGATTTTAGGACTGTGGAATCAGATTTCACTCCAATCAATTCAACAGATTTCCAGAATCATTTTTATGCATTTACTATTGGAAAAGAATGGCAAAAAAAACTTCACAACAAAGATCATGGGGTACTATGGAATTGATCTTGGCTTTGCTTATTCAGGTTCAAGTTCCAAGCCAAATGCAGACGACCCCACAATAATTACAACTCAAATAAATGATTCTTTTAATTACGCAGGTATAGGTTTTTTGGGAATGAAGTACCATTTTTCCCGTCATTTTTCTATATCAGCAGAAACCGGAGCTTCTGCAAGGTTCAACCATACTATCTATACTGAAAAAAGAGGAACTTCTACAGCAGAAAAAAATAAATCGCAAAGTTTTGGACTCTCTTTCATCCCTTTAAGTGCCATCAGATTTGCTTTTCATTTTTAAGTCAAAAGAACAGGTTTTAATCCCAATTTTTTCTACCCAATAGGAAAAGTGTTACTGTATAATAGGTAAATTAGCGCAATACCCATCGCCTGATAACCGAAAATGAAGTCAACACTTTTATTATTGCTTTGTGCATCGTGCACTTTTGGTGCGCAGCAAACCCTAGCTCAAAGCTTGCTTTGGTACGAAAAGCCTGCAAGCATTTGGGAAGAAGCCCTTCCCTTAGGAAATGGCAGATTAGGAGCCATGGTCTTTGGGCAAACATCAACTGAGCGGATCCAACTCAACGAAGATTCCCTCTGGCCGGGTGGACCTGATGACTGGGGACCGGCAGAAGGGAAACCGGAGGACCTGGAGTTCATCCGGCAGCTACTCTTGCATGGAGAAAATAAAAAAGCAGATTCTTTATTGGTAGCCAAATTTTCAAGAAAAAGCATCACACGCTCCCATCAGACTTTGGGAGACTTGTGGCTGGACCTGGGGCATGAGGAAGTAAGTAATTACAGGCGTGAACTGGACCTGGACCGGGCTTTGGTGACCATAAGCTATACGGTAGAAGGTTATGTTTTTTTACAGAAAGTATTTTCCTCAGCACCGGATCAGGCGATTGTGATTAGATTGGAGTCCAAACATCCAAAAGGAATCAATGGAAAAATCAGACTGAGCAGGCCAGAGGATGATGGATATCCCACTGTAACTGTCCAAGCTACCTCCAACCAAACTTTACAAATGGAGGGAGAAATCACACAGAGAAGGGGACAAATTGATTCCAAACCCAGCCCAATCCTCCATGGGGTCAAATTCCAAACCATCGTCTTTATAGAAAACGAAAGTGGCAAAACATTTCAAAAAGGAGATCATATTGAATTGGAAGGAGTAGAAGCACTCAACATCAAATTGGTCACCAACACCTCTTACTACCATCAGGATTTCCAAAGAAAAAATCAAGAACAACTTCAAAACATCAAAGCCAAAACTTTTGAAGAACTCGAACAAAGGCATATTACCGATTATCAATCTCTTTTCCAGAGAGTGAAATTCTCATTGGAAGAGCCAAACCCTTTAGACATCCCTACTGATCAAAGAATTGAACGGGTCAAAGAAGGAAACTCCGATCTTTACCTGGAATCCTTACTTTTTGATTTTGGCAGGTATTTGTTGATTTCATCTTCCAGACCGGGTACACTTCCGGCCAACTTGCAGGGGCTTTGGAACAGGCATATCGAGGCGCCATGGAACGCAGATTACCACCTCAATATCAATCTTCAGATGAATTACTGGCCGGCAGAGGTGACCAATTTATCCGAACTGCATGAGCCATTTTTTGATTACATGGACCAACTGATCCTCAGTGGTAAAAAAACCGCTCGGGAAACTTATGGCATGCGGGGATCAGCATTGGCCCATGGCTCAGACCTTTGGCACATGACCTTTCTTCAAGCCGCCCAAGCCTATTGGGGGGCTTGGCTGGGGGCAGGAGGTTGGATGATGCAGCATTTCTGGGAGCGATACCTTTTTACCCAGGACAAAAATTTCTTAAGACAAAGATTCTTGCCAGCCATGGAAGAAATTGCTGCTTTTTATTTGGATTGGTTGGTTCCTTATCCGGAAGATGGGACGTGGGTATCTTCCCCTTCCACCTCACCGGAAAACAGTTTTATCAACGCGAAAGGAGAATCCGTCGCTTCTACCATGGGAGCAGCCATGGACCAACAAATTATCGCTGAGGTTTTTGATCATTTTATGCAGGCAAGTAAAATTTTGGGTTACCAATCCCCTGTCCTTGATGAAGTGAAATCAAAAAGACAAAACTTAAGATCGGGTTTAAGAACTGGAAATGATGGAAGACTTTTGGAGTGGGACCAGGAATATGAGGAGCCTGAAAAAGGCCACCGGCACATGTCCCATTTATATGCTTTTCATCCTGGAAATGCCATTACCAAAAATAAGACTCCTAATTTATTTGAGGCAGTCAAAAAAACTTTGGATTACAGATTGGCCCATGGAGGAGCAGGGACAGGTTGGTCAAGGGCATGGCTGATCAACTTTTCTGCCAGGTTACATGATGGAGAAATGGCGCATGAGCATATTCAAAAACTCATTCAACAATCCTTATATCCCAACTTATTTGATGCCCATCCCCCATTTCAAATAGATGGCAATTTCGGTTATACCGCAGGAGTTGCTGAGATGCTCTTACAAAGCCATGACGGATTTATCCACTTACTCCCTGCTCTTCCAAAGGCCTGGAAAAACGGGAAAATTACAGGATTGAAAGCTAGGGGGAATTTTACTGTAAATATGGAATGGAAAGAGGGTGAACTGAAGACCGCAAGTATATCAGCGCCCATCGGAGGCAAGGCATTTCTGAAATACAAAGGGAACCTTCTGGAAATTGATTTAGAAAAAGGGGAGACATTTGAGTTTTCCCTACAATAAAAAACATGACTCAAGTAATCATCATTGGAGGTGGCTTTTCGGGAATTGCCGCTGCAAAAAAACTACATGAAACCAATATCCCCTTTTTGGTCCTAGAGGCAAGAGAAAGATTAGGTGGAAGGGTTTACACCAAACAAATTTCCGAGGATTTGTACTTAGACCTGGGCGGTCAGTGGATTGGACCAAGCCAAGACCGGATGTATGCCCTCTGTGAAGAACTTGGACTTGATTATTTTGAAACTTACGACCAAGGCTATAATATCCTTGATTTCAAGGAACAGGTAAAAAAGTTCAAAGGTTTGATTCCCAGTTTAGATATTTTCTCCTTGATCAACCTTGACTTTGTACTCAAAAAACTGGAGCGAATGGCCAAAACCATCCCGCAAGACAGCCCATGGCTGCACCCTAAAGCGGTGGAATTTGACCGGGTATCCCTTGCTGCCTTTGTAACCTCACAATGCAAGACAAAATCCTGTCAAAAAGTAGTAAGCCTTGCCCTTGAAACTGTATTTGCTGCAGAACTGAATGAAGTCTCGCTGTTACATGCCCTTTTTTATTTCAAATCAGGCAGAGACCTCAATACCCTGATCAACATCAATAATGGAGCCCAGCTTCACCGGATCGTTGGGGGCATGCAAACATTGGTCGAAAAAATGGCTCAACCATTTTTGCAGCAAATCAAATTCAATCATCCTGTAAGTAGCATTAGGAAAGAAGATGGTGTTTTTACTGTTCAGTGTGAAGGTTTTTCCTATAAAGCAAAAAAAATCATCATGGCTGTACCTCCAGTTTTGGCAGGTAAAATCAATTTTTACCCACTGCTTTCTGCCGCCAAAAGACAGGTGCTGGACAGAATAGCCATGGGGCAAGTGGGCAAATGCTTTATGGTATACCAAAAGCCCTTCTGGAGAGAAGCAGGGTTCAGCGGCCAGGCTTTTGCAGACGAATATTCTCCTTTCCAATCCATGTTTGATGCCTCCCCTAAGGAAGCATACTTCGGTATCATCCTGGCCTTTACCATTGGCAATCGGGCAAAGACTTTCTTCGAAAAAGACAAAGAAAAGCGTCAAGCCATCATGCTGGAAAAATTAACAAAATACTTCGGAAGCTCGGCTGAAACTCCCTTATTCTACGAAGACTTCAGCATGAGCGATGAGGCCTGGAGTCGCGGCTGCTATGCCGGAATTTATCCCACAGGCGCCTGGACAGGATTTCAGGATGCCTATGCCAAAACAGAAAATGACATTTATTGGGCGGGCACAGAGGCCTCTAAAGTTTGGTTTGGTTACATTGAAGGGGCTGTAAGGGCAGGAGAAACAGCCGCTGACAATGTCTTATTGGATCTGAAATAATCACTGCTATGAAGAAATTTGCCCTTCTAATACTGACTATCCTCGTAATTTGGGCTATCTGGGCCAATACCGGAAACTGGAGCGCTTTACCAGAGGTGGCTCCTAATATCAGCCATGTCGAAAACCTAACGCCACTCCCCACTGACAGCGTTCAAGGAAATGTAGTGGGCATACAACCCTACATGCTGGAATCAGATTACCTTTCAGAAGAAAGGTTTTTTCAAAAACTGGAAGCATATTATCAAAAAGCCAAAGAGGAAGGGTTTTTAAAGAGCAACACCATTGTCTTGCTGCCCGAATACCTGGGAACATGGTTGGTTATACTGGATGAAAAACCTTCAGTAGCCAAGTCTTCCACCCTGACTTGGGCGATGGCCCAACTGGTATTGACCAATCCATTTGAATTCTTCAAACATTACCCTTTGTCAAAGAATGAGGAAGACCGAATAGCCTCCACACTCTTTAGAATGAAGGCCGATCAAATGGCAAAAGCCTACGAAAGAAGTTTTTTAACACTGTCTAAAAAATACCAAGTGTTTACTGCTGCTGGCTCAATCAATTTACCGGACCCACAGGTAATTGACAATCAAATCATTGTAAAAAAAGAAGGTGCATTGTATAACAGTTCCTTCATTTTTGGTCCAGACGGCAGCATTTTTCCTCAGGTCATCAAAAAATCCTTCCCTATTTCCTCTGAAAAGCCATTTATTACTGCTTCTCCTACCACGGCTATACCAAGTTTTGAACTTCCTATGGGTAAAGTGGGCATTTTGGTCTGTGCAGATTCCTGGTACCCGGAAGCTTATGAGGCTATAAAAGGAGTGGATCTTGTCTTGGTCAATTCCTACTGTGCAGTCGATGGAGCCATGGAAGTCCCTTGGGCAGGCTATAATGGAGCTCCAGCTCCCACTGATGTTGATTTGAGCGATATTGGAGAAATCTCTGAACAGGAAGCATGGCAAAAATATGCCCTCCCTAGAAGAATTGGCCTTTCAGGTGCAAAACATGGAGTCAATGTTTTCCTGAGAGGAGAATTATGGGATTTAGGTACTGATGGCCAGCCATTTTTTATCCAAAATGAAAATTTACTCCCTATCCAAAGTGCAGATAAAGGTGGTATTTGGAATATGGATTATTGATTAAAAAGCATAACCAAAACCTACCCCTACCCAAAGGGGCCAAAAACCATTTTGATTAAAGATTGGCGTCAAATTGGCCTTAAAAGTAAATCCCCCATCCACTGGAATTCTTCTGTATCCAAAATTCAAAGTTCCCATGAAAGCCGGTGTATCACCAGAGTTAAGGATAAAATCAAAATCTTTCCATACCCTAGGTTCGCCAGTGTTCCAGTCATTGAAACGCTCCCTATAGTAAATAAAAGTGGTACCTCCTCCCAACTCAAAAAAGTGTTTCTCCTTACCAAATAACCTATTGATCTGGAAGGGCATGGTCAATAAGCCTTCTGACCGCCAAGTATTATTAAATGCCCATCCTCCTGCACCCATCCGCATTCCCCAGGAATTGATATCGTTCTTGTCAAATCTAAAATCATAATTGAAAGAGTAAGCCAATCCTGCACCTCCCAATTCAACATAAACTGATTGGCTACCAGGAACTTGTGCTAAGACCGAAAATTGTACGAGAAAGACAAAACAAAATAAGATAAGAAGCTTTTTCATGAAATATTGTTTAATTCGGAGACGAAATTAGTATTTTTTAATTTATCACCGAAAAAAATCTTGTGATTTTTTATAAAAGTAGTTACAATAATTTTATTGATAGAGAATGAGGTTTTTAAATCAAAAAACCTCTGAAAGCAACTGCCTACAGAGGTTTTACTATTATTGGAATATTATTAATTATTTAGCGGGCAACACCTTGCTTGCAACCTCACCAAAACCAACCCTTATCCCTTCTTTTTCTGCATATCCTTTCATGATGACAGTATCTCCATCTTCAATAAACTTCCTTTCCCCACCTTCCTCTAATTTGACCGGTTTGGTACCTTTCCAGGCCAGTTCCAACATGGAACCATAACTGTCTTCTGTTGGTCCTGAAATAGTACCGGAGGCCATCATGTCACCTACATTGATATTGCATCCATTCACGGTGTGATGGGCTAATTGCTGGGCAATGTTCCAGTACATGTATTTGAAATTGGAAGTACATACTTTACTGGCCTTCAGGCCATCAGGCTGAATGTATACTTCCAATTGGATATCAAAAGCATGGTCCTTTTTGCATTGCAAATAGGGCAAAACTTCAGGATCCTGTTTTGGACCAGCCTGTCTGAAGGGCTCCAAAGCTTCTAAGGTTACTACCCAAGGGGAAATGCTGGATGCAAAACTTTTCCCCAAAAAGGGTCCCAATGGCACATACTCCCAAGCCTGAATATCCCTTGCTGACCAATCATTGAAAAGCACCATACCAAAAATATAATCCTCAGCATCTTCTGTAGAGATACTGTCTCCCATCTTGGTCGGTCCACCGGTGATAAATGCCATCTCCAACTCGAAATCCAATCTCCTACTGGGACCAAATTCAGGTTGCTCCTTATTGGGATCCTTAAACTGTCCCTTTGGCCTGTAGATGGGAACACCTGAAGGAATTATGGAGGAAGCCCTTCCATGATAACCTACGGGGAGATGCTTCCAATTAGGCAATAGTGCATTATTAGGATCACGGAACATGGTTCCCACATTGGTGGCATGTTCCATGCTGCTGTAAAAATCTGTATAATCCCCCACCTTAACAGGCAACATCATCTGCGCCTCGTTACGGTTAACCATAGCCTTGCCTCTACAGGTATGCTCTCGGAGCTGGTCATTTTCCTCCTTTAATAAGTTCTGAACAATCTCACGTACTTTTCTTGTAACCGGCTTACCTAGTCCAATAAAGTCATTCAAAGCATCTCTTAAAAAGATGTCATGGGGCAAATGGGATAGCTCTGAGAAAAACCCTTCCTCATGTAATACAGAAAGGTCCACGATTTTATCCCCTATGGCCATTCCTACCCTAGGAGAAAGCCTCTTGTTTTGAAAAACTCCAAAAGGCAAATTATAAATGGTAAAATCAGAATCTTTGGCTACCGGTACCCAGGAAGCCATGGGTGTTATATTTGGGTTACTCATACTTAAAAGTTTGATGAATGTGCAAAGATAAGGTTTACCATTTTAAGTAAAAACCGCTAGCCATTTTATCCATGACTTGAAGTTGAGTCCAATGGCGTCTTATTTTACACAGGCATGACAACAAGCACCATTATACCAGTATTTTATAAGGGTGATTTCCGAAAAGGAAATTGGAATAGTTTGTAGTTCTGTAGTATGCTTTTGTCAGTATTGTGGTTCAAAAGCATTTTTCTCTTAATTTTGCGCCTTGAGTTTTAAAAAAACCTCTTCTAAAGATGTCATTAGCTACCAAATACAATCCTGAAGCCGCAGAGGCCAAGTGGTACCAATACTGGACGGAGCACAAATTTTTCTCCTCTCAAGTTGATCATAACAAGGATCCCTACACCATCGTCATCCCTCCACCAAATGTAACCGGGGTGCTGCATATGGGGCATATGCTCAACAATACCATTCAGGATGTTTTGATCAGAAAGGCCCGTATGGAAGGCAAAAATGCCTGCTGGGTCCCTGGCACAGACCATGCCTCCATTGCCACGGAAGCCAAAGTCGTGGCCATGCTGAAAGAAAGAGGTATTGACAAAAAATCCCTGAGCAGAGAAGAATTTTTGAAATATGCCTGGGAATGGAAAGAGAAATACGGGGGCATCATCCTGGAACAATTGAAAAAACTGGGTGCTTCCTGTGATTGGGACCGAACCAAATTCACCATGGACCAGGACCTCAGCGATGGGGTGATTTCCGTTTTTGTGGACCTATATAATAAAGGGAAAATCTACCGTGGTATCAGGATGGTCAACTGGGACCCACAAGGGAAGACTGCTCTTTCGGACGATGAGGTGATCATGAAGGAAATACAGTCAAAGCTGTATTACATCAAATATAAAATTGAAGATTCTGAAGATTTCCTGACCATTGCTACCACACGCCCTGAAACCATCATGGCGGACGTGGCCATCTGTATCAATCCCAATGATCCTAGGTTTACCCACCTGAAAGGCAAAAAAGCCATTATCCCATTGATCAATAGAGCCATTCCAATCATCGAAGATGAGTATGTGGACATGGAATTTGGTACGGGCTGTTTGAAAGTTACGCCTGCCCATGATGTCAATGACTATGAATTGGGAATCAAACACAAACTCGAAGTCATAGACATCCTCAATGACAATGGAACCCTGAATGAAAAGGCTCAGATTCTCGTAGGTGAGGATAGATTTATTGCCAGGAAGAAAATCGGCAAACTCCTAGAGGAATCCGGTCAATTGGAGAAAATTGAAGATTACAAATCCAATGTTGGCCACTCTGAAAGGACGGATGCTGTGGTGGAACCTAAACTTTCTCTTCAATGGTTCCTAAAAATGGAGGAAATCACCAAGCCAGCTTTGAGTTCGGTCATGGAGGACATCATCCAACTCCATCCACCGAAGTTCAAAAACATGTACCGTTCTTGGATGGAAAATGTGCGCGACTGGTGCATCTCCCGTCAGTTGTGGTGGGGCCATCAGATTCCGGCCTTCTACCTTCCAAATGGAGAGTTTGTAGTTGCAAAAACCAAAGAAGAAGCCTTGGCATTGGCCAACGAAAAATTCAAGACTGCCTATACTTTGGAAGACCTCAGACAGGATGAGGATGTACTGGATACCTGGTTCTCTTCCTGGTTGTGGCCTATCTCTGTTTTTGATACTGATGTGTTCACAACAGGTAAACCCAATGAAGACCTAAAATACTACTATCCTACCAATGATTTGGTAACTGCCCCGGAAATCCTTTTTTTCTGGGTGGCGAGAATGATCATTGCAGGTTATGAATACATGGGCGACAAGCCCTTCAAAAATGTATACCTGACGGGTATCGTTAGGGATAAACTAGGCAGGAAGATGTCCAAATCCCTCGGAAACTCTCCCGATCCGCTGGAATTAATCACCAATTATGGCGCTGATGGGGTAAGAACAGGCATGCTCTTCTCCTCCCCTGCCGGCAATGACCTACCTTTTGATGAAAAATTGGTAGAGCAGGGAAGGAACTTCTCCAATAAAATCTGGAACGCTTTCCGATTGGTCAAAGGTTGGGAAATAGACGAAACAGCTTCCGGAGCTGAAAATGCTGCTGCCATTCACTGGTTTGAAAACAGATTCAACGAAGCCCTTACTGAAATCGAAGAGCACTTCCAGAAATTCAGGATTTCCGATGCCCTGATGACTACCTACAAACTGGTGTGGGATGACTTCTGCTCCTGGTACCTGGAAATGATCAAACCCGCCTATCAGCATCCAATCGATAAAGCTACCTATGAAAAAACCATAGTCTTCTTTGAGGATATCCTGAAAATCCTTCATCCTTTTATGCCATTCCTTACCGAAGAACTCTGGCATCAGATTAAGGAAAGATCTGCGAATGAAGCATTGATCGTGGCAGCATGGCCAAAAGCAAAAGCCTTTGACGCCAAACCCATTGCGGAAGCCAGTCAAGTTTTTGAGGTGGTGTCTCAAATCAGAAATATCCGCTCTTCCAAAGGCATTTCCCCAAAAGAAGCCTTTGCTTTGACGGTAAATACCAAAAAACCGGAATTGTACAGCAGCTTCGAGACAGTATTGAAGAAGTTGGCCAACCTTTCTGAATTAAACTTTGGGGAGAAAGTGGACAATGCGACAAGCTTTGTGGTAAAAGCTGATGAGTGCTTTATCCCAATGGGCGAGCAGATTGATGTAGAAAAAGAAAGAGAAAACCTGCTCAAAGAACTGGAATACGCCAAAGGCTTCCTGAATTCTGTAATGAAGAAACTCAGCAATGAGCGTTTCGTAGCAGGAGCTCCGGCAGCTGTAGTAGAAAACGAGAAGAAAAAGCAGGCAGATGCCGAGGCGAAGATCAAAACCTTGGAAGAGGCTTTGGCCAAGCTTGGATGATTATCCCAAATGTTAAAATCAAGAAATGTCAAAGTTGTTTATTGAATTTGCTAAATTGATGGTGAGCTAAAAATTGAATTAATGAAATCAAAAGATATTCGATGGGTACAGCGCTTTAGTAATTTCAATAAAGCTTTGGATAAACTGGAGGAAGCAGTCAGTAGGATTCAAGAAGATTATCCCATAGATAAAGAAGGGAATATTGCTGATGATCAATTTCTGGATGACATTTTGAAAGAAGGGTTGATCCAAAGGTTTGAATACACCCATGAGCTGGCTTGGAATGTCATGAAAGATTTTTTGATCCATGCTGGAAATACAAATATTTTTGGCTCAAAAGATGCCTCAAGAGAAGCTTTTTCTGCGGGATTGATTGAGAATGGGGAAATATGGATGGACATGATCAAAAGCCGGAGTAAAACTTCCCATACTTACAATGAGGAAACTGCTGATGAAATCTTTTTTAAAATTATGAACCAGTATATTCAAGAATTCATTCAGTTCAGGGATAAAATGCAGGAAGTCAAGTGCAATAATTGATACCATTAGCTAATGTTTGGACTTTCGGAACATACAATTCATGCCATTCAAAATGTCCTTAAGGCATACTCCCAAGTAAATAAAGCTGTACTTTATGGATCCAGAGCCATTGGCAATTATAGACCGGGTTCTGATATTGACCTAGCCCTATTGGGGCAAGATTTAGACCTTACCATTCTTCATCAAATAGAAGATGATTTGGACGATCTATTGCTTCCTTACAAAATCGATCTTTCCATTTTTCATCAGATAAGTAATCCTGGTTTTTTAGATCACATCCTTAGGAAAGGAAAAGTTTTTTATGAAAGATCTATCAATTAGGTTTGATACCTCCTTTTGATTGAAACCAATCAGGAATTCTTACTTACATTGACAGTTGCAAAAAATGGTTAGTTTATAATCCTTAAATCCATAAGATAGAAAAAGCAATATCAGAATTGGTGTAATCTTCAATTAAGAACACTTTAAAAGGCTAAACACCCGTTCCAAAATTTAATTTTGGAACGGGTGTTTTTTTTTGCATAATATTTCATTATTTTAAAACTAATGGATTATTATTACCGTAAAGACAATATATCCTAATTTAAAACCTTTTTACTATGAAATATTATTCTCAGTTTATTCTAGCCTCTTTTCTTATTCTAGGGTTCCTTGCCTGTGAAACCAATGAAGATCCAAATCCAATGTCTCAGCAAGAAGAATTCCCCGATTTAAAGATTTTCTTGGATAGATTTGAAGTTGAAGCCAAACTGAGAGGGTTTAATTTTAACTTCTCAGGTTTAGACATAGAATATGTAGATGAAATCCGAATTTCTGATGAGGTCTATTGTGGATACGGTTTTATCAGGCATCCTCAAACCGACAGAAGAACGGTCCTAATTTCAAAATCTACAAATTGTGATTGGGTAAATAAAACAGATATTCAAAGGGAAAACTTATTTTTTCATGAAATGGGGCATGCATTTTTAAACCTACCTCATGACAATGCTTTGAAATGTGATGGCAGGCCCCTTTCTTTAATGACAAATATTTTTATCCCTTATTATATTTACAGCGAAAATGAACCCGAAAAAAGAGCTTATTACTTGGATGAGCTATTTGACCGGCTTGCTGCCAATGAACAATGTATCGATTTTGTACAGGACTTTGAATCAGATCCTGTATTTTTAAAATATGGCTTCCTAAATTCTATGTGGCGATTTTCAAATGACAATGGCAATTTTGGAATTACCGGTGGTATCAATGAAGAGACTGGAAATCCTTTTTTCCAAATTTTTTCTGAAGGAAACGGCCAAAATACAGGATATGCTTTTATACAGATTGAGGTTCCAAATATCCCTGAAGGGGCTACTGTAAAACTCAGGACAAAAATCAATTCTGAAAATCTGGAAGGTCCCGGTGTAGCCATCGCCCTTCGTATGTATGAAACCGAGATAGGACAAACGGGGGCAACTATTGTAGAGTCTCATTTTCTTAGTACTGAAATGAATCCGATCAACGGAAAATTAGAAAATGAATTGATTGAACTCACACTTACCAACTTCACCCGAAAAACCATCTTTATGATTCCATTTGCTGTGATGATGCCCGGAACGAAAGGAGCAGCCAGCTTTGATGATTTTGAAGTTTTGGTTGAGCCAGGCAGTTAAAATAAATTTCTTTTATCAATATATAATTATTGTTTTTCAATAATTTTTTACTGATATTTGAAAAACGATAAATGTATATGTTATGAAACTCGCAGAACAGTGGAAAGAAAAATGGGAATCCCAGCCCGGTTTAATGCTTATTACCGTGGTGATTTGGTCCATCTTTATCGGACTTTGTATCAAAGCAGGCGCTTTGCTGTTTACTTCAATATACAGTTTATTCAAACCTACGGTAGCCCAGGACCTATTTGAAGGATTGAATTTATACGGATTGATGAATCAGGAAATCTGGTATTATATAGGCTTAGTTTCACTTTTGATAGGTATTGCTTGCTTGAAAGCGTATATGTTTTATCTGATGATCCGGATATTTCTCACCATTAATCTCAATCATCCATTCAGTAAGAAAGTGTCCGATCTGATTTCAGAAATCGCCTCGGTCGCCATCCAAACTGGAATATTGATCATCATCACTACTGCATCTTTGAAGTGGTTGATCAAGCGGGGATTTGACATCCCATCCATGGGTGCTTATACCGGTGGGGCCTTTGAATACCTTCTGTTGGGAGCCCTGATTTATGCCATTGCCAAGGTCTTCAAGAGAGGAGTGGAATTACAGTCTGAAAACGAATTAACTATTTGAGCCATGCCCATAATTGTCAACTTGGATGTAATGATGGCCAAGCGGAAAATGTCACTGAATGAGCTTTCTGAAAAAGTGGACATAACACTTTCCAACCTCTCCATTCTTAAAACCGGCAAAGCAAAGGCAGTCCGCTTCAGTACCTTGGAAGCCATCTGTAAGGCCCTCGATTGTCAGCCGGGGGATATACTTGAGTTTGTTGATTCTGAGGATACCTAAACTTTAAAAAAAATTATTCACCCCTCAACCTATACCCCACTCCCCTTATGGATTCCAAATCCTTCTTTAGGATTGGAATTTTTTTCCTTAAACTAACTACCAAAACATCCACCGCCCTTTCGGTTACTCCATAATCTGAACCATAAATCAGGTCCATGATCTTTCCCCTACTTAAAACTATTCCTTTTTGCTGTAAGAATAATTCCAGCAGTTTAAATTCGGTAAGGGTCATCTGTACTTCTTGTTGATCAATTCTCAATTGATATTTCTGTCTATCCAACAAAATATTCTTATAAGAAATCAAATTGGCCTTTTCTGTTTTACTTCCATGCCTTTCAAGAAAAAAATTATCTGTAGGAACCTTGTTTTTAGCCACCATTTTTTTTGCCCGGACCATCAACTCCCTTACCCGAACAGGTTTCACCATATAATCATCTGCACCCACTTCCAAGGCAGTGACTACATCAATCTCAAGATTCCTATTTGAAAGCATGATAAATGGTATTTTTTCCAAATCATCATTTTTTTTCAGGAGTCTACAAAGTTCAAGCCCATCCATATCATCCAATAGCCAATCACAAATAACCAAGTCGGCCTTTTCTTTCTTCAAATGAATTAGTGCTTCCTCCCCTGCTTGGAACACTTCAACTTTTGCTTTTTCTTTTTCAAAATTGGACTTCAAAAGTTTCAGGTTTTCTTGTTGATCATCTATGATGACTACTTTAAAATACTTCATAGGTTGTTGATGAGAGATTGTTTAGACTTATGAATTGATGCATTCAATAATCCCCTATAAAAGTACTTCGCCTATGTTAATTGAATTTGTAAGTAAGATTAGAAAATGATTAAGGTTTGATAAGCATTTTAGACAAAACCAAACATTCCTAACTCAGGGTATATTGTTTGGGTTAAATAAAATATGAATTCTTACTATTTTAATAAGGCCTGATTTCAAAGCTGTTTTTTTCCGTATTTCTAGATGTCAGCATTCGAATTGGTAATAGGTGAACCCAAAATCTTAAGGCAAAAAACTTTTAGATTAAAATCAACTCATTTTAATAACATTGGATTAAAGAAGGATTAAAGAAACTGTAACACACCATTCATCAATCCTAACATTTCTCCAACCTAATCTTAATAATTGGAAAATAGGTTTGTGCATCGTTTAAAAAACACAAACCAAATGAAACACATCAACCACCTGCTGCTGACAGTCATTCTACTGTTTCTGTTCAGCTTTGCAACAGTTGCGCAAGAAAGTATCGTGCGCGGAAAGATTACGGATGAAGGAGGAGAAACCCTTATTGGAGTTAGTCTTATCATTAAGGGAACCTCTATTGGAACCATTACGGATATCGATGGTAATTATTCCATCCCAGTTCCAGGCACTATCAATGAGCCTATCTTGGTAGTTTCCTACATTGGGTTTGAAACAAGAGAAATAGCGATCAATAACCGATCCACGATTGATGTTTCTCTTAAAGAATCCATACAAGGACTTTCTGAGGTAGTCATTACGGCTTTTGGGGTCAGCAAAGAAAAGGCAAGCTTGGGCTACTCTACCCAAACCATTTCAGGCGACCGCTTGATCAAAGCAAGGGAGCCAAGCCCAATGAATGCTTTAGCTGGTAGAGTAGCTGGATTGACGATTGGGCCTTCCACTGAAATGTTGGCTGCACCAAACATCTTATTGAGAGGTAATTCTGACATTCTATTTGTAGTGGACGGCGTACCCATCAATACCGATACTTGGAATATCAATCCAGATGATATTGAAAGCATTACTGTCTTGAAAGGTCCTAATGCTGCAGCACTTTATGGCTTTAGGGGACAAAATGGAGCGATACAAATTACAACAAAAAGAGGCAGTGGGAAAGAGAGGGGATATTCTTTGACGTTGAACTCTTCCACTCAACTACAATCTGGATTCCTTACCAGACCAAGGACACAGATAGAATATGGGCTAGGTAATTCTTTCAGGTATGCTTTCGGAAATGATCCTTTTGACAGAGATGGAAGTTTCAGAAGAGCACCGCTTTGGGGACCAAGGTTTGAGGGTCAACCCATTCCTCAATGGGACAGCCCAGTGGATCCAGAAACAGGTATCAGACAGGGAACCCCATGGTTGGCAAAAGGAATCAACAACTTTGAAGAATTTACCAGAGCAGGGATCTTAACTTCGAATAATGTGGCCTTGGGTTTCAATGACGAAAGATCAGATTTCAGGTTGTCTTATACCAATGGCTTTCAAACTTCCATTTGGCCAAATACGCAGTTGACAACGAATAACCTCAACATGTCCGCTGGCTACAATTTCACGGATAAATTAAGATTGGAAGGCAATGTCAACGTCAATCTTCAAAATGCACCGAATATCCCTGAAGTGATGTATGGGCCAAACTCCTACATGTACACCTTCGCGGCATATGGTAGCGCCCATTTTGACATCAATGACCTTAGGGATTACTGGGCACCTCCTGGAATTGAAGGTATTCAGCAAGTAAACAGGGAATACGGAAGGACCAATAACCCATGGTTCATGGCTTATGAGTGGTTAAGAGAACACCAAAAAACAGACACCTATGGATTCTTAGCCCTTTCTTATCAGGCCAATAAGGACCTCAGGTTCCAATTGAGATCAAACATGACCAACTGGTCAGCTTTGAGAACTGAAAAATTGCCTTATTCTGCTGAGCATTATTCCGTTCCTGATAGGGCAGGAAACTATACAGAGGACAGAAGATCACTATTGGAATATAAGACGGATTTATTGATCACTTATGATAAGAAAGTCGGTGATTTTGAATTTGATGTGCTGGTAGGTGGTAATGTTAGAAATTTCAGCTACAACTCCAGTTTTATCAGCACCAATAACCTGATTGTACCCGGAATATATTCTTTTTCCAACTCCGAAAACCCATTGGTTGGGTATTCCTTTAGATCCAACATGGTCGTTTTGGCTGCTTACTCGAGTGTGGACGTCAGCTACAAGAACTTTGTCACTTTGAACCTTACTGGCCATTGGGATAAATTGTCCACTTTACCTGTGGGAGACCAGGCCTATTTCTATCCATCTGCCTCCTTAAGTACTGTAATCTCTGATTATATCACCATGCCAAGAGCAATTTCCTTCTTAAAAGTGAGGGGTTCTTATGCACAGGTACAAGGAGGTTTGGTAAGTCCATTTGTAGGACCAGCCAATATCGCCTTAGGTTTTGGTGGACAGTGGTTTGACAATGATTGGTTTACTACTTATGATGGACCTACCTACGCCAACCAAAACACTTATTCCATTTCATTGCCTTATAACAACAGACCGGGTGCATCCTTTACCTCCACTTTGGCCAATAGTGCACTTCAGCCATTCACAGTAACTGCTTATGAAACTGGTTTGGATGTGTTTTTCATGGACAACAGATTGGGACTAGACCTTACCTATTTTTCTACAGTAAATGGTCCACAAATCTTCACCAGAGACATGGCACCTTCCACCGGTTTTGACCGAAGAAATGTCAATGATATTATTACTGTGAAAAATGGTTGGGAGGCTGCTTTGACAGGTATTCCTATATTAAAAAGCAATTTAAAATGGGAAATTGCAGCTAATATCTCAGGATTTGTAGAAAGATTGAGGGACATCGAAGATCCATCCGGTACCATCATAGCTAATGGGGGCATCCTTCGGGTGGG
>NZ_AMGM01000010.1 GCF_000298295.1 Cecembia lonarensis LW9
ACTTGCCTCTTGCTTCTTACTTCTTATCTCTTACCTCTTCTTCCTAAATCCTCGCCTGATAAGTATACAACTGATAATACCTCCCCTGCTTCTCTATCAATTCCTCATGCTTACCCTGCTCCACGATCTTTCCTTGTTCTATGACCAGAATCTGATCCGCTTGCCTAATGGTACTCAAGCGGTGCGCAATGACAAAAGTGGTCCTGCCCCTCATCAATTCCTTCAAACTCGCCTGAATCAAAGCTTCACTTTCCGTATCTAAGTTGGATGTAGCTTCATCCAATACCAGAATCTTCGGATCCGCCAAAATGGCCCTTGCAATGGCGATTCGTTGTCTTTGACCGCCGGATAACTTCACCCCTCTTTCACCGATCAAAGTATCCAAGCCGTCTTCAAAGCGGTTGGTAAATTCATTCACATGGGCAGCTTTAACTGCCTGCATCAGTCTTTCTTCATTCGCGTCAGGACGGGGAAAAAGAATATTTTCCCTGATGGTCCCCTCAAACAAAAAGTCATCCTGAAGCACTACACCCAATTGAGCGCGGTAGCTTTCCAGGGTGATATTTTTTAAATCCACGCCATCCACCGTTATCTTTCCTGAATCTGGATTTAAAAAAGAAGCTGCCAAGCCCGCTATGGTTGTTTTTCCCGAACCGGATGTACCTACCAAGGCGGTCACAGATCCTTCGAGAGCTTGAAAAGAAATACCTTTGACTACTTCTTTACCTTCTTGATAAGCAAAGCTTACATTTTGGAAACGGATATCTCCTTTAATGAGCGGCAATTGGATGGTTCTTTCTTTAGCATCACTCTCCAAAGGCATATTCATGATTTCTTCTGTCCTATCCAGGCCTGCAAAGGCCTCTGTAAACTGACTGCCAATATTGCTCATTTGCACAATGGGAGCGATCATAAAGCCCAGATAAAGTGTGAAAGCCAGAAAATCACCAAAGGTCATTTGTTCTTCCATGATCATATAGCCACCGATACCCATGATCCCGGCGGATGCCAAACCTAAAAGAAACGTGGCTGCAGAGGTTACAAAACTCGTAGCAGTCAAACTTGCCTTTACGTTAAGAAACAAACGCTCCACACCAATTTCAAAACTTTTGATTTCCTGAGCCTCTGCATTAAAACCCTTGATTACCCTGATGCCCCCCAATGTCTCGGTCAACCTCCCGGTTACTTCTGCATTGATTTTCCCTCTTTCCCTGAATATTGGACGTATTTTACCAAATGCCTTTAATGAAATAATTCCAAAGATGATGACAGGAACCAAGACATAAAGGGTCATTAAGGGGCTGATATAAATGAGCAGGGCAAGAGAAATAACAGCAGTAAGAATTCCTCCTATCATTTGGGCAAAACCGGTACCGACCAAGTTCCTTACCCCTTCCACATCTGTCATGATTCGGGATACCAATTCCCCCGTTTTGGTATTGTCAAAAAAACGGATGGGTAATTGGATAATATGCTTTTGCACCTTAGACCTCAATTTGGCAATCAGGTGCTGGGCTTCCACACTTAGGATCTGGGTCAGGGCATAGGAAGTGCTCGCCTGAATGGTAATGGCTGCAACTACCACCAATACCAGCCACTTGAGATTTTCCAAATTACCGGAGGGTATTACGTCGTCAATCAAAAATTTACTTGCACCGGGAAGAACCAGACCTGAAAGCCTGGATATGATGATCAAAAATAAGCCAAGAAACAGATGATTCTTTCTGGGCCAAATTATGGTTTTGAAGACATGGGCCATTGTGACCCTGTTTTCATTTTTTTGTGCACTTGACATGGGTCAAAAATAAGGAATACTTTTATTCTCTTCTCACAAAACCTATATTTGCAGCTTTAAAAACCGAAAAACACATGAATGATTTTATAGATGAATTGCAGTGGAGAGGAATGCTCCAGGATATGACGCCGGACATAGAACAGCACCTTAAAGAAGGCATGCGTTCTGCTTATCTGGGTTTTGATCCTACTGCGGATTCATTGCATATCGGTCACCTTGTGGGTGTGATGACCTTACTTCACTTCCAAAGGGCCGGACATAAACCTTTTGCACTCGTGGGCGGGGCGACAGGAATGATAGGAGATCCAAGTTTCAAGTCTGCCGAAAGAAACCTGTTGGATAAAGCTACGCTTGATCACAATGTGGCATGCCTAAGAAAACAGCTTTCCAAATTTCTAAATTTTGAAGAGGGGATGGCGAATAAGGCTGAACTGGTAAACAACCACGATTGGATGGGAGAATTTTCCTTTTTGGACTTTATACGTGATGTGGGCAAGCACATTACGGTCAATTATATGATGGCCAAAGACTCTGTAAAAAGAAGGCTGGAAGAAGGTAGCGGGCTTTCTTTTACTGAATTCACCTACCAACTTATCCAAGGCTATGACTTTTTCCACCTCTGGAAAAATGAGGGAATCAGCATACAGTTGGGAGGCTCTGACCAATGGGGAAATATTGTGACAGGAACTGAATTGATCCGTAAAATGGAAGGCGGCCACGCTTATGCCCTAACCGTACCTTTGATTACCAAAGCGGATGGCTCTAAATTCGGGAAAACCGAGAGTGGATCAGTCTGGCTGGATCCAGAAAAAACATCCCCTTATGCCTTTTATCAGTTTTGGCTGAATGTTTCCGATGAAGATGCCAGTAAATACATCCGGATATTTACGCTTTTGGATCATAAAACCATAGAACAACTTGAAAAGGAACATCTCGAGGCGCCTCATTTAAGGATTTTACAGAAAGAAATTGCCAAAGAAGTCACCACCATGATCCATGGAAAAGAAGAATATGAAATGGCGGTCAAAGCTTCCAGTATTCTTTTTGGGAAATCTTCCACAGATGACTTAGCAGCTTTAGACGAAAGGACATTTCTCCAGGTCTTTGATGGCGTACCACAGGTGCAACTCAGCAGAGAAATTTATGAAGAAACAGGAAACCTTGTGGACCTGCTTTCTGATAAGTCTGAGAATCTTATCTTCTCATCAAAAAGTGAAGCCAGAAAAATGATCCAAGGTGGCGGTGTATCTATTAATAAGGAAAAACTCACAGATCCAATGGGTGCTGTTGACCATACTTTGCTGCAGGATAAATACCTTCTTGTGCAAAAAGGCAAAAAACAGTATTTCATTATCTCCGTAAAGTAAAGTTAAAAAACCATCTCATTTCCATTATTATAGGTCTGAAAATCAAATTTTTAGGTTTGATTTTCAGCCGAAAAATAATATTTAATTTTAGATGGTTTTTTTTAAATTTTTCATCTTTTCTTCATCTGTTTTTTATAATTTGTCTGTTTATTAAGCATTATTTCTTATGAAAAGCCCTGTAAAAATATTCCTCATATTGGCTGTCTTTAGCTTTATAGTATTTTCCTGTCAGGAAAAAGAAGACAGTCTGACCCAGAGAATCAACACTGAAATTGATACCGTTGCCGGTATGTTGGCAGAAGAATTGCTTACTGTGGAAATACAAGGCGGGGATGAAAATAGGTCTTTTGGTTTTAGGGTTTTGGAAACTGAATTTAAAACCCAAAGCGATGCAGGCAAAAATAACAACATCCAACAGGAATGGCACAAAAATCAAGTGCAGCAGAGCAGATTGATCAAATGTTTACAGGATTTAGACCTTGATGCGGATCAAATCAGAGAAAGCAGAAACCTTATTCTTGGCATGGTGGAATGCCGAATAGATGCCTTTCAATCACTTAGGGAAGAATTGACAGATATCATTTTGGCCATGGAAATCCAACGCTTAACCTTATTGGAAAAACTCCTGAAGAGGGAAATCAATAGGGATGAATTTATGGCCGGTTTGCAAGGTATTAGGGAAAGCTTTAAAAATGAAATTCAGGAAATCCGAAAAAAACACATTGACCTTATAAAACCCTGTCTGCGGGATATGGTCTCCAACCTACGGGAATTAGTAGGTGAAGAAAAATGGAATTCCCTCTATGATTGTGTAACAAGTTAAAGTTGAGCTTATTGGTCATTGAAAGTGTATTTTTTTCCACTCATTCAATCAAAATTTGACTGGCGTTTAATATCTTTGACTAAAAGTCAATAAATTATTTTGTTATGCCTAATACAGCAAGGGAGAAAAAAACCAAATTGATTCTAGATGTAGCCATTAAGTTATTTACTGAAAAGGGATATGCAGCCACCACCATGGAGGACGTGGCCAAAACAGCAGGCATCAGCAAGGGTTTAAGCTATTTTTATTTTAAGAATAAGGAAGACCTGTATATGGCCGTTACCAAAAAGGCTTTTGATGAATTGAAAAGTATTTTTCGTGAAATTTTCAAACAAAAAGGCAGATCAGGGCTGGAAATGTTAACGGATCTCGCCTCTGCCTATATCGTTTTTGCTAAAAGCCACCACATGTACAATGATGCCATCCTGAATTTTATGGGGATCATGCAATTGTATACCCAAGAACAAGGTAGAGATAAAATCCATCCTTTAATTCTTGAAAGTGAACATTTCCAAAAATTACTGGACATTCATCATGATTGCGGTAAACTTGGTATTCAGATGGTTTCCCATGGAATCAAGGACGGAAGCATACGTCCTGAATTACAACCTGAAATCACCTTCTACACCGTTTGGTCCATGATTATCGGTTATGAGCGCCTTACAGGACCTGTTGCCTATGAGGAAAAAGAAATAAAAATCCACTTGGACAATTGGAAACCCGGCTTTATAAAACTCCTTCAGGACATGCTGAAAGGTACCATTCAGGCACAAAAACCTCAGGTCGTACAAACTTCTCTATTTTAATTCCCACTCCGGGAATGCTGTAAAATAGTAACAATCCCCGAGTGGAAATTTTTCTTGCCATGATCAGGAAGTAAGAATAATTTTCCCATTCCTGCCTTCTATCTCATAAGCGGCTAAGGCCTCTTTGAACTGCTCCAATGGATAAGTGCCTTCTACATCCACTTTGACTTTTTGGGAAAGTAAATGGGTAAACACTGTCTTAAAAGCTGTTTGTGTGGCCTCAGGACTGAGACTGTTCATCCATGTGGTCAACCAAAAGCCTTCCACTTTCAAATCTTTAAAAATCAATAATCCTGAATTCAGCGGAATATTTTCCAAACTCAGCAAACCAAAAACCATCATCTTCCCTCCTGTTTTTAAGCTGGCCAATGCCCTCGCCCCCAAAACACCACCAACAGCATCAAATACCACATCTACACCTTCACCTGTTTTTTCCATGACCACTTTTTGGAGTTTTTCATTTTCAGTGTTAATGACCAAGTCCGCTCCCAATTTTTCAAGGATTCCTTTTTGCTCTTCCCTTCTAACTGTACAGGCTACATTGATCCCTTTTTGTTTGGCCATTTGAATGACCAATTTTCCATAAGCAGAAGCACCGGCGGTTACCAATAGCCACTGCCCTACCTTTAATCCACTACTTTCCAACATACCGTAAGCAGTCAAAGGATTGACAAAAGCCTGGCAGGCCACTTCATCACTCATGCCTGCAGGACTTGGAATCACCAAATGTGCCGGCACGCAGACATACTCTTTCCAAGTACCTATGGAAGTAAAAATCACCTTTGTCCCTGTTGGAACAGTCCCTTTTTCATCGGATTTATCCACTACACCTACTGCCTCAAATCCAGCAGAACTGGGTAGTTTTGGAGTGATTCCGTACATTCCACGGACAAACATGATATCAGATGGGTTGATATTTCTGGCAGTAACTTTTATTCTTACTTCATGTGGTTTTGGTTCAGGCATGGCAACTTCCTCCAGCTGCAATACCAGTTCAGGCATCCCGGTTTCATAAAAAACTACTTGTTTCATTTCTTGCTCGAATTTTTAAGGTTATGGATCGGAAGATAGAAAAAAATACTCGGTATGCATAACATTTTCCGTGTTTCCATTGGCTTTCATGGGCAAAATTCTTATTCTTGTTAAGGAACACAAACGCAAAAATTTATAAAAATGGACCTTTCGACGTTATTTTCTCTCATGGGCAAAGTAGCCCTAATTACCGGAGCCAGTAAGGGCATCGGATTTGCCATTGCTGAAGTATTTGCTGCCGCAGGTGCCAAAGTGGTCATCAGCAGCCGTAAACAGGAAAGCTTGGATGAAATGGCCAACTTATTAAAATCTAAAGGTTATGAAGTCACTGGAATAGCCTGTAATGTAGGTAAGATGGAGGACTTGCAAACTTTGGTATCAAAAACCATTGAAACCTACGGAACCATAGATGTACTGGTAAATAATGCGGCCTCTAACCCGGTTTTTGGACCAGTACATGACACCTCATTGGAGGCCTATGATAAAATTATGGATGTCAATGTGAAAGCACCATTTCATTTGATGAAGTTGTGCTTTCCTTACCTCCGTGAATCATCCAACGGGTCAGTCATAAACATTGCTTCCATAGGAGGTCTTTCTCCTGAAACTGGTTTGGGTATCTACTCAGTCAGCAAAGCAGCTTTAATTTCGCTGACCAAAGTTTTTGCCAAGGAATGGGGAGACCATAAAATCAGGGTCAATGCCATTTGTCCAGGCTTGATCAAGACAAAATTCTCGGAAGCCCTTTGGAGCAATGATAAGATAATGGCCCATATGATGAAGGCATTGCCCATCAAACGGGTGGGTGAGAGTGAAGAAATCGGAGCCGCAGCCCTTTATTTGGCCTCACCGGCATCATCTTATACTACAGGAGCAGTATTGACTGCAGATGGAGGCTTTACGATTTAAAAACAGATCTTATGGAACTCAACGTAGATAGCAATAATACTGAGATTAAAAACCTGCTGAACCGTTACGAAGATTTTTTAACACAGCAGGTTTATCCTCTTGAAATGGAAGCCATATATGGAAGTTTTAAATCAACACTTCCCAAATTGCAAGAGTTAAGAAAAAAAGCGATAAATGAAGGTCTTTTTGCTCCCCATTTATCCCCTTCCGAAGGTGGTTTGGGACTGAGCTTGCAGGAGTTTGGCAGAATCTCTGAAATTTTGGGTAAAAGCCCATTAGGGCATTATGTTTTTAATTGTCAAGCGCCTGATATCGGAAATATGGAACTCATGCATCGATTTGCCAGCAAGGAGCTAAAGGAAAAGTACCTCAGTCCCCTCCAAAAAGGGGAAATCAGAAGTTGCTTTGCCATGACTGAACCTGAAAATGCCGGCAGCAATCCTGTGCATCTTTCAACCACGGCCGTAAGAGTGGGAGATGATTACATCATCAACGGGCATAAATGGTTTACATCTTCTGCTGATGGAGCAGCTTTTACAATTGTCATGGCGGTAACGGACCCACAACATCCTAACCCTTACCAAAGGGCAAGTATGATATTGGTACCCTTGGACAATCCCGGATATCAGTTTGTCCGGAATATTCCTATCATGGGTGATGTGGGAGAAGACTACATGTCCCATGCTGAGGTGAAATTTGTGGACTGCAGGGTACCTGCCAGCAACCTGATCGGAGAATCGGGTCAAGGCTTTGCTTTGGCTCAGGAAAGACTTGGACCGGGAAGGATTCACCATTGCATGCGCTGGATTGGTATTTGTGAGCGTGCCATAGAAGTGATGTGTAAAAGAGCTTTGAGCAGAATGCTGGATCCAGGAAGGCCCTTGGCCCAACAGCAAACCATTCAAAACTGGATAGCTGAGTCTGTGGCAAGCGTGAAAGCCTCCAGATTAATGGTGCTGGCCACAGCAAAAAAAATCGACGAGGAAGGTGCCAAAGCTGCGAAGGAAGACATTTCCACGATCAAATTTTTTGTTTCTGATGTACTGATGAAAACCCTTGACCGTGCCATTCAGGTACATGGGGCTTTGGGGATAACAGACGACACCTTACTTTCCTTCTGGTACAGACATGAACGTGGCGCAAGGATATATGATGGACCGGATGAGGTGCACAAAACGGTACTGGCCAAAAGGATACTCAAACAATATGCTGCAAAATGATGAACAAAGAACCCAAAGGTTTGGAAGGTCTTTTCCCATACCTTGAAGCTGAACTTCACCTTGAGCCGAGTTCAACCGTTATTACCCAATTTAAAGGGGGGTATTCCAATCTCACTTATTTAATAACTTCTCCTGAAGGCGAATTTGTATTAAGAAGACCACCTCTGGGATTAAAGATCAGTAAGGCACACGACATGGTCCGGGAATTCATGGTCCTTGAGGCCTTAGAAAGGGCGGGTTATACCAAAATACCCAAGCCTATTTTAGTTTGTGAAGATGAAAGCCTGATTGGGGTCCCATTTTTTATCATGGAAAAAGTGAACGGCCTGATTTTAAGAAATAAAATCCCTGAAGGCATGGACCTTGATTCAGATTTCTTTGTTAAATTAAGCATGTATTCTTTAGATGGACTTTTGGCCCTACACCAATTGGAATTGAGCTCATCTGGACTTTTGGCACTAGGAAAACCAGAAGGTTATGTGGAAAGACAGGTAATAGGTTGGTCTGATAGGTATTTTAACGCCAAAACTGATGAAATTCCTGAGATGGAAAAGGTATCGGACTGGTTAAAAGAAAACATGCCCGCTAAAGAAAATGTGGGCTTTATCCATAACGACTACAAGTATGATAACTTGGTGCTCGCTGGACCTGATAACCCGGAAATTAAAGCGGTATTAGATTGGGAAATGGCTACTGTTGGTGATCCTTTGATGGATTTAGGTACCAGTTTGGCATATTGGGCAGAGGAAGGGGATCCTGATATTCTGAAAATGTTTAACCTGACCTATCCAAAAGGTAACATGAAAAGGGCAGAAGTGATTGAATATTATGCGCAAAACAGCAGGTTGGACTTGAGCGACATGCTGTTTTATTATGTTTTTGGAGTTTTTAAAGTGGGTGTTATCGCCCAACAGATTTATAAGCGTTATTCTTTAGGATTTGCACAGGATCCAAGGTTTGCAGCCCTGATTCATGTGGTCAAAGCCTGTGGAACTACTGCCATGAAAAGTATACTAACCCATAAAATTTGAACGGATGAAAATCAAAAGAGTATGCATTTTAGGAGCTGGCACACTGGGTACCCGTGTGGCCCTCCAAGCTGCCCTATCAGGCTATCAGGTTGCCATTTTTGACATCAGCCCAAAGGCTTTGGAAACCTCACAGAAATTAATGGAGAAAATAGTACAGCATTTGGCGAAGGGAAGCGGTATGGATGATACAGCTGGACGAAATGCCATTGCAGCCATTACTTTTACCGATAATCCCAATGTGGCCATTTGGGATGCTGATCTGATCAACGAAAGTGTTACCGAAGATGTGGAAATCAAAAATGCGGTATGGGAGCAATTTGGCAAAATTGCCCCGGAAAAAACCATTTTCACCACCAATACCTCTTTCCTGCTCCCTTCTATGTTTGCAGAAATTTCAGGCAGACCGGAAAAATTCTGTGCGCTTCACTTCCATGATGTTTTTTACTCCAAAGTGGTGGATATTATGCCCCATCCGGGAACCAACCCTTCACTGATTCCTGTCCTGATGGATTTTGGCAAAAGCCTGGAGCAGGTTCCGGTTTTGGTGAAAAAGGAAAATCACGGCTATCTGTTCAACAGCATGTTAATGGCCTTCATTGGGGCTGCCGGTAAGCTTTTGACTGGAGAAGTGGGCTCTGTGGAAGACATCGACAAGTCCTGGATGGTCAATTTCCATATGCATATGGGGCCATTTGGTATATTAGATTCCATTGGTTTGGATACTGCTTGGCATGTGACAAAAAATTTACCTGATAATGCATCCCAAAGATTTGCCGCCCTCCTTAAATCCTACATAGATGAAGGGAAAATGGGTGAGAAATCCGGTCAAGGTTTTTATAAATACCCTAATCCGGCATACAAGCAACCAGGTTTTTTAGATTAAACCCTAAACCAAAAGCAATTTGTATATGCAGAGAAATATGGATTACCCGATGGTTCCGGATATGGGTTTATCATGTTGAACAAAAACTTAATCAGGTTGGAAGTGCTTAACTATGAAAATGATCCGGAAGGTAAGTTTCGAAAAGTGAGACTTGGCGATGAAACGATTGAAGTTTGGCTAAATCTTGATATTATCAAATATCCGGATCCTGAGGTACTGTCAGTAACAGGAAACATACAAATACATAAAGAGGGTCAACCTGTTTTAACCGAAAAGATTATCGGGACCTGTGGATGTTGATTCCAAAAACTGGAATCAAATGATATCCTGTTCATTGATTCATCACATATCATACATTAAAATTTAAAGAATGTATTCGCCAGTTGGCGTTTTTCAGCACGCCCTAAATACAACAATAAAAGACCAGAGCAGTAATACCTTAAAATAATACCGCTCTGGTCTTTTTCACTTTTAAACTTTTCTGGGAGGCAGATCGAATGCTACTGCCTCATGCTCAAATTTACCTCTATGTGAACCATCACAAAAAGGCTTATTATTGGAATGTCCACAGCGGCAAAGGCCCAGGGTAGTTCTTCCCTGAAGTCCATAAGCATTGCCTTGATTGTCAACAATTTCAAAATCCCCTTCAATTTTCAATGATCCATTGGGGTTAACAGTGATTTTTGTATTGGCCATATTTAATAATTAGGTTTGGTTAACAATTAAAAATTAACATACACAAAAATCAAAAAATTCAAAAATATCCTTACCTGAAAATAAAACCCTTTATCCTTTTTCCTTTTGCCTTGGCTCTTATTATTCCTCACCTGCATCCTGGCCCCTCACTACCCCAAAGCTTTCGGGGGTCCCCTGGATATTTTCTTAACGTCCGGTCCTGAAATCCACTTTAATTGCACCCTTATCTCAACCTACCCACCATAATTCCGGATTGGGATTTAAAAGAAGCCAAATAATCACTCAATGGCTTTTCCGAAACCTCAACCTGCATGGTTCCAGAACTTGCATGCATTAAATGAATCCTGCCGTTTATTTCCATGGCAAAGCCTACATGCACCATGTCAAGGTTACTCATTGTTGCCGTGATAGCGATCAAATCTCCAGCCTGAATCAAATGCTCCCGCTGCCTTATTTCTTCTTTCGGGATGTAGGAATAAGTTCTACTAGCAATGGTCTTTTCCGATGCTTTAATCTGAGTTACATAACCTGGATTGCTCAAGGGTGGATAAAATTGTGGATTGGAGGACATAAAAGTTGGATGATTGGGATAAGGCTTTCCTCCAATGTTGGCGGTAACATCTTTAATGATACCTTTTTTCTCATTTTCAAACATCCAATCTGAAAAGTAGTGTAAACGGGAAGGGTAACCTGTATTGACCGAATTCCGGTACCTTATCTTTTCCAGTTCAGCCTCATAAGCTTCAAAGGTTAATTTAGATTTTGAAACCAACCTGCTTAGGGTGACCACCGTTTCCAGAAAGGTGGTACAATCTAAGCCCTGAAGATTGATCACCAGTTTTTCTTCACCAGGAATTTCCAGGGTTTTTTCTACATAAGGCGTTCCTAAAAACCATTCTCCAATTTCTACATTAAGGGTATTCAAAGACTTTCCTGAGTGATCTTTTTGAGACAATTCAAATAAGAGTCGCTCAAGTCTTTCTCTACTCTCGGGTGAACAGACCGTTTGTGCATTGGAAGTAAATGGAAAAAAGAGTAGCAGGAATAAAATAGCACGCATAAGGGTAGCAATGATTACTTTTGAAATTTGAGTCAATTTCACTTATCTTCTGTTCCCATCAAAACCTATTCCCAATTCTTTTATCTGCAGCGTGTAATGATCGGTACTGTCTGGAATATAAATTTGCATGGTGTGGTTGCCATTTAGTTCCTTGATGGGCATATTGTATTGAATGGCTTCACCAATGTAAAAATCTTTACCCTTTAGTGCAGGGTCAATGATGATCTCCTTTGGTAAAATGGATTTCAATTTTATTGAATCGTTTTGGTTGTCAGATTCAATGGGAGCAATAAGTATGGAATTGAAATCTGATTGATTAGAATCTGATATTACCAATTTCTTCTTGGAATCAATTGTAATATTTTGAAATTGTCCATAGCTTTCTCTTATGGTCATTACCATAACCATTATAAAAAATACGATTTGCATTTTTTTCATAACGATAAATTTTTGATTAATATTCTTCTTCATCTTCATAAGCTTCAGACGCCTCCACCAATCGGTCCATGGTATCCTCCGCCCAAGCCACAATCAATCGACGCTGCGCATCAGTTAACTTTGCCTCCCGATGCATCTTCACATAAATATCCATGGGCATTCGACCTTCATCTACCTCTATAGCTATATCATCTAATTTTCCCAATTGCTGCATCAGATTTAAATCTTCCCAGTGGGAAAAATTCAAAGATTCCCTTCCTTCCTTGACATCCTTGGCAACCAACCAGGAACTTGGAGCCACTTTAGCATACCAAGGAAAGTGAGTTTCATTGCTATGGCAATCATAACAGGCAGTCTTCAACAAGGCAGCAACATCTTCACTTACCAGTCCCGATTGGATCAAATCCCCGGAATTATAAATATGTACCTCGGGCAACTCATTGGGCACAAGTTGGATTCCTAATAAAAGCAGGGCCAAGAGGCCCAGCAGATAAGTCCCCCACTTCATTGTTTGGGGGCCCTCTTTTTACCCGAACTCCAATCCAATAAGGTCTGTAATTCTTCAGGACTCAATTTTCCTTCCGGTTTGCTTTCCAAAAATTTCGCAGGAGGCATTTCTCCCTCTACCAAGGTCTCATTGATTTTTGCCATGGTCGCCAACTGCTTGGCCTTTCTGGAAGATTCAAAATCATCCCAATCCAACTTCTTTTTTCCTTTTTCATTTTTTGACTCTGCATTATGGCAACCATAACATTTTTGGTCTATGACAGCTTTTACATGAGCCGGTATTTCATTGTCAAATTCCACGGATACAATTGTGGTTTCATTGGCCTCCTTGGATGTGGCCTGTAAAAAGAGAAAGACAGTCAAAGCCAATGCAGGAATAAGAAGTAATTTTTTCATAGTGTGAGAGGTTAAGGTTGAATGGGAAATTTGCACATTTTGCCATGAAAATGCAACGAAAATGTGATGATTTAAATCCTGATCAGTATAAAGTCTGATGCAATCTGCGCATGGCTTCTACAGGGAATTTGATCACCTTCCTATCGTAAGTCATTAAGCCATTGACCTCAACTTCCACATCAGTGGTTTGGGTATAAACGGCAGCCGCCAAACCCTTTGGCATCAGGTATTTTAGATCAGCAATAAGCTTTTGATACCGGGTCCATAGTTCCTCTTCATTTTTAAAACTCTGATAACCCCAATTGTCTTTTTCCTGCCAGGTGTGGCCTTCTACAGGTAATCCCAATCCTCCATATTCTCCAAGTACAAGAATATTTACCTTTCCAAACAAATCAGGGGATGGCATCACCGGATCGGGGTAATTGTGCACATCAAATATATCGCCGACCAATTTGTTACCTTCCAGCTCAAAGTTTCCTCCAGATGCGGAATTGACCAATCGACTGGGATCATAAGCCTGAGTCCATTCAGTGATTTCCTTGGTTTTGAACTGCCCCCAAGCCTCGTTAAAAGGAACCCAAACCACAATGGAAGGAAAATGGTGGAAAGCATCCATGATGGCCTTCCATTCTCTTGTGAATATGGCTTCTGATTCAGGTGTCCTTTCCCTATCCAAACCCTTTCTGTAAATTCCCGGTTTTGGTTCCCATACATTGCCCATATCTCCACTGGGCATGTCCTGCCATACCAACATGCCCAAGCGGTCACAATGGTAATACCAACGGGCCGGTTCTACTTTCACATGTTTTCGGATCATATTAAAACCCAATTCCTTGGTTTTCTCAATATCAAATAACAATGCCTCGTCCGTTGGCGCAGTGTAGAGGCCATCAGGCCACCAACCCTGATCCAAGGGGCCATATTGAAACAAGGCTTTCCCGTTTAGAGCCATCCATTGCATGCCGTTTTCATCATAAGTGACCTCAATTTGCCTTAAAGCCCCATAGGATTTCACCTCGTCCACTACCCTATTTCCTCTCATCAACTTGACCTGAAAATCATACAGGTGGGGATCATCAGGAGACCAGGATTTGGGGTCATTGATTTTTAATGTAATGGCTTGATCTGATCCAGCCTCTCCCTGTCCTACCAATTTTTCCCCATCAAAGGCCTGAACCAGCCACTTCAGGTTCTCTTGAACTGTATTCAAATCCGCTTGGATAACAAATGCTCCATTGTCCCAATCAGGGCTTACCTTTAAAGCCGAAATATGGGTTTCCGGTACAAACTCCAGCCAAACGGTTTGCCAAATTCCTGTAACCGGTGTATACCAAATCCCCCGGGGCCTATTGACCTGCTTGCCCCTGGGTTGAGGTCCTTCATCTGTCGGATCCCAAACCCTGACCACAATCTCTTGTTGTTGACTTCTATTCAAATAGTCGGTAATATCAAAGGTGAAAGGGTCGTAGCCTCCTTGATGCTTACCGGCAGATTTTCCATTGACAAATACTTCCGCCTCCCAATCTACGGCGCCAAAGTGCAACAGTACCTTTCCTCTCCTTTGGCTATTGCTGACTTGAACTGACTTTCGATACCACAACTCCTTGCTGGCCCCTACGGGTTTCATCACACCAGAAAGGTAGGATTCCACAGGATAGGGAACAGTAATTTTCCCCTGAAATTCAGAGGGTAAGGCAGTGCCTTTCTCCAAAATGGCATAATCCCAAGATCCATTCAAATTACTCCAATTATCCCTGACCATTTGAGGTCTTGGGTATTCGGGAAGTGGATTGTTAGTATCCACTTTTTCTGCCCATGGACTGAGAATGGGATTGGTATTTAATTCTTGGGCATTTGTCAAGAAGTTGAAGCAACATGCCAGCAATAGGCCAATAGCTAAGTTTTTCATAGTAATCTGTTTATGCTAGGTTATTTAGGTTATAGATCTTCGAAAGTAATCCTCAGTTTGATGCCAAAAGCCTGATCTCCTCCATGACTCACGGCCCTGATTTTATTCCCACTTGGCCCCATGGTTTCAGGACCGGCAAACTTATTTCCTATGGGACTGATCTGATGAAGAAAATTGAGATCACCTTCAGGCATTTCAGGGGTAACACCTGGTGTAGCATGCGGTGAATTTTCAGGGTTATATAACTTGAAATACATGCCCGGACTTTTAGATACAATTTGGATGATCCCTTCTTCGGTCAGCAACTGAAGGGCGTATAAATTGGCATGATAACCCTTAAATTCAGGATAAACCAAATTGTCATAGCTGTATCCGGTGATGGTATTGTTATAAGCCTTCTCCCAAAGTCCAAACTCGACACCTTTTTCACGGTTTTTCCATACCCTGTATGGTCCATTTCCAATCCATTTAACTCCTTTTACTTTGTTTTCAGGATAGGTAAATGACAAACCTAAATAGCTTACCATCTGACCGTTCAATAATGGCCCATCCGCTTCTAATTCTAAGGTACCATCCGGTAATACCCTCCAGGTACTTCTTTTAGGATAGGAAGTATAGCTGCTTTGGATATTGATACTGCCATCAGGGTCTGTCTCCCAATTTACCCCTTCCACCTCAGAATTGACCCCAACTGCGATTGGACCATCCTTGAAGGCAATATCCTTATCATTTTTCTGCACAAGCTTCAATTGACCGTCATTCAAGGAAAACTCAAAATACATCTCCCCTGCCTTAACCTTCAAAAGCCCATCTTCCTCATCCACTTCTGTTAAACCGTACATATCAAATGAGGAGGCAGACAAACGGTCAGCAAACTCACTGATACCGGAGATAGCCCAAGACCAGGTATAAAGCTCCATTCCGTTCCAATCATATGCAGCCACTCTCAAAAAATCAGCTTCCTCAAATTCCGCCGAAAGGGGAATTTTAACCCTTTTCCTTTCTCCCAATCCAATATCCGGTAAATACAATTTTCCTTCGTCCAGATTTATTTCCTTGTCAAAACCTTCCAGCTTATGCAAGCTCCATTCTAATCTGCAGCCTGTCAAAGAGGAATAGAGGTAATGATTTTCTATCCATAAATTCCCATCAAAATGCCTATTCATCACAAAAGGAGCAATCTGAATGGGAGACCAAATATTTTTAATGGTATAAAAACTTCCCTCTTTTTCTTTGTATGGGCCTAAAATTCCATCCGGAGCATGGTTCCCATCGGCATCCAATGCTCCATCCCTATCGGTTCTGACCACAGCTTCATCAGCAAATACCCAAAGAAAGCCACCTGCAGCCACAGGATTACGCATAAAATCCCGCCAATAATCCTCCAGTCCTGCACCGTGCCCACCATCATATAGCCCATGCATAAATTCAGTGGGGAAAAAAGGAGTTATACCATGGGTCAACCTTTGTACACCTGCATTGTATTGAAAGTAATGATGGGTATCCACCCCATTTCGAATAAGCCAAGGATAAATTACCGGACGCTTTTGAATGTCATATTGGTGAAACCACTTTTCATTCTCAAAATCCCAACCTCCTTCATTGCCATGGTCCCATATAATCACAGAAGGATGGTTGGCATCTTTCCATACAGTCGCCTTAATCACCTTTGGACCTATCTCAGTATCATAGCCCTGTTGCCAACCGGCCACCTCATTCAATACAAAAAGCCCCAAGGAGTCACATAAATCCAAAAATCTTTCATCTGGAGGATAATGGGACATGCGGACAGCATTCATATTCATCTCCTTCATCAATTGAATATCCTCTAAATGATTGGCATCTGATAGGGCTCTTCCCGAACTGGGATAAAAAGAATGCCTATTTACTCCTTTAAAAATTACCCGCTTACCATTCACATATATGCCATCCTGTTCCCGAAGTTCTACTGTCCGGAAACCAATCTTTTCAGATTTCTCAAAAACAGTTTTTCCCTTTTCTTTTAAACTTAATACTGCTTTATACATTTTCGGTGATTCAGGATTCCAGGATTGAATCCCTTCAAATACCCCGTCAATTTGGATTTCCTCTCCTGTAATTGGTGTATTGATTTTGCCCAGTGATTTTTCATCTCCTAATTCAAATAGTTCTACCTCCAATAGCCCATCTTCTACACTTTTATTCAATACCACCAAAGCCTCAAATTCCCCATTGGCTTGCGGGTTTACCGCCACCCGCTGAAAATGCAATTCGGGCAATATCTCCAAATACACCGGGCGGTAAATTCCTCCAAAAATCCAATAATCTGCTTCCCTTTCTGCCCGATTGACCGAGGCATTTGCAGAATGCTTGGCCACTTCCACTTCCAAGAAGTTTTCTTGACCAAAATTCAAGAGCGGTGTAATGTCATGACTGAACCTGTAAAAACCTCCTTGGAAAACATCTCCGGCAACTTTCCCATTTACCTTCACTTCAGTATCAGTCATGGCCCCTTCAAAGACCAATTGGACAACCTGTCCTTTCCAAGCATCCGGTGCATCGAATTCCAGTTTATAAAACCCCTTTTCCTTTCCCAAAACCCTATCAGAATTTCTATGGTCATGTCCATAATTATAGGTTCCAAAACCATGCAGCTCCCAATTGGAGGGCACGGGAATCTTCGCCCACTCTCCTGCCCTGCGGCCACCATCTACCATAAAATCCCAGGCTACAGCTGTGGCCGCATCTTTTCCAGATAAATAATGTCTTTCATAGACTTGGGAGTAAGCATTTGTTTCAAAAAGAAAAAAAGCAATGGAAGACATCAAAATGGGTAGCCAAACCGTGTAATGGAAGGACTCATTGGTCTGTTTTAAACATTTTTTATAGGTCATTTTATTGGCAAACTGGCTTCTGATCAATGGATTATTTGTCTTTATCAAGATAATTCCTAATTTAAAAAATTTAAATTTGAAAATACCCAAAACACGAAATCGATTTCGTAAGTATTGGCTGTAGTAATTAGAAATTTTGGGTGAAATAAAGAATTTCAACACATTGGAAATTTACTAACACTTAAACCCCAAAAAATGAAACCAAAATATTTTAGCTACTTTCTCATTAGTCTTGCGATGGGGCTATTTTCTTGTCAAACCAGTACAAATGATAAAAAAGAAGAAAACTGGACCAATTTATTCAATGGCGAAACCCTGGACGGTTGGAAAGTTGTGGGCGGCAAAGCAGAATTTGAAGTGAAAAATGGAGAAATCATAGGCTATGCAGTAGCCAATACACCAAATACCTTTTTGATTACAGAGATGGATTATTCCGACTTTATCTTGGAATTGGAATTGAAAATTGAAGATCTGAGCAGCAACTCAGGGGTAATGGCAAGGGGACAGTTTGATCCAACAGCCAGAGATGGACAAGGGTTGGTATATGGTTATCAGATAGAAGCCGACCCCAGCCCAAGGGCTTGGTCAGGTGGCTTATATGATGAACAAAGAAGGGGTTGGCTGTATCCTTTGGACCTTAATCCAGCGGCCAAAGCTGCTTTTAAAATGGGTGAATGGAACCATTACCGCATTGAAGCCATAGGCAATGAAATCAAGTCCTGGATCAACGGACAGGAAGTAGCCTATGTGGTCGATGACATGGACAGTAAAGGGCATATTGGACTTCAGGTCCATAGCATCAGAAGTGCAGAAGATGAAGGAAACAAAACTTATTTTAGGAATATCCGCATTCAGACAGATAACCTGCAACCTAAACCCTTTACTGGGGATGTTTTCGTGGTCAGCACAGGCCTAAATGAGTTGACTGAATTAGAAGAAAACAATGGTTGGAGGTTACTTTTCAATGGAGAAAATACTACAGGTTGGAAGGCTGCTTACAAGGAGGAATTCCCCTCTGAGGGATGGTTTGTCCAGGACGGCATTCTTACCATCAAAGCTTCTGATGGCAGCGAGTCCATGAGCTATGGGGACATTGTCACTACAGAGAAATTCAGTGCCTTTGATTTGGCCTTTGATTTCAAATTTACAGAAGGAGCCAATTCCGGTGTTAAATATTTTGTTACCTTGAGTGAAGGAAATGTGGGTTCAGCCATTGGCTTGGAGTATCAGATCCTTGACGATGAGCGCCATCCAGATGCCAAAATGGGCCGTGAAGGCAATAGAACCTTGGCTTCCCTGTATGACCTGATCAAAGCCGATAAAAACCCTAGATTTATAAAGGGACCCGGTGAATGGAACAAAGGAAGATTGGTTGTTTATCCGGACAACAGGGTAGAACATTACCTCAACGGGGTGAAAGTTGTAGAGTACCTGAGGGGCTCTCAAGCCTACAGGGAACTGGTGGCGAAAAGCAAATACCATATCTGGGAAAACTTTGGAGAGGCAGAAGAAGGATATATTCTGCTTCAGGACCATGGTGATGAAGTGCATTTTAAGAACATAAAAATCAGGACATTACAATAAAATCCTTAACGAAATGGACAAAGAAATGAACAATCGAAGGGAGTTTTTGAAAAAATCCACCTTAGCTACAGTAGGGCTCTCTTCCTTGGGTGCACTGGGCTTTTCTGCCAAGAGCTATGGCAATATCATTGGAGCCAACGACAGCATGCAGGTGGCTATTGCAGGTCTTGGAAGAAGATTAGGCGCCTTTTACGCTCCAATTGCCAGAAAGGAAAGCAATGTACGCTTACACACCCTATGCGATGTGATGGAATCCCAGCGAACCAAGGCTGCTTCCAGTTTTTCAAAACACATCGACTACAGTCCCCTGTTGGAAAACAGCATCATAAAGGTCATCGAAAACAAAGAGATCGATGTACTGATCAATGCTACTCCAGACCATTGGCATGCACCGGGGACATGGATGGCTGTAGCCGCAGGAAAACATGTGTATGTGGAAAAACCCTGCAGCCATAATCCCAGAGAAGGAGAATTGCTGATTGAATTCAAAAACAAGTACAATAAGGTCATTCAAATGGGAAACCAGCAAAGATCCTCTTACCATACCATTGAAATCATCAAAGAAATCCATGATGGTGCCATAGGGAAGCCCTACCGAGCAGTGGCTTTTTATGCCAATAATAGAGGACGGGTTCCCAACCAAGTGGAGCAAGCTCCTCCAGTAGGATTGGACTGGGAATTATTCCAAGGTCCTGCACCAAGAAGAAAATATACCCATGATACCTGGGACTACAATTGGCATTGGTATGGATGGGACTATGGAACAGCAGAAACAGGCAATAATGCCACCCATGAACTGGATGTTGCCAGATGGGCACTTGAGGTAGAGTTTCCTAACCATGTTGGGGTAGATGCTGGTAAATACCATTTTTTGGATGATGGCTGGGACATGTACGATACCATGTATGCCACTTTCAAGTTTGACGATGATAAAACTATCGTTTGGGATGGACAAAGCCGCAATGGTTACTTGACTTATGGGGCTGATAGGGGTACCATCATATATGGTACAGAAGGTTCTGTTTTTGTCAATAGAGGCCTTTATAGGCTTTTTGACAAAGGAGGAAAAATGATCCGTGAAGTCAAATCAAGAGGAGAAGAAGGCAGCACCAACTTAGGTGGTGGGGGCGATAACACCACAGACCATGTGGTCAATTTCTTTGAGGCTATCCGAGGGAAGCAGAAACAAAATTCCACCATTGAAGAAGGCGCAGTATCCACTTTGCTCTGTCATCTGGCCAATATTTCTTACAGGATTGGGGAAAACTTTGACTGTAATCCAGCCAATGGCCATATCTATAACCGAAAAGGTATGGAGCTTTGGTCCAGAGAATATGAGAAAGGATGGGAGCCCAAACTTTAAATGGAAAGAATTTTGGTATATAATTTCTCATAACAATACATCCAAAAAAGGCTGCTTTTTAGACAGCCTTTTTTAGCTTTCCATAATTTCTTTTAACCTGTTCAGACCAAAATCTAAATTCTCTCCTACCATTTTCCCATATTCATTATCAAAAGCAAGACTTTCATGGGGTTATTCATTTTGCCAACAAAATTCCATTTCACCAATGTCGCATTATCATTAAGTAAAGTGGTAGTGATAAAGGCTACAGATCTAGACTCGAAAGGCTTTATAAACCACAATTCATAATCGATCCTTTCTCTATCTATGATTCCAATTATTTCCTGTACTCCCTCCCCCAACTCATCATTTCCTTTCCAAGAGAATATGAATCCAATGGTTCCATCCGTTCCATTATATAATGTTTTTTGGTTTGGGTCTAAGGTTGCCCATTTGCTAAAATTTTGTTGGTCTTTTAGATGTTTCACATCATCAAAATCATTACATAAGATTTTTTTAATATTTACCACTCTTTCTTCAACATAATCTCTAGCTGTAGAAAGTGACAATATGAAGGGAATAGTAATCAAAAGAATAGTTGTTCCTAAAATTTTTTTTAAATTTTCATAGTGTTGGTTGATTTTGGGTGAAAATATATACCGCAAACCATTGAATTTCAATAAGTATAAGTAATCGTATTGTAAGCTCAAACTTATAATTTTTATTATGTTTTTTGTAAGTGCAATCGATTCCGTAAAATAAAAACAGAAACAAGTCGCTTTTCGGAATTATTTTACAAATTTCGGTAAATCAACATAATAAGATAATCCATTTTATAGGGAATATAAAATAATATTCCAAGGAGTATCTTTTTGTCTAATCTAAATATAGACCAACCTTTTAATTAAACAATAAACCTAAAATTCTATGAAACGGAAGTTTTACCAGATTGCAGGATGTTTACTGTTCCTGTTAATTCTGCACCAACAAAGCTTTGGACAAAGCAGAGTTGTCCAAGGAAAAATTACAGATGATACCGGTGAACCCATTCCCGGAGCCACAGTGCTTTTGAAAGGAACTACCTCTGGTACTGCAGCGGATTTGGATGGGAATTATTCCATCACAGCACCTGAAACAGGAGTTCTTATCTTCTCTTTCATCGGTTTTATGCCAATGGAAGTAACCGTTGGCAATCAAAGCACCATCAATGTAACTTTAAAACAAGACCTTTCTGATTTGGAAGAGGTAATTGTAGTAGGTTATGGTACCCAAAAGAAAAGCCAACTAACAGGTGCTATTTCTTCAGTTGGTGCCAAAGAAATTCAAGAATTGCCGATATCCAATGCGAGGCAGGCCTTACAAGGAAGAGCTGCCGGTGTGGATGTTACAATAGCAGGTAGTAAACCTGGAGCAGGTCCTCAGGTTAGGATACGGGGTAGAAGGTCATTTACAGCGGGCAATGATCCCTTGTACGTAGTAGATAATATTCCCATAGTTGGAAATATTGATGATATCAACCCCCAGGATATTGTATCAATGGAAATCTTAAAAGATGCCTCAGCTACAGCAATTTACGGTTCCAGAGGAGCTAATGGTGTAGTACTTGTAACTACCAGAAGAGGTAATGTCGGAAAAACTGTTGTTTCCTTCGACATGTTTACTGGTTTTAACGAATCTCTGGGCAGGATTGAGGTTTTTGATGGACCACAATTTGCCGAATATAAAAGAGAATCAAGAAGAGCCACTGGTAATTATCCAGAAGGCCCTGCAACGCCAGAGGCAGATGCCACATTGTTTGAGCCCGTTGAATTGGATGGAATAGCTAGGGGAAGAACCACAGATTATGTTGGGGCTTTATTAAGAACTGGAGTAATACAAAATTATCAAGTAGGTGTTCAAGGCGGAAGTGATAAAACCACATTTTTTGTTTCTGGAAACTACTTTAAAGAAACGGGAGTAGTAAAAAATCAGGATTTTTCCAGGTATACTTTTAGAATAAATTTAGATCATAAAATTACTGATAAAATTTCAATAGGAACTTCGACGCTTTTGGTAAATAGTTTGAGAAATGGGGAAAACTTCAATCCAATCGGAGGGGCCATGCAGGAAAACCCCTTGGGTATCCCTTTTGATGAAAACGGAAATTTGATATTCCTACCGACTAACGATGGCTTAAGAACAAACCCTTTTGCTGAAATCGTACCGGGAGCACAATTAGATGAGGTTCACAGATACAGAATGTTCAACAGTATCTACGGCGTATATAAAATAACTGATAACCTGACTTTCAGGACAAATTTTGGCCCGGATTTCTCCTTCCAAAGGGCGGGTAGATTTACAGGATCACAAACCAATGCCAGAAGGGGGGCACCTCCAACAGGCAGTATCAACGAAAGATGGGATTTCAATTATACTTTGGAAAACATCCTTACCTATGATAAGAAAATGGGTGACCATGCTTTGAATTTGACGGGACTCCAGGCCATCCAGCAAGACCGGTCAGAAAGAACCTCAATTTCTGTATTGGGAATTCCGGCGGCTTCTCAGCTTTACCATAGATTGGGTGATGCAAGTCAGATTACAGGTGCCAACACAGATTTGATTGAATGGGCACTCTTATCCTACATGGGCCGTATCAATTACAGCTATAAAGAAAAATATTTACTGACTGCAACAATGCGGGCAGATGGTTCTTCACGGTTTGGTGCGAATACTAAATTTGGCTATTTCCCATCCGTTGCATTTGGATGGAATATTACCAATGAACCATTCTTGGTAAACTCAGGGATTGATTTATTAAAGTTCAGAGCAAGTTACGGATCTATTGGAAATCAGGCCATATTTCCTTATCAAACCCAGCCATTACTTGGTAGAACGGTATATGCTTTTGGTACTACGCCAGCATTCGGGTATAGACCCAGTACCATTGGAAACCCTGATTTGAGATGGGAATCCAGTACTACCTTGAATATAGGTTTGGATTTTGGAATATTTCAGGGAAAATTGGGAGGTAGCTTGGAATTTTACCAAACAGAAACCAGTAACTTATTGGCACCGCAGCCATTACCCAATTCCATTGGTTTTGGTGCTTTTACGACCAATATTGGGGTCACTAGAAATACTGGATTTGAAGTCACTTTGAACTCTATCAACATAGATAAATCGAGGTTCAGATGGTCCACTGACTTGATATTCAATACAAATAGAGAGCAAATCCTCAGTTTGGCCAATGGAAGAGTAGACGATATTGCTGCAGGAAGATTTATCGGACAGCCGATCACAGTTTTTTATGATTTGAAAAAAGTAGGCATTTGGCAGACTAATGAGGCTGATGTAGCAGCCTCTTTTGGAGATAGGCCTGGAGAGATAAAAATTGAAGATTTTAACGGTGACGGCAGAATCAATGCGGATGATAGACAAATTTTAGGTTCTCCTGTTCCTAGGTTCATCCTAGGCGTTACCAATAGATTTACCTATGACAACTTTGATTTTTCCTTCTTTGTATTTGCAAGGGTGGGGCAAATGTTACGTAGTCAGTTCCATGATGCCAATAATTCCCTCTTTGGAAGGTACAATAATTTGGCCATTGATTACTGGACTCCCAATAATCCGACCAATGATTTTCCAAGACCCAATCAGAATCAGGAAAGGCCTAAGTATGCATCTTCTATGACTTATTTTGACGGAAGTTTTGTAAAAATCAGGAACATTAATTTTGGATATACATTTCCAAATGTAGTTACCAAAAGGATGAAAATGGAAAGTTTAAGGATCTATTCCAGTATTCAGCAACCATTCATTTTCGCAGAATACAGATCTAGGTATAAAGGTATTGATCCAGAGACCTTTATTGACAGTGAACAGGGAATAGAAGGTGGTGCAGTAAGTGCCAATGTGGCACCGGCCATTACCACTTATACCATTGGAATTAATGCAAGATTTTAATTTCAAATAAAAGAGCCATGAAAAAAATAAATAACATAAAACTAAATTATATAAAGCTGTTCACAGTAATCAGTTTGTTAACAGGTGCTTTCTCATGCCAGGATATCTTGGAAGAAGATGTCATTTCGAGAATTGGCAATGATTATCTTAACACCCCTAATGGTTTTAATGATGGGGTTAATGCAGCGTATAGTACCCTAAGGATGTGGTATGGAACCGAAGCAGGTAACAACTTTACTGTTTTTGGTACTGACACCTACAGGATGGGTTCAGATGGCAGTTGGAAGTTTATCAACGAGTATACCAATCAGTTTGACTCAAGAACAGGCCAATTAAACCAAATTTGGGATGAATTTTACAGAGGAATCAACACCTGTAATGCAATCATCGAAAGAGCTCCGGATGTACCTAATGTTCCAGATGCTACAAAAAGATTGCGGGTAGCTGAAGTAAAGTTCCTCCGAGCCCATCATTACTTTATTCTTGTTCAATTATTTGGTGGGGTTGACCTAAGACTTACCGAAACACTTGTTCCTACCAAAGAAGCTAGCAGAGCAAGTGTACCACAAATCTATGAGGCTATTATTAGGGATCTTGAAGAGGCCATTGCCGATCTACTTCCTGAGATGAGGTCCAATAATTACGGTCGTGTCACGAGGCCAGCCGCAGAACATTTATTAGGCAAGGTCTATCTAACCAAAGCCACTTCAGAAGCAGGTTCACCTGATGACTACAGCAAGGCTGAAGTTTTGTTAAAAAAAGTAATTTCTGATTATGGCTTTATCCTTCTTCCGGATTTTGAAGATGTGCATAGATTTAACAATGAAGTCAATGATGAAGTGATTTTTGCAGTCCAATACACAAGAGATCCTTTGACAAATGGAGGGGGCAACAATGGTCACGTTTTCTTCTTAATGGAATATGATATCCAGCCAGGTATGAGGAGAGATACCCAAAATGGCCGGCCATTTAAGAGATATCGTCCTACTGATTATACACTAAATGTAATCTTTGCAGATAGGGAAAATGATTCTCGGTATGACAAATCATTTAAGCATGTTTTCTTTTCCAACAGGCCAGGAAATTTCAATACTACTTTTGATACTTCCAAACCTGAAGTTAGCTTCAGTGAGGGAGATACGGCCATCTATCTTCCAGGAGTAGAATGGTCTGAAGCAGAAAGGGCTGCAAAGCCTTATCAGGTACTCACTCCTAGCCTTTATACAGATAAGCTTTATCCAACGCTAAATAAATTCCTGGATCCAGGTAGAGCTGATCTGACACAGTTTCAAGGAGGAAGAGATTACCTTGCCTTTAGACTGGCAGATACTTACTTAATGCTTGGAGAGGCATTGTTTAGGCAGGGCAAAACTGCAGAGGCTGTGGAAGCGATCAATACAGTCAGAAGGAGAGCTGCTTTTCCAGGCCGTGAGGCCCAAATGGAGATTACTGCTTCCCAATTGGATATGGAGTTTATCATGGAGGAAAGAGAGAGAGAACTTTTGGGTGAGCAGATGAGATGGTTGGACCTGAAGCGTTGGGGATTATTGGTAGAAAGAACAAGACTGCATAATCCAGATGCTGCTCCCAATATCAGAGATTTTCACATATTAAGACCTATTCCACAAAATCAGATTGATAGGGTTGACGGAGGAGAAAGTAGTTTCCCTCAAAATCCTGGGTATTAAATGTTTATTTTAAATAAGGCCAGTTTTCTGGACTGGCCTTATTTCTATGATGATGTTCGCTTATGGAAAATGGACGGTATAGTGATAACTTGGTCTTCTATAGGAGATGGCTTGGTTTTAGTAAGCTTACTCATCAGCAATTTGGCACATTCCCGACCGATTTCCTGTGCTGGCTGGGATATGGTAGAAAGTGGTGGATCCAATAAATCCGCAATTTTCATATTGGAAAAGGTGATCAGTTTGATATCCTCAGGGATTCGAAGTTTGGTCTCTTTGATGGCCTGATAGGCTGTAATGGCCAATTTTTCTACCGAAGAAAGTATTCCGTCAGGACGGTCCATTGGAAAAAGGAAGGATTTGAACAAATCTATATTTGGTTTTTCCTCTTGGGCACAGTGAATGACCCAATCTTCACTAAATGATAGATCAGAGGCCTTAACTGCATCCAAGTAACCTCTTAGGCGCTCTTTGCCAATGGTGATTTCCTTAGAAAGTAACAAAAAATAAATTTTCTTACAGCCAATTTCAATTAAGTGATGTGCAGCATCAAAACCGCTTTGGTAATCATTGGTGATAAACTTGGTTGTCGGCAAATCCTGTGCAATTCTATCAAAGAAAATGATCGGAATGCCCTGTTTCTGAACTTGTTCCAAGTGCTCTGTGCTACTGGTCTGACTCGAAACAGACATCACAATGGCATCTACCCTTCCGCCCAACAGGTAGGAAATGATTTTTCTTTCCTGTTCAACGTCCTCATGGGAATTGTAAACCAGAAGATGATAACCGTATTGTTGGGTAATTTCCTCAATGCCATCGATCACCTGGGCGAAAAAGTTATTGATCCGCTCGGGAATGATTACCCCAATGGTTTTGCTTTTATGGGCCCTCAAACTTCGGGCATAGGGATTTGGCTGATAGTTGAGTTCCTTGGCCAATGACAATACCTTATCTTTGGTCTTTTGACTGATCTCGTAACTGTCATTCAAAGCTCTTGAAACCGTGGAAGGTGCCATATTGAGTTTCTCCGCCAAATATTTGATATTTACTTTTGTCATTATGCCTGATCAAACTGTATAAGCCACACTTGATTTTATTCTCGAATGAAATATAATTATAAAAATACCAGTTTAGCCAATAATCAATTTGATAATTGTTTTATCGAAAACGATTTCACAATTAATTGTACTAAAATGGTTCAAATACTGCATATAAATCCTTAAAATTAGACTTGATAATCTTATTGACCTGTATTATAAATGACAAAACCCAGCAAAATGACCTTTTTAGATGATGATTTCCTTTTGGAAACAGATTTTTCCAAAAAACTCTACCATGATTATGCAAAGGATCTTCCCATCATCGATTACCATAACCACCTGCCCCCAGATCAAATCGCTTCCAATAAGGTGTTTGAAAATATCACGCAGATATGGTTAGCAGGTGACCATTACAAATGGAGAGCAATGCGCACCTTGGGTATAAAAGAGCATTACATCACAGGGGATGCATCGGACCAGGAAAAATTTCAAAAATGGGCAGATTCAGTTCCTTACACGGTAAGAAATCCTTTGTACCATTGGACACATTTAGAGCTGAAGCGGTATTTCGGGATTGAGGAACTTTTGAGTGGAAATAATGCCAACGAAATTTATCAGGCTACATCGGAGATGACCAATAGTAAGGAATTCAGCACCAAAATGCTATTGGAAAAAATGAAAGTGGAAGTGGTCTGCAGTACGGATGATCCCATTGATAATTTGGAACACCACCGGCACTATCTTAAAAACCGTGCTTCATTTGGACTTTTTCCGGCTTTCAGGCCAGATAAGGCCTTTGCTGTCGAAAACCCCATCAGCTACCGGCTTTATTTACAAAAGCTGGGCGATGTGTCAGCTGTGAAAATTCATTCTTACGATGACTTACTTCAAGCGTTGCAAAACAGAATCAACTACTTTGATAAAAATGGCTGCAGGTTGTCGGATCATGGACTAGAACAGCTTTATTACTTCAGTAATTCGCCTTATGATATCAACACCCTTTTTAAAAAAGTATTTTCCGGTGCACTTTTGGACCAAGAAGAAATTCGTTATTTTAAATTTAAAACTCTCTTGGAGCTATGCAGAATTTACCATACAAAAGGATGGACCCAACAGTTCCACCTTGGTGCCATGCGTAACAATAATAGCCGCATGTTCCAACAATTAGGTCCAGATACCGGATTTGATTCCATAGGAGATTATGCCCAGGCTACTGCCCTTTCCTCCTTCCTCAATGAATTGGATAGCACTGACCAACTCAGTAAAACAGTGCTTTACAACCTTAACCCTAAGGACAATGAGGTCTTTGCTACCATGTGCGGCAATTTCAATGATGGCAGCATCCGAGGCAAAATACAGTTTGGCTCTGGATGGTGGTTTCTGGATCAAATTGATGGCATGGAAGCCCAAATGAACACCCTATCGAATATGGGGCTGATTGCAACCTTTGTTGGTATGTTGACAGACTCCCGGAGCTTCCTTTCCTTTCCCCGGCATGAGTATTTTCGCAGAATACTTTGTAACTTGTTTGGAAAGGATATGCAAAAAGGTAATCTGCCACAAGATGAAAGGTGGATGGGTAAGATTATCCAAGACATCTGTTATTATAATGCCAAGAACTATTTTCAGTTTCCCGAAACACCATGAAATTATTTTCAGTAAAAAATAAAAAAATCATCATCACAGGTGCCACCGGCGTACTGGGTACAGCGATGGCCCTACACCTTGCCAAAGAAGGTGCTCAAATCATCATCATTGGTAGAACTGCCTCGAAAGTGGAACAACTCGTTGAGGAAATCAGGTCTTTGGGAGGCAAAGCTGATGCCTTTCTTGCTGATGTTACGTCTGAAAACCATGTAATCCAGGCTGCTGAGCAAATTCACAAAAGGTACCAAAAAGTTGATATTCTGATCAATCTGGCGGGTGGCAATATGCCCAATGCAGTAGTCAGGCCTGATCAAACCATAGCCGATCTCTCGGCTAATGCCATGAAAAAGGTTATGGATCTCAATTACCAAGGCACCTTCATTCCCATCAAACATTTCTTGCCGCTTATGCTTACCAATGGCTCAGGAAATATCATCAACATTTCTTCCATGGCAGCCAGCCGGCCAATGACCCGGGTGGCCGGTTATGCTTCAGCAAAGGCAGCTATTGACAATTTGACCAAATGGTTAGCTGTGGAATTGAACCAGAAATACGGTCCTGATTTTAGAGTAAATGCCCTTGCCCCAGGTTTCTTTTTGACAGAACAAAACAGGGCATTACTCACCGAAAATGATGGCAACCTCAGCCAAAGGGGCCAGCAAATCATCGACCATACCCCTATGAGAAGGTTTGGCAATCCCGAAGATTTGTTAGGAACCCTTCAATGGCTTTGTTCAGATGCTTCCAAATTTGTAACGGGTACAGTAGTAGCCGTAGATGGAGGGTTTTCGGCATATTCGGGAGTTTAGGAATGAATATTTACTGTTCCAAGTACAATGTATCATGTAATGTACGATGTACCAAGAACTAATTGTCTGGAGAAACCAATTAACCAATGTCTAATCAACCAATCACCCATTAACTTAAGTCCACCTTATGACATACAAAATGGAGCAGACCATGCGCTGGTATGGTCCCAATGACCCGGTAAGTTTATCCGATATCAGACAGGCCGGTGCCACAGGTATTGTGTCTGCCCTTCATCACATTCCCAATGGAGCCATTTGGCCAAGGGAAGAAATCAAAAAAAGAAAAGATATAATTGAAGCAGCAGGGCTAACTTGGTCTGTGGTAGAATCTGTTCCCGTACACGAAAATATCAAAACCAGGTCAGGTCATTTTTTGGAGTACATTGAAAACTACAAACAAACCATCGTCAACCTGGCAGAAGAGGGCATTCATATCATTTGTTACAATTTTATGCCCATCTTGGATTGGACCCGTACCGAACTGGCCTGGACACTTCCCAATGGCGCCAAAGCCCTGCGCTTTGAGAAAAAAGAAGTAGTAGCTTTTGACCTATTTATCTTACAAAGACCTGGCGCAGAAAAAGATTATAATGAGGATGAAATTCAAAGAGCCAAAACTTTCTTTGAAAATGCTCCTGCACAAGATATTAAAAGGATTCAGGACAATATCCTGAAGGGTTTGCCTGGATCGGAAGAAGGCTATACCTTGGAAGAATTCCAACATGCTTTGGATACGTATAAAGGTATTGGTCATGAGGAATTGGCTAATCATCTGAAACTCTTTTTAAATGAAATACTGCCTATAGCGGAAAAGCATGCGGTAAAAATGGCCATTCACCCTGATGATCCACCATTTGATATTTTTGGGCTTCCAAGGGTCGTAAGTACAGCAACCGATATGCAGAGAATTATTGCGGACAATAGCAGTCTTAATAACGGTTTCACTTTCTGTACTGGTTCTTACGGGGTCCGGGCAGATAATGACCTACCGGCCATGGTAAAAGCTTTTGGTGACCATATCCACTTTATTCATCTCAGGGCTACTACAAGAGATGCTGAAGGGAACTTCTATGAAGACAATCATTTGGAAGGTGATGTTCCCATGGAAGCGGTCATCCATGAAATCCTGAAAGTACAGCAAAGCAGAGGCCTTTCCATTCCTATGCGCCCGGACCATGGGCATCAGATGTTGGATGATATTCCCAAACCCATCATCAACCCAGGCTATACCGCCATTGGCAGGCTCAAAGGCTTGGCTGAAATAAGGGGTGTGGAAGCAGGCTTGATTTACGCTGGATTGGTTTGATTTTTTTTTAAATAAAGCTTTGCAAACGAATGCATCAGGCTCAAAGCCCATCCATCATAAAAATCAAATATTTAAAAAGCTTTTAGTAACCCAAAATCCCTTCCGTCGTTAGAAGATAGTAATAATTAGCAATGACGGGAGTTGATCCCACTGCTCATACGGAGAGTGAGGCTTTTCTCTTTTAGTTTAGTTGATATTGTCATTGTAGCATAATGGGCCCTTTATGGGCCCATTCTCTTTTTTATCCCATTATACCTTCTTTTTCAACACCAATGCTGTTCTGTTTGGCAGGTAGATCTTGATCTTGTTTTTCTTGTCGCTGGGATAGAGAAACTCCTCTGATACACGCTCAAAACCTCCAAAGTTTTTATTATCGGAATTCAGGACAATTTGATATTCACCCGGTGTAGGAACTACAAACTCAAAGCCAAAAATGGATTCAGAAACATGGAAATTAAAGATAAAGATCAAGCTGGCCCTTTGAAAAACCAATATCTTTTTATCTGCATCCAAGAAAATCTGCTCGGCATGAGGGGCGACCAAGAGTAAATGCTCTTTGGCCATTTGAATCATGGCCTTGTCCCATTCATCGAGTTCATGGTAACGCAAGTGCTCTGTATCCACCAAAGACCATTGCCTTCGGGCATATTGGTAACTCCAGTCATTACCTTCCCTGGGGAAGTCCACCCATTCAGGGTGACCAAACTCATTCCCTATAAAATTCATATAGCCTTCTCCTCCCAATGCAATGGTAATCAAGCGGATCATTTTGTGGAGGGCCACTCCCCTGTCAACTACCAAACTGCTTTGCAGCTTGCTCATGCCTGTGTACATTTCCTTGTCCATCAGCCAAAAGGCAATGGACTTGTCCCCGACCAATGCCTGGTCATGGGATTCGGCATAAGCAATGGTTCTTTCCTTCTTAGGCCGATTGCTCAGCTCATGCCACATTTCAAACATGTCCCAGTGCTCATCTACTTTGTGCTTTAAGGTTTTGATCCAGAAATCAGGGATACCCATCCCCAGTCTGAAGTCGAAGCCCAGTCCCCCATCTTCATGCCTCCTGCACAAACCTGGCATGCCACTGACTTCTTCGGCAATGGACAATGCCTGTCTGTTAAAATCATGGATCAGTTTATTGGCCAATTGCAGGTAAATGACCGCATCCCAATCTACTCCCTCTCTGAAATATTTTACCGGATTGTCAAAGGTAACATGGCCATGGTGCAGGTAAAGAATGGAGGTGACTCCATCCCAACGGAAACCATCAAAGTGGAACTCTTCCATCCAGTACCGGATGTTGGAAAGGAGAAACTGTATCACTTCCTTTTTTCCATAATCAAACAGTTTGCTGTCCCAGCCTTCATGGTATCCTCGCCCACCTGGGTGAAAATATTGGTGATCTGAACCATCAAATTCATTCAACCCTTCATTCACATTTTTCACCGCATGGGAATGTACGATGTCCATGACCACAGAAATGCCCATCTCATGGGCTTTATTGATCATAAACTTGAGTTCCTCAGGCGTGCCAAAACGGGAGGAAGGACTAAAGAAATTGGATACATGGTAACCAAAGGACCCATAGTAAGGATGTTCCATGATGGCCATTACCTGTATGGTATTGTAACCTGATTTTTTGATCCTTGGCAAAATATTTTCTGCAAATTCCAAGTAGGTACCTACGCCTTCTTTCTCTTGGGCCATTCCTACATGACACTCATAAATCAACGGTTGCATGAGATTGTCCGATGGATCAAAACCATGATCAGACCAGATGAATGATTGGGACGGAAACCAGAGTTGCCCTGCAAAGTCATGACTCTCCTCATCCTGTACTACCCTCCTGATATAGGCCGGTATCCTATCAAGCGCTCCATTGACCGCCTCAACATGAACTTTGACCTTGGATCCATGAACAAATGACGTTTTATAATCCGCATAAGGCAAAAAAATCTCCCAGTCTCCCCTGTGGTTTTTACGCATGGGATGACTATACCGGTTCCAATGGTTGAAATCCCCCATCAAAAAAAGATTGTATGCCTTTGGTGCCCATTCCCGATACACCCAACCATTTCTCAGTGGATCAAAATGAATTCCATAGTATTCATGTGCTCTGGCAAATTCCAGCACGCTGCCATAGCCATGTTCAATCTCTTTCAAGGCATATTTATACCTGAAGTACCTTTCATAAATATCTTCTGAATAATCCTTGAGCCAGTCTTCTTCCTTGGCCAAGGCTAAAATTTTCTGATTTTCCACAAAAAATCCGGAGTTAGTTTGATTTAAAGATAAAAAATAAATCACATCACAGAACTACAAGTAAGGTTATTTTGCATGTTGTTTTACCAAATACTTTCTGTTTTCTCCCAAGGCTAATAGTGATTAAGCCCTTTAGGGCTGGTCCTCGTAAATTTACACATATAATGGGTACTGTGGTTCTAGGAAATTCGCAAGCTCTGCGTATAATTCATTTTCCCATGCTGCTTTGATGAACGAAAAGGGCCAAGATTATTTATAACCCAAAATCCAGGTAATTTGTGAAATTGGTGTCATTCCTGCCTTCTGAAGGAAGGAGCGGTTAGTTCCCCAAAAAGCAAAGCTTTTTTATCCAAGCCTTAATCTAGCAGGTGTCTTTGTCCTAGTTAATCGTTAGTTAATTCCAAAATCGATCTCCTCAAATTCTCCTTTGCCTTTTGTCTAAAATCAGGACTTGAAAAATCCAAATCCGGTAAAACCAGTACCTTTTTGAATCCTGCATCCCCAAAATCATCCCCTGCAGTAACTAAATAACAGGGCTTACCTGCTTGTTTACATAACTGTAATAGTTCATAACTCCCCTTTCCTCCCGCAGATTGATGGTCATACTTTCCCTCACCGGTGATCACTAAGTCTGCCCAGGCTACCTTTTCAACCATACCAACTTTGGAAAAAAACCACTGTGCCCCCATTTTTAATTCAACTTGAAAAAAATGGGCCAATCCAAAAGCAATTCCTCCTGCCGCCCCAAAGCCTTTTTGATCCGGAACCGCTTTCTTGGCTTTTTGGGACAAAATGGTCAAAACGCCCTCACAAGTTTTTTCAAAGTTGGGGATTTCATCAGGTGGTAAACCCTTTTGTGGGCCAAATACAGGAATGGCTCCCTTTGGACCCCAAAAGGTATGGTTAACATCACAAAGACAGGTAAAACGGATGTCCAATGAATGGACCGGTCTTTGGATATGTTGGATTTTACTCAAAAATGTGTCCGAGAACAAGGGAATTTCCCTGCCCTTTTCATCCAAAAACCCAAATCCCAAAGCAGCTAATATTCCAATGCCCAAATCCACCGTGGCCGAACCACCCAGACCTAGAACAATATGATTGGCACCTGCCTTGACAGCTGCTTGAATCAGTTGTCCTGTCCCGTAAGTACTGGCCACCCATGGGTTTCTTTCTACGGTTTGAAGATCTTTGATTCCTGAAACCGTAGAAACATCCAAGTAGGCGGTTTTGCTGTTGGCATCAAAAAAGTAATACCCCCTGACAGATCTGCCCAAGGCATTCAGCGCCCAGATTTGCTGTGATTCTAATCCTAATGCTTTCCCCAACAAATAACAAGTACCATCTCCCCCATCTGCAATGGGCAAAACCGCTGTTTCCGCATTCGGATTTACATCCTTAATTGCCCCTCGGATGATTGCTGCAGCTTCATCTGCTTCAATGGTTCCTTTAAAGGCATTGGGGGATATCAGGATTTTCATTTCCGAGTCAGTGAAGGTGTTTGAAAAAAAGATTTTTTAACCGCACAGAAAGATAGAAAACTTAGTCAGGAAAAGCCAATTCCAGTAGCTATCCAACAATTAAAGGTCGGCTAATACAAGTTAGTGATGTCTTGATTCTTGTTTCTTGATTCTTGTTTCTAACATTCCCGCTTCTCGCCTCTCGCCTCTCGTTTCTCGTTTCTCGCTTCTACTTCCGCACCCTCCCAAAATACTCCTTCGTCGCCGCCTTTACTTTAGGTGCCAGGTAAATCGTGGAAATCATCGTCGGAATCGCCATTACCGCATACATCCCATCTATAAAACTCACCACTACTTCCAAAGACACCACAGCACCGCCAACAATGGTGATCAAATAGAAATAATTGTAATATTTGGCCTTTTCCGCACCAAAGAGGTAATTGAAGCATTTGTGTCCATAGTAGGAATAGGTAAACATGGTGGACAAGGCAAAAACAAGCACAGCCACCATCAACAAGTATTTGCCGATGCCTGGTAAACCCATTTCAAAGGCCGATAGGGTTAACCTTACACCATCATTGTCCGTAGACTGCCATACGCCGGTCAACAGGATCACCAATGCGGTCAAAGTACAAACCACCACGGTATCAATAAAAGGTCCCAACATGGCGATCAAACCCTCCCTTACCGGTTCATTGTTTTTGGAGGCACCATGCACCATGGGTGCTGTACCAATACCAGCTTCATTGGAAAAAGCGGCCCTTCTAGCACCGATCACCATCACCGCTCCCACAGCGCCGCCCATGACTGCATTACCTGTAAAGGCATCTTCCACAATCAACCATAACATGGCCGGAACCTGATCATAAAAACGAAACATGATGATCAGAACAGTAGCAAAATACAAAAGTACCATAAAGGGGACCAATCGGGATGCTACGGCGGCAATCCGTTTGATTCCGCCTAAAATCACAATGGCAACAATGATCATCATAGATATACCCAATACCCATTTGGTAGTTTCTCCGTTATCCAAACCATTAGGAATTAATAGGACAGAACGCAGGACAGCAGTCAACTGGTTTGCCTGAAATATGGCCAAAAGTCCCAATACACCCGCAACAGAAAATAGGATAGCCAAAGGTTTCCACTTCTTTCCCATACCTTCTTCTATCACATACATAGGCCCACCTTGTACCGTTCCCTGGGTATCCTTGCCCCGGTACATGATGGCCAAAGTACAGGTGAAATATTTGGTTGCCATGCCCACAAAAGCCGAAATCCACATCCAGAAAATGGCCCCAGGTCCCCCCATATTGATGGCAATGGCCACTCCTGAAATATTGCCCAAACCTACGGTTGCCGCAATGGCCGCTGAAAGAGCCTGACGGGAGGAAATCTGCCCGGGCAGGTTTTCATCGTCATATTTTCCCCTGACTACTTTTAGGGCATGCCCAAAATGGCGGAAGGGTAAAAAGCCTGAATAGGCAAAAAGGATAAAGCCTCCTCCCATCAATAACAGGAGCATGGGCGTATCCCAAATCCAATTGCTAAAGTCTATGATAAATTGTCCCATGAATGTTCTTAATAATTCAGCATATTAATGGCATTTTTGGTAAAAGGCAAATTTGGTAAAAGGCAAATGAGAAGTGGAATTTGATGTCTTATGAATGTTGAACCAAAACGGTCAATGATTTTTAGGGAATGACAAGTTGAAGCCTTTGACCCTAGCAGCCCTTCTGTAAATTGAACACTACTTTTTATCCCACCCTGCACCCTGGCCCCTCACTAAATCAGTCCACTGGACTGATTCTTAACGTTCGGTCCTCTTTTTACTTTTGCCTTGGCTCTTTTCAATTAACTACCATTCCACCTTCGGTGACCTGTAGAAATTCTTCCCCTGAGCCTCCCAGCGTTGACCATGCCAAGCAATCCTTCTGCTGAAATCTTCCCAATTTCGGGCAGTCTTTGGAGACCAGGCAATTTCGGCAATAGCTGCCAATCTAGGGAAAGTCATGTATTCAATATCTGACATGGTCGTGATGGTCTCCGTCCACAATGGCGCTTCTACTCCCAGGATATGTTCTCTTCTGATTTCAGCTTCCAATTCAGTAGGATCCCAGTTATATGCCTCATCCAACTCAATATAAGCTGCCCAATGCAAACCCAAATGGGTGGTAGAATCATACTGCATATCCAAATAGGCTTTTACTGCAGGTGAAATCAAAACTTTTGACCCTTGGTCAATAGCCATGATGGCATTCTCCGCCTTGGCCCAGTATTGGGCTACAGAGGTAGGAAGTAATTTAGCATGGGCCACTTCATCCCAACCCAAGGTTTTCTTGCCATATTTGGTGACAATTTCCTGTGCTTTTTCGATAAATGGGATGTAATCCTCCATGGCTGTGACATGGGATTCATCTCCCCCAATATGGAAATAAGGTCCTGGGGTGAGTTCTGAAATTTCCCGGATCACATCATCGATAAACTTATACGTTACCGGACTGTCTGTATCTAAAGTGGAGAAACCCACTTCAATGCCCGTGTGATAAGGTGTTGCATCCGGATCCTCTTCATCCACGCCTAAAGCCTTTCTGTCCACAGGAACAGCGGTAGCCTCCGGAACAGTGATCCCAGGGTTCAGAATACCATAGGCATTCAAGGCAGAATTGGTATGACCCGGCATATCAATCTCCGGAACGATGGTAATGAATCTACTTTGCGCATAGCGCACGATTTCCGTGTAATCATCTTGGGTATAATAGCCCCCTTTGCCCCCTCCTACTTCATTGGCGCCACCAATGGTGGTCAACAAAGGCCAGGATTTGATCTCAATCCTCCATCCCTGATCATCAGAAAGATGCAGATGCAAATGATTGATCTTATATACCGCAATCTGATCGATCAGTTTTTTTACATCTTCCACAGAAAAGAAATGCCTGGCCACATCCAACATCATACCTCTGTAACCGTATTCCGGATAATCTTCGATGGATCCCTGTGGTAAGGAAAACTGATTGTTTACACCTGGAATTTTACCACCATGGGCAGGAATCAATTGCTGCAATGACTGAATGCCATAAAACAATCCTGCCGGTTGCGGGGCACTAATCAGCACCTTCTTATCCATGATGGCCAATCGGTACCCTTCCTCCTTATCTGAGGCACTGGCATCCAAGGCCAATACAATGGCATTGTCCCGATCTTCCTGAGCGATATTCAGGTTAAGACCAGTCAGTGCGCTTATGGAAGATTTTAAATATTCTCCGATCAACTGCACTTGGGCGGGATCAGCTTGCAGCACGATGGCTGTTTTCCCGTCCAAGGTAAAACTGCCCGCTGCAGGTACCACGGAAACAGGAATAGGTATGATACTGTGCTGATCCATAGGTACCGTTTCCTGCTTTTGGCCACAGGAAAATGCCAAGATTATCACTGCTGCCGAGAACAGCAGGCTTTTTAATTGCTTCATAGTCGAAATGTTTTTGGGATTAATCAAACTCAAACTTACTTAATTTTTTTAATTAAGCGTTGACCAATTAAATAAAATTATATCAATTGGTAATAGAGGGCTTATTTGTATTATCTATTGACACATTTATAAAAAAAAATTGATTTTTTTGACGGATTCATCATGAAAATAAATTTAAACTCACCCCTTTGAGTCATTGATCCTTAATACATCTGCAAGAAAACCCATTTCTCTTAAAATTTGAAAGATCTCCAAAGTATAGATAAAGATCCCCAAAATCTGAATTAACTCCTCGTCCCCAATTAGGAGAAGGGTTTGTGGCCCACCAAGTGGTTCCAAACCCAATTGGTACTGGAAAATTACCCCAAACACCATTCCTACTGCTAGCAGGTAAAGCCGTAAAACCACTTTCATTGGTAGCTTCACGATTTGGTTCTTCCCATCCCGATACAGATTTCATTTTTCCTCCTGCTATACTTCTTCCACCTAAATAATCTGTAAGAATGCCCCATTCCTGATCGGTGGGTACATGCCAACCTTCCGGGCACAAATCCCCAGATTCTACGGCAAAATAGTTGTACAATTTCCCATAAATCACCCCATTTGATGCATCATTTTCATAATGACACCATGCGGGAGTACTAAGCCCTCTCCATGCATCTCCGTCTTGGACTTCTGGTATATCTCCACTGAAATTTAAATTCTCAGCAAACCAACACTGACTCCCGATTTCAATAATATTGTAGACTGTACCATCTCGGGGGTCAATAAATATTTCAGCTCCTTCGCAACCCACAATTTCCTCCTCTACTTCTAATTTCGCAGAAACTTTCTTTTCTGTTTTATCAAAAAATTGATTGTTGTACACAATAGAAAATTCAAAATCCTGTGGTTCTTTTTCAGTCGTGGAAAAAGTAATGAAAAACTTACCTGCTTCCTTTTTTTCGCTACTGGAAACCTTAGCATTAGAAATACCACTTACGCTCAAATGATCACTGTGAACCCGTAAATTTTTATTGGTAAACGAAGGTAATTCCGAAAAATTACGGCTTTCGTATCCTATTTCAACCATCAGCTTGCTTTTTAATTTGTTCCAGCTTTCAAAAAGCTGATCGGTATTGGAAATCAGCTCCTGAATAAATGGATAAGTGGAATTTTTATCACCAGCATAAAGCGTTCGGTACTCTCTGTTTAGAATAAGCTCATTGCTTTCATCGTTTTCAAACACATAATCGGCCTTAAAACTCACCCCCAACTCACTATCCTTTACCACCAATATTTCATCCCCAAACCTATCAAGAGTTGAAAAGACATTCAAAATATCGGGTAATAAATATCCTAAAGAAATTCCCAAACCTACAGCTGCGCCTAATGGTCCACCCGCCAGAAAACCCGTTCCAGTACTAGCTAAAATTGTCGGTATTTTACCTACCACAATAATGATGGATTTTACAAAAGCTTTGGAAATTTCATAAGCTCTTTGCTCATAGTTGCTGACCCCATTGCTTTCCAGACGTGAATTAAAATTAGATGCTATCAGTTCATTGACGGCATTGTTGAGTTCTTCTATCCATTCCCTATTTGCCTCCACAAAAAAGGCCAAATCAACCAGTTCCTCCTCCGTAAGCAAAGCAGCTTTTGCCCACTGTTCTTCTGAAAACATCTTCAGGCTTTGGATGTCCTGAGCCAATTTCGTTTGATCTTCTTTGGATAAAAAAGTAATATTTGATTCCAGCGCATCGAAACTTGCCTTTGAAACCACTTCCATACGTTGGAGGTATGTTTTTGGATCCTCTTTTAAATCATGTGGCTTGACCTCGAATTCTAAATCGAACAAACGACTACTTTGACTGAATTGTAGGGTATATTTCCCTTGGTTGAGCTTAGGAACCACAAAGGACAAATTCCCCTGTGAAAGAAAAAGGTCAAGCTTACTGCCATCTGATAAGGTGCCTTCTTCTATTCCCTCAGAAAATTGCTCCCCTGAAATGTCGATAGATACCACTTCAAAAATGGAGAACCGCATGTTTTGATTGCCAACATTTAATAACTCACCCTGAGGAGACTCCTCTTCAGTGATGGCGTCATTGTTCCCATTTTGATCTATAAGCTGTCCTTCCTCTGTATCAAGATTACAGGAAAAAACCATTAAACATAAAATTGAATTGAATAGAAAAAACTTTTTCATTGAATCTGTAAGTTAAAAGAAAGTTAAAACAGGATCTAAAAGTAATATAAAATTACTTTTTATAAAATTTTATTTGGAAATATTGAATTATACCTATTTTTTTAATATTTGAAAATTATAATTGAACAATGATAAATGCATTTTTTTACGCTATTTTTGCTGTTTTTCACAAATAATATTTTTCAATAAATTGCATAGCCTATCCGTTTATCCTATCTTTTTCCCTCTTTAACTAAGTAAAATTCTTATTGAGTTAACATCAGATTAATTTAGAAATCAGGTTGGTCGAAAATCAGCATTTGTAAAATTTTATAAGTATATGAAAAAAAATAAACCCAACAATTCCAGAAGGGACTTTATCAAGGCATCGGCCACAGCCCTGGCCGGATTTTATTTTGTACCTAGACACGTACTCGGAGGACCGGGATATATCGCCCCCTCTGACCGCTTAAGAGTCGCCGGAATAGGTGTAGGTGGCATGGGTGGTGGAGATGTGAGAGGGGTATTTGCTTCTGGGAAGGCGGATTTTGTGGCCCTCTGCGATGTGGACACCAATAGGGCCAAAGGCAGTGTAGACGCCCATCCCAAAGCCAAATTCTATAAAGATTACAGAGAAATGCTCGAAAAAGAGCATAAAAATATCGATGCGGTGACCATCTCCACCCCTGACCACATGCATGCAGTGCAGGCCATGGCCGCCATGCAACTGGGCAAACATGTGTATGTACAAAAACCTCTCACCCATAACATTTATGAGGCCAGGATGCTGACAGAAGCGGAGCAAAAATACAAGGTAGTCACCCAGATGGGTAACCAAGGTTCCTCCGGTGACGGCGTGCGCCAAATGGTAGAATGGTACAATGCCGGACTGATTGGGGAAGCTACCCGGGTCTATTGCTGGACAGACCGTCCCGTATGGCCTCAGGGTATTCCCTGGCCAACAGCTACTGCCACGCCTCCAGCCAACCTGGACTGGAACCTATGGCTCGGAGTAGCGCCCTATAGGGACTATGTAGATAACCTCCATCCTTTCAACTGGAGGGGTTGGTGGGATTATGGCACAGGCGCCCTGGGTGACATGGCCTGCCACAATATGGAAGCACCTTTCCGGGTGCTCGGACTGGACTATCCTGTGGCAGCGGAGTGTAGCGTAGGATCTGTCTATGTGGGCGAATTCCAAAGAGGTTACTTCCCTGAAAGCTGTCCTCCCTCCTCCCATATTACCCTACGCTTCAAGCGGGAAGGTAAGGAAGACCTGCGATTCCATTGGATAGACGGGGGCATACAGCCCAGCAGGCCGGATGAACTGGGACCGAATGAGGTAATGGGCGATGGCGGCAATGGGGTCATTATCGAAGGCACCAAAGGCAAGATGATGTGCGGCACTTATGGAGCAAATCCACAACTCCTTCCGACTTCCAGGACCAAGGAAGTCGATGTTCCCCAGACCGAGTACAGAGTACCTGGAGGTGCTGGTGGACATTACAACAACTGGGTGGAAGCCTGTATAGCTGGTTATGGCAGCAAGGAATTCGAGCGTTTGAGTTCGCCCTTCTCCGTAGCAGGGCCCCTGACCGAGTCTGTGCTAATGGGCAACCTGGCCATCCGCAGCTATGACTACAGGGAACCCAGGAATGACGGTTCCAACCGCTTCAATTACCCTGGCAGAGGCATTCAGTTGGTTTGGGACGGTCCCAATATGAAAGTCACCAACTTCGAACCAGCCAATCAGTTTGTAAAAAGGAAGTATAGAGAAGGTTGGAGTTTGTAGGACTCGATAAGATAACAAAAATCCTTTCCTAGATATTGATGAAAACTAGGGATATTTGTGGATATTGATTGATATTGAGGGATATTATGTTAGAAAAATTGAAAGCCTGGAGTGGATGCTTCGGGCTTTCAATTTTCTATTTTCAGTTTTTAAGACCCTAAAGAGCTCGATTTCTAGATTCGACCCCATCGGGGTCGCATGTTTGTAGCAAGCGCGTTGATCCTATAAATATATGACCCCTTCGGGGTCAAACCTCCCATTCTTGATCTGTTCAAATTTTCAAGAACTACCTCTCTACCCCTTAATCCATAAACTCTAAACCAATCCTCTAACTGACTTTTGTTTTCTTTTGTATCTTTTGTGGTTAAAAATATAATTTGTAGTGTTTTAAAGTTTGGTATGCTTTGCGATCGCTGCGCACTCCTTTGCACTCGCTGCGTGAACCCATCCTTTTGGTTTCTTTCAAGGACCGCCATATTAAAATGTAACGGACACAACGGAAATCCTCATTTTACCTTTTACATTTTGAAAAACTCAGTGCATCACTTTTGTCCTGGCGCTTATGGCCTAACCATACAGCCATTTTCAATCACAGGTTCGTCTCCAATCCTTCTTCTTTCTTTTGGAGGTTCAGCATCAGGAGGTAATGCGGGAAATTGGTCTGTATCCAGTTCCAGGCGCTGCCCGTCTGCCATTAATCTTTCTCTCAACCTTGGATAAGGGAGATCATGCAAGTCCGTGTTTGTTTCCAAAGCCATGCCCGCTGCTATTGCTGCCGACTGCCCTAAAATCATAAAAACAGGCTCCATCCGAATGGAACCATAAGCAATATGGGAAGAGGATACCGCACAGGTAACCAATAAATTGTCACATTCATTTTTCTTGGGCAGGATACAGCCATAAGGAATAATATAAGGTCCGCCTGTACCTTCTTCTATATTGCCCTCATTCTGCACACAGCCCATAGGGGTGATATAGCGTTGTACATTGTGGGAATCCATGGTATAGGAACCCATACCAATGGCCTGATCCGACAATTTCACCCTGCGGCAATCCTGCTCGGTCATTACGTACTCCCCTACCATCCTTCTCGCTTCCCGCACATAGATGTTTGTGGGCCAATGTCCGTTATCAGTAAACTCATCCATGGCCAAGCCCCATTTGCTTACTTCCACTCGGACCTCGCTCGGAATCCTGGGATGGTTGGCCAAAGTCCACATCAACCCTTTTTGATAATGCTCCTGTTCGGCTATGATGCTGGCCCTTTCTGCATAATTTCCATTGGGATAGCCATAGTTGATCCCGATTTTATTGGTAGAAATTCCCCAGCGGTTGTTGGTGTCTGTTTTCCGGTTGGGCATCATATGGGGCAACCAGGGAATACGATTCTCCCCTGCCTCGAAATTGCGGAACAGCAGTTCATACTCCAGTTCCTCATAGCCCTCCGGTTTTTCAAAAGGCACCTTATTGGCTTCTACATCTGTTAGGCACATGCGGAAACAATAAGCCTGAATGCGGTGGTCTCCTTCAAAATCCTTTCCCGGATCTTCACCGGAGACACCCGGTAAAATACCACTGCGCGGATTGCCGGTTTCCACATAAGGATCCACAAAACCTGGAATGATATGGTAATGGGTCCTGACCTTTTGAATTCCATTTAAGGTTTCTCCATAAACGGCATTGGCTTCTCTACCAACGTGATAGGAAACACCCGCCATCGCCATTAGGTCTCCCTCATAGGTGGCATCGATAAAAATTTTGCCTTCATACACATTCCCACTTTCAGTAACAATGGAGGAAATACTGCCTCCTCTTTTATTGACTCCATTACTGCCAAGAATCAAGCGCTCATTGATCAAAAGGGGGATATTATGTTCCTGCAGCATGGCCTGATATACCGCCATGGCTGCACTGGGTTCAAAAAACCAGGAGGTATCATTGGCCCCGACAATTTTGGGTTCCTCATACTTCCAGATGGATTCATCTTTATAATACTCCCGGAGTCTTTGGTAAAATCCCCTGGACATACCCCCAATCGCATCTGCATACCCCAAATCCGTGGCGCCCAAACCAGCAGTGGTCAAACCTCCAATATGGCTGGATGGTTCTACCAAGATACAGGAAAGGCCCATTTGTGCTACTTTTACAGCAGCGATGATCCCTGCCGAGGTGGCTCCATAAATGACCACTTCATACCTGTCTTCCGGAGATTGACAACTTTTTAAATAAGCAGGGACTATCAGTCCACTGGACAAAATGGCGGTGCTTTTAAGGAATGCTCTTCTGTCTAATTTTTGCATAATATGTCGAGGTATTAATGGCTAAAGCTCTACGCTAATCAAAATATTGAAAAATTAGCTGAGGACAAAGTATGGCTAAATTCTAAGTGAGATTTGCTAAAAATTTATGGAATTCCTACCGTTCCATTGGCAGATAAGAGTAACCGTCATTCTGAGTGAGGAACGAGCGAAGAATCTCCCATAGTTTAGGAGATGCTTCGACTCCGCAGGCTCCGCTCAGCATGACGCTTCAACAACAGTCATTACCCTTTCTGTACATTTTCTCTAATGTTAAAGACTCGGTATGACAAGAAAAGGCCTATCTAAATAGCCATCCATAGGATAGCTAATCAGATAGGCCTCTAATCTTCTTTAAAATTGAATTCTTATTTCTTGTGTCTTGTGTCTTATGTCTAATCTCTCGCTTCTCGCTCCTACTTGCAGCAGGCAAGGCTAATCTCCTACCTAAAGGCAGGCAAGCTCGCCTCTCTCCTACCAGTACTTCGCTGGCTGATCCTTTGGAGGAATGGTTTTCAAGATAAACTGTCTAACGTCCTCATTGGAATTCTTCAAATCTTCCGCTCTCAGGTACATCATGTGACCGCTTCTGTAACCTTTGAAGCTCATTCTGTCCTGCAATTTTCCCGCAGGGTCCATTTGCCACATGTTGTATTTGGCATTGAAGTAATCCGTACCGCCGTCAAAATAACCGGATTGGGTCATCACATGCAGGAAAGGGTTCTGCAACATAGCCTGAGCCAATTGCATCCCAGTATTGTCATTGCTTCTGTCCCAAGGATGAACTGGACCAAAGAGATAATAAGTCAGGTCAGTCTCGTATTTCAGGATATTTTTAGCATAGTAGTTCATCGCTGGAGAAAAAGCATGGTTCCAAGCAGTCAAGGCAGGATCATAATCGTATCTTTCACCCGCATCGGTCTGGTCAATACCTCTATAACGGCTATCCAATCGACCAACAGTCAATCCTTTATCACGCATCAATTCCTTCCAGTAGAAGCTGGTAGGCACTGCCAGGGCATGCTGCAGGAAAACCTCCTCTTTGATACCAGAATAATAAGCCATCTTTTTGGCGATAGCCTTTCTTTCTGCCTCAGGCAATGCACCTCCTTTGGCAATAGCAGGCAATACCACATCTAAAGTGTATTGCTCCACTTCAGGCAGGATATCATCTAGGTCTTTTGCCTGAAGGTCTGCTGGCAATACTTTATGGTACCAAGCAGTAGCCGCGAAATAAGGCAAGTAGTTGGCTTTGGCCACAGGACCACTTCTGTCCAATCCTAATCCTGTCGGAGAAACCAAAATCACGCCATTAAGGTACATCCAATGGGCATTCTGTAATTCACTTGCCAAGCCGGAAACCCTGGTGGTACCATAACTTTCACCAATCAGGTATTTTGGAGAAGGCCAACGGTTTTGTCTGGTCACAAAGGTCTTCACCCAATCAGCCAAATACTTCACATCAGAATTGATGCCAAAGAAAGTAGACCTTGGTGTTTCCTTGTCTACAATTCTGGAGTAACCGGTATTGACCGGATCAATGTACACGATGTCCGCTACATCCAGGATAGAATGTGGATTTTGCTTCACTCCATATGGTTGCAAAGGGTAACCCTCATCATCAATGTTCAACACATAAGGGCCAGTATAGGCCAGGTGCATCCAAAGAGAACCTGAACCAGGTCCTCCATTAAAGGAGAATACCAAAGGACGGGTGCTTTTATCCGTTACATCGGTTCTTTCATAATACGTATAAAACAAGGTGGCTACGGCTTTGCCATCTTCATTCCATACGGGCATGGTACCGGCAGTAGCTTTATAAGGAACTCTGTTACCTTTGATGGTCACGGTACCATTGGTTACTGATGAGGATTCTACTTTGATGTCTCTGGTTTCCTGTGCCTGCGCATATAGCACGGCAAAAACCAGCATAAATAACGTCAGTAAGTTTCTTTTCATAGTGTTTTTTTCATTTAATACTGTTTAAATATACCAACACTGGATTTGAAACGCATCTGATTTATATGGAGGGGAAAGAGATTGTGATAAGTGGGATTTCGAAAGGTGGAAGTTGGAAGGATGTGTCAAGTAAAACCAGGCCGTCAAGGCACCATTAAGAAGGTAAAAGGCTAAAGGTAAAAGGGGGAACATGGTGAGTTTTAAAGGTTGGTTCATTTTAAGGCAAAAGTTTTTTGGGGGAATTGTGCCAGAGGCAGCGGGTGTGGATAGTTTTCATGATTGCTAAAAACCTAATTTTCCATCAGCGGTTATCCATTAACCCGACTTTGTTTTAGTTTCGGGGTCATAAAATTGATGAGTTATGAAGAAAGTTTACCTCTTATTCTTTTGCTGGTTGGCAATAGGGGCAGTACAAGCCCAAATTTCCCCCACTGAAGGTAATTATGAATTGGCCGCCAGGTTCTCTCCTGAGAAATTGAAAAAAATGATTTTCAGTACCTCCGTAGATGCCCACTGGCTGAAAAAATCAGACCGCTTTTGGTATGAATACGAAACTACCGAAGGCAAAAACTGGTATATCGTTAACCCTGCGACGAAAAGCAAAGCCAAGCTGTTTGACAACGACAAGTTGGCTGCTGAAATCACCAAGGTAGTCAGAGACCCCTTTGATGGACAGCATCTGGACATTTCCAACCTGAAATTTCTGGAGGATGAAAACACCATTGAATTCAAGGTTAAAAGTACCCAAGAAGTACTGAAGAAAGACTGGGAGGAAATCAAGGCCAAAAATAGAAATGCCAAAGATTCCCTGGAGAAGAAAACCTTTGTTTTCCGCTATAACATCAACAGTCAGCTGTTGACCGAAATCACCGATCCTGAAGAAGAAGCCAAAAGGCTTTCTTGGGCAAATATCTCCCCCGACTCTTCCAAGGTGGTTTTTGCAAGACACCATAACCTGTATTGGATGGATAAGGAAAACTTCCTGAAGGCGGTTAAAGATGAAAAAGACAGCACCATCGTAGAGCACCAACTGACCACTGATGGGGAAAAAGACTACACCTATGGCGGTTGGGGCCGTGGGGAAGACAATGTGGAAGAGGAGAAAAACAAAGACAAAAGAAAAAGAGCTTCCATCCTTTGGTCAGACAATTCCAAACAGTTTATCCTGACCCGTTCTGATGCAAGGGAGGTAAAAGACCTTTGGGTGATACACAATACAAGAGACCCAAGGCCCACTTTGGAAACCTACAAGTATGCCATGCCTGGTGAGAAAGAGCAACCCATTGCTGAGCTGTACCATTATTCTTTTGATACAGAGAAATTATCCAATCTGGATGTCAATACTTTCAAGGACCAAACCATTGGACTTTGGTCTAAAGATATTCCTGCTTCTAACAGGGATGATGATTTCAAACCGGTAAAGTGGTTGGGAGACAACGATTATTTTTATTTCTCCATTACTTCCAGGGATTTGAAACGCATAGACATATGCCGTTGGAACATAAAAGAAGGCAAAAAGGAGATCATCGTAGAAGAAAGAAGCAATACCTACATTGACATCAGCAAACCTGAAATCATCAACAATGGCACGGAAATGATCCATTGGTCTGAGCGGGACGGTTGGGGTCATTTTTACCTCTATGGTACTGACGGCACTTTAAAAAGACAACTTACCTCAGGCCCTTACCACACGGAATCGGTGGCACGGGTGGATGAAAGGGCCAGAATGCTATACTTCGTTGCCAATGGCAGAGAAAAAGGAGAAGACCCTTATTATGAGCATTTGTACAAAGTCAGCCTCAATGGAGGAGCGGTTACCCTGCTAAACCCGGGAGACTATAACCACAGCGTGTCCATGAATGACAGGGCTACTTTCTTTGTGAATAATTTCAGCAGGGTAAACACAGTTCCAGCCTCTGCCTTATATGACAATATGGGCCGAAAGGTCATGGATTTGGAAACGGCAGATCTGAGTTCCCTCTTTGCCGCAGGCTACCAGTTCCCACAACCCTATAAAGTCAAAGCCGATGACGGAATTACTGATTTATTTGGGGTGATGTACCTGCCTTTTGACTTTGACAGCACCAAAAAATACCCAATCATCCAATACGTATATCCAGGACCGCAAACCGAGGCTGTAAATAAATCCTTTGGCCGATCCATGGACCGCATTGACCGATTGGCGCAGTTTGGCTTCGTGGTGGTCACCATTGGTAACCGTGGTGGGCATCCTGCCAGATCCAAATGGTACCATAACTATGGCTATGGCAACCTAAGGGATTATGGTCTGGCCGATAAAAAAGCAGCGGTAGAGCAATTGGCTGACCGACATGCCTTTATTGATAAGTCCAGGGTGGGTATACATGGCCATTCAGGTGGTGGTTTCATGTCCACAGCGGCCATGTTGGTGTACCCTGACTTCTTTAAAGTGGCAGTATCCTCCGCAGGAAATCATGAAAACAACATATACAACCGCTGGTGGTCTGAAAAGCACCACGGCGTAAAAGAAGTAGTGAGCCCTAAGGGTGATACCACCTTTGTTTACCAAATTGAAAGGAACCCGGATATTGCCAAAAACCTCAAAGGTAGGTTGCTTTTGGTAACGGGAGATGTGGACAATAACGTCCACCCTGCCAACACCATCCGCATGGCCAATGCCCTGATAAAAGCCAATAAGCGATTTGATTTCATTATTCTTCCAAGCCAGCGCCATGGCTTTGGAGACATGACGGAGTATTTCTTCTGGAGAATGGGTGATTATTTTGTGCAACATTTATTAGGAGACAATACACCTCCTCCGGTGGATATGTTGGAGATACAACGGGAAATCCCGAAGACAAAGTAGGAATCAACAGGATACCTTTACCCTCAAAACCTCTGTCCGCAGTATGATGTGGGCAGAGGTTTTTTTTAAAGAAGCCCCTTGGCGTATTACGGAGAATTTGAAATTTGGTATTAACTGATGAGGGAATGACATGTATTGCAAAACCCCCAAAGGGGGTTAAACCTTGAATAGCCCCAGGTGGCAACCTGGGGGATAATTGTTATGCCGATTTAGGTCAACCCTGAAAGGGGTTGAACAAATTCTAAAGAGAAGGAGTCTGTCAATGGTTACCTGGAGTATGGTGGAGTCAGATGTCTGCCCCTTAGTATTACGGGGGATCTCCTTTGGTAAAGAAATCCTTCTCCGAATTGGGAAAATGACCTATAAAACAACTTGTTCCATGCATTGTGGATAAATTGGCGACACCCAGCCTTTTTTAAAACCAGACAGTTGGCTCTTGGAAAACTATAGGTACTATGTTTGGGGTTAAAAAAATCTGCCACAAATGTCCCTCTGCGGTAGAGAGGGATGAAGCTTCAATGGCTGTCATTTGTTTTTCTTAACATTTTCCTAAATGTTGAATTCTCAGAATGACGGTTACTCCTAACTGTCACTGGAAGATTCAAAACGAAATTTCCACACACAAAAGGAAACTATTATGGAAAAAACCTCCTTATAAATAACCAATAATATAGTATAATGGCAATTTCCGTTCATTTTTACGATATTAGTAACTCAGAATTCCTTCAATATGCTTATAGACCAACACAACCGTATCCACGACTACCTGCGCATTTCCCTGACAGACAGCTGTAATTTCCGTTGTGCTTACTGCATGCCCAATGAGGAAATAGAGGTACTCCCCCAATCCCGGCTGATGTCCACAGCCGAAATTGATCAGATTGCGGGAGTTTTTGTGGAACAGGGGGTTAAAAAAATCCGATTGACCGGTGGAGAACCGTTGGTGAGAAAAGCATTTCCTGAAATCCTAGACCGCCTTTCCAAATATCCGGTTGAACTGACCATGACTACCAATGGTATTTTGGTGCATAAACACATAGATCAGCTAAAGCAGGTAGGCATGCGGACGCTAAATGTGAGTTTGGATTCTCTCAACAGGGAAACCTTTTTAAAACTCACCAAAAGAGATCAATTGGATCAGGTGTGGAACAATATACTCCTGCTCCTGAAAGAAGGGTTCAGGGTAAAAATAAACGCCGTGGCACTCAATGGCATCATAGAAAAAGAAATCCTGGATTTCGTGGCTTTGACCAAGGAATATCCACTCCACGTACGCTTTATTGAATTCATGCCCTTCGAAGGCAATCATTGGAAAGTGGACAAAGTGATCACAGCCAAGCACATGCTTGACATGGTCAAAGAGGCTTATGATGTGGTCAAACTACAAGATGAACCGCATGCCACGGCAAAAAAATACATGGTTCCGGGCCATCAGGGGACCTTTGCCTTTATCACCACGATGAGCGAGCATTTTTGTGGAGATTGCAACAGGATGCGCCTCACGGCAGACGGTAAAATGAAAAATTGCCTCTTTGGCAAGGAAGAAATGGACTTGTTGGGAACCTTAAGGCAAGGAAAGGATATCCTACCCCTCATCAAGCTTTCTGTACATCGGAAGCATGCCATTTTGGGCGGTCAGTTTACACCTGACTACCAGAAGACAGATGCAGAAAAAATTCAAAATAGGAGCATGATCAAAATTGGCGGGTAATAAATGCCATCTTTAACATACATTCGCATTAATCATTGGGTGAATGCATTAAGCCGAGTCATCAACATGGAATTGATAAAAAATAAAATAAAAGTAATTGCCTTTGGTATGGTTGCAGAAAAAATGCAGACGGCTGAACTGCAGCTAGAGGGCATACCTTCCACAGATGTACTGAGGGGTTATCTTTACCAACAGTATCCCGGTCTTGAAGGGATTAAATTTGGCATTGCCATCAATAAAAAACTTACTTCTGGCAATCAGATAATCCCCCATGAGGCCGAAATTGCCCTGCTCCCCCCATTTTCAGGAGGATGATATGAACAGGTTTGCCAGACAGATCATATTACCGGGTTTTGGGCAAGAAGCCCAGACAAAACTGGAACAGGCCAAAGTTTTGGTCATCGGTGCCGGTGGGCTTGGCTCCCCTGCCCTGCTTTACCTTGCTGCCGCAGGCATTGGCACCATTGGCATCATGGACGGCGATACCGTAGCAAAGAGCAATTTAAACAGACAGGTCATCTACGGAGATGCGCAGGTGGGCATCAACAAGGCAGAAGCCGCAGCACATTACCTGAAATCCAAATACCAGGACATCAAAATCGAGTGCATTCCGGAATTCATTACTACCGCCAATGCAGCCGCTAACATCGCGCCTTATGATTTGATCATAGACGGCTCTGACAACTTCCCAACCCGATACCTGGTCAATGATATTTGCATCCTCTTAGGGAAACCTTTGGTGTTTGCAGCCATTTATCAGAATGAAGGACAAATAGCCCTTTTCAATACCAAAGAAGGAGATATAAATTACAGAGATCTATTTCCTGAACCACCCAAGGATTCAGAAATTCCAAATTGTAGTGAAACAGGTGTTATTGGTGTGCTTCCAGGTATCATGGGCACCCTACAGGCTGCTGAGGCCATCAAATTTTTGACAGGATACGGAGAAGTATTGGTGGGGAAAATGCTGTATTACAACCTGCTCAATCATCAGACATACACCCTGAATTTGGATAAGCATCCCTCATCCGAAGGAATGCTGCCCAAAAATCTATCGGCATTCGAATCCAGGGATTATGCCTTGTTCTGCGATGAAAGGGAGGTGATCAGCTGGAAAAAAGCGCTGGAATTGATGCAGAAAAATACCTCCTCCTTGCTCATTGACGTCAGGGAACTCAACGAACAGCCAAAACTCCAAAGCCATGCCCATCTTAAAATTCCATTCACCGGCCAAAATAAAGTGATTCCGGAGATGCAGGAAGCAGATGACATTTACCTTTTTTGCCAATCAGGCATCAGGAGCCTGAGGATGGCAAGATTATTAAGTCAAACTCTAACTGGAAAAAAAATATATTCAATAATCGGAGGTATTGAATCTCCTGATGCACCTTTAAACTGATCAACATGGAAAAGCAAAGAAAACCCAAAAACATATTTGTAGAAGGTCCAATTTCACCTGAGAAAATCGCTAACTCTATCGCCAACCATTCCAGCAAGACAGATATTGGCGGTCATAGCATTTTTTTGGGTCAGGTAAGGGCTGATGAAAAAGAAGGTGGAAAGGTAAGGGCCATAGCCTACACGGCCTATGAAGAAATGGCCCTTGAAAAAGCCTATGAAATCAGGGAGGCCGTATTTTCCAAGTATCCGCTGACCTGCATGCACATTTACCACAGTCTGGGAGAAGTGAAAACAGGGGAAATCTGCCTTTTTGTATTCACCTCTTCCAGACACAGAAAAGCAGCTATAGATGCCTGTGAGGAATTGGTAGAGCGGATCAAAAAAGAACTGCCTATATGGGGCAAAGAACTGGTGGATAATGAAAAGGAAGTTTGGAAGGAAAACCAATAAAAATTCATTTTCTTTACGTGCTATTAAGTCCTACCCATGAAGATTATTGCCATAGGCAGAAATTATGCCGAACACATTGAAGAGTTAAAGAATGAGCGTCCCAGTGAACCGGTGGTTTTTTTAAAACCGGATACTGCTCTTCTCAAAAATGGAGACCCTTTTTATCACCCTGACTTTTCCCAAAATATCCATCATGAGGTAGAACTGGTCCTCAAAATCTCCAAAGAAGGCAAGTTCATCCAAAAACAATTTGCCCACCGCTATTTTGAGGAAATAGGCATTGGTATTGACTTTACAGCAAGGGATTTACAGGAAAAATGTAAAACTAAAGGTTTACCTTGGGAAATTGCCAAAGCCTTTAATGGATCTGCGCCAATTGGAGGTTTTTTGCCTGTGGATGAATTTCAGAATCTTCAGGATATTGCCTTCCACCTCCATATCAATGGAGAATTGCGTCAAAAGGGCAATACTTCCATGATGCTTTTTGACTTTGGTGATATCATTACCTATGTTTCGCAGTTTTTTACCCTAAAAAAAGGAGATCTGATCTTTACTGGCACCCCTGCAGGCGTCGGAAAGGTCAACATCGGCGACCAGTTGGAAGGTTTTATTGAGGATAAAAAACTCTTGGATTTTGAAGTCAAGTAAGTTTCTCCTTGTATTTCTTTTATTCTTTTCCTTTAAGCTTCAGGCGCAGGAATACCTGTTTCCCGTCAAACCCGGTGAGCGGGCTTCCCTTTCAGGTAATTTCTCCGAAATAAGGCCCAATCATTTCCATTCAGGCATAGATGTAAAAATCGGAGGTGTGGATGGAGAACCTATTCTCGCCATCAGCGATGGCTATGTACACCGGATCAAATTGTCCACCTATGGTTATGGCAATGTCATTTACCTCAAGCATACCAATGGACAATCCTCCGTATATGCCCATTTGAGGAACTTTTCTCCCAAAATTTCCCGATTCATGCGGGAGGAAATGTACAAAGCCGAAAAAAATGAATTGGAGCTTTTTCTAAGTCCTGAAACCTTGCCTATCAAAAAGGGCGAAATCCTAGGCAATGGCGGAAATACCGGCAGTTCGGGTGGACCCCATCTGCACTTTGAAATACGGGACAGCCTGGAAAGGGCTTTGGATCCTTTCAGCTTTGGGTTTGCTGAGGTCGTGGATAATACGCCTCCCCAACTCTATCGGGTAGCCATCAGGCCTATAGGGCTTGATTCCCGTGTGAATGGCAAGTTCCAGCGACAGGAATTCAATCCCGTTTTGGAAGGTGGCCGTTATGTACTCAGGGAACCGATTAAAATCACCGGAAAGATAGGTGTGGAAGTCTATGCCATTGACCGTATGGATGGCGTCAACAATATTTTTGGTGTGCCTACCTACGAACTTTGGGAAGGAGGCAAAAACAGGTTTAAGGTTCATGTGGACCATGTAGATTTTGCACATACCCGTTTCTTGCTACAGCATACCCATCAAAACCGCTTTATCAAACTGTACTTAGAGCCCAATAATCCCATGCAGCTGTACCGGCCGGACAGTTTGGGCGCTGGACTGATTGGGTTGCTACCGGGCGAACATAGTGAAGTCACCGTTCAGATGATAGATTTCTTTGGTAATGGCAGGGCTTTGTCCTTCCAAATGGAAGGGGAAGAGCCTAAACATTTCTTCAGCCCTGCAAATGTGAACAGCAGTGGAAGGACCCAGGTAAGCTACCACCGGGAAATCATGAAAATAGAGGCTGCTCCCTCCTATTTTGGTAATTTGGCTAGGGTCTATGTCAACAGCCGGGAAATGGAGCTGCCACCTGCATACATGGAACAGGGAAAGCGCATATACCTTTGGGACATGAATTTTGGTATCCCTGACTCTGTGGATTTGTGCACAGAAATCCTAAAAACCTCAGTGGTTAAAAAAATTCCTTTTGGGAAGGAAATTTTCTTTGCCAACCGGGACATTGCTATTCATTTTGCTGAAAACAGTATGCTTGATGATCTGTTTTTACGGATAGAAAAAACTAACAATACCAAAATCAGGATCAACAGCCCACAGGAATACCTCCAGGCCAACATGGAAGTATTGTGGAAAAATCCTGGCAAAACAGAGCTTTCAACATTCACTCATGTCTATTTTCAGGCAGGTAATGGACGGAAAAGTTTTGTTGGTGGTGAATGGGAAGGTGAAGATATCCGTTTCAAAACCAGAAATTTTGGTACTTTTGTGCTGGAAGAAGATAGAACTGCGCCAAGCATTCGCCCTGTCCGCATCAATAGAGAAGAAATTCGTTTTCTGATCAGGGATGACAAATCAGGAATCAGGGACTTTGAAGCTTATGTGGATGGAAAATGGCTCCTGATGCGCTATGAGCACAAGCAAAATCTGATCTGGTCTGAAAAATTGGATAAACAACCTTTGAAGGGAGAAGTTTTATTGAAAGTACGTGATATGGCAGGCAACGAAGCCCGGTATACCGCGGTCATTAATTAAATTATTCACCTTAAAAAAAATAGAAAAATGTCACTAGAAGTAGGAAACACAGCACCTGACTTTGAAGCAAAGGACCAAAATGGAAATTTGATCAAGTTATCGGATTTTAAAGGAAAAAAGGTTGTACTTTATTTTTACCCTAAAGACAATACCCCTGGATGTACTGCTCAGGCCTGTAACCTTAGGGATAATTACGAAGCCTTACAAAATGCAGGATATGTAGTGTTAGGTGTCAGTTCTGATTCTGAAAAATCTCACCAAAAATTCATCGAAAAACAAGGTTTGCCTTTCTCCCTTATCGCAGATGAGGATCTCAAAGTACATGAAGCTTATGGTACCTGGGTAGAGAAATCCATGTATGGCAGAAAGTACATGGGAACTGCCAGAACCACCTTTGTCATCGATGAGGAAGGTAAATTGGAAGAGATTATTGACAAAGTGAAAACCAAAGAGCATACAAATCAAATTCTCAAATAATTCCAATCCAATGGAAACACAATCAATCGATCAACTCAAGAAAATCTGTTCTCAAGTAAGAAGGGATTGTCTCCGCATGGTACATGCCGTACAATCGGGACATCCAGGAGCAGCCTTAGGTCTGACAGAGTATTTTGTGGCGCTATATTTCAAAGAAATGGAGCACAACAACAGCTTTGACATCGACGGAAAAGGTGAAGACCTGTTCTTTTTATCCAATGGCCACGTCTCTGCACTTTGGTACAGTGTATTGGCCAGAACCGGCTACTTCAGCACAGATGAATTGGGAACTTTCAGGAAAATCAACTCCAGGCTTCAGGGACATCCGGCGACGGAAGAAGGTTTGCCGGGCGTAAGAATTGCCTCCGGCTCATTAGGTCAAGGTCTTTCTGTAGCCATTGGAGCAGCACAGGCCAAAAAACTCAACCAGGATGACAGAGTAGTTTATGTCATGATGGGAGATGGTGAGCAGCAGGAAGGACAAATTTGGGAGGCAGCCATGTATGCAGCCCATTACAAAATTGACAACCTGATTGCTGCAGTGGATTATAACGGTCAGCAAATTGATGGGCCTACTGAAAAAGTAATGGACCTGTTAAACCTAAGGGCCAAATATGAAGCTTTTGGCTGGGAAGTGATCGATATTAAAAAGGGGAATGAAATAGAGTCTGTTTTGGAAGGATTGACCAAGGCCAAATCGCTTATAGGAAAAGGAAAACCTGTACTGATTCTACTCTACACAGAAATGGGTTATGGCGTAGATTTCATGGTTGGTACACATAAGTGGCACGGAGTAGCTCCGAATGATGAACAACTGGAAAATGCTTTGGGACAATTAGAAGAAACACTTGGAGACTATTAAAATGGAAAAGACCTTAGATTTAAAATACACATATACCGAGAAAAAAGATACCCGTTCAGGATTTGGAGATGGATTATTGGAGGCAGGCAGGAAAAACCCCAATGTAGTGGGCTTATGCGCTGACCTTATCGGTTCATTAAAAATGGGTGCCTTTCAAAAGGAATTTCCGGAGAGATTTTTCCAGGTAGGTATTGCAGAAGCCAATATGATCGGTTTGGCGGCAGGCATGACCATCGGCGGAAAAATCCCTTTTACAGGTACCTTTGCCAATTTCTCAACCGGGAGGGTTTACGACCAGATCCGTCAATCTGTGGCCTACTCCGAAAAAAATGTCAAAATCTGTGCTTCACATGCAGGCCTTACCTTAGGCGAAGATGGTGCCACGCATCAGATTTTGGAAGATGTGGGCATGATGAAAATGCTCCCAAACATGACCGTTATTGTCCCATGTGACTATAACCAAACCAAAGCAGCGACTTTGGCTTTGGTGGACCATCATGGTCCCGCCTATTTGAGATTTGGACGCCCTAGCTGGCCTATCTTCACAGCAGCTGACCAAAAGTTTGAAATTGGCAAAGCCATCAAAATGATCGAGGGAACCGATGTGACCATCTTTGCCACCGGACATTTGGTATGGGAAGCCATTGTGGCCGAAGCCATGCTCAGGGAAGAGGGCATCTCTGCTGAAGTGATCAATATACATACCATCAAGCCTTTGGATGAGGCTGCTATCCTTGAGTCTGTTACCAAAACAGGTTGTGCAGTTTCAGCCGAAGAACATCAGGTAAATGGTGGCCTAGGCGACAGCATCGCTCAGTTATTGACTAGAAACCACCCAGCTCCATTGGAATACGTAGGTGTAAATGATGCTTTTGGTGAATCCGGAACACCTACCCAACTCTTGGAAAAATATGGCTTAAATGCAGACAACATCGTCAAAGCAGCCAAAAAATCCATTGGGAGAAAATAAACTGCTTGAAAAATAAAACATTAACCGTGGTGCAAAAGCATCACGGTTTTTTTATATTTGATTAGTTTCTTTTTTGTTTAACCAAAATTAAAACAGCCATGAAGCTATTTTCTTCTTTTTTACTTTTTGCCATTATCCTCGCGGTAGACCCTGGAAGTTGCGAAGAAAAACTCAAAAAACTTACTTCTACAGGTACCAATGAGCAAACATCTCCAACACCTGAGCCCACTGTTCAGCAAAATCCGGATTTTGAAGCTCCGGTTATTTTTGATGAGGCCGCAAGAGTAGCTTCCAACGAGCAGCAAGCAGGCCACCTTGTAGGTGTCTATTTCATGCCTTCTTGGAATACCTCCGGGGACCCTAAACGGGATGTGGACAGTTTCTGGTCCTGTCTAACAGGCAGAGAAGATTGTTCAAGCTTACAAAACCCCGGCATATGGGGGCCAAGGGGAAGGATCTATAACAGGCAATATCCCTATGAAGGACCTTTTTTGGAGAGAAAACCTCATGCCAGCTTGGGCGGCTTCTACAAAAGGGATGACCCCAAAACAGCGAAGAAGCAATTGGAGTACATGAAAAATTATGGTATTGATTTTTTTGCCTACAATTGGTTTTTTGGAAGACACTACTACTATCATTTGTATTTTGGCCCTCAGTCCAAAATTTACTACCCGGAAGGTTGGAAAATTGACCCTAACCGCGATGGCAGGGTGGCTGTCCCCGGCCTCGAGGAATGGTCGGATCAACTGACCGTCTTATTACAGGAAAATGAGAAGCTCCCAGCTGATAAACAGATGAAGTGGGCCATCAACTGGTGTGATGACAGTGATGAAAGGTGGAAATTATGGCTGGACCTGGGTTCTCCTGAAAGTATGGCAGCAGGCAGAAACTTTCCTGGGGAAAAACCTGACAGGAACCTCTACTTACAGGTGCATGATAAAATTACCCAGTTGTGGATTGACAAATATTTCAAAAGGAAAGATTATCTAAAAGATCCTGACGGCCGCCCTATTGTGTATTTTTATTTCCCACAAGATACGGAGTCCAGAGCCTCCTTTTATGGTATCAGCATGAAGGAATTATTGGACAGGTCAAAGGCATTGGCCATCAAAAATGGCCTGAAAGGGATCAAATTTATTGCGGTTGCATCTGGAGCGATGATGCCCAATGAGCGACAGTACGGCATGCCTACCCGATGGAGGCCCAATAACAGCCGGGAACCCTGGAAAGGAGGCAGATATACTGACCGCTTACTTTTTCAGGATTACGTTCCAAGGTTAAAAAACATGGGCTTTGAAGGACTGACAGCCTATGTATACCACAACTTCTTTGAACTGGACAATAAGAGTTTTGCGGACATGCGCAAAACCTACCAAGGGCATTGGAACCGATGGGCTGAACAATTTAAAAATGACCCCAATTTTGAATACCAAGTACCCGTAGCAATGGGTTGGGACATGCGCCCCGCCGGTGGTACCTGGCCCCAACAGACTGGCTTTCCTTCAGAACCCCAGAAAGATCGGGTACATAGCAACAAAGCCACCTTCAAAGCTAAGTTAGAAGAGGCACGCACCATTTCGGAAAAGTACAAACCTACCAATGGAAATACCATCATGATTTGCTGCTGGAATGAATACCTTGAAGGTAATTACATTGAGCCAACAGAAGGACATGGTTTTGCTTATCTTGAAGCCATTAAAGAGGTTTACATGGACAGGAGGACCGGGTTTATTCCCGCTCCCCCAGCTTTTGCTGCCAGTTCCAGGAATCCCTAAGGGAATCTTCTAGACTGTATTGGGCCTGCCAGCCAAGAACCTTATTGATCTTGTCTGTATTGGCCCAAACCTTTTCTATATCACCCGGACGTCTTGGCCCGATATGGTAATTCAGAGGCTTTCCACTGACTTTTTCAAAAGTTTTGATGACTTCCAATACGGTATTCCCTTTACCGGTGCCTACATTGAACAAATCGTAAAAGTTATCCTTTTGCCTGAATAGGTATTCCAGTGCCTTGACATGGGCATCAGCCAGGTCCATCACGTGAATATAATCCCTGATACAACTGCCATCAGGCGTATCGTAGTCACTGCCAAAAACGGTAAGTTTTTCCCTGATACCAACCGCTGTCTGGGTGATAAAGGGAACCAGATTGTTAGGAACTCCCAATGGCAACTCACCAATTTCACCCGAAGGATGAGCTCCTACAGGGTTGAAATACCTCAAGGAGATGACCCTGCTGGCAATACCGCTCTTGATATAGTCTCTCAAAATATCCTCACAGATCTTTTTGGTATTACCATAAGGGCTCTCAGCTTCCTGACGGGGCGTTTCTTCACTTACAGGTAATATATCCGGTTGGCCATATACCGTACAACTTGAAGAAAAAACCAGTTCTTTGACGCCAAAATCGACCATAGTCTCCAACAGAATCAATAAGGAGTCAATGTTGTTGGTATAATATTTCAAGGGTAGCTGCGTACTCTCCCCTACTGCTTTGTATGCTGCAAAATGAATCACGCCTTCAAATTGATTTTCAGCAAAAATACGCTGCATGAGGGCCTTGTCATTGCAGTCCCCTTCATAACATTTAAGTGCTTTTCCCAGGATTGTCTCTATTCCAATCAAAGCAGACTTATTTGAATTGGAAAAATTATCTATGATTATCGGCTCAAAACCAGCATTGACCAATGCTACTGCCGTATGGGAACCGATATACCCGGCTCCACCAGTGATCAAAATTTTTTTCATATAAACAAATATTAAAGTGCAATTATAAAGGTTTTATCTGATTAAAGTAAAAATACCCCTTTGTTGTCTTGATTTACCCTGACCATCCAAAGTAAAGAAATATTCAATCATGTAAGAATAGGTGCCATTCGGTGCATCTTCCCCATCTATGAGGCCATCCCAGCCAGTGTCACCTGCAAAAAGCAATTGTCCCCACTTGTTATAAACCATCAATTTAAAATCAATGGCACAATTACTCACACCCATAAATGGGCCATCTGAAGGAATGAAGCCGGTAGGCATACGCAATTGGGGAACCCCTTCATTCATTTCTCCAATGAAATTTTGGCTACAGCCATTCGCATCAGTCACAGTAAAAGGATAAATACCCGCTGGAATATCTCGAAGAGACGGACCCGTTGAACCATCCCATTCCCAGGTTATGGTATAAGGTGCTGTGCCACCTTCCGGAATTACACTGAGTATTCCGCTTGCAATACCTGGACAAGCAATTTTTTCTATATCAGTAAGTGCTTTTATAGGTTCCGGAGAGCCTATACTTACTTCCAACTCAAATATGCATTTGGCCGCATCGATAACCTTAAAGGTGTAATCACCCCTTTCCAGGTCAAATATTTGAATAGAACCTCCCATGACCAACACTTTCTCTTCATCTACCCTGTATGGAGGGAGGCCTCCTTTTATGTTAAAACTCACATAACCATCGACACTATCATAACAACTTGCATCTACAATGGCAGGGTTACCCACCAACTCCATAGGCTCAGACTCCTTGATTTCAAGTTGTTCAAGGAAAATCTCACAGCCCCCTGTATCGATGATCAAAACTTCATAAAACCCCGGGTTTAAGGCCTCAGCCAAAGGAGCATCTAAGTCCGGATCGTGGCTCCATTTGAAGTTGTATTGACCGCTTCCTCCAGTCACATTCAAACGTATAAAACCATCGGCTGAACCGGGACAAATAAATGCCGTCAGCTCGGCGATATCCGCCATCAAAGGGGGGTTGACCGTAACTTCAAGTTTCTTGGATTCCCCTACACAGGAAAGGTTGATTTCACTCAATTCCTCGTACCAGATTTCACCTTGCGTGCCGACAGGTCCCCAGTCAACCTCTACTTCAGGGGCCGAAGGGTCAGAAAGGATTGTCCCACCGTTGATAAACCATGCATATTTGCGGTTTGGCAAACGGTCTTTGACTTCATAATTGTAGGTCATCCCTTCCTGAAAACAAACCTGACTGATACCTTTAGCCAGTCCGGGCTCTATGAACTCATTGACCAGCACATCGTAAGCTTTTTCAGGGGCTAGGCAGCCCTGTTCGGTTACAGGAATAGCAAAAACTTTTGCATCAGGGTTGAATCCCCCCCATCGGATCCGAACTGAAAAATCATCCGATTCCAGAATCTCTCCTCCCGCTACGTCCCAAAGCACTTTATTTACGTTGAGAGGATTTTCAAAGACATAAATGGCCTCGTCAATTTCCGGACAAACACTCTCAGGCCCCTCTATTTCACCAAATGTTTCCAATACTTCCACATCGAAGAAAGCTTCTTCTATCTCATCACAAGCCATATTCCCGGTTAAGGCAACTATTTTCACTTGGTATTTTCCCGGGCTATCAAATACATGATCGACCGTTTTTCCCTCTTTGACTTCGGAACCATCACCAAAATTCCATTCAAAAATTTCAAACTTGGGATTCCTGGGCATGACGGTCCAAGACCCATTTTCTCCAAGACAGGCTACATTTTCTCCGAAAACCTCAAAATCATAGGCTACTTCTGTTTCATAATTAAGGTTATTAAGACTGGCGCCTGCTGAATAACCATAAGATTCAATAAAGCCTGAACCATAGGCATATGCAATAAGACCCTCTGGATTTAAAAGTGTATGACTACCTTCCTCAACTTTAATTTGGGCATAGGCATAATTGGGATTTCCCGGTACAGGATTAAATTGATTACCCACATTTACCCCATCCAAAACGGTCTGATTGACAGCATTTATGGGCACCAATATGTTAACAAAATGATCTACAATGCCCACAACACCGACAGAGGAAAAAACAGTCCTTTTAATCATTTGTGGGTTGGGACTTAGGGTAATCATGGTGGGGTCCCCATCACTGGCACCTGGTCCAACCTGAATATTGCACATGTAACTTTTTGCAAAAACCGTAACGGCAATAGGCTTGTCTCCTGTAATGGAGGCCAATTCTTCTCTACCAAACGAAAATGTAGTAAATTTACCTGCGTTTAAACTAGCCCTTTCTTGGCCATTGATAAATACCTTGGTGTTGTTCTCAGCGGCCAAAACTTTTACCATTTCACCGGATGTCCTTCCCGCCAAAGGGATATGGATGTATTCCTTACCCCATGAATAAGTAGGATATATTTGCTGAAACAGGTGATCTCCGGTTGACGCATTTTCGCAGTCAAGCCCAACAGATGTCATTTTATTTCCACCAAATACAGCAATATTTTTACAATCATCTTCCGATGAGCCTATTACTTTAACCCTTGTACCTGTGAGATCACCTACTGCCTTTATCTGATAACTCTCTCCCCGGTTAAGGTCTATGGTTAAAGTGGAACCAGGAGGAACAGGTACCGGATCAAGGCTCTGTGCTGACAGCAAGATTTCAACTTTAGTATCATTCTCTGTGGCCACTATTAATAAGGTGCTTTCAAAATTTCTATTGTTACCTGGGTTTGTACCTTCAGCAAACCGTTCATAATGGGCAGTCACCCAATAATCTTTACCAATGGAGGACAATGGCAGTACCACTGTGCCATCTGCACTTCTTTCCCTGAAATTAAATGCATGAACCGCTATGTTTCCATTAGAAAAGACATAGACTCCCTTGTCTTCAACTATTCTTGAACTTCTGTGTATCACATCTACTCCAGTGGTAGGAAACTCATACACAAACTGCTCCCCTTGCTTAATAGAAAAGGGAATTCGGTTGTTGGGATATTCTATAAAACCCTCAGCATCTTCTTCGGCAGAAATCAAAAGGGTGGCCTGATCGATCCTGTTGGGTGTTACCCTATGATTTTCCATAAAGCCAACAAAAAATTCCCGGCCAATTGTGGTGGATTGGGCCAATAAATCAACTTTCGGTAAGAACCCGAAAATAAAAACGATAATTAAAACTTCACGAATCCTCATTTTCAATCTACTGACTGATGGTCCAATTTATCAATAAAATTCTTAGAAAAAGCCCTCTGGCCTAGGGAACATCAAATGATTTTTATAGAATAATCATTTTACACGCTAAAAGGTTATCTAATTATTGTAAAAGCGTAAAAATACCCCGTATTTCTTTGGTTTGAAATTGATCATCCAAAACAAAGGTATATTGATACATATAGGAATAAGATCCCAATGGAGCAGGTTCTCCCTTGATGGTCCCATCCCAACCTTGCCTGCCGGAATAAACCATTTGTCCCCATCGGTTGTAAACTGTCAGCACAAATTCTACTTCGCAATTGGAAACACCGCTAAACAATCCATCTCCCGGCAAAAATCCTGTTGGCATCCTGATTTGGGGCGCTGCTTCCTTTACTTCACCTACGCCAACCGATATGCAGCCACGGCTGTCTGTGACTTCAACCGGATAAATGCCTTGGGATAAACCTGTGAGTTGTATACCGTTTGACGCATCAAACTCCCAACTGTAGGTAAAGGGTGAAAAAATAGATTCAGGAAGGATAAGCAGTTCTCCGTTGGATTCGCCGGGACAACTGGGCTTTTGAAGCTGCACAATGACAGTTTCAGGTTCAGGTGAATCAATATCGAGTCTCAGAGGAACAGAGCAACCATTGGCGTCTTTGATTTCTAAATCGTAGCTTATGCCTTCGAGGTTATCAAAAAAGATTTCATTTTCATCAATGCGGGCTGCATCAAAATCCACGGTATAGGGAGCCACACCTCCAGCTATCCATACCTTAGCGCTACCATCAGCCTTTCCAAAGCAGGAAATAGCTACATTTTCTACACGCCCTACTTCCAATTGTGCGGGTTGCTTGATTAGCAATTCCCCAGAGAATATCTCACAGCCTGAAGCATCTTTCACTTGAACGGTATAATTGCCGGCATGCAGTCCATTGGCTTCGGGGGCATTTAAATTCTCGTCATGGCTCCAAAGGTATTGTAAAGGCTGAATTCCCCCACTGAGATTTAATTTAATGACTCCTGAATTGTCTCCGAAACAGGAAAGATCGGCAATTTCCGGTTCTAAAAATTCAAAAATTCCATTCACCCTAACTTCCAAAACAGGAGAGTTTCCTTCACATAATTCATCTGTTAAACTGAACTCCCTAAAAGAGACCTTTCCCATGACAGAAGGGTTTTCCCATGCAATCCTTGCCTTACCGGCTGAAGCCTCAATGAGTCTTCCGTTTTCGACAAACCATTCATAACCCCTGCTTTGTAAAGCATTGGGGACGACATATTCATAAATCTGATCAGGGTCAAAACAAACTTGGGTAGTACCTTCGGGTATTTCGGATTGGATCACCTGATTTATCCTTACAGGCATTATAACTTCCTGCTGAGGACAACCTTCCAAGGTAAAGGGTATGGCCAGAATGGAGGCATCCGGATTGGCAGCCCCCCACCTAACCCTGACAGTGCCTGCCGCTTCATTGACTTCCAAAACTTCTCCCCCTTCTATTTTCCAGGTAACCTTAGAAAACGCATCTGCACTCTCAAAAATATATAGAAGCTCTTCCACTTCGGGACAGGCCGATGCTATTCCCGAAATTTCCCCACTTATTTCATTCACCTCTACAGTAAATATTACCTCTTCCTGTTGGTCACAACTATTGGGACTAATGGAGGCAATAACCTTAACTTCAAACTGTCCCTTTTCAGTAAAAGTATGCTGCACGTTTTGACCTTCCTTAGGAACAGATCCATCTCCAAAATCCCACAAAAAATACGTAAAAACATCATTTTCAGGGATGATTTCCCAGGATGCTTCTTGGTTCAAGCACGCAACCCTATCCCCTTCAACTTCAAACTCATAAATCGGGCTAACTTCAAAATTAAGGTTATTCAAACTCGCCCCAGCCGCATATCCATAAGACTCCACATCTCCAAAACCATAGACATAGGCAATAAATCCATCATTATTCCTCAACCTGTGTACCCCTTGTGCAATGTTGATTCTTGCATAAGAAAAATCAGGTGACTGAGGAAAAGGTGCAAATCTGTTGCCTATGTTTTGACCATCTAAGAAGGTAAGTCCGGCAGTGTTTGTCCTGACAATGACGTTGACGTAATGGGCGGTAACTACCGGAAGCTTTATCGCATTGAATGTCACAGATGTCAGTAACTGTTGGTTTGGGCTGTAACTGATCATAAAAGGATCTCCATCCCCATAAAAAGGAGCATTGGGCTGATTACATTCCTGGCTTTTTGAAAAAACAGTGACAGCCGTCGGCTTACTACTGCTTATACTTTTGACCAGGTCCGGGCCAAAATCTAAGGTTAAGTACTCCCCTGCATTCAATACTCCTACATTTTGTCCATCAACGAACAAATTGGTGTTATTTTCAGCAGCGACCACTTTTACAAGTTCACCGGAACTTCTACCGGCCATGGAAACGTGGAGGTATTCAGTACCCCAGGTTTTAATGGGATACAAATGTTGAAACAAATGATCATTGGCCCCGCCACAATTGCCAACACTGGTCCATTTATTACCTCCAAAAGCAGCAATATTCTTACAATCTGCCGGATTATCTCCTATCACCCTAATTCTGGTACCTGTCAGGTCGGCCTTTGATTTGACCTGGTAACTCTGACCGGCATTCAAGGTAATGGTAAAAGGTACATTGGGCTGGTTTCCTGATAATGTAAAAACCGAGGGCGTAATTTCTATTTGGGTATTGTCCTCGACTGCAACCACCATAAAAAGGCTTTCATCATTTACATTAGGTGCATAATTGTAAGCCGTATTAGCCGTCATTATTTCAAAATGGGAAGTGACATAATATTCTTTTCCCAATGAGGCAATGGGTAAAACTACCGTTCCATCGGCAGACCTTATCCTTTCATTAAACGCGTACACGGATATATTTCCTGAAGACTGAACATATACGCTTTTATTTTCTATCACCCCGGAAGTACGGACCAACATGTCCTCATCTTCAATTTTGTAAAAAAACTCCTGCCCTTCCTGTAAGCTAAAATCTATCCTGGTATTCTGGTATTGGATAAAACCTTCGGCATCTTCTGCTGCAGTGATCAATACAATTCCATAATCAAGCGCTGAGTTATCAGGGTTATTGTAATTGATCACCCGGTTGTTTTCCATAAAACCAAATCGAAATGCTTTTCCGACGGTGGACAGCTGACCGTAGGCTACTTGCTCCATCAAAACCAACAGGCATAGCAAAAAACATACATGAAAAACCTTACCACGCATAAATCCATTCCAAATTCAGATTTCCAATATAAAAAGCTATTTTGAATATTGTTTTCAATTGCCAAAAGAATAACCATTAAATAAAATTCAATCATGAAGCGATACTGTCTTGTCCTGGACTTAAAAAATGATTCCCAACTGATCCAGGAATATGAAGCCCACCATAAAAAAGTTTGGCCCGAAATTCTGAAAAGTATCAAGGATTCAGGCATCACATCTATGGAAATTTACCGATGGGAAAACAGGCTGTTTATGATCATGGAAACAGATGATGGTTTTTCTTTTGAAGCAAAAAGTAAGGCTGATCTTGCCAATCCAAAGGTTCAGGAATGGGAGAAGCTTATGTCGCATTATCAGCAAACCCTTCCCGGCAGGGAATCAGGTGAAAAGTGGCAGGTTATGTCTCAAATTTTCAAGTCATAAAAGCCATATTTAATAAAATAGATCACTCATTTTCAGTAATTTAAATTTATCCGATTAAATTTTAGTTTACTTGTCACCCTTCATTATTTAAATTTGAAAAAAGATGGTATATTCAAGTTTGAAGACCATATGATTTTCCAATATTTAAACTCTACCATTTGTGCCTTATAAAGAACGTGAAATAGAAAAAAAATACTACTCCATAGGTGAAGTAGCAACATTGTTCAAAGTTGCACCTTCTTTGATTCGCTATTGGGAAGGGGAATTTGATATCATACGACCTAAAAAAGACAAAAAAGGAAACAGAAGGTTCACCAAGGATGATATAGAAAAAATACGGTACATCTTTCAATTGGTCAAAGTAAAAGGATATACCCTACAAGGTGCGCAAGAGGTCATAAAAAAAGACCAGGAGAAAGTTTTTGACAAAGCCAGCACGGTGGACAGACTCCACCAAATCAGAAAATTTTTAATGGAAATAAGGGATAGTCTGCATGCCAAATCAGGAGAAAGATGAACAGCTGTATGAAATCGCCCTGAACCTACTCCCCAAAATAGGTCCATCAGTATATAGGAGTATAGTGGCTTATACAGGTTCTGCGAAGCAATTTTTCGAAATGCCTTTAGGAAAACTTTCCAAGGTTCCTCGAATCAACAAAAACCTTCTTGCCTTGAGAAATCATAAAGAGGACTTTTTAAAGGAAGCTGATAGCATAATGACACAGTGTATTAAAAAAAACATTGACATCATTACTTTTTCGAACACCAATTTTCCCCAGCGACTAAAAGGCCTAGATGATTGTCCTATGGTACTTTTTAAAAAAGGTAATAGTAATTTCAATACATCAAGAACCATAGGCATAGTCGGCACAAGGAATGTAACGGATTATGGAAGGAGTATCACCAAGAAAATCGTAGAGGACCTTGCCCCTTACCAGCCTACGGTTATCAGTGGCCTAGCCTATGGGGTTGACATTGAGGCACACCGCTGTGCATTACAGCTGGAATTACCAACTTTAGCCGTTCTAGGTTCATCAGTAGATCAAATTTACCCATCAGCCCATAAGGCTACATCCGAAGCTATGCTGGAATCAGGCGGTGTTTTAAGTGAATTTCCTCCCGGAACAGTCATGCACCCGACAAACTTCCCCAAGAGAAATAGAATTATTGCGGGGCTTTCGGATGCTTTGATTGTGGTAGAAGCAGCAAAAAAAGGCGGTGCCCTCATCACTGCAGAAATTGCCTACAGTTACAATAAAGAAGTTTTTGCGGTTCCTGGTAATCTTCAGGCAACCTATTCAGAAGGCTGTAATAACCTGATTAAAAGCATGAAAGCCTCTATTTTCACCGGACCAAAAGACTTAGAAGAATGTTTGGGTTGGTCAAAAGATTCACTTCATCAAAATGGTGCCAACATTTGGGATTTATCTAAATTCGAGGAGGAAGACCAGGAAATCATTACCCTGCTTCAAACAAAAAAAGAAGTGGAAATAGACATGTTAGCTTTGGCACTAAACACCTCTGTTTCCACTTTAGCTATCAGGCTATTAAACCTTGAATTTGAGGGTTTTATACAATCCTTACCAGGGAAGAGGTACAGGCTTAAAATGACTTAAACCTTTTAACTGTTAACGGTTAATGGTTAACTGTTAACACGTTAAGCGTTAACCGATCTCACATTTAACCCTTTAACCTTTTTCCTATTCCCTATTCTACATCTTGAACCCTCACTAAGCCTCTCTCTCAATCCCTAAGTCTCTAGTCCCCTACAACTCACCTTTTCCCCATACCGGGAAGCATGCCGCCTAAGGCCCGCTTTGCACCGCCCATTTTATTCATCTGCTTCATCATCTTGCGCATATCGGAGAATTGCTTCATCAAGTTATTTACCTCAGTGATGGACCTTCCACTACCATTGGCAATTCTTTTTCTTCTGCTGCCATCAATGATGTCCGGGTTTTCCCTTTCATTTGGTGTCATACTTCTGATAATGGCTTCTACCGGCTTGAATGAATCATCATCAAAATCCAAGCCTTTCATCGCCTTGCCCATACCAGGTATCATGCCCATTAAATCTTTGATGTTTCCCATCTTTTTGATCTGCTCCAACTGAGAAAGGAAATCGTCAAAATTAAACTGGTTTTTTCTGATCTTAGCATTCAGCCTTTTGGCTTCATCTTCATCAAAGGTCTGTTGGGCGCGCTCTACCAAGGATATCACATCACCCATACCCAAAATTCTTTGGGCCATCCTGTCAGGGTGGAAAACATCAATATTTTCCATTTTCTCCCCGGTAGAGATGAATTTAATAGGTTTATTGACTACGTGACGAATAGAAATGGCGGCACCACCACGGGTATCTCCATCCAACTTGGTCAAAACCACACCATCGAAATTCAGCCTTTCGTCAAAGGTCTTTGCAGTATTGACCGCATCCTGACCCGTCATGGAATCTACAACAAACAAGGTTTCGGAAGGATTGAGTGCTTTTTTCAAAGCTTCAATCTCCTGCATCATCTGTTCATCCACGGCAAGACGACCGGCCGTATCGACAATGACGATCTTTTTACCGTTTTTCTTGGCGTATTCTACAGCACGGCTGGCAATTTCCAGCGCATTTTTATTTTCCGGCTCTGCATAAACTTCTACCCCTATTTGCTCTCCCAAGACCTTTAACTGATCTATCGCAGCAGGCCTATAAATATCACAGGCTGCTAAAAGCACCTGTCTGCCCTGTTTTTTGAGCAAGCTGGCAAACTTCCCTGAAAAGGTAGTTTTACCGGAACCCTGTAGACCTGAAATCAACACTACTGCTGGATCTCCTTTAATATTGACATCTACTTTTGTTCCCCCCATCAATTTGGTCAATTCCTCTTGGGTGATTTTGATCAATAACTGACCTGGGGAAACGGCAATCAACACATCCCTACCCAAGGCTTCTTCCTTGATGGTATCTGTAACTTCCTTGGCTACTTTATAATTCACATCCGCATCAATCAAGGCCCTTCTGATCTCTTTGACCGTAGTCGCCACATTGATTTCGGTAATTTTACCCGTGCCCTTTAGGGTTTTAAAAGCTTTATCTAATTTTAAACTAAGATTATCAAACATGCCAGTATTCTATTTGTGGCAAAAATAGGAATTAATTTGGTTAAAGCTGAATAAGAAAAGGGAATAAGCATTGGCAAAAGCTAAGAAAGTCCATAGCGTTTGCTTCATTTACCTGAATATTGATAAGGAAAATTGATAGAATTGATCGCGATATCTCAGAGCTTTTCGCATTTATTCCTAATTTGCAGGCTGTCTAAGCATAGCCGTTAACAGAATACAATGCAGATCGATTTCAAAAAAGACATTCTCCCCCACCTTATCGGGATTTCCGTTTTTTACCTTGTAGTTTTACTTTATTTTTCCCCAATAGTTTTTGATGGAAAAATCATTTTCCAATATGACATCCTCCAATGGGAAGGTGCGGCAAAAGAAATCCTTGACCATAGGGCAGACACCGGTGAAGAGGCATTGTGGGCCTCCCGCATGTTTAGCGGAATGCCCGCTTACCTGGTAAGCTTTGAGGTGCCGGGTGATATTACCAACAGCCTGACTAAAATAATCACCCTGGGCCTACCGCACCCCATCAATTCCTTGTTTTTTGGCATGGTAGCCATGTACATATTGCTCTTAAGTTTTAAAGTAAGGTCGGAATTTGCTATTCCCGGTGCTATCGCTTTTGCATTCAACACCTTTCATTTGATCAGTTTGGATGCAGGACATAATGCTAAAATCTGGGCCATCTGTTTAATCCCTTTAATTCTAGCAGGAATTCACCTTAGCATGCAGAGAAAATACCTCTTAGGTCTAGCCCTTTTTGCTTTTGGCATGATGCTGCAACTTAAGTTTAACCACCTTCAGATTACTTACTATACGCTTTGGATTGTTTTGTTTTATGGAGTTGGTGAACTCTCCTATGCCATCAAACAAAAGGCGATTCCAGATTTTGGAAAAGCAGTCGGTATTCTGTCATTGGGTCTTTTGCTGGCTATAGGGGCCAACATGAGCAGGTTCATGACGGTTTTAGAATACAGCCCTTTCTCCACAAGAGGCCCTTCCAATATCACTTCTAGCACATCGGCCGGTTCTGGTCTGGACAAAGATTATGCATTCAATTGGTCCCAGGGAAAACTGGAAACTTTGACATTACTGGTCCCTTACCTTTACGGAGGTGGAAGTACGGAGCAATTGCCAGATGATTCAGCCACAGAACAGGCACTCAGAACCAACGGTGTAGACCCTGCCCAAACAAGGGAGTTTGTTAAGAACGCACGAACTTATTGGGGAGACCAACCAGGAACAGGAGGACCTATTTATGGCGGGGCCATTATGGTATTTTTGTTTGTTATCGGCCTACTCTATGCGCCTCGTAAAGAAAAATCAGTATTTCTGGGCATCACCCTTTTCTCTATTTTACTTGCTTGGGGCAAAAACCTTGAATGGTTCAATTACCTACTTTTTGATTACTTACCGGGTTACAATAAGTTCCGGGCAGTGACCATGGCTTTTTCCATGACCCTGTTTGCCATCCCCGTTATGGGCAGTATAGGACTGGAGCAGTTATTTAAATCAACAGCAATAAAAAAAATCAATACAAACCTGCTGATTGCCCTGGGCACTACAGCTGGTTTGGCTGCCTTCTTCTGGCTATTTGCAGGTATGTTCAGCTTCCGTGCAGCCATAGATACCAACTTCCCCAATTGGTTGGCAGACGCCTTAATGGAAGACCGCAAATCATTACTGCGCAGCAGTGCATTAAAAACTGTAATCTTTATTCTTTTAGCAGGGGGATTGATTTTTGCTGCCCTCAAAAAGAAAATTTCCACTCAATTTGCCGGGTTGGCGCTAGCGATCATCTTGGTCATTGACCTATGGGGTATCAACAGGCGGTATTTGGGAGAAGAAGCCATGCAATACAGCCCTTCCGAGCAGTTTTTTGCACCTAGCCCTGCGGACGAGAAAATCCTACGGGACAAGGATTATTATAGGGTATTGAATATCGACAATCCATTTAACGAGGCGAGGACCAGTTATTACCATCATAGTATCGGCGGGTATCATGGTGCCAAAATGAAAAGATACCAGGAATTAATTGAAAATGTATTGGGTATTGAAATCCAGGACTTTGTCCAAAAGGCCCAAGATGGCACATTTGATTGGCAAGGCTTAAAGGCTTTGAATATGCTTAACGCCAAATATATTCTAGCAGGAAGGGGAGAAAACGCTGTTTTCCTTAACCCTGAAGCCAATGGACATGGATGGTTTCCTCAAAACGTGCAAGGGGTCATCACCAATGACGATGAAATCATACAGGTGTCAAACATGGACACCAAGACAGTAGCCACGGTTAACGAACAGGAATATGGTGAGCAAGCTGCTGGTAGTGGGACTGTACAATTAATCCAAAGAGGCCCTAATGAATTGGTGTATAAAGTCCAGGCAGATATTGCCGGCCTCGTAGTATTTTCAGAAATCTATTATCCAAAAGGCTGGATAGCGACAATCAATGGAAATGAAAGCCCCATCATCCGGGCGAATTATTTACTGCGTGGGCTTCAGGTTCCTCAGGGAAGTCACGAAGTCATTTTTTCATTTGAGCCTAAGGTTTATTACAACACAAAAACACTGGTCGTTATCTTCCAATACCTGATAGCATTGTTGTTGGTGGGAAGTATTGCTTTCACTGTATATACCCTTAAAAAAGGCACATGACCAAGCCAAAAGTTTTATTGGTAACACCTGCTTTCCCGTCCTTTGTGCGTCAGGACATCATGATGCTACTTGAAAGATATGAGCTGATTGTTAATACTTACAATTGGACCCAAAAAACCAAAGCACCGCTTTATCTTTTAGCGCAGTTTTTTCACATCCTGGTTCATATCCAACAGGTAAGTTTTGTCCTGGTTCATTTTGGTGGATATTGGTCATTTTTTCCTGCTATTTTGGGGAAAGTTTTTGGCAAGCCAGTATACATTATTCTTCACGGGACAGATTGTGCCAGTATTCCGGCATTAAATTATGGTAGCTTAAGAATCCCCCTTCTCAAATGGTTCTGTAAAAAGTCCTATGAATGGGCAAGTATGCTTTTACCGGTAAGTCAGTCATTGGTGTTTACAGAAAACAACTTTTTACAGAAAGAGCGCAAGGTCACAAATGGCTTCATGGCGCATTTCCCAAATTTAAAAACCGCATATCAAGTAATTCCCAATGGTTTTGATGTTGAATTCTGGAAATTGGATAAGGGTACTAAAAAAAAGCCGGACAGTTTTTTGGCGGTGCTTTCAGCACCTCAATATATCCTTAAAGGAGGGGATTTGATTTTAGAGTTAGCCAAGAGGCTGGAATCCTGTACATTTTTTATTGCAGGAATGGATAAACCTTCTGGGCTGGATGTACCAAAAAACATTCAGTTTCTAGGTCAGCTTTCAGCTGAGCAGCTGAAGGCATATTATCAAAAAACCACATTTTATTTTCAACTCTCCGCATTTGAAGGATTTGGTTGCGCGCTATGTGAAGCCATGCTATGTGGATGTATTCCCATAGTCAGCCAAGTAAACAACCTACCTGAAATTGTAGGAAACAATGGTGTTCTTTTGACGCACAGGGACATTAATCTGCTGGAAAAATTGGTTATCAGCAGGATACAAAGCGGAGTAACCCAAGAGCATCAAAACGAGGTGAGTTCCACTATTATCAACAACTATTCAAAAGCAGTACGAAAAGCGCTACTTTTCAACACCCTACCCTACGCTCACTGAATATACAGCCACGATGGAAAAAATACTTGCATCATTTTCGAGAAACCTATACATCATCCCAGGTGGTTACTTCATCGTACAACTGCTTAGAAAATTGTATCCTGTTAAATCGGGAAGTTCTACCTTGCGTACTTTTACCTTTCAAGGACTGCGCATGGAAGTGGACATTTCCAAAAGCATGGGTGCTGCCATTTATTGGAGGGGCGCCCATGACTGGAGGCCCATTTTTATATTGAAAAAATTCCTGAGGAAGGGAGACACTTTTGTTGATATTGGAGCCAACCAAGGTGAATATACCCTTTGGGCATTAAGAAAAATCGGTCCGGAAGGAAAAGTGATTGCTTTTGAACCCATGGATCTACTATATGATCAATTGATTGAAAACATCAAACTTAATCCGGACTTTGAAGATACTGTCCTACCCATCAAAATGGGCTTATCCAATCAATCAGGAGAAATCAGATTATATGGACGTGAGGGGGATAATGAGGGGGTAAACACTATTTTTCCAACTGCATCTCATAAAGTCCTGATCCAAAAAATCCCTCTTGATACCCTTGATGCACAACTCCTTGCTTTGAAATGTCAATCCCTGGACTTTATCAAAATAGATGTAGAAGGTGCTGAATTACAAGTCCTACAAGGAGCAGAAAAAACCCTTAATCGCTTTCAACCCAAATTGCTTATTGAAATCAACAGAGAAGCTTGTCTTGCAGCAGGCTATGAAGCTCAAGATATTTTAAACTTTTTAAAACAACGCAATTATTCCTTATATGAAATTGGCTTAAGAGGGAAGTTGAGTACGATCTCTAATTTTCATGGTTCTTTTTGTAATGTACTGGCATTGCCAATTTCTAAAAAAGATGAAAATTAATTTAAAGGAAATTATTCCGTCTTATTCCTATTTTTGTTTTGTATGAAAATCATCGCCAAGCAAAGCATACTGACCACTTTTTCTTCCTATCTCGGTGTGCTGATCGGTTATTTTAATGTATTATGGCTTCTTCCTTACGTTCTTGATCCAGACCAATTGGGCCTTTTCAGGACAGTGCAGGACCTGGCGCTGATTCTTGTACCTTTTGCGCAGCTTGGCATAGGTAATGGAATCACACGGTTTTATCCAAGGATCAAAGAGAAGCAGTTTTCATTTTTCACCATGAGTCTGCTACTGAGTTTAGTCGGTGCGGTATTGGTTGCCCTTATTTTTATAGGCTTACGGGATTATCTGGTACTTGCCTTTGCTGCCAATTCTCCTGAGGTACTTGATTTTTTTGGTGTAGTACTTTTGATCATGCTGTTTTCTGTTTTGAATTCTATTTTAGATGCCTTTTGCCGGTCTTTTTTGGAAATTGCTGTACCCACCTTTTTCAGGGAAGTCCTGTTGAGAATACTGGCCTCATTGATCGTCTTGGCTTATTTCCAAGATTGGCTGAGTTTCAGCCAACTCATTTGGTCACTTTCAATGATTTACCTGCTCACTTTGGCAGGAATGATAGCTTATATGGTCAGGTTAGGGATTTTCAAATTAGAATTTAACTTCCAAGTTTTTCCTTATGGTTTCAGGAGAGAGTTTATGAAGTATAACCTGATTACCTTTTTGGGCACCACTGGCTCTTTGCTGATTATGAAAATTGACAGTCTGATGGTGGCTGCTATGATTGGTTTGGACGCCAATGCCGTGTACAGCATTGGTTTTGCCATTGCCATTGTGATAGAAATGCCAAGGAGAGCTGTTTCCCAAGTGGTTATGCCTCTTATTTCCGAGTATTTTGTGGCCAATCGTTTGGAAAAAATTGACCGGCTTTACAAGCAGGTAGCCGTTCATCAGCTGCTTATTTGTCTCCTGCTTTTTATCGGCATATGGGCTAATGTGGATAATCTCTATCACTTTGTACCCAACAAAGAAATTTATGAAGCCGGTAAATGGGTGGTATTTTGGATAGGTCTGGGCAAAATCATAGATATTTTATTTTCAATCAACGGAGAAATCATTGTTTATTCCCGATACTATGTTTTCAACATCACCGCCACGTTGTTGATGAGTGCCCTCGTTATTCTGATGAATTTACTATTGATTCCCAGCTATGGCATTGAGGGCGCAGCCATGGCATCGCTGATCGCCATGGCTAGCTATAACCTTATCAAATACACCTATGTAAAAATCAGATTGGGACTAGATCCTTTTTCATTAGATATTCTCAAAATTATTTTGTTGGGACTTTTTGTATACGTACTCCAATACTTCCTTTTATTTTGGTTATCCACCGGATTTTGGGATCTGCTCCTACGCTCCTTGCTTATCACATTTTTATATTTGTTGGGCCTTATCGCATTAAAAATCGCAAAGGACAGTCAAAAAGAATTGATTCAAAAAATAAAAGGACTCAGGCCTTAGAGTGTTACCAAACCTCTTTATAGACAAGATTTGAGCTGCCTGGATTCCGCAAACGTCCACTGTTATCCTGCATCCTGAGATACGAGGTCCCAAATCCTGAAAGAAAATGGGATGAGGCCTGCTTTTGGAAAGGGCTTCACTCGGTATTGTAATTTAATTGTGAAGTTGGAACATGTCAGCGACCTGAGCCTTTATGCAAATATACGGATTATATCCCTCTTCGTTAGGTTTTAAAAGTTCAATTTCCCCATCCAGCAAAAAAGGAGCTTTTTAAACTTGACAATCAAGGCAAAAACTTTCCACTTACATAAAAACAATGTGTTCCGCATCCTTTCTATGATCAAATTGAGTAAATTCCTATTCGGATAATGCTGAGCCATATGAAAATGGCTGGCAACACAAAATATTTGACTGTTACATCAAAATAATATTGGTATTTATCAAAATATTATTCTAAAAATAAAATTTATTCATAGATATTATCATTAATTTTGCAGCATCAAAAGGCACTATTGAAAAATGTATCAAATCAAGAAACTTATTGTTTGTTTGGACCAGACCTCACTGGATGAAACTTTGGTCAGATTTGCTTCTTTTATTGCAAATGCCAATCAAACCAAAAAAGTCTATTTCACCAACGTCATCAGAAACCTCAATATTCCCAAAGAGGTACTCAATGAATTCCCCAGCTTGATAGAGAATATGGTGGAAGAGCGAAAATCACAGATGAAGGCTGTGGTGGAGAAGAGTTTTGGGAAAAATGGGGATATAGAATTTTCTTACGTGGTCAAGGAAGGACAGTTATCCAAAAAGATACTCAAACTGGCCCACGAAAAATCAGCGGATATGATTATCGTAGGGAGAAAGGTCAACCTTCCAGGAACAGGTGTCATATCCCAGCGATTGGCAAGGAGAGCAAGTTGTTCTTTATTGATCATTCCGGAAGATGCCAGTCCAAAAATTGACCGCTTATTGGTTCCTTCAGATTTTTCGGATTACTCCAAGGATGCCATGGAGGAAGCCATTTTGATCGCTGAAAAATATGGTATAAATACAGAGATCGTCTGTCAAAATGTATTTACGGTTCCTTCAGGCTACCATTTTACAGGAAAAAGCTATGAAGAATTTACCGAAATCATGAAAATGCATGCCGAAATCAACTTCAAAAAATTTATACGGAAAATTGACACCAAGGATATTACCATTACCCCTGTTTATACCCAGGACGAGGATGATGATCCGGTAGAGGATATATTAGCAAAAGCCAAAGAAATCAATGCTGATGCTATTATTATTGGTGCTAAAGGCAGAACCGCTGCCACTGCACTTTTCATTGGAAGTATGGCCGAACGCTTGATACAACTCAATGACCAATTACCCCTTTTGGTTACCAGACCTAAAGGAAAAAACGCGGGAATCCTGGATTACATTTTAGAGATCTAAAGATAGAAGCGGGGAAACCCGCTTTTTTATTTTAAATTTACTCAGGCGCATTTTAGTTGTGCGTTAAGCCTCCGATTATTTTTTATGTAAAAGTATGAAGATGACAACTTTAACTGATAAAGAACTTCTTGATCTCATCAAAAACCCCGCGAGCAGAGAATTGGGATTCAGGCAGCTCATTGAAACTTATCAGAAAAAAGTATATTCGCTTATCAGAAAAATGGTTATCATCCACGAGGATGCAGATGACCTTACCCAGATTACTTTTATCAAGGCCTTTAAAAATATCAATAAATTTCAGGGAAACTCCAGCTTATTTACCTGGTTATACAGGATAGCGACAAATGAAAGCCTAAACTTTTTAGCCAAAAAGAAGAAAAGGTTTTTTGTTGATTTATCGGATCATGAAGAGTTGATGAAGCATCATGTAGATCATTCACCTTTGATTGATGGTGATGAAATAGAAAGAAAACTGCAAAAAGCACTACTTCACTTACCCGATAAGCAACGGCTGGTTTTTAATTTGAAATATTTTGAAGACCTTAACTATGAAGAAATCAGTAAAATCACGGATACATCGGTGGGGTCACTCAAAGCGTCCTATCACCATGCCGTTAAAAAAATAGAAAATGAATTACGTTCAGAATAAACCCTGAACCATAACAATTGTCTAATAAAAGAATTATGGATAATATCAGCAAAAAAAACATTTACAATACACCTGACGGATATTTTGATGGATTATCCGAACAGATACTGCAACGGCATGAACGGGAGAAAGTCAAGCAGATTTCTGTATTTAAAAAATATGCTGCAGCAGCGGTATTGGTTTTAGGCCTTGGTATTTATTTCCTGAATGATGTCGGTCAATCAACTGCAACAGAAACCAATAACATCAGTCAGGAAATTGACAGGTATATCAACGCAGATTACTGGCAAGTAGAAGATGTATTGATGTTGGCTGAAAACCCTAATGATATTTTGGATGAAATCATACTGGCTGAATGGAGTGAATACAATTGGGAAGAGGATGATTTTGAAAACAATATATGGTACTAAAACCGAAAGTAATGAAACAATTGATCCTTATAATCACCTTGTTTTCCTTATCGCTAACTGTATTTGGTCAAAGAGGGGAACAACAATACGATAAAGAAAAGCTTGAGGCTGCCAGGGTTGCCTTCATTACAAACAGGCTGGACCTTAAACCCAATCAGGCAGAAAAATTTTGGCCCCTATTCAATCAATATCAGGAAGAAAGGGGTAAAATGATGGAGGAGATGTCGGCCATAAACAGGGCTGCAAGCAACGAAACCGATGATGCAAAAGCCAAAGAGTTGATTAAAAAAAGGTTTAACATCCAAGAAAAAATGCTCCAAAAAGAGCGGCAGTTTATGGAAGAAATACAGCAAGCCATCAGTCCTTCCCAAGCTGTCAAACTGGGATCAGTAAACAGGGATTTTACAAGACAGGTTTACAGAATGCAACAAGGTAGGGAAAGACGAGGCGGTAGAAGTAACTAAAAAAAGCAGCCTTCGCTGCTTTTTTTGATTATTTATTTTTTAACAAGTCGCGAATTTCTTCTAATAGAACCTCTGATTTAGGTGGTGCCGGTGGCGGTGCTGGAGCCTCCTCTTTTTTCTTTTTAAGATTATTGATGCCTTTTATAGCCAAAAAGATCACAAATGCAATGATCACAAAATCCACTACATTTTGGATAAAATTGCCATAACTCAAGACCACTGCAGCCATCTCTTCTCCTCCTTCCACGACATAGGCTTCTCTAAGAGTGATAGTTAAATCTTTAAAGTCAACTCCACCCAATAGCACACCTATCGGCGGCATGACGATGTCATTGACAAAAGATGAGACAATCTTACCGAATGCCCCTCCAATGATGACTGCTACAGCGAGGTCTATCACATTCCCCCTCACTGCAAAATCTTTAAATTCTTTTATTAGGCTCATAAAACAAATAATTTGATGATAAATTAATTTTGTAATCGTTCAAATTACTGATTTTTTATATTTTATTTCATTTTTCGCCAAATTTTTAAACAATTATTTGTATATACTTCAAAACAACAATATTTTAAATTGATAGTCTTAAGTAATACATAGAGAATCATGGTGTCATTTGGCAAGGATATATTTAAAATTTCCTAACTTTCGAACTCAAACCTATTAATAGCATGATGAAAATAGCCTTAATTGCCCATGATGGAAAAAAGGCCGACATGGTCCACTTTTTAAGTGGTTTTAAAGATCAATTGAACCACGCTAATATTGAATTGGTCGCCACTGGTACCACTGGGTCGCATATCGAGCGTGCAGGTTTCAAAGTACAGAGACTTTTATCCGGACCACTTGGAGGAGACGCACAAATTGCTTCTATGGCAGCCCAAAAGGAATTGGAAATGGTAATTTTTTTCCGTGACCCTTTGGATAAACATCCTCATGAACCTGATGTGCAAATGCTCATGAGGATTTGTGATGTCCATAACATCCCTTTGGCAACGAATCCTGCTGCTGCTAGTTTGATGTTTCAACAATTGACTACTAGACTTTAATTCCATGGAAATAAAAACTATAAAAAGAATTGCTGTTTTAACTTCAGGAGGAGACGCTCCGGGAATGAATGCTGCCATACGTGCTACTGTAAGGGCTGGCTTCTTTTATAACCTGGAAATGTATGGCATCTTTAGAGGTTATGAAGGTATGATTCAGAATGATATCAAAAAACTCGAATCCAAACATATCAGCCATATCTTAGAAAGGGGAGGCACCATCCTTAAATCCGCGAGAAGTCAGGAGTTCAGAACACCCGAAGGACGCAAAAAAGCATTTGAAAACCTTCAAAAGCACAAAATAGATGGATTGGTTGTGATCGGTGGGGACGGTTCCCTTACAGGTGCACATCTATTTTACAAAGAATTCGGTATTCCTGCTATTGGTATCCCGGGCACTATTGATAACGACCTAGCAGGTACAGACCTGACTGTTGGCTTTGATACGGCATGTAATACGGCCATTGAGGCCATTGATAAAATCAGAGATACAGCAACCTCGCATGACCGGCTGTTTTTTGTAGAAGTTATGGGTAGGGATGCCGGTTTTATTGCGATCAATGCAGGCATTGGCAGTGCAGCTGCCGCTACATTGATACCTGAGAAAAAAATGCCCATAGAGCGACTGGTGGAAAGATTAAAAGCCAGGACTAAAGCGATGAAGCAGTCCAATATTGTAATCATAGCTGAGGGGGGAAAAAGTGGTGGTGCTGCAGAAATAGCTGAGAAGATCAAAAAACAACTCCCCTATTATGACATCAAAGTAACTATCTTGGGGCATTTACAGCGTGGTGGAGCACCTTCATCATTGGACAGGGTACTTGCCAGTAAACTCGGGGTAGCTGCTGTAGAAGGCTTAATGCAAGGTAAATATGATGTAATGGCCGGTGTCATCAACAATAAAGTTGTTTATACGCCTATTGCCAAAGCGATTGTTGGTCATAAAGAAGTCGATGAGTATGATTTCCATGTGGTGAAAATTTTATCAACATAAAAGAGGCTGTCTCATGATTAAAAACTTCAAAATATTATCCAAATTTTATTTGGTATTAATTTATTGAAACTTTTTATTTTAGGGCCTTTGTGCTATTTTTAATCACAAAGAAGCCACTAATGTACAAAGGGACCAATGCTTAAACAGAATTTTGTTTGGGAAATAAATTGAAAATCTTTATAAGACAGCTTCTTTTAATCTTCTTTTTCAATCACAATACTCGCATAAGCTGGAAGTGTGATGGTATTTTTCTCCAATTCCGGTGAACCGTACTTATAGATCACCTCATGGTAATCTTCTGGAATTACGATATGATGTGTGATATCGCTTAAATTATGCGCAACAAAAACTTTCTGGTCCTTATGATTCCTGAAAAAGGCCATGATAGGATCAGGCAAGGTACCTTCATATAGCTCCAAATTACCCAATGCCAATGCCCTGTTGGTATTCCTCAAGCGGATGATTTCCTTATAATGATTAAAATAACTGGTACTCATCGACTTTTGTATGGCCAAGGGAGTCACTGTTTCATCTATGGAATATTGAGGTTCAATCCAGCTTGTTCTTCCTTTATCATTGGCCTTAATGTCCCATAAAAATGGCTCCCGGATATGCTCATCCGGTTTCTGCCCCAGCATACCAATTTCTTCCCCATAGTAAAGGTAAGGTGCACCAGGCATGGTCATCAGGATGTTGATGGCCTGTTTTAATTTTCTTGGATTTTCATCCAAGGAGTTTAACAACCTAGGTTGGTCATGATTGGAAGAAAAGGTAGCATCAATAAAATCTTTGGTGATATCCAAGTAAAAATCCAAAACCTCTTTCTGTTTTTTTGCCAAAAGCATTCCATCTTCCTTTTGGTAAGCCTCAATCAATGTATAATGAAAATCAAAGTTGAATAAGGCAGGAAGACCAGGCAAATATGGCGCTACAATTTCTTTTCGATCATATACTTCTCCAACCAAATATATGTCTGATTTGATGGCTGTCATTCTATCCCGGAATTCTTTCCAAAAAGCATGGTTATCTTCCGGTCTATCATCTGGAAAAATATGCTTGGCTGCATCTAATCTGAAGCCATCTACGCCAATATCTTCCAACCAAAAGCGGCCAATTTCATATATTTCCTCCCTGACCTTGGGGTTATCAAAATTCAAATCCGGCATGCCCCCCCAGAAAAACCCATAATAATAATCCTGACCAAAGCCCGGATCATGCCATTGCCTGATATTATCACTGTCCAATGTGATGGTCTTTTTGTTGATAAAATCTGCAATTGTATCTTTCTGTGCCCAGACATAATAGTCCCTATAAGGATTATCCCGGCTTTTCTTTGATTCCAAAAACCATGGATGCTCTGTACTGGTATGGTTGATGATCAGATCTATGACAATCTTAATATCCCTTTTATGCGCCTCTTCCAACAATTGTTTAAAATCATCCATGGTACCGTAATCAGGATGAACAGCTTTGTAGTCAGTGACATCATATTTGTGGTAAGTAGGAGAAGGCATAATGGGCATAAACCAGATGGCATTTGCCCCAAGTTCCTTGACATGATCCAGTTTTTTGATCACACCGTTGAAGTCACCGATGCCATCACCATCTGAGTCATAAAAAGATTGAATGAAAATTTCATAGGTAATCCCTGCGTGTGGCCAATGATTTTCCACTTCATTTTTTCCTTTCCCGCTACAAGACCAAATAAGTAACAATGTTGAGATAAATAGGCCAAGTTGTAATTTCATAGCTTATTGATTTAAAAGGAAAAAGTCACCGATCCAGTGACTTTTTCGATAAATTTTTGATTTGAAAATCAGTTCTTTCCAATAGCATTCAGCATATCAAAGGCCAATTCCAACCTTTTGATAAAGTTTTCCTCACCTTTCCTCAACCAAACCCTCGGATCATAATACTTTTTATTTGGGCTATCGGAACCCTCAGGGTTACCCAATTGCGTCTGAAGATAGGCCTCGTTTGATTGATAGTAATTCTTCACTCCTTCCCAGAATGCCCACTGTTGGTCGGTATCGATATTCATCTTGATAGAACCGTAACTATTAGCTTCTCTTATCTCTTCTACTGTAGAGCCAGATCCACCATGGAAAACAAAGAATACAGGCTTAGGCCCTGTTCCAAATTTCTGAGCAATATAATCTTGTGAATTTTTTAGAATAATGGGTTTTAAACTCACATTCCCAGGTTTATATACGCCATGTACATTTCCGAAGGAGGCGGCAACGGTAAACAAATCCCCTACCGCTTTGAGGTGCTCGTAAGCATAAGCCACTTCCTCAGGTTGGGTATAAAGTTTGGAGCTGTCCACATCGGTATTGTCTACACCATCTTCTTCCCCTCCGGTAATTCCCAATTCAATTTCAATACCCATTTCCAGGGCTTTCATTTTTTTGAAATAGTCCACACAAATCTCAATGTTTTCCTCCACAGTTTCTTCTGAAAGGTCCAACATATGAGAGCTGAACAAAGGCTTTTTATTGGCTGCATAGAATGCCTTTCCCTCTTCTAATAGACCATCGATCCAAGGTAAAAGCTTCTTCGCACAGTGATCGGTATGCAATATTACAGGTACACCGTAGGCCTCTGCCATCCTGTGTACATGCAAAGCACCGGAAATTGACCCTTGAATAGCTCCTTGCTGATTGGTATTACCCATACCTTTACCTGCATAGAACTGGGCGCCTCCATTTGAAAACTGTATGATAACGGGTGAATTGACCTTTTTGGCTGTTTCCAATACCGCATTGACAGTGCTGGTATTGATTACATTTACCGCAGGCATAGCAAATTCGCTTTCTTTGGCATAGTCCAATAAGTCCTTCAGTTCCTCTCCGAATTTAACTCCTGGTTTGAATTTCATGATGTTAGTACAATAGGTTTTTAATGTTTGATAAAACGTTTTCTGATGACCTGACGGTTATCAAAGATTTCAAAGATATAAAGACCCGCTTTAAAATCCTTTAAATCTATTTGCAAAATATCGTCCTGACCATCAAACAGTGCTTCTTTTAACACCGAACCTGTCACATCTATTACCCGATAATTGAAATTGATATAATCTTTTGGAAGGCCTACACGCACATAATTGGAAGCTGGTACTGGATATATCTTAAATTCATCACTTTTCATTTCTTCAGGGCCAAAAGAAGTAATCAGGTCTTCCATCAGGATTTTCCCTTCGGGTTTATTTAACCGTTGATTGGTAAAAAGAAAGAATTCATTTGGCCTTAACCTAAAGGTTTTTGAATTACCCACCACATCAATTTCCTCTCCTGTAAAGTAATTATACCATTTCCCTGGGTTGGGAAAAGTCAAATTGGCATTGTTGATGTCTGTAAGCCCAAAATTCCCAAACAACAAAACCTGAAAATCATCATCCACCAAACGAATGGTCTTCAGTGTTTGTGTCAAGTTCAAAATGGCATTTTGAGGTTTGTTAAAAGCATTTTGTTCCTTTTTCAGTTTAATCATGGCCTGGTAAAGTCTCCATAGCCTTTGCCTTTCCGGATTATCCAGATATTCCCACCGGGTGGGCTTAATCCCTAACCTATCATTGTTCAACTCCAGGTCATAGCCAAATTCTTCAAATTGCCAAAGCATTTTTGGACCAGGAATCGCAAAAAAGAAGGCTGCCAGCAATTGATTCCTGTTTACTGCATTGCTCAGTTGCCTTAAATTGACCGGCGAAGTCTGTCCCCAGGTTAAGGTTTCCCACATGGTCCTTTCCTCATCATGACTTTCCATATAGCTGACCAAATTGTTCTTTGACCAACCTCTGGTCTGATAGAATCCCCAGTCAAAATTCCTTGACCCTCCTTTGGCCATTTCTCTGAAATCAAAATTCAGGTTACCCCAAAACATCATCCCATAATCAGCCAATTCCCTTTCTTCGGAATTGTCGGCAAAATGTTCCAAAATGATATACGCATCAGGGTGATCTTTTCTGATCTGATCATAAATATTTTTCCAAATGGTAATCCTTGACTCGTCTCTTTGGCTCCATAAGCCCACATCATCACCAGAGTCAAATTGGGTAAACCCTTTGCTCAAATCAAACCTAAAACCATCTACTTTATATTCTGTAAGCCAATAATTATTGACAGAGTCTACAAAAGCCTTGGTATAAGGGCTTTCATGGTTGAAGTCATAGCCAACATTAAAGGGGTGCCTTGCTACCCGGTTAAGCCAGGGATTATCTTCAGTCGGTGGCCCAAAATCACCATCATTGTAAAGCCTCACATAGGGGCTTTGGCCAAAGGCATGATTGAGCACCTGATCCAAGATCACCACCATATCCCGCTTATGGGCCTCATCAATCAATTCTTTCAAGTGGTTCTTAGGACCATAAAATTTATCTACCGCAAAAAAGAATGATGGATTATACCCCCAAGAAATATTGCCCTCAAATTCCTTGACTGGAAGCAACTCTATGGCATTGATTCCTAAGTCTTTCAAATAATCCAATCTTTCTACCACCGCTTTGAAGGTTCTCCTTTCATCGAAATCCCTTACCAATAACTCATAAACCACCAGTTCCTCAGGCGCTGGTTTGTTGTATTCAAGATATTTCCATTCGTAAGGTTCCTGGGCAGTTTGAAGAAAGGTGGCTTGGAAGGATGTTTTTCCTTGTGGAAAAGGTTTTAGCCCTGGATACCTGTTTTGCTGGATGATTTCATTATCGAGAAAAGGATCAGATACCTTATCCGCATAGGGATCTCCTATCCTGATATCGCCATCAACCAGGTATTGAAATATATATTCCTCACCAGGAATCAGGTCTTTAAGGTGAAACCAAAACATTTCCCTGTCGGGGGTTTGGTTCATTTGATAATCGAGACTGATCTCCCATCCATTGAAGTCTCCAATGAGGAAAGCATTTTTTTTGTTCGGAGCCTCGAGCACCAGAACAGCTTCTGTATCAGATAGATAATTGATACCCTTCAGAACACCGGCCGGCAGATCTGCTTTCGGACTGGGGCCTACTACTGAAATATTGATAGTGGCTTCACTTTCATCCTCTCCTGCTGAAGCTTGTGCCTTGATTTCATAGGCTCCAATTTCAACTGCCTCAAAAACATAAGAAAGTCTATCCACGCCTGTAGCAGCGGCTACTTCAGTGCCATTGATTGAAATGTTCAAGGAAGCATTACCAGTTGATATGATGTCAATGTTTTGGTTCTCCCCTATTTCCAGCAGGGTGCTACTGCTGGCAGGTCTTTCAAATGCAACCTGAAATCCCTGTGCCAAATTGACAAAAAAGTCTTGATTTCTATCGTCTTTCCCCTCCCTGTTTCCATCAATATTTCTAAAAACAATACCTAGTCTATAGATGGTTTGACCAGCAGGAACATCAAAAAAATCTTCTGGAACCAGCTCAAATTCCCAAATATTTTCCTCTCCTTCTACTTTGGTCATTCTCGCCTTGGGGTCATCAACCCCCCATTGCGTGGGAACTATGGACCAAGAGATAGATGTAGGACTTTCGGTAACAGCGCCAATATGGATATAAACCTGGTCTACACCTTGAAGGCCTGAGGTACCTCGGGTAGCGTCATAAATAATCTTAATGTTATCTACTGCTCTTGGAAACCCCGGGATTGTGGTGACCTGAGCAAAAGATAGGGTTTGTAAAAAGATAAAAAAAAGAAGAAACGAACTACTGATTTTTTTCATAATCCTGAAAATAACTGGATAATAATGAAAGAAAAAGGCCACTTTTCCAAGTAGCCCTTTTCTTTAATGGGTCTAAATTTTATTGTTCAATCTTAATGAACCTTCCATCTAAGGAATTGAACCAGATTTTATAGGTTCCAGGCTCCACTGGAATATTAGGCCCATCTTGAGTTGCTTTTCCGCTAATGGCTGAATTAGTGCCCCAGTTTACAGCCCAATCATTATCTGCTCTGAATTTCATTTCACCATCACCCAAGGTAGCAGTCAGGTAATAAATGTGCTTGTCAAAAGCAAGTTGATTCATCGCTGTACTGGCATCCCAGCCTTCAGCGGTTGCACTACCAATAATACCAACTGTCTCAAAGGTGGCTGGTACATCTGTAATTGGTTCCAAGCTAAAGGATTCTGTGGATAAGTCGAAAGTAAAGGTGTAATAACCCGCAGCCGGCACGTTAAATACATCAGGATCATCCCCACCACCCATATTTGCTGAAATGGTAGAACCATCATTAGTACCATATTGAGGCTGCCAAGCACCTAAATTTTCCAATACTTTAAAGCCACCTGCATTAAAGAAACCTGAATAAACATATAAATCCGTGTTTTCAGGGTCTCTAAACAGTGGTGGGTTGTTGGCGTTGTTGTCCCAACCTCTGGCTGTAGCTTCACCTACTAAGAAAAGGTTCCTTAAGGCAACGGCATCAGCAAAAGTAGTAACAGGAATGGTAACAGGAAGACCTTCCAAAGCAGAAAGTGTTCTGGATGGCACTGCTCTTACCCTAAATTCCATAGGGCCCGTTTCACCTGCAACAATACCCCTAGAGATGGCTCTTCTATTGATTTCAGCAGCACTCACTTCAATTACAGTAGTGGTAGATGACCCGAGATCTGCAGCATTGGCAAATCCATTTCCTGGACGGTCCATTTGGATAACATAAGTTACCTCCATTCCAGTACCAAAATCAGCAGGAGTCACATTGAAAACTAAAACCTCCTCTTCATCCTCACCTGTAAGGACAATCGCACTTGGAGGAGATGAAATGGATGCAGGAGTTTGTTGAATAATGGGCGGTTGCTCTAGATCACCACATGCCCACAATAATGGCAGCATAAAAGCTACCCAAGTTAATTTGGAAATTAATCTCATAATTGTTTTGGTATTTATTGTTTTATGTACTGTATTTATAAAATTCAATATTTTAATGATAAAATTAAATAACCAAAAAGATTATTCGGTTTCCTCTTATCATCAAAACATCTAACCTCATTTGAGTTTATACAATGGGAGGTAATTTTGCAAGTCATAATCGAACATTCCAATCAAAAAAAAAATGCAAACGTCACCGCAAACGTCTGCATAAATAAAAAATCAGTTAAATAAATTTACGATAAAATGTGAAAGACCTTGATTTTTAAAAAATAGAATCAGCCTTTGCTTTAAAATGGATGAAAAAGCTTTAAATTTAAATTCTTAGAAAAATATAATTTTCATGAAGCTGGGCCAAGCCACAATTAAAGACATAGCCAAGGAATTGAATGTGTCCTCATCTACTGTTTCAAGGGCATTGAAAGATTATCCTGGAATAAGTGATGAAACCAAAAAAAGGTAAAAGAGGTTGCTGAAAGATTAAATTACCGACCCAATGCGGTAGCCTTGAGTTTAAGAAAAAGTAAATCTTTTACCATAGGAGTTATCATTCCTGAAGTGGTGCATTTCTTTTTTTCTACCGTTATCAGCGGTATTGAAGAAATTGCTTATAGAAACGGGTATAATGTAATTTTATGTCAGACTAACGAAAAGCTGGCAAGAGAAAAAAGCAGTTTGGAAACCATGCTTTCCAACCAGATAGATGGTTTGCTGGTCAGCTATTCCAAAGAAACGACGGATTTTAGTCACTTCACCAGACTCATTGAACAAGAATTCCCCATCGTATTTTTTGATCGAACACCCTATATTGACAACACACTGAATGTTACTGTGAATGATTTTAACGGCGCTTACAAAGCTACCAAACATCTGATAAAACAGGGATATGGGAAAATCATACACTTGGCTGGTCCATCAAATCTTGCCATCAGTAAAAAAAGAAAAGAAGGGTATATGACAGCCCTTAAAGAAGCTGGCCTTCCGATATTAGAAGAACTGATTATCTCTTGTCCTTCCGGCCATGAACAAGAAAGTTATACACTTGTACGCAATTTTTTTATAAACAATAGCAATAAAGCCGATGCCATTTTCGCACATCATGATATTGTTGCTGCCGGGGCTATGATGGCTGTCAAATCATTGGGGATGAAAATTCCTGAAGATGTGGGCATTGTGGGTTTTTCCAATTGGCAGTTTTCTGCTATGATTGACCCTCCCCTTTCCACTGTGATGCAGCCAGGTTTTCAAATTGGGGAAAGGGCGACGGAAATTCTTCTTGACATTATAGACAAAAAACCTGAAAGGCTACATGAACCCTCCAACATTGAACTGGATACCGAATTAATTATCCGTAAGTCCTCATTGAAAAAGGAATAAATTTTTTATAAAACCTATTTTTTTGTGCAAACGATTGAATGTCGATAATTTCAAAAAATAGGCCTAAAATGGAATCAAATTTGGTTTGACCGAATCAATTTACTGCTTTTGATTCGTTTTTTACTTTCACTATACTTCATAAATTAGCTTACCGTAAGGGCAAGGATAATTCCCTTCCAGCATTAAACTTAAAATTATAAATGGCAACCTTGGCTAAAAAATCATTGGGAAAAAGAAATGTACCGATAGGTGATGTTGAATTCTGGGAAAAGACTTCCTTTGGAATTAGAGGAAATACTAAACAGGCAACCTTCAACATCTCAGTTTATGAATCGTCTACCATCAGGATACAGGTAACCCAGGAAGAAGAGTTTTCCCCCAACCCATATGCAGTAATTGCAGAGGCAAATCCCCATGCTTTTGAATTGGAAGAAAGTAGTTACTGCTTATTGTTGAAAACAGAGAAAATTCATTTATACATTCAATTACAGCCTTTCAGCTTAAGATTTGAAACACCGGAAGGTAAAATCATCAATGAAGATGATAGCGCCTTTGCCGTATCCTGGCTTGGAACAGAGGTGAGTACCTATAAGCAAGTTCAGGAAAATGAAAAGTTTGTCGGTCTGGGAGAAAAAACCGGAAACCTTAACCGGGCAGGGAAGGCTTATGTCAATTGGAATACGGATTACTTTGCCTACGGGGTTGGAGATGATCCTTTATACATGTCAATCCCATTTTTCATCGGGCTACACCATGATTTGGCATATGGTATTTTCTTTGATAATTCACATAAAACCACTTTCAACTTCGGTGCTTCCAACAACCGTTTCATCTATTTTTCGGCGGATGATGGGGACCTGGATTATTATTTTATGCATGACCATGGGGTCGGGCAGGTTATTGAAGCCTACACAAGGTTGACTGGAACCATGGAAATGCCTCCTATTTGGTCCTTAGGTTTCCAACAGTGTAGGTATTCTTATTATCCCGAATCAGAAGTTTTGACTTTGGCAGAGACTTTCCGAAATAAAAATATGCCTGCGGATGTCATTTACCTGGATATCCATCACATGGAAAAATATAAAGTCTTTACTTTTGACAAGGAAAAATTTCCAGATCCGAAAACCATGATCCGAAGGCTTAAAGAAAAAGGCTTCAAAGTCGTAGTCATCATGGATCCAGGCATTAAAACGGAAGATGGTTATGTTCCATATGAAGATGGCAAGGATAAAGACTTATTTGTTACCTATCCGGATGGTGCCATATATGAAGCCCAGGTATGGCCTGGGTGGTGCGCTTTCCCGGACTTCACCAAACCTGCCGTACGGGAATGGTGGGCTGAAAAAATGATTTTTTACAAAGATGCTGGGGTAGATGGCTATTGGACTGACATGAATGAGCCTGCATCTTGGGGACAGTTTACTCCAAATTTAATAGACTTCTATTATGAGGGCGAACAAACAAGCCATAGGAAAGCCAGAAATGTGTATGGCATGCAAATGGCCAGAAGCGCTATGGAAGGATGTGTGCAGCAAGAACCTGAGAAAAGACCTTTTGTTCTAACCAGATCAGGGTTTTCGGGTATACAACGCTACGCTGCTGCCTGGACAGGTGACAACATCTCCAGTGAGGAACACATGTTGGCCGGTATTAGATTGGTCAATAGCCTAGGCCTCAGTGGTGTTGCATTTTCAGGTTATGATGTTGGCGGCTTTGCAGGTGAATCTACCAAAAGCTTATTTGCCAGATGGATAAGTATTGCTGCATTTTCTCCTCTTTTTCGTGCACACTCCATGATCAATAGTAACGACGCAGAACCTTGGGCCTTTGGAGAAGAAGTAGAAGAAATCTCCAGAAATTACATGAAATTAAGGTATAGGCTTCTGCCTACAATTTACAGTGCATTTTATAAAAGCTCAAAAAATGGACAACCACTTGCTAAAAGCTTAGTGGTAGACTATCCTTTTGACAATATCATTTTTGACTCTGCCTTTCAAAACCAATACCTGTTCTGTGATGCCTTTTTAATTGCACCTGTAGAAAGTTACAAAGAAATCACAAAGGTATATCTTCCTAAAGGTGATTGGTACTACCTATACAACAGCAAAAAGTACCATGGCAATCAAGTCATCTATCAAGACTGTCCAACCAGTTACTTACCCGTTTATGTAAAATCAGGTTCGGTAATCGCCCTGCAATCCGATATCCAATTTACTGGTGATACACATGATGGTATATTAAGGTTGCATCTGTTTTGGGGAGAGGAAACTTCTACCTATACACATTATGAGGATGATGGTGCCTCTTTGGCGTATAAGGACGGTCAATATTTAAAAAGAAGGATCAATTGGATAGGCTCTGAAAATGCCCTGATATTCGAAGCATCAACAGGGGAATTTAGGAGCCAATATGATGAAATTAGGCTCTACATACATGGAAAGGATGCTTTAAAGATTTCGCTTGACGGCAAGCTTCTTGACTCAGAAAAAGAAGATATAGCATTTCTTGGCAGGTTAACGGATTTTGATCCCTTACCGGAGCACGCACATCCTTTTCATTCAAGTAAAGAAATATGTTGTGTAAGCATACCACATTCTAGTAAGGCCTTTACCATTCAGCTCGACTAACGCTATACCCAAAATAATGCAAGAAACCACTGACAAACCAAAACTTAGCTTTTGGCAAATCTGGAACATGAGTTTCGGATTTTTAGGCATTCAATTTGGCTTTGCCCTGCAAGGAGGTTTTATGTCCCGAATTTTCCAAACCTTGGGCGCTGAAAAAGATACCATCCCTATTTTATGGATAGCTGCGCCATTGACCGGTTTGATTGTACAGCCCATAGTAGGCTATCTCTCGGACCGTACTTGGCATCACAAATTTGGAAGAAGAAGACCCTTTTTTCTGATCGGAGCCATTCTGTCCACCATTGCCCTTTTTTTTGCACCATATTCCAGTGCTTTATGGGTAGCAGCAGGTTCGCTTTGGATATTGGATGCATCAATCAACATCAGTATGGAGCCCTTTAGAGCATTGGTGGCTGATAAATTACCAGATAGTCAGAGATCTTATGGTTTTGTCGTTCAAACCCTGATTATCGGCATAGGAACCTGGATTGCCAGTAACTTGCCTTGGTTTATGACCCAAATCGGTATACCCAACACGGCAGCTCCAGGTGTAGTCCCCGATTCTGTTAAATTTGCATTTGCAGTAGGTGCCGTCGTTCTCTTTTCTTCAATTTTATATACCATTCTGACCACTGAAGAGTACCCTCCTTCAGACCTTGAAGCATTCGAAAAGGAAAAAGAAGCCAGCAAAGGTTTTTTTACGGGTGTACAAGAAATATTTAAAAACATTGCAGGCATGCCTGAGGTAATGAAAAAATTGGGCGTTGTACAGTTTTTTTCTTGGTTTGCTTTTTTTACCATGTGGAGTTTTGCAACACCCGCCATAACAGAGCATGTTTTTAAAGCCACTGACACGAGCTCAGAAGCCTATAACAATGCTGCTGACAGTGTGGGGAATTATCTCGGCACCTATGGTCTGGTTTCCATGGTTTTTGCATTGATTTTGGCTTTCATTACTTCAAAAGTCAAGATCAACAGGAAGCTTGTCCACATGCTCAGTCTGTTTACTGGTGGTTTTGGTTTCATTATGATTTTTTTTATATCTGAACCTTGGATGCTTCATATTTGCTTTGCCATGGTTGGCGTTGCTTGGGCGAGTATACTTTCAATGCCTTATGCCATGTTGTCCAGCACGGTCAACCCCAATCAAATGGGTGTGTATATGGGTATTTTCAATATGTTTATCGTGATCCCACAAATAGTTGCAGCCGTAGGGGGAATTAACTTTATGTATAAGCTATTGTTTGGGGAGGAGGTAATCTTTACCATGGTTCTTGCCGGCTCATCTCTGATTCTAGCAGGGTTCTCCAATCTATTGATCACTGATCGGGCTGCGACACATGATGGTTAATAAAATGGATCATCCAAAGAAAAAAGGCCAAAATATTCCAATTCCATGAAGCAAATCATCATTACGGGTGTTCCAGAGCATTTTAATTTTCCTTGGTTGAAAGTTATTGAAGATCAACCTTTTTTATCGGAAGGTATAGAACTGGTATGGCGAAATGAACCAAAAGGCTCAGGACCTATGAACAAAGCCATAAGAGAAGAATCAACGGATTTAGCCATTATCCTCACAGAGAGTTTCATCAAAGACCGGGTAGAGGGAAACACAGGGAAAATCATTGGATGGTATGTGCATAGCCCTCTTATATGGGGTGTACATGTTGCAGCTCAGGCGAGTCCAAGGGACTTATCCGATATAAAAAGCCCCTCCTTTCTGATAAGTAGGTTTGGTTCAGGCTCTCACCTTATGGCCTTTTTATTGGCAAAAAGGGAAGGCTGGAATCCGCATTTTTTAAAATTTACAGAAATCGGTGATCTGGAGGGCGCAAAAAAAGCCATTACACATGATACCCCACAAATGTTTCTTTGGGAAAAATTCACCACAAAACCCTTGGTAGATTCCGGCCTTTTCAAAAGAATAGGAGAAATACCCACACCTTGGCCCTGCTTCGTTTTGGTCGCCTCAAAATCAGCCTTGGAGCACCACCATCAAATCATAGCCAAACTGCGAGACATGGTATATGAAAAAGCAAAGGATCTATTTCTAGAGAGAAATAGCACCAAAGCTTTGAGCGAATATTACAGCATTCAAGAAAAAGATATAAAGTCTTGGTTGAAAAATACCCGTTGGGCTGAAGACAACTGCATCAAAGAAGAAGAAATAAGCATGGTTTATAAAGCCTTATCCGATCTGGAGATCATTTCCAAAAGCGCTACCACTAAACCATCTGATTTTGTGGCTTCAGATCTTGTGAATTGGATAAAATCTTAACCCGCTTAAATTTCAAAAATACTTGGGTCCCTTCATTGCGTTTGCTTTCAAAAGAAATCATTCCTCCCATCATTTTTGTAAATTCTTTGCATAAGTTGATACCCAGGCCAGTACCATGCTCATTGTCAGTTCCATGACTTGACTCAATGATAGAAAACTGTTGGTTTCTTATTTGTGAAAGTTTTTCTTCAGATATACCAATTCCTTGGTCTTTGATGGATAAAACGATAAAGTCTCCCTCCTCTTTCCCCTCAATAAGAATCGAGGAATTTTTTTTGGAATACTTTACAGCATTTCCAATGAGGTTTCTAATAATAATCT